>CWGI01000002.1 GCA_001179805.1 Candidatus Hepatoplasma crinochetorum | reverse complement strand
GATGACCTTATTAATAATGGAACACCAGCAGGAAATACTGCTACTGTTGATACTGTAGATCCTGATAAAGAAGGTGGTTCAAATCAACAAGAAGTAAATGAAGCTAATAAGGAAGCGATTGATAATTTAAATGATGAAGTTGATGACCTTATTAATAATGGAACACCAGCAGGAAATACTGCAGTAATTGATACTGCTAGTCCATCAACTGAAGGTGGAACAACACAAAAAGAAGTAAATGAGGCTAATAAAGAAGCAATTGATAATTTAAATGATGAGGTTGATGACCTTATTAATAATGGAACACCAGCAGGAAATACTTCTACTGTTGATACTACAAATCCTGATAAAGAAGGTGGAGAAAATCAAGAAGAAGTAAATGAAGCTAATAAAGAAGCTATTGATACAATTAATAAGGAAATAGGTGATATTTGAAAGAATTTAGAATCATTATCTAATTGTACAGATTGTCCTATTACATTACCAGAAGCAATCATTTCAAATGTAATTACTACGGATAATTATGTAACTGATGGAAATTCAGGAATAATTAAATTTGATGTATATATATCTAATTTCTTGAATACTGGAATAGCAGTTCTTAATCCTGCAGAAGGTACATCACCAATTATTTTAAATAATTTTGATAATATTGGATTAAGTTTTGCTAATTTAGTTGCTGGAAAATACACAATAGAAATTTACGATGGAAATATTTTAAGAACATCAGAAGATAATGTTATTATTTTAGAACCTGGTGTCGAAATTTCAAATGAAACTATTATTGATGGAATGGGTGATGGTGCTGATAATGGTAGTGCTTCTGCTACAGTAGATATTTTTGGATATGATTGTGTATTAACAGCTGTTATTAATCCTGATCCTAATAGCGTTAATCCTGTTCCATTAGAAAATGGTACTAATGAAGTTTTATTTGATAAATTACCTCCAAATGATTATACTGTTGATATAAAATGTGATAATGCTATTATTGAAACATTTAATTTTACAATAAAAGATGGATCAGATATTCCTGATAATGATGGATTAGATGATTTAGTTATTGATGATCCTGCTGCTTCAGGTGATGGAACTGCAAATTATAATTTAACAGATTATCAATTATTACTTATAAGAACAAAAACTCAAGATTATGATGAACATTTTGATGGAATAGGAGTTGGAATTGATTATAGAGTTGGAGATAATTTATACAATTTAGTGCGTATGGTTCAATATGCTTTTTCATATGTGGATCTTAAGCTTATATCAGCAAAAGATTTTTCAATAATTAAAACAGATAATTTTTTTGCTGGAATTAATTTTATTAAGGGTTATAAAAAAAATCTTACTCCACTTTTAAATTCAGAAATTTCTGCTGGAGTGGGCGAAAGCGTAACTTTAAATACTCCTATTGATAAATTTACACATTTTATTACAAAATCTTCTCATTCTCCTGATTCAAGAATTGATTATGAAATGGGATCAGTATATAATTTAAAAAATTTAACACCAAATTTTACATTAGCACATTTTGAAACAGATAATTCATTTAAAGCAAATTTTATAAATAATTTAACACTTTCATTATTTGACAATAAAAATTCTAAAAAATATGCTTTAAATAGAATTTGAGGTTTTAATATTGATAATAATTTACAAAATTTAACAGATAAAATTTTTAATCCAAAAAATTATTCAATTTTAATATTTCACGTATCTTTAGGAATTGAAGGATTTCGTCTTACTTTAATTAATGGTTCTACTGTAATTGCTGATGGAAATGAAAGATATAGTTTAGTAAAATCATTTATGATTTCTGAAAATGGGGGTACTAAAAATAATAGATATGTAATTTTCAACCCAGATGGTAGTTATAAAATATTTTTACCAGATGCTTTATCAGTTGTAAAAGTTGAAGGATTAATTCTTCCTCCAATTGCAAAAGCATATATTTCAAATTTAATTACTACTAATACTAGTATAGTTGGAGGAAGTGATGGAAAAATCACATTTAATGTAAATATTTCTGGTTTTAATGGAAAAGGAATTGCTATTCTTGATCCTACAGAGGATAATTTACCAATTGATTTAAAAGATGGCGATAATATTGGATTAAGTTTTACTAATTTAAGTTCAAATATTTATAAAATTTTAATTATGGATGATGATGATTTAATAATGGAAATGAATAATATTATTATTTTAGAACCCGATGCTTTAGTTTCTAATGCAGTTATTATCGATAGTATGGGGAATAATGTTGCAACTGGTAGTGCTTCTGCAATGATAAAAACTACTGGTTTTAATAATGGAAATGTAGTTATTAATCCAAATCCAAATAATATTGATCCTACTTTATTAAATGATGGTGATAATGAAGTTATTTTTGATAATTTACCTCCTAATGATTATAATTTTGAGATAAAAAATGATGATAATGTTATCCAAAGACTTACTTTTAAAATTAATGATGGTCCAATAATTCCTATTAATGATGGATTAAATGATCTAGATGTTATGGAAAATACACCTAATTTGAGTGGTGGTACAACACAAGATAATTTAACAGATTACACATTCTTATTTGTGAATACATTAGTTAATAATTCAGAATATGGAACAACTTTACTTTTAGGAAATGATCTTAAAATTGAAGAAGAAAATTATAATTTAGGCCATGAATGAACAGCTCTAGAAATTGCATCAAGAAGTCGACAATTTCTTACACTTAAATTAAATAAAGCAAATAATTATTCTTTAGATTCTGCTGGTAATGTTTATAACGGTATTAATTTTATTAAAGGTTATAAAAAAGAAATTACTCCACTTTTAAATTCTGAAATTTCTCTAGGAAGAGGAAAAATTTCAAATTTAGATATTCCAATTGATGGATTTAATTACATTATTACAAAATCAACATTTAATGATAAATTTATTGAATATACTTTAACAAGTATAGAAGATTTAAGTTTATATAGTAATAAATATTGAGCAGGATATGGTAGAGCAGATAATCTTTATGTAAATGTTTTAAATAACAATACACAAATATTAGTATCTGCTGATGGTAATGCTAATAATTATGTAAATATGCTTTGAGGTGTAAGTTTTAATAATCTTGATGATTTAACAAACAAAGTATTTAATCCAAAAGTTTATACATTATTATTAGTGCATTTTAATTTGAATAATTCAGCTTATGTGGGATTAGTATATACAGCAAATATTATTGCAGATGGTAAAACAAAATATTATCTTACAATAATAAATATTTTAACTTACATTATTTTTAATGAAGATGGAACATATATTCTTGGTAATATTCATAATTTTACAAAAATTGAAGGTGTATCATTAGACGTCGTAGCAAAAGCAAATATTACAAATTTAATTACTAGTGATGTTACAATAAATTCAGGAAATGACGGATCAATAACATTTGACGTAAATATATCTGCTTTCAAAGAAAAAGGAACTGCTATTCTTAATCCTGTAGGAGATACATTACCAATTGATTTAAATGATGGCGATAATATTGGATTAAGTTTTGATAATTTAGGTGCCGGAGCATATAAAGTTGAAATTTATGATGATGAAAATTTAATCACAAAAAGAGAAGATATTGTAATATCAGAACCAGTGATTTTATTAAAAAATAAATAAAAAATCTTAAATAATAATTCTAAAATAAGTAAGTGCTTATATAGGTGCTTATTTATTTTTTATTAATATAAATATTTAAAAATGGATCTGTTAATTTATCAAAAAATCAAAATAAATTATTTTTTATCTTATATAAAAAAATGATTGATAATAAGGTATTAATTTATATTTTAATAATTCTTTAACTTTTTCTATTTTTTTAAATTCATATTTTTATTTAAATTAATCTTTTTTTGAATAAATCAATTCTTAAATATTTATTCAGCATAATAATTTTTAAAAAATCAAAAAAATAAAATAAGAAATTAGAAATTAAATATAGTGTTGGATTGAATCAAGATGTAATTTTTAAACTAATTATTTCTTCACTTCAATTACTTTATTATGAGATATAATTTTTAAAAATTAAAATTTATCTACAAGTGTTAAATTTAAATTTGGTAATTACTATTTTATTATTAAATATAAACAAAATATTTGCTTTTACTACTATTATGAATATTAATTATCATCTGTTGAAAATTCTAAATCTATTTTTAATTTACCTAATAAATAATTTAATTATAGAATTTTTAAGAAATTTTTATTATAATTTATTTAATTTTAAATTACTAATTTAATTAGTAATTTAAAATTAAGGGGATGAGTAAAATGGGATGATTTATTAATATATTTAATTGTTAAATTAAATATATTAATAATATAAATTTAAAAATAAAAAAAATATTTTTACTTCGCAATTTATTAAATAAATTTTCAAATTATTAATTCTTTAAAAAAATGATATACAATTAATTTCATTAATTAATACTGAAAATGATATTGTAATTTATCAACTAAAACAATAATTTAAAATTTAATTACTACTAATATAATTGTAAATTATAAAATTAATGTATCCATTATTTTTAATATTATAATTTCTAATTTTATAATTAATCTTTTAGAGTCAGTTTTAATAGATGAAAAAATAAGCAAAATAATTACATTATAAAGATAGTGAAAATATTGAAATTATTTATGATGATTTATATGTTGAAATTTATAAAATCAACATATATAATGATTCAAGAACACATTGCCATTTCAAAAAATAATATTTTAATAGCAAAATTAACAATTTTTATTAAAAATATTTAAGGGAAATAAATTAAATTATGAAAAATAAAATAAAATTAGACTTTAGTGAATATAAAAATAAAAAAATTAATGATGATGAAAAAAGAAAAATTTTATCATCTATGGTTGAATCTGTTAATGTTACATCAGTAAATCCTATTAAAAACAAATGTAATACATGTTCTAATCGAAATAATTCTGTTAATGTTCCAACAGTAAATCTTATTACTAAAAGAGAAGGTTTTCAAAAAGAAATAAATGATAATATTGTAAAAAATATTAATTCTATTAGTAAAATAGATGATAGAATTTATAATTCAGATACAAATATAGATACTTCTAACGTTAGTGCAACTAATTTTTCTTTAGAAGGTGGACAAACACAACTAGAAATTAATATAAAAAATAAAGTTAATTTTGATTCATTAAATTCAGAAATTTCTGATATTAGTGATAAGATGGAATCTTTTGGAGAAGCTAATACTACTTCTTCTATTAGCGCTGTTGATACTACTTTAGAAGGTGGAATAAATCAAAAAGAAATAAATGAAGCTAATAAGAAAGATATAGATAGTATAAATACTTTAGTTGATGATATTAGTTCTAAAATTGATGATTATGATATAAAAACTAATACAGAAAATGTATCTACTGTTGATAGTTTTTTTGAAGGTGGGCCAAATCAAAAAGAGGTAAATGAAGCTAATAAAGAAAGTATTTTTACATTAAATTCAGAAATGATTAAAGTCAATTCTGAAATTAGTGAAATTAGTGAAAAGATTGATTGTATTGACTGTGATTGTGATTCTGGTTGTGATTGCGATGGTATTACAACTTCTACTATCAATACTACAAATTCTAGTAATGAGGGTGGAACAACACAAGAAATTGTAAATAAGAATAATAAATCAGCAATTGATACTTTAAATGATGAAGTAGATGATCTTATCAATAATGGAGTACCTGCAGGAAATACTTCTACTGTTAATACTGTAGATTCTAATAAAGAAGGTGGAGTAAATCAACAAGAAGTAAATGAAGCTAATAAAGAAGCCATTGATACTTTAAATGATGAAGTTGATGATCTTATTAATAATGGAATATCGACATTAGATACTTCTATTATTGATACTAAAGATCCTGTTGCTGAGGGTGGAACAATACAAGAAATTGTAAATAAAAATAATAAAACATCTATTAATACTTTAAATGCAGAAATAATTAATTTAAATACAGAAATTAGTACTTTAAATATAGAAACAGGTAATTTAAATACAAAAATTGATAATTTAAATGATGAGTTTAATGATCTTATTAATAATGAAGTATCAATATGAGATACCTCTGCTATTGATACTAAAGATCCTGTTGCTGAGGGTGGAACAATACAAGAAATTGTAAATAAAAATAATAAAACATCCATCAATACTTTAAATACAGAATTAATTAATTTAAATACAAAAATAAATAGTATTCTTAATGAAAATACTTCTGATATTCCTACTGAAGATGCTATTACTGAAGGCGGAACAACACAACAAGAAGTAAATAAAAATAATCAAGAAAATTTTAATAATTTAAATGCAATTATTTCTGATTTAAATGATATTATTATTTCTATTCAAACAAATATTGAATCATTATCAACATGTACAAATTGTCCTTTGCCAACAGATCCAATAGCAACTTTTTCAAATGTAACTCCTATTAATGTTACGGTTAATGGCGGAAACGATGGTTCAATTGGTTTTGATGTTACGATTGCTAATTTTGTCGGTTCACCAACTGCAATATTAAATTCTACAATTGAAATAAGTACCATTACTGAAACAAGTGCGATTGATTTAGTTGATGGAGATAATACTGGATTAAGTTTTGCTAATTTAATCGCAGGGACATATACAATTGAGATTTATGATGATGCTGATTTAATTGATTCAGAAGCAGATATTGTTATCTCTGAACCTGCTCCAATTCCTGAAGCTACAGTTTTAAATGTTTATCCTACAGATGTGACATTAAATGGTGGTAGTGATGGTTCAATTGGTTTTGATGTTACGATTGCTAATTTTGTCGGTTCACCAACAGCAGTCTTAAATCCAGCAAATGGGACAGATCCAATTGATTTAGTTGATGGAGATAATATTGGATTAAGTTTTGCTAATTTAATCGCAGGGACATATACAATTGAGATTTATGATGATGCTGATTTAATTAATTCAGAAACAGATATTATTATCTCTGAACCTGCTCCAATTCCTGAAGCTACAGTTTTAAATGTTTCTCCTATTGATGTAACAGTAAATGGTGGAAGTGATGGTTCAATTGGTTTTGATGTTACGATTG
>CWGI01000001.1:601854-614035 GCA_001179805.1 Candidatus Hepatoplasma crinochetorum | reverse complement strand
AAAAATTAATGAAGCTACAGTTTTAAATGTTTCTCCTACTGATGTAACAATAAATGGTGGAAGTGATGGTTCAATTGGTTTTGATGTTACGATTGCTAATTTTGTCGGTTCACCAACAGCAGTCTTAAATCCAGCAAATGGGACAGATCCAATTGATTTAGTTGATGGAGATAATACTGGATTAAGTTTTGCTAATTTAATCGCAGGGACATATACAATTGAGATTTATGATGGTGCTGATTTAATTAATTCAGAAACAGATATTATTATTTCTGAACCTGCTCCAATTCCTGAAGCTACAGTTTTAAATGTTTCTCCTACTGATGTAACAATAAATGGTGGAAGTGATGGTTCAATTGGTTTTGATGTTACGATTGCTAATTTTGTCGGTTCACCAACAGCAGTCTTAAATCCAGCAAATGGGACAGATCCAATTGATTTAGTTGATGGAGATAATACTGGATTAAGTTTTGCTAATTTAATCGCAGGGACATATACAATTGAGATTTATGATGGTGCTGATTTAATTAATTCAGAAACAGATATTATTATTTCTGAACCTGATCCAATTCCTGAAGCTACAGTTTTAAATGTTTCTCCTACTGATGTAACAATAAATGGTGGAAGTGATGGTTCAATTGGTTTTGATGTTACAATTGCTAATTTTGTCGGTTCACCAACCGCAGTCTTAAATCCAGCAAATGGAACAGATTCAATTGATTTAGTTGATGGAGATAATACTGGATTAAGTTTTGCTAATTTAATCGCAGGGACATATACAATTGAGATTTATGATGATGCTGATTTAATTGATTCAGAAACAGATATTATTATCTCTGAACCTGCTTTAATTCCTGAAGCTACAGTTTTAAATGTTTCTCCTACTGATGTAACAATAAATGGTGGAAGTGATGGTTCAATTGGTTTTGATGTTACAATTGCTAATTTTGTCGGTTCACCAACCGCAGTCTTAAATCCAGCAAATGGAACAGATCCAATTGACTTAGTTGATGGTGATAACATTGGATTAAGTTTTAATAATCTACATGCTGGAGAATATTCAATTGAAGTCTATGATGGAACAATTTTAGCAACATCAGAAAATAATGTTCCTATTTTAGAACCTGGTGTTGAAATTTCTAATGAAACTGTTATTGATGGAATGGGAGACGGTGATGATAATGGTAGCGCTTCTGCTGCAATAGATATTAATGGATATGATTGTGTATTAACAGGTGTTCTTAATCCTGATACTAATAGTGTTAATCCTGTTTCATTAGAAAATGGTAGTAATGAAGTTACATTTGATAATTTACCTCCAGGAGATTATACTTTTGATGTAAAATGTGATAATGATGTTATTGCATCATTTCCTTTTACAATACATGATGGTGCAATTATTCCTGATAATGATGGACTTGATGATTTAGTTATTTCAGATAATTCTTTATGTTCGTTAGATAATGGTAAAGCAAATTATAATTTTACAGATTATCAATTATTACTTATAAGAGTATGTATTGATAATAATGGAGAATCATATTATGATGGTTTAAGTATTGGAACAGATTATAAAATTGGAAATTTAAAATATATTTTAGCACATGATGTTAATAGTGACAAATCAGATACAGATTATCTTAATTTACAATTACTTACAACTGCAAAAGATTATTCCCTTGTTAAAACTGGTAAATTTAATTATACGGGTATTAATCTTATTAAAGGATACAAAAAAGAAATTACACCACTTTTAAATTCAGAAGTTAGTGCTGTTAAAAATGAAATAGTAAATTTAAATATTCCTGTTGATCAATTTACACATTTTATTATAAAAGTAGTACATGATAATGATGAATTTTCTTATTCAATGCATGATGTAAAAACTTTAAGTAGCATTAATTTATGTTATCTTGACGAATTTAAAAACCTTACATTAGTTTGAGCAAATTTTATAGATAATTCAACATTTGAAGTACTAAGTAATAATCCTTCTGGTTCTAGTACATTTTCTATAAATATGCTTTGAGGTCTTAATATTGATAATTTAAAAAATTTAACAAATAAAATTTTCAATCCAAAAAGTTATTCAATTTTAATAATTAATCTGAAAAATATATGAAATACTCCTGCCAGTAATATTTTAGGTTTTATATTTACAAATGATATAATCGCTGACGGAATAACAAAACATTATTTTGTAAGAGATTTTATTAAGGATTTAAATATTATTTTTAATGAAGATGGAAGTTATAAAATTGCAGATAGTTCAGCATGAATAATTACTAAAATCGAAGGATTAATTTTACCTTCAAAATCCAAAGCATACATTTCAAATCTAGTTACTTATAATACTAGCAAAATTGATGGAGATGATGGATCAATAACATTTAATGCACATATTTCTGGTTTTAAAGGACAAGGAACCGCTGTTCTTAATCCTGCAGAAAGTAATCTACCAATTAATTTAACAAATGATGCTAATCTTGGATTAAGTTTTGATAATTTAATAGCTGGTGATTATACAATTGAGATTTATGATGATGCTGATTTAATTTACTCAGAAACAAATATTGTTATTTCTGAACCTGTTCTAGATCCAGAAGCAGATTTTGCAAATGTATATCATAATGATATAAAAATAAATTAAGATTTTTATTTTAGATTGATTTTCTAATAATTCTTTTCTTCTAGTTAAAATAATTATATTTTGATTTTTTTTGTAAATTAATAACAAATTCTCCTCTAATTCTAGAATTACTTTATTAATTAATATATATTTTATTTTTCTATTTTCAATTTATGATGAAATTATATTATTTAAATATAAAGTAATATAATTACTTATAAGGGAAGAGATTAGAAATTAAATATATTATTGTAATAAGAGCAAATTCGAGAATCAAAAAAACTAATTATTTTGCTTTAAAAAACAATATCATAATTACTACAAAAAATTATTTAATACTTTTATTTATTAATATTATTAATAATTTTTAAATCATTGTTCTAAGAAATTTACAATATATAAAAGTAATAAAAAATTAAAATCTTAAATCCCTTTATAGATAAATTAAGATAAAAAATAAAATTAAAGAGGATTAAAAATGAAAAAATATTATATGCTGTTTTTAATTCCTTTATTGGGAATTGTTTCTCTCAATAGCGGAATTAAAATAAATTCACAAAATAAAAATATTGAAAGTGAAGAAGCTTCAATTACTGATATTGCAACTAGTGAATATAGTTCAGGAATGATTATCGATAGTGATTTGAATGGATTTGGCGACACATTATATATGTGAGGAGATAATCTTTTAGGTCAAATTCCTAATCAAGAAGAAAATACAATAATTTATGAACCACTGTTAATAGATTATGATTGAGATGGAAATCTTATTGATTTAGAATTAAATTATGGAACAAGTGCAATTACTATTGATTCTGATTATGATGGTTATGCTGATACATTATATATGTGAGGTAATAATGATTATGGACAAATTGGAAATGGTGAGTCAAGTACCTATAAAGTTCCGATTACAAAAATAACACCAGAAGGAGAAGATAATTGAAGTGGAAACATTATTGATCTACAATTAGGTCAAAATTATTCTGGTGTTTCTATTGATACTGATTTAGATAATGTTGCTGATACATTATATATGTGAGGTAATAATATATTTGGACAGATCGGAAATGGTCAAAATATAGAAACTGGAGCAACTGATGTATTATATCCAATTATTATTACACCTGAAAACGGAAGATGAAATGGAACAATTGAAAAATTTGATCTAGGATATGATACTTCAGGAATTATTATTAATAATTCTCGTACAGGAGAGGATCAATTATATATGTGAGGAATGAGTATATTTTCTACTTATGGACATTATCCCGCTCCTTATCCTGTAGAAGTTTTCCCAAATAGCTATAAAGAATATTGAGGAAATTTAATAGATATTTCATTTGATAATAAAAATAATGGAGTAATTAATGATTCTAATAATGATGGATATGGAGATGAAGTTTATTTATGAGGCGAAAATAATGATGGAGAATTAGGAAGTGGGGGTGAATCAGAAAGAATTAATTTTCCTACTGATAATATATTAACAATTGAAGAAAATATTATGAATTTAGAAGTTAACGGAAAAAATAGTATTATAACAACCGATAATAACTATGATGGATTAGGAGATACTATTTATTTATCTGGGGCAAATGATCATGGCCAAATTGGAAATGGATCATATAATGAAGGTAATATTTTAAATCCAATTAAAATAACACCAGAGGGACAAGATAATTGAAATGGGAATATATTAAAAACAGCACTTGGAAGTAATGATATTATGTTACTTTTAGATCAAGATAATGATGGATTAGGAGATACTATTTATATGTGAGGATCTAACGAAAGTGGGCAATTAGGAATTGGAAAAAGTTATGAATATTCTGCAACACCAAAAATAGTATTTTCTACATATTATTAAAAATAATTATTTTTATTAGTGTTATTAAATTTTATAAAAAAACAGAAAATAATTCTGTTTTTTTATTTCTTATTTTTCATATACTTATCTAATTTTTCTTCCCTTTTTATATTGTCATCTAATATAATTTTTTCTTCAATTGTAGTATAGATATCTCTTTTTAAGATTATTTTTTTATTATCTTGATTATTTTTTGCTAAACCTTTTTCTTTCTCTTCTTCTTTTTTCTTTTTTTCAATATATAAAGAAACATATATGCTAATTCCTAATATGAAAAAAGAAATGAAAATTGAAAAAATTTCTTCTATTTCAGAAAAATAGTCAATTTGATTATTTGTAAGAGATTCATATATTGTATATGACATTAAAAATAAAAATCATAAAAATACTAATATAATTATTAAAATTATTAAAATTTTAATTGATTTCATTTTTTTAAAAATTTACAAAAAAAGGTTTATTTTTTTTAAAATATTTTATTATATCTTCGTTTTTTATTTTTTTATAATAAGATTCCTCTTTAAAAACTTTTTTTCAAGGATCTGTTTCGTGACTTTTATTTATTAAAATCGGAATTGTGTAATTTTTTAATAAAAAATATGCACTTTCAAAAATTTTAAATTGGTCATTTGTTAAATTACTAAAATAAATTTCTTTATCAAACTTATTTCATCTATATATATTTTTTAAAATTGGCCCATTTTCAAATGCACACCACTCCATATTTTCTTTTTTTTCATCAATTAAAAATATTTTAAAAATATCTTCATATTTTTCTCATCCTAAATATGATTTGTTTTTATAAATTGCAAAAGAAATCATAAAATATATCATTTTATGTTTTTTAACTTTATTGTAATTTTCATTATTAATAAAATCTAAATACTCATTTATTGAGATCATCAATTCATATATTTTACTTTTTTCTTTTTCATCTTTATTTAAATTAATTTTTTTATTATTATCTATTTGATTTTCTAATTTTTTTATTAATTCAAAATTTTCTTTTTTAAATTTTGTTAGTGTATTTTTAAAATCTTTTAATAAATTTAAATTCTCTTTTATCCAATTAGAAATATTTTCATCTTTTATTTTTTTAAAATAGTCAATATAATAATTTTTTCAATTTTTAAATTCAATTTCTCTTATCCATTTAAAAAATTCAATTTTATTATGATTCATTATTTTGATCCTTTTTTCAATATAATTATATATTAGTTTTTAATTTAAATTAATCGCACAAAATTATCCTAATACCATTTTTTTAAATTAAAAACAATATAAAAAATAAGGAATTTATTCCTTATTTTTTGCATTTATTTAAATCTTAATTTTCAATATGAGTACCATATTTATTTCCTTCTAAAGATTCTTTTAATTTATCTAAAGAGGTAATAATTGATTTTCTTGATAATTTTGAAGCTGCAAACTTAACCGCTGTCTCAACTTTAGGTCCCATTGAACCAGAAGGAAATACTTTTTTATCAATAAGCTTTTGTAAATCTGATATTTTAGGATTACTAAGTATGCGTTGATTTTTTGTATTATAATCTAGATAAATTCCGTCCACAGCAGTAACAATAACAAATAAATCAGCGTTTACTATTTCAGCCATTTTTTCTGCAGTATAATCTTTATCTATTACTGCATCAATCATATTATATTTATTGTTTTCTTTATAGGTAGCAATAGCTCCTCCTCCTCCAGCAATTAAAATAAATCCAGCATCTAATCCTTTATTAATTAAATCTTTTTCCATTAATGTAATTGGTTTGGGAGAAGGAACGACTCTTCGATATCCTCTTCCAGAATCTTCTATAAATACTCAACCTGTCTCATTTGTTATTTTTTCTGCTTCTTTTTTTGAATAAAATCCGCCTATTGGTTTTGTTGGATTACTAAATGCTGGATCTTTATGATCAACTATTGCTTGTGAAATTAATGCGTATACATTCTTATTAATTTTTCTTTTTAAGAGTTCATTATCAATTGCATTTTTTAAATGGATTCCAATATAACCTTGAGACATTGCACCCGCAAGAACTAAATCTAATTTAGGAACTTTTTTATTAATTTTTGAAGCCTCATCAAAGGCTAGCGAAATCATTCCTACTTGTGGTCCATTACCGTGTCCAATTAAGACTTGATGTCCTTGTTCAATTAAATCAACAATCGAAATTGCTGTTTTTTTTACTGCTTCTTGTTGTTCTTTTGGAGTATCACCTAATGCATTTCCCCCTAGAGCTAATACAATACGTTTCTTTTTCATAATAGATTAATTTTTTCTTTCATATTTTTAAATTATTAGTAATTATTGGCTACAATTTGTAGCAGTGGAATTATTATTGCAAAAATTACAAGCAATTGAATTCCCATATAAATTCCAATTGGTTTTAGAGCTGTTCCATATGGAACTCGAGCTTTTTCACAAGAAAGCATAACTACGGCTTGGGTCGGAATAAACATATTAATCATCCCGACGGCCATTGCATAAACACAAATTGTTACAATTAATATCTGCGTGAATTGCTCTGGATTTGCATTAAATGAATCAATTTGCGATGCGATTATTGAAAAAGTACCCATTGTAGCAGCTGCTAATCCTGAAGTAGAAGGAATTAATAAACCAAAAACAAAAAATACAAGAAACATTGAATATGATCATCCTCATGCTCCAACATTACTTATTGCTCCGCCAATTCCCTGAGCAATATAATAATCTAGTCCTGAGGAGGCCAAAATACCAGGAATCGCTCTTGCAACTGCAATAATAATCGCAACACTTAGCATATCTTTTGAACCTCTTCAAAATGACTCCATTATTTCGCCACTTTTCATTTTTGCAATTATAGAAATTACAATTGTAGAAAAAGCAAATAATAATACTAATTCCGGAAAATCTCAGGCTCCAAAAGTACTCATTCCACCGATAAGTCAAGAATTTCAACCATCATTATCAATATTATTTCTTGGAACTCCATCATTAAAAAATGTATATCAAGGAAACATTCCAAGAAACATAATTAAAAATGTAATTCCAAAAATAGAAAGAATTCATTTTTGTCGTCCGGTCATTCCTTTATTTTGACTTGAAGAACTTTTAAATGATTCTTTTGCTCATTCAAGATCAGAATCATATGTTTTATGAGTTAATGATTTTTCAGGTTTTGCTTTTACTCTCATTGCGTAAAGAGTCATAAATATACATCCAACAGATGTAAGAATAATAAAGATAATTAATCGTGCGATCATCCCATCACCCATCGTAATACCAATAGTATCACCATTAATCATTATATTTACATTATTAATTGAATCGACTGCGACTCCAACTGAAAATGGATTGATAACAGAGGAAGCAAATCCTGTTGTACTACCAAGAAGAATTACTAAAAGTCCTGTTACAGTATCAAATCCCGCAAGAAGAAACATTGGAATTATAATTAAATAAAATGCTAATGTTTCTTCTTGCATCCCATAAGTTGTTCCACCCAAGGCAAATAAAAAAAACATTAACGGAACTAAAATAATTTCTTTTCCATGTAGACCAGAAATAAGTGACTTAATTCCACTCTCCATCGCTCCGCTACCGATTACGACATCTAAAAATCATCCTAGAACAAATAAATAAAATATAATTCCTGCTGCATTTGCAAAACCTTGAATTATATAGACAGGAATTGAAAATAAACCGACTGCTGTTACTGTAGAAGCAACAGCATCTCCATTTTCATCATAATAATTATAACTTTGACCTTGAAATCCTCATGTAAAAATCGTAACAACGACTATAATTCCCAAAATTATAATTAAAGCAGAAGGCATTTTAAATTTACGCTTCTTTTTATTATCAGAATTATTCGAATTACCAGATTTAGTTTTTAATGGTTTAACTTCTGTCTCTTCAGACATACTAATTTTAAATCTCCTTTTTTTATTATTTAAATTAAAATATCTCTTAAAAATTAAATAGTTGCATGAATAATTGCTTTTATTGTATGCATTCTATTTTCCGCTTCATCAAATACTTTTGATTGATTTGATCGAAATACTTCATCTGTTACTTCAAATTCTTTAAGTTTAAATTTTTTATTAATTTCTCTTGCAATATCTGTATTTAGATCATGATATGAAGGTAAGCAATGCATAAAAATTGCTGTTCTTTTTGCATTATCTATTAATTTTTTATTTATACGATATGGTTCAAGATCATGAATTCTTTTTTTTCAAACTTCTTCTGGTTCTCCCATCGATACTCAAATATCTGTATAAAGGACATCTGCTCCCTTTGAAGCGATCATTGGATCTTCAGTAAATTCAATTTTTGCTCCTGTATTTTTTGCAATTTCTTCTGCTTTTTTAATAATATCATCTGAAGGTCAATAATTTTTAGGTGCACAACCGACAAAATGAGCTCCCATATGAGCAGACATCACAACAAGTGAATTTCCCATATTATTTTTTGCATCACCGAAAAAAACAAATTTAACTTTTGTTGTTTTAAAATATTCAAGAATTGTAAGATAATCAGCAAACATCTGTGTTGGATGTCATTTATCTGTAAGTGCATTTCATACAGGAACTCCAGCATTTTTTGCTAAAATTTCAACATCTTGATGCTTAAAACCCCTAAAGGCAATTCCATCATAAAATCTTCCCATTACTTTTGCTGTATCTTCCATTGATTCTTTTACTCCCATTTGCGAATCTGAACCTGAAATATATGTTGTTCCTATTCCTAAATTCATCGCTGCGACTTCAAAAGCTGAACGTGTTCGTGTGGATGTTTTTTGCATTATAATTGCAATATTTTTATTTGTATGTTTATATTCTGATTTATTTTTATTAGATTTATGTTTATCTTTTAATGTTTTTGAAAGATCTAATAAATATCTAACTTCTTCAGTTGTTAAATCAGCAACAGTAAGTATTGATCTATTTTTTAAATTAACAGTCATTTTATATATCCTTTTTTAATTAATAATTAATCTTCTCTTTCAAGAGGCATTGACATACATCTTGGTCCGCCTCGTCCTCTCGATAATTCATATGATGGAATTTCATGGACAATAACACCATTTTTTCTCATTAAATCATTTGTAATATGATTTCTATCATATGCAATAACTTCATTTGGGGCAATTGCTAAAACATTTGAACCATCATTTCATTGTTCACGTTCCGAATGAACAGGATCCCCACCTCCGCAATGAATAAGTGTAATTTTTTTAATTCCAAAAACCTTTGACATTAATTGATCAATTGTCATTTTTTCTGAAGTTATTTTTATATCATTTCTTATTTTTACAAGCTTAAAAATTTCAAATTTATAATTTGAAAATATTGCAAATTTATTGATATCAATTTGTGTAAATACCGTATCTAAATGCATCCAAGATCTTCCTTTAGGAATTGATATTCCTCAAATTCTTTGAACCTTAGATTTTTTATCATTAAATAAATTATGAGCCAATTTTTCAAGTGAATCAGCTTGTGTTCTTTGTGAAATACCAACAGCAATATCAGTTTTAGAAAGAATCATTATATCTCCACCCTCAATAGTTGTTGATCGATTCCTTGTATAATATAATGATGTATTTTTATAATCTGGATGATATTTAAAAATATACTCAGCAAATTTGGTCTCTCTACGTCTTGTTTTAAAAGTCATTTTATGAATTGTAGCACCATTCCCCAATGAAGCAAATGGGTCTCTAGTAAAAATTAAATTTGGTAATGGATCGAGAGCTCAAACATTACTACTTTCTAATTCTCTTAAAGATTTTTTTCCGACTACTTCTGGAAGTTCACTAAATCTAATTCCTGCCATTAATTTAACAATAAGTTCGCGATTATCCTTAAATGAATCAAGATATTTTTTTACTCTAATAAAAAGATGGGAATGATGTGAAATTTCCCCTTCTATAATAAATTCCTTCAAGAAATTTTCTTTTATTTGTTTTGAAATTGAAATTGTATCTGCAATAAGTTTTTCCAAATAAAAAACTTCAACCCCTTTATTTCTAAGTAATTCTGCAAATGCGTCATGTTCTCTTTGTGCTTCTTTTAAATAGTAAGAATCATCGAACAATAATCTTTCATATGTTGACGGTGTTAAGTTTTCAGTTTCTCAACCAGGTCTATGCAAAAGAACTTTTTTAAGTTTTTTATATTCCGAATTTACATTAATCATATATTCCCTTTTTACTTTAAATAAATTAACAATTTATTTTTTATATTATTAAATATAAAAAATAAAAATCCCCAAAACTCATTTTATTTTATAATTTTCAAAATAATTATATTCTTTTTATTTTTGAAAAAATAAATTTATTATTCTTGTGAAAAAATTACTTAAATTTTTTAATAAATTTTTTATTTTAATTACGAAAGAATAATAATTTCTTTGATTAAAAGATATTACTTTTACAAAATTAATAGAATAAAATATAACAATATTAAAATTAAAAATCGGAACTATTAAGTTTATCAGATATTTCTTTTGTTCTTTTTTTCATTTTTAAATCAATTCATATTAAAATTAAAATAAGTAAAATAAAGATAATTAATACAATGATTATTACTCAAATTATTATTTTTTCACTAGCATTATTATCAGTTTTTACTACTCCGCTTTCTGATATATCTAAAGAATCATCATCTACTTTATCAGTAAAACTTAAATTAGTAAAATTATATGTAGTATCTTCTTCTAGACCATTAACTTTAAAATTAAATTGATATTTTATTGCTCCCGTTTCCTCGTTTAATCCAAGATTAATCGCACTATTTTCAATATAACTTGACTTATGAGGTGTTCCATTACTATCTATTAAATATAATCCATCATCTAAATCAAAATTTGTAAAAATTGGTTTTATTTGATTATCATCAATTAAAATTAAATTATCAATTTTAACTGTATAAATAAATGAATTTGTTGTAATTGAATTTTGGTCAATTAAAAAACTATCATTAATAAATATTTTATTAACAGCAGTTGTTTCAACAATAAATGGAGTTGAAAAATTAATAATATCAGAAGATGATATATTTGGATCAGTAATACTTATTCCGATAAATTGATAACTTTGTCCCGTTAAAAGATCAGATTGTAAAAATGTTAATTGATAATTTTGTGTTCCGTTTACTTTTCCATTTGCAATAAGTTTTGCATCAACAAAAGTTGATTGATAATAATTATTATCTTGATCAATAAGTCAAATTCCATCATTTACATCATATTGTGTAAAATTATCCTTATTAGAATTTACTTTTAAATTATCAATTTCAATCGTATATTGAAATTGATTTGTTTGAATTGAATTAGTAACTACAGAAATTGTTTCTTCTTTTATTTCTGGTATTGCTGCATTTGTTTGAAAAATTTTTATTTCTTGATCAATCGTATATTTATAAGAATTATCTTCATAAAAATAATCAATTGAATCAATTCTATAATTTGTTTCGGCATTTAAATCTGTTAATGTTATTTCATCATTTTCGTCAAGTATAAATTGCTGTGAATCTGATACATCCTTATCAATATTTGTATAATTAACTTCTATTTTTCTTTGATCTTCCGTATAATTATAAATATTAAAATCATCACTATTTTGATCTAAATTTAAAGCTATTGTCTCTGTTTCTTCGGTAGAAGAAATAAAATTATAATCAGAAAT
>CWGI01000001.1:0-601754 GCA_001179805.1 Candidatus Hepatoplasma crinochetorum | reverse complement strand
AGATTGTCCATCTGGTGTAATTATTGTCGGTGTAAGTTTATTTGATGTTGTGCCATCTCCTATTTGACCACTACTATTATATCCTCACATATACAATGTATCAGCATAACCATCTAAATCAGTATCAATAGTAATAGCACTATGATTTGCCCCTAAAGATAAATCAATAATGTTTCCACCTCAATCAGATTGTCCTTGTGGAGTTATTTTTGTCGGAACATATCTATTAGTTGTCGTATTATCACCGATTTGACCATTACCATTTTCTCCTCACATATACAATGTATCAGCATCTCCATTTGAGTTAGTATCGACAGTAACAGCACTATGATTTATTCCTAAAGATAAATCAATAATGTTTCCATCTCAATTAGATTGTCCTTGCGGCGTAATTATTGTCGGTGTAAGTTTATTTGATGTTGTGCCATCTCCTATTTGACCAAAATTATTGTATCCTCACATATACAATGTATCAGCATAACCATCTAAATCAGTATCTATTATTGAACCAGCTTGATTTCCCAAAGATAAATCAATAATGTTTCCACCTCAATTAGATTGTCCTTGCGGTGTTATTTTTGTCGGTGTAAGTTTATCATTAGTTGTTCCATCACCAAGTTGTCCATAACTATTATCTCCTCACATATACAATGTATCGGCATATTCATCATTATTAGAATCAGTTATTGTTGAATTAAAATTTACTCCTGTTTCAAAATCAAGAATTTTTTCATCTGAGGTTATATCAACATTTTTATTGATATTTCTAATAAAAAATGAATTTTGTGAAATTAATCCTAAAAATAGAAGAGGAATTAAAAAAGAAAATATTTTTTTCATATATCTAATATAATTGTACTAAATTTAATTAAGTTAATTAAGAAAAATATTTTATAAAAAATATTATTTTAGTATTACTAAATTTATCTTAATTATAATGTATTAAATATGTTGAGATATTTATCTAAATTAATATTAAAATAATTGCAAAATAATTGTATATTATAGATTTAAATTAATTAATATTCATAAAAACAATAAATGATTACTTTATTTTAAATAATATAATTTTAAGGTAGAAAATAAAAAATAGGATTTAAAATTTTAATAAATAATCTATATTTTAAGATAGATATAATTTAATAAATCTTACAATTATTTTTATATAAATTATTATAAAAAATTTATATAAAAATAAAAATCATAAATGTAATTAAATTATTAAAAATAAATTATTTTCTACTAAATTCTATATTTTTAACTTATCAAAAATAATTTAATTATTTTAAAAAGAAAGAAAAATAAATTAACATATTTTACATATAAAATTTATTAAAATAGTAAAATTTTAAATTTAGTTACAATTTTAATTTAAATTAAAATAAATTGTTTAATATGCACTAAAAAAATGAAAAAATATGTATTAATAACCGGAGCAAGTTCTGGAATTGGAAAAGCAATTGCAAAAAAATTCGCAAGTGAAAAATATAATTTAATAATTGCCGCAAGAAGAAAAGAATTATTAGAAAATCTCAAAAAAGAATTAGAAGAAAAATTTAAAATTGAAATCTTAATTTATGTTTATGATTTATCAATCTCAGAAAATGTTTATAAATTTTATAGCGAAGTAAAAAATAAAAATATTTGTCTACTTATAAATAATGCTGGATTTGGGGATCTTACACAACCCTGAAAGGCAGATTCAAAAAAATTGGAAAAAATGATAGATCTTAACATTAAGGCATTAACAATTCTTACAACTTTATTTATGAATGATAATTTTGATAATGACAAACAAATTATAAATGTATCATCATTAGCAGGGTATATAGGATGAGGAAAAGAACCAACTTATTCTGCAAGTAAATTCTATGTCTCAATATTTACAGAAGCAATCGCTAAATCACTTAAAAAGAGTAAAAAAAAACTACAAATAAAAGTTTTAGCCCCTGCTTCTACAGATACAGAATTTATTGAAAGATCTTTAGAAAAAATAGATATTAAAAAAGAAGAAAAAGATAAGATAATTAAAAAACTAAAAAAACAGCAAAAAAGTCCAGATAAAATTGCAGAATATGCTTTTAAATTATATAACTCCAAAAAAACAATCGGAATTGTTTATCCAATTTTAAATAAATTTTTCCTAAGAAAAAAAATCCATAATATCTTTTCCCCATGAAAAGAAAAGTAATATTCAGAAAATAATTGATAAAAAAAATAATTTTTATCAATCAAAATTTAAACTCTTATTTAATCAAAATAATAAAGTATTTATTAAGATATTTTAGAAAATTCAAAGAAGAAGATTAATATATAATTGATTTAATAAAATAATTGAAGGAAAAATATGATTGAAATTGAATTTTTTAATTGGATAAGAGAAATAGAATTTAAAAGATTAAAAAAATATTATATTGATCGTTATGAAAAAGAAGATAGTGAAGAATCATATTTAATTAAAAAATATTTAGACTTTGAATTTAAAAAATATGATGAAAACGAATTCGAGGAATTAATTAATAAATTTAAAAAAGAACAAAATTATACTGAAAACGAATTCGAGGAATTAATTAATAAATTTAAAAAAGAACAATTTTTTTATAAAAATAAAAAGAAAGAATTTGCAAAACAAAAAGAAATAGAAATTTTAAAAATATATGATACGATTTGCTTTATAAAAAATTATTTATACTATATAAATAATTCCAAATATGATAAAATTCGAAAACATAAAATTATTTATTTCATTTTTGCTTTTGCAATAAATAAAAATTCTGATTTTAAATTATGAAAAGATGGAAATGATATTTTTAATTCATTTTATAATGAAAAAAATAAAAATAAAAAAATATCATTTTGTGCATTTGAAAACGGACCAATATTAGAAACGATATATTTTTCAAAAAATTCAAATCCTCCAATAGGAGAAGATGATAATTTAATAATCTCAGTTGATAATGAAAAAAAATTATTTACTTTTGAAATGGCATATTTTTTATTGAGAGAATTCTCTACCTTACAATTAATAAAAGAGAGTCATAAAACTGATCCTTGAGAAAAAAATTATCAACCTGATAAATATTTTGTTCCTATAAAAAATGAAGAAATTATAAAATATTTTGAAAAAAACAAACCTTTCATTCTTAAATTATTAGAAGATGGAAAAAAATAGTGAGAATAATAAGAATAATTCAAAAAATCAACAAAAATGATATCAAACAATATCAAAAAATAAATTCTTTAAATTTCCGATCTTAATTTATTTAATTCCTTCGTTATCGATAATAATTATAATTATATTTTCAAATTTAAATGATTTATGAATAGATTTTATTGAATTTAGTTTTTCAATATTTTTTGCACTACTTACTCTTATAATTGCAATAATAATTGATAATAATACAACAAATAATATAGATGAAAATAAAGAACTTATAAATGATGTTAAAAAAATAGTAAAAGATATCAACGATAAATTATTAAAAAAAGAAAAAGAAGAAATAGATAATAAAATTGACAATAAAACAACAATAAGAGAAAAAGAAAATATTTTAGAATTAGAAGAAAAAATAAAAGCATAATAATATAATTTAAATTGAAAAGGGAGATTAAGGATGAAATATAAATTAGTTAATTATGCGAGTTCTAAAATTAAGAGAATGCTGGAAGAAAAAATTAGAAAAAATAATAAATTAATTTTCTATATATCAAAGTATAGTTTTGATTCATTTATTAAAAATGAAAGATAAAAATTTAAATAAATTTAATTTTTCAGAACTTAAATTTACAATTTTTATTTTACAATCTGTTGAAAAAAATATATTATTAAAGTTTAAAAATTGAACAGACAAATACGATAATTTTATTAAATATAATCGAATAGAAAAAATAGATGATTATATTGAAGATTATGATAACTATTTAATTACAGAAGATGATATAAAATATTTTACAAATCTAAAAAAGAAATTTAAAAAATATATAAATGCAAGCTTTAAAATTAGAGAAAATGAAATAATTTATCTAAATGATAATAAAATTTTAGATTATAAATATAAAGATTCAGAAAAGAAAATAAGACCCTATTTTGTAAGTGATCCAAATACAAAAAGTAATCACAAAGTTGTCATATTTCAAATTTCTTCAAGGGAGAGATCTAGCTTGAAAAAAATTGAAATTAAAGATCATATTTGTTATTTAAATTCCGAAGAACCAATTACTGTAAATAAATTTAAATTATTTAAAATAATCTTAGAATCTAATTCCTTTTCTTATAAAATAAAATTATGATGCAAGAAAGTTGTTAATATGAAATATACATTAATTACCGGTGCAAGTTCCGGAATTGGAAAAGCACTAGCAGAGAAATTTGCACAAGAAGGACATAATTTAATAATTGTTGCAAGAAGAGAGGAATTATTAAATCAGATCAAAAACGATCTTGAAACTAAATATAAAATCAAGGTAATAGTTTATAAATGTGATTTATCTGATTCTATAAAAATAAAAGAATTTTATCAAGAAATTAAAAAATACTCCATTGAAACTTTTATAAATAATGCCGGATTTGGTGATATAAATTTCACTTGAGAAGCAGATATTAATAAAACAGAAAAAATGCTTGATTTAAATATTAAAGCTCTTACTTTATTATCAATGATGTTTATTAAAGATAATCTAGATAATGACGTTCAATTAATAAATGTTTCTTCAGTTGGTGGTTATAAAATGCTTTCGAGTGCGATTACTTATTGTGCTACAAAAGTATTTGTTAGTGCTTGAACTGAAAATGTTGCAAAAGAATTAAAAAGAGCAAACAAAAAGATTAAAGTAAAAATCTTAGCTCCCGCAGCAACAAAAACTGAGTTTGGCGAAAGAGCGATTAAAAAATCAAATATTGGTGAAGATTGAATGAAAAAAATAAGCCAATTAAAAGTAAAAGAAGCATCTGAATTAGCAGATGATACTTATAATCTTTATAAAAGCGATAAAATTATCGGAATGATTGGAGAAGATAATAAATTAAAATTATCAAATGACCATTATATTAATACAATTTGAATTTAATTTATTAAGGAATATAAATTTAAATAAATGATAATGTGATTATCTAAGTTGATAGAAAAGAGATTAAGATGAAATATACATTAATTACCGGCGCAAGTTCTGGAATTGGAAAAGCACTAGCAGAGAAATTTGCACAAGAAGGGCACAATTTAATAATTGTTGCAAGACGAGAAGAATTATTAAATCAGATCAAAAACGATCTTGAAACTAAATATAAAATCAAGGTAATCGTTTATAAATATGATTTATCAAACTCAGAGCAAATTAAAGATTTTTATAAAAATGTAAAAAAACATTCTATTGAAGTATTTATAAATAATGCTGGTTTTGGGGATCAAAACTTCACTTGAGAAGCAGATATTAATAAAACAGAAAAAATGCTTGATCTAAACATTAAATCTCTTACAATACTTTCAATCATGTTTATTAAAGATAATTTAGATAATGATGTTCAATTGATCAATGTTTCTTCAGTTGGTGGTTATAAAATGCTTTCTAGTGCGATTACTTATTGTGCTACAAAAGTATTTGTTAGTGCTTGAACTGAAAATGTTGCAAAAGAATTAAAAAGAGCAGACAAAAAGATTAAAGTAAAAATCTTAGCTCCAGCCGGAACAAAAACAGAATTTCAAGAAAGAGCTATTAAAAAATCAAAATTAACAAAAGAATGAATTAATCAATATAAAATTGGAAAAAGAAAAAGCGCAGAAGATTTAGCAATTGATGGTTATGAACTTTATAAAAGTGACAAAATTATCGGAATAATTGGAGAAGATAATAAATTAAAATTATCAGATGACCATTATACAAATATAAACTGAATTTAAATATTTAATTACTTAAAAGTAGAGACTTATCTCTACTTTTTTTAATTTAAAAAAAATAAAAATTTTCATTTTCACCTATAAAATTAAATATTTAAGAAAAATAAGTAAATTTAATTAATATATAATTACTTCAAAAGATTAAAAATATGAAAAAAGGAATAGAATTATTTAAATGAATCCGAAAAATTGAATTTTCTTTTCTAGAGAAATACTATAAAGAAGAATATAAAGATAAAAAAGAAGAATTAAATTTATTAGAAAAATATTTAATTTTTAAAAATTTTGAACCCTTAGAAGAAAATAAATTTAAATTATTAACTAGATTTATAGAAGAAGAAAAATATGATATTAAGAACTCAGAAAAAAATAATCAAAATGAGGAACAAAGAAGATTAAAAAAAATTTATGATATATTATTTTCTATTGCTTCTGAATTAACATCATTTACACAAGGAAAATATAATAAATTTAGAAAACATAAATTATTATATTTTATGTTGGCTTTTGCAATTAATAAAAATCCAGATTATGGAGTTTGAGAAGATGCTGAAGATATAATAAATAATTTATTTTATGCAAAAAATAATAAAAGAGAAAAAATTGAATGATGTGCTTTTGATAATGGACCAATTTTAAAAAATATTTATAAAAGCGGAGAAAATGTCTTTGATGATATTGATGATAAATTAATGCTTATTGATGATAGTGAAATATTAAAAGTTTTAGAAATTTCATACATTATATTAAAAAATTTCACTACGATGGATTTAATTGAGGAAAGCCATAATACAGATCCTTGAAAAAATAATTACGAAAAGAATGTAAATTTTAAAAAAATAGAAAACAATGATATCATAGATTATTTTTCAAAAAATGAACCTTTTTTCATTAAATTAATGAATAAATAAAAGTGTTAATTAATATAATGAAGAATATAAAATGAATTGGAAAATTAATTTGAAAATGAATTTGAAAATGAATTTGGAAAATTATATCTTTTCCATTTAAAAATAAAACAATTTTATTAATTACTTTATTTTTTTCTTTAATATTAATATTATCTATAACAACTATTTTTATAGAAAATGAAAAATGAAATAATTATATTGAATCAATTATTTCAATAACAATTGCTTTTATATCTTTATATTTAGGTTCAATTGCTTTAAAAGAAGGAAGAAAGAGTAATAAATTATTAGGGGAAATCGAACGTCGGCAAAAATTACAATTAAGTAAAGATGACAATGAAATGAAATCTATAAAAACAGAAAAAATATCATATGAAAAACTAAAAAAAGATATTAAATTTCAAGAAAATATAAAAAATCAAGAAAAACATTTTAAATAATAATTTCTTTTGAATAAAGATCTAAAATTTTAATTTTATAAAAATAAATAATAAAATTGATTTTAAATATTTAATTACTTAAAAGTAGAGAGTTATCTCTGCTTTTTTTAATTTAAAAAATAAATAATATAATTTTTCTATAGGGGAAAAATTAAAATTTATTTAATTTTAATTTAATTGCTAAAATAGTGGTTAAAAATAATAATAAAAATAATCTTTTGCATCTAAAATTTAATATTTTAATTACTGATTCTGTAAATGAGAATATTTTAATTCAATTCAAAAAATGAACAAATAAATATAAGAAATTTATTATTTATAAAAAAATCAAAAGCGAAAAGGATTATATTGTAAAAATTGATAATTTTTTGATAAAAGAAGGAGACACAAAATATTTTACAAATTTAAAGAAAAAATTTAAGATATATATTACTAAAAAATTAAAAATTAAAGAAAAAGAAATAATATATTTGAACGATAATAAAATCTTAGATTATAAATATAAAAATTCAGAAAACAAAATAAGACCTTATTATGTAAATAATTCAAATACGCAAAGCAATCATAAAATTATTCTTTATCAAATATCATCTAAAAAAAGAACAAATCTTAAAAAAATAAAGATAAATAATAAATTTTGCTATCTCAATTGAGAAGAACCAATTATAGTAAATAAATTTAAACTATTTAAGATATTAATTGAAACATAGTATCTTAAATTTATAATATATTTGTGAAGAATGCAACCCAAAATTGTTATTATATTTTAAAAATAAATTATGCCATTAAAAATACAATTATATTTTACTATTTATAAATATAAGTATATTTTTTTTCTAAATATTTAAAATCAGAAAAAAAATCAATAAATTTTATTTTTATATTATTTAATATTTCATTTGTTCTTGTTCTAACAATTTCAAAATCTCAAATTTCTCCTTTTTCTTCTGTTATATAATTGTACATCATATAAACAGGATCTCCTTTAGATCCTTTATAATGTATATTTAATTTACCATTTGGATCATTATAATATTTATGTAACTTTTCTTTATATTCTAAATTATTAGCTTTTTTATTTTTTGTAGAATTATAAAAAATTATATTACCTATTTCTTCAACTCAATTATATTTATATTTTTCAGCCAAAGATTTAGACATAACATGTTCAAAATCATTATCATTAACAATATTTCATCAATCTTTAGAATTATCAATTTCTTTTATATTTAAAAAATAAAGCAAATAAAGAATTTTTTTATCTTCCTTAAATTCTTCTAAATTTATGAAATTTTCAAAATTTCCATCAAATCAAAAATTTAATTTTTTTATTTTTATTTCATTATTTTTTAAAAAATAATTGACAAAATTACTGTTTTCACTTAACATTAATCTTTCTATTTCATTTCCTCTTTTATTTTTGAAATTTACAAAATAAATCATACTTAATAAAGTTTTTTTTACAAAATCATAATTATATTCATTATTTTTGTTTTTTCAAATATATAATAAAAAAAGTTTTTGAAATTGAATTAATTTGAATTTTTTAGAAATGAAAAAAATTCATTTTTTCAAATAATTTTTTTCATTCAAAGATTCTGAAATAAATTTATCATAAAATGAAATTAATTCCAATAAATCTTTTATTTTACTTTTATCTTCATTTAAAATTTTTTTTAATTCTTTATAAATTAATTTTTTTGAAAAAAATCTTTCTTTATTAATTGCAATAAAAACACTTAAAATATTTTCAATATCTTTTTCAGTATCACTTTTTTTTGAATTATTTTTTTTGTTTTCTAAAATATAATCTAATTTTTCCAATAAATTATTATCTTCTTTATAAAAATCATTTCTAAGTAAATCTAAAGTAGTTAATTTTTTTCCTTTAGAATTAATCGATTCAAATATATCATTTATTGAATCACTATTATCAATTAAATTTAAAGTAATATTAACTTTATTTAAAATAAAATTAGAAATAGATATTATATCTTTTATATCTATATTATTTAATTTTTTCTTTAAATAATTAAAATGATTAGTCATTTCTGAAAATTTATTATTTTTAAGAAAAAAACTATTTTTTTGAGAATTTCAAATTAATTTATCATTATGATATTTAATTTGAATTGATTTAAAATCTTCTTCAAATCAATTCAATGTTTTTTCATATGAAATTTTTTGATCATAAGGTAAATTTTTCAAAAAAATTTCTATCTTATTTTTATCAATATTTTCTATAAAATGTTTAAAAAATGTAAATAATATATACAAAAAAAGTGTTCTTTGTTGACCATCAATAATTAAATTTCAACCACTTTCTTTTAATAAAAAGATACTACCTAAAAATATATTATTATTATCTTTATTTATCCAAGAATTATCAAAATCATTATATATTTCATTAATTTCATTTTCTTTTCAAACATATTTTCTTTGAAAAATGGGAATATCAAAAAATCTTTCTTCAAAATAATCTTTTAAACTTAAATTTTTTGCTCTCATATTTAATTTTTAATCCAATCATTATTTATTTAATATAATGTAAATTAAAAAAATTATATATTTTATTTAAATAAAAAGCCCAAAAAATTTTAGGCTTTCATTTACTCTATATTGCTTGAGAATTTTTCCGTAAGATCTGGAATTGGAGTAAGAAAAAAACTGCGGTCTGAAAGACGTCTATGTTTTCCTCCCATTGCATATAAAACTCCTGATAAAAAATCCATAATTCTTATCGTTTCTTTATCTGTTACTTTTTCAAAATCAACGATTACAGCATTGTAATTTCTTAATTCTTTTGCAATATGTTTTGCATCACGAAATGATTTTGGATTTATTCTTACAAGTTCTGCTCTTCGATATGCTTTTTTTTCCATTCTACTACTTTTCATTAATAATAAACGATTTAATTCAATCGTTTGTTGTTGGTTTAAAGAATTTTTACTCATAAAACTTTAATTATTTACTCATCATCTAAAAGAGATAATCCTGAGAAAATATCTGTTTCCTCCTTGGTTAATTGTAAATCTAATTCTTTTTTACTTTTTGATTTCTTTCCGCGTAAATTCATTTCTTGTGTAATTGCTTGTTTAAAAGTCTCTAAATCGGAATCTTCAAAATTGTCATCTTTTTGGATTGGCGAATTAACTGTTATATTATCAAAATCAAAATCCTTGATTTGTGATAATCCAGTTGCAATAACAGAAACAACAATTTCTTCTCCCATATCTTCATTTATTGTAACACCAAAAATAACATCTACATTTGAATTTGCTGCTTCCTTAATTGTTTGAACTGCCTCTTGTGCTTGTTTCAAGGTTAGAGAAGTTGGTGAACCCAATACATTAACAATTGCATTTTTAGCTCCTTCAATTGAAGATTCTAAAATAGGTGATTGAATTGCATTTATTGCAGCTTCTACAGCGCCATCTTCTCCTGAAGCCTTACCTGTCCCAATTAAAGAAAGACCTTGATTTGCAAGAACGGCTTTTACATCGGCAAAATCTAAATTAATAAGTGAATGTTTATTAATCAAGTCAGTAATTGTACGAACAGCATTTTTTAAAGTTGCATCTGAAAATTTAAAAGCATCCGTAATTGAAAAATCACCAAGTTCTGCAAGTAAACGATTATTTGAAACGACAATAATAGAATCAACATTTTCTTTTAATGCTTTTAAACCAATTTTAGCATTAAGAGAACGAGCTTTACCTTCAAAATCAAAAGGAGTAGTCACAATTCCAACGACAAGACATCCTAAATCTTTTGCAGCTTTTGCAATTATAGGAGCAGCTCCGGTTCCTGTTCCTCCGCCCATTCCAGCAGCAATAAAAACAAGATCTGTATCTTTAATAATTTTTTTAAGATCATCAATTGATTCTTGTGCCGCTTTTGTTCCAATATCTGGATTTGCTCCTGCTCCTAATCCTTTTGTTAAATTTTTTCCTAAAGCTATTCTATTTTCAGCTTTTACTTTAGAATCATTTAATGCTTGAACATCGGTATTAGCAACATAAAAATCTAATCCTGTAATTTTTGCCTCAATCATTTTATTTACAGCATTGGATCCGCCACCTCCAATACCAAAGATTTTTATACGTGCGCCGCGATCTTCGTCGGCTGTGAATTTATCGAATTCAGTTGTTTTAAAATTCATATAGATATTCCAAATTTCCTTTACATAATAAATATTACAATAAACATTAAATATAATTATAATATCTAATTGCTTTTTTTTAGCATTTTTGTTTCTTAAATTTTATTAAAATAAAATTTAAATATTTTAAAGATTATTTTAATTTTTAAATAATTATTTATGTTTAATAAACAAAAGAATAAATTGTTCCTAAATTATAAACTCCTAGTAATTTTAAAATTGAGTTTTATTTTAATTTTTAAAACTTTTCATTTTCATTATATATTTTTATATTAATCATTGTTAGATATTAATGAAAATAGAGATTAAAAATAAATATAATTCCAAATTTATAATAAAACTATTATATATAATTTTTTTATCAAAAGAAAACTTTATTTTTAGATTTAAATTTTATTTTCTTAGTGATCTTTAAAATAAGAAAAGTAATTTAATAAAATAATAACTTAATTATTCTTTTATCTTCTCTAAAATCCGCATTCTTGATGAACGAGCAGAATTATTTTTTTCAACTTCAATTTTTGAAGGATAGATCGTTTTTAAGGTACGAAAATTTCTAATAATTTCATATTCTGTTTCAATGCTCTTGTTTTTAAATTTAAAAAAAATATTTTTTACGATTCGATCTTCCAAAGAATGAAATGTAATAACTAAAATTCTTCCATTTTTATTTAAAATTTCTGCCGCTTGTAATAAAGATTTTTCAATTGCATCTATTTCATTATTTACTTCAATTCGTAACCCTTGATAAATATTCTTAAAACGATTCTTTTTTTTGCTATAAGGTTTTACTTTAGCAATTATTTCATTTAATTGATGATTAAAAGCAATTTTTTGATCTTTTCGATAATCAATTATCGCTTCTACTAATTTTTTTGCCAGTTTCTCTTCTGCATATTTTTTGAAAATAAAAAGTAATCGCTCTTCTGGATAAGTATTTAAAATTATTGAAGCTGTTAATTTTTGATTTATTTGATCCATTCTCATATCTAATAAAATATCTTTTGAACGATAAGTAAATCCTCTTCCGAGATCTGTAAGTTGATAATAACTTGTACCGAGATCATAAATAATTCCATCAATTTTTTTAATATCTAATTTTTCAAGATGTGTTTTCAAATCTTTAAAATTACCATAAACAAAAGTTACATTTTTATACATTTTTAATTTTTCTTTTGCAAAAGAAATTGCTTCAGAATCTTGATCTATCGATATTAATCTCCCACTTGTTAATTTTTTTAAGATTCTTTCGCTATGTCCGCCTAATCCTAAAGTCGCATCTACATATATACCATCTGGTTTAATTTTTAATTTTTCAGTTGATTCTTTCAATAAAATCGGTTCGTGGTTTATCATTTTAATCCTATTTAATTCTAAATATAAAGAATTATATAAAAATAAAATATTGAAAGATAAATCTTTCAATATTTTTTATATTTCTATTTTGTCAAGAATTAGATTCAATAATCTATAAGTCTTTAAATCACAATATTTTTTAGCATATTTAATTGCATTATCAATTGCTATTGCTTTTTTTTGTTTAAAAATAATCATCTCTGCAGCTGTATAAATCAAAATTGATTTTTCTAAATTATTAATTCTCTCTCATTTTCAATCAGAAGGTAAAACTTTTTTTATTTTTAATTTTAATTCAGAAAAATTATTAATAATTTTTAAAACTTCTTTTTCTTCTTGTTCAGAAAAATGATATTCAGAAAAATTTTGATGTAAATCTTCAATCATTTTTTCTTCTATTTGTTCTAAAAGAAATTGTTTATAAAAAAAATAAATCATTTTTTTACGATCAGAATAATCAAATTTTGCATTCATTAGTTTTTATCTTTTACATCAAGAATTTTTTTACCATCATAATATCCACACTCTTTACAAATTGTATGCGGTTTTATTGAAGCACCACAATTTGAACATTGAATCATTGTTGGATTTTTTGCTCTTTGATGTGTACGCCGCTTGGCTTTACGTGTTTTTGATGTTCTACGAAATGGAATTGCCATACATTCTCCTTATATAATAATATTAATAAATAATAAAAATTTTCCAGTAAATTATAACATTTAAATAAACTAAAATTTATTTACGATAAAATTATTTTTTATTCTTAATAATATTCAATTTTTCTCTTCTTTTGAAATATTAATTTCAAGTTCATCTGTTGATATCTGTTTTTTTCCACATTTTAATATTTTTCTAATAAATATTTTTCAAAAAATGGTTTATTTTCTTTAAAATATGAAATTATTTCTTTCTTTTCTATTTTTGAATAATATTTATTTTCTTTAAAATTATTTATTCAAGGATAAGTTTTATGACTTTCATCAATTAACTTCATTGTTGAAAAGTTTTTCATCGAAAAATAAGAGACTTCAAATATAAGCAATTTTTTTTGATCATTATCTAAAAATAATTCATCGTCTTTACCAGGTCATGGATTATATATTGTTTTAAGAACAGGACCTTTTGCAAAAGCAGATCATTCCATTTTTCTATTATTTTCTGTTTTGAAAAAAGAAAAAATTTCTTCCTCATTTTTTCATAATCCATATAGCTTATTTGTACTTATAGCAAACGCAATTATAAAATAAAGAATTTTATGTTTTCTTATCTTATCATAAGTGTCGTTATTAAAAGAATTTAGATAATTTTGAATAAACATTAATGTCTCATAAAAATCCTTTTTTGCAGGATTATTTTTTGAAAATTCATTTTTATAAAATTTCTTAATCACTTCATCAAATTCTTGATTTAAATATTCTTTGAAATCATTTAAATTTAAATATCTTATTGTTAAATCATATTCAATTTTTTTGTTCTCTTTATCATAATAATTTTTAAAGTAATTAACAATATTAATAAATTCTATTTTTCTAATTCAGGTAAAAAATTCAATACTTTTATTTTGCATTTTAAACTCTCCCATACTTTAATTATATTAGATTTAAATTTTAAAAATTCTCTTTAATCTTTCCCTAAAATAATAATTTTAAATAAATATAGGAATCAATAATAAAAATATAACAAGAACAAAAACAATAAAAAAAAGCAAATACTTTACTAACTTAATTTCTATTGCTTTTTTCTTTTGTTCTTTTTGATTTGATTGTAAAATTTCAATATTATTCTTCTGTAAAATTTTTTTATCTTTCGATACTTGGACCGATTGTAAAATTTTATATTTTTCTTTATTTTTAAGATAATTATCAATTGCATTTATTGTTTCTTGGGCTGTTTGATAACGATTATAATAATCCTTTTCCAGTAATTTTAAAATAATATTTTCTAATTCTTGGTCAAGTGATTGATTTATTTTTGTCGGTGGAAGTGGTTCATCATTTAAAATTTTTTTTGCTGTATCTTCGTGTGATGTCCCTTTAAATGGCAAAACCCCTGTTGACATTCGATAAAGTAAAACACCGATCGAAAACATTTCAGAAGGAGGTGATGATTTTTCTCCTTTAAATATCTCTGGCGCAAGATATTGAATTGTACCGATGATGCTTGCTTGTCTTGTTAATTCTTGATTTATTGAAGTTTGAATTATACCGAAATCCATTAATTTAAGTTTATTATCATCTGTAATTGTAATATTTGCAGGTTTAAGATCACGATGCATAATTCCATTTTGATGAACATGGTCCAATGCTTTTAAAATTTCAATTGCATATTTTGATACTTCCTTTGAATCAAGATATTCTTTTTCTCTGATATATTTTTCAAGTGTTTTGCCTTTTAAATATTCCATTACAATTACTCTACGATTATTCCATGTAAAATAATCATAAGTTCCAACAATATTTTGATGATTTAAATTTAATAAAGCATTAGCTTCTAATTTAAATCTTTTATCCATATTTGAAAATTCATCTTTTTGATTTTGGATTTTTAAAGCAACTTCTTTTTTATTAAGCAAATCATAACCCAAATAAACAACAGCAGAAGCTCCTCTTCCTATTTCGGAAATGATTTTATATTTATTATTTATAATGAGATTTGGTTTAAACTCCATATTCCACCAAGACACAAGTCATATTATCATTTGATTGATTTTTAATTGCTTTTGAAATAATTCTTTCGACTTTTTTTGTAAGCGAATTGTCTTGTTTTAAAATTCTTAATAATTCTTTTGCTTTTACAAAATTATGAATTCCATCTGAAGCAATAATCAAAATTCCTTTTTTTTCTATATTTGTAATAAAAATATCTAATTTAGATTCTCTTTTAGGTCCAAGAGCAGAAGTAAGATAATTTGTATATTTTAGATATTTACGAAAATTAATATCTTTTTTTGCAAGCGTTGCTAAATTATGATCTTCTGAAATATCTTTCAATCTTTTTCGAAAATAAAAAGTTGATCTTGTATCTCCAATATTTAAGGTATATATTTTTTTATTAAAAATTAAATTAAAATTAATTGTTGTTCCCATATTAAAAGGAGCATTTTTTTCTTGTATTAATTGAATTAATTTTAATTGAATTAATCTAATTTCTTTAATCATCAGATTAAAAATATCATTATCGGTCTTATATTTTAAATCAAGATCTTTGAAGTCTCTTTCAATAAAATTTATCGTAACTTCTGATGCTAATTTTCCACCTTGATATCCTCCCATTCCATCAGCAATGGCAGCAACAAGATAAGTTTTATTTTTTGCTAAAAATACAGTAAAGTTATCTTGATTTTCAGATCTTACTCCCTTAACTGTTTTTCCAGCAAAATTAAATTTCATTACCTACAAAAGTTCCTTTTTTAAAATTTCAATTATTTCATTTGCAGAATTTTCTGGTTTTTTATTTATAACTTGATATTTAAATAAATCTTTTTCTTTAATTTCCGCTTTTGCAATTTCTATTCTTACTTTAATTTCTTCTGTCCTCTCTGTTTTTCTAGCAAGCAATCTTTTTTCAAGATCACCAATTTTTGGGGGTAATAAAAAAATTGTAACAGCATCTGGATATTTTTTGATTACTTTTTTTACACCGACTATATCTATTTCTAATAAAACATTTTGACCTTTTTTTAAATGTTTTTCTAAAAATTTATAAGGAGTTCCATAATAATTATTTGCAAATGTAACTCACTCTAAAAATTTATTTTTTTTGATTCACTTTTCAAATTTATTTTTTGATAAGAAGTGATAATTTTCTCTATTTATTTCACCATTACGCTTTTTTCTTGAAGTTGCAGAAATTGAATATCTTAAATTAAATCTTCGATCATTTATGAATAATCTCTTAACTGTCTCTTTCCCTACACCACTTGGACCTGCAAAAATAACTATCTTTCCGCGTTTTTTCATATTTTTATTATATCTTTTTCAACAATTTTAGGAACTAATCCGCTTATTGAATGATCATTTGCGATCAATTCTCTTATTTTAGTAGACGATGTTTGGTCATCTTCAAAACTAAAAAAATGAAATTTCAAATCTTCATTATCTTCTAAATATTTATCAGCAAGAATCGATTCATAAGAAGATAATTTTATTTCTCTATTTCCTCTAATTACAACATCTATTTTTTTTAATTTTGTAAAAGATCCTGTTGTCTGTAAATTACTTTGCTTTACTACAATTATATTATCCATATTCAAATAAGATACAGCTTTATTTACAATTTTAAAACGATCTTCTAAATTTACTCTATAATTTTTACTCTCATTATCTGCAACAAATACATATAAAGTTTTATAAATTGATGCTGAAATTTTTATTAATTCAATGTGTCCCATATGAATTGGATTGAAAGAAGCAGGAAAAATTGCTGTTTCTTCTTTTTTTGTATCAAAACTTGTATTTTCCATATTTTAGTTATTTTTCTTTTTAAGAAAGATTATTTCTTGATTAGCTCCTAATTTTTTATTAATAAATATATTATACAATTTAAAATTAGTAAGATTATAACTGCTTGGTTTTTCTAAAATAATTATTCCTTCAGAACTTAATAGATCATTATCAATAATTAATTTTAAACTAAGATCATAATATTTTTCAGAAATAAAAGGTGGATCAAGAAAAATAATCGTTGCTTTAAAGGGAATTTTTTTAATTGCTCTTCGAAAATCAGTATGAAAAACTTGATAACTTTTTCGATCCAAATTTAAATTTAAAATATTTTTTTTAATTGCTTGATATGAGTTTAAATTATTATCAATTCAAATAACTTTTTTTGCACCCAAAGAAAGAGATTCAAATCCCAAAGCTCCAGTTCCCGCAAAAAGATCAATAACAAGATCATTTTCGTTAATTTTTATTGTATTAAAAATTATTTTTTTCGCTATTGCTTTTGTCGGTCTCATTTTTTCATTTTTGCCAACAATTAAATTTTTATTGCGGTTTTTTCCAAAATTAATCTTCATATTAAATATATAATAAATTAAAAGGAAATAATTATAAATGAAATTAAAATTAAATTTAAATAATTATTTAAAAGCAGAAAAATTTAATGATTTTTTAGATGTACAAAAAGAAGTATTTCCGCTTTTAGAAAAAAAGAAAGATCTTTTTTGTCAATCACCTACAGGAACAGGAAAAACATTAGCTTATTTATTGCCAATCTTAAATCAGATCGAAAAAGATAAAAAAGGTGTTGAAATTGTTATTATTGTTCCAACTAATGAACTTGTGCAACAATTAAAAAATCAATTATTAAAAATAAATAAATATTTTGCATTTGATTTTTTTGCAATTACAAAAAATCTTGATTACGAAAGAGAGAAAAATAAATATCAAAAAAGAGCAAAAATAATTATATCAACAATTGAAAAAATTTTTAGTTTACAGAAAAAAAACCCGATTGATTATAAAACCTTAAAATATTTAATTGTAGATGAAGTTGATATGATTTATCATTTCAAACAATTAGATTTAGTAAAAGATTTTATAGATAATTTAAATTTAAAAAATAAAATTACATATGCTTTTTTTTCAGCAACACTAACCGAAGATTTACAAAATAAAATCAGAAAAAGTTTTAAAATAAATCCTGATGTTATTGATTTAAATTCTCTACTGGAAAAGAAAATTAATATTAATTTAGTTAAAATTTTTGACAATGATAAATTAAAAAGTTTAAAAAATTTATTGCAAAGCGATAAAATTAATCCCTATTTTGTAATTATTTTCACAAACAAAAATACTGAAGTTAAAAAAATTTATGATTTTTTAATAGATAACAATTTTAAAAATATTAGATATTTTAATTCAAATTTAAATCCAAGACAAAGAAAACAAATTTTTACAGAAATAAAAAATGAAAAAATAATTTATCTTGTAACAACAGATTTATATGCTCGGGGTCTCGATTTTAGTGGTGTTAGTCACATTATAAATTATGATCTTCCTGTTGATTTAAATTACTTTAAGCACCGAATTGGAAGAACAAATCGAGTTGATGATTTAAAAGGAAAAATTTATCTTCTTAATGATCCAAAAGATCAAAAAAAAATTAATTTAATTAAAATAAAAAACAGAAATTTAACTTTTAAAAATTAATCAGAATTTAAATCTGTATTTTTTGCTGTTAATTCACTATTTGATAATTCATCTACTAATTCTTGAGAAGATTCTAATTCATTAGATAATTCATTTATTATTTCTTGTTTGATATCTATTTTTTGCTCTTTTTCATTTAATAAAGGAGCAGCAATTTTTCTATATCTTTTTACACTTATGTATAAACTAATAAGTACTAATATTAAAATAACCATAATTACAATAAATATTGCAAGTGGTAATTGATAATAATTATTATTCTCTCCACTTTCAAAATAAGTTTGTAAGGGAATATAAGCACTTGTATTTACTTCTGATCTAAGTGATGCTACTTCTCCATTTCCTAATTGTCCTGTTTGATTATATCCTCAAGTATATAAAATCTGATTATTATTATTGTCTTCAATTAATAAATCAGTACTATGACTGCCTGTAGAAATACTTTTAATTTCATAATCTTGATAATCATTAATTAAAACACTTTTAATCAATGTTTGATCAGTATATTGTGTATTGTTATTAAGTCCTAAACTATAATGATTATTGATTCCTCATCCATAAAGTTGATATTGATCATTTGTTTGATAGATTAAAAATGATTGTTCATAACCAAATTCAGAAAATAAAAGATTTTTTTGATCTTTATTATAAATCGGATCTCCCGCTTGACCAATTTCATTTCCAAAAACCGCTGTTGGTTGATTAATTATATTTTGATCTATATTAACTAATTGCTTCTTAATATTATTACCTCAGCTAACAATATATGTATCGTTGTCTTTTTGATATTGAGCATAAACTCCATTATTATTATTTCCATCAATAAAAATTTGATCTGCTTTGATATGATTAAAAAAAGTTATCTCCGTAGGAATTAAAGTATATTCAGAACTTTCTTCACTTACTCCATTGCCTAATTGACTACAACTATTAGATCCTATTGTATATACTGTTTGATATTCATTATTATCAACAACAAGATATAAAGCATCATTTTGAGCATAGATCGATTCAATATCATAATAATCGGTACTTAAACCATTGACATAACGAGAGACATGCGGAGTTTTATGAATATAATTATCACTAAACCCTAATCCTAATTGACCATAATTATTTAATCCTCAACTATATAGATATTGTTTATTTCCTCCTTTTTCATCAAGCAAAATATAAATATTATCATCTGTAAGTGCAGCATCAGAAATTCTTAAATTAGAAGGAATATTGTAATAAATAGGATCAGCCAAATTAATAAACAATTGATCTTCTGTTAATAATCCATTTCTATTTGAACCATAAATATAAAGAGAAAAATTTCCATCTTGATCAACAAAAGAAACAATAGTATTAAATTTAGTAGATTTTACATCTGTAATTTTGCCTTTATGATCTTTTGTAATTGCTAATTCTTGTGGAGCATAAAAATAATTTTTTGTTGCTAGATTTTTATTAGTAGAATCTTCAAAATAAGGATTACCATACATTGAACCTAATTGTTTATAGCTATTGTCACCTCACATATAGAGATGATCGTATCCCTCTTGATCTGTAGTAACTGCAGCAGCCTCTCCTTCATCGAATTGATATCCTTTTTCAATATGTTGATCAATTAAATTATTGTCCGAAACTTCTTTCAGATTATCTTTTTTTTCACCCATAAAAAAAGTAGAAATTATCGGAACGGAAAGAAGAAATACTGATGATAAAAATAAACTATAAACTTTATTTTTTTTCATATTCGAATAAATAAAATTCCCTTTTTCAATTTAAAATAAGAAAATGGCACTTTTTAAAGTGTCATTTTCTAATCTATTGCTATTATACAACAAAAAAATTATTTTTATCTTTTATGATTTAAAATATCAAAAATGACTTTTGATGACTCATTGATAACTGTTTTTTTATCATCATAATCAAAAACTTCAACCGGATATAATCTTTTGAATGACTTACCATAAAAAAGCAATTCTTTATTTGTAAATTTAAAGGTTTGCATCAACTGATTTTCATTAATATTTTTTAAATAATGCGATGTTAATTCCAATTCTTCTTGATCTAAAATATGATGAATTAAAAAATTATCAAAATCAGCAAAAACTTTCTCACGTAAAAGATTTACATTTTCAATCGCGATTGTGAAAAATGTTTTATAAATCTCTTTTTGTAAAATTAATTTTTCAAATAAAACTAAGTCAAGATTTTTGATAATAAGTGATAATTCAAAAAAATGATCAAAATCATCTAAAATAATATTTAAATATTTTTTTTCCTCTGGTAAATCAAGGCAATTATCAATTGCTAATAATTTTATGAAAAGATATATTAATCGTTTTTTTACTTTTACTGGAAAATTATCTAAAGTAAAAATAATTAAATTATTTTTTTCAAGTAATTGTAAAATTTCATTTCTTTCATCATATTCTTTTAAATTTAGTGAAAATTGCTTAATAATAATATAATTTTGATTATCTTTTTTTAATGTTAATTTATTTATAAATAAATCAAGAATATTATCTGCATTATCAAAATGATCAATCATTGTTTGTAATTGAAATAAAATTAAAAGTGAATTTCAATCATAACTGACAAAATTATTAAATTTTTCTAATAAATGATTATCTTCAGAATTTAAATACTTTTCTTTAATTAAATTTAAAAATGAAATAAAATGATCTCTCTCAAAAATTAAATTATTCCCTCTTTTTTTATGTGTAATTCGTTCTTTCTGTTCTTTTATTATAAAATTTTCATACTGACTATATGTATCATTTAAAATAAATAAATTATTATCTATTACTAATTTGTCTAAAATTTCTTGCAAAATAATAAGATAATGGTTAAATTTAATATTTTGATCCTTGGTTGCAATTTTCAGAAGTTTCAAAACAAAATTTTTTATGAGAGTAAAACTTTTGGGAATCAATATCGCTTTATTTATTAAATTTACAAAAGAAATTTGCTTTAAATTTTCTATTCAAACTAAAAAATTATTTAATAATATTTTCTCTTCTTCACTATTTAAATCTAAAAGGAATGATATTTCTTTTTTTGTTAATTTTTTAAAGTTAAAAAAAGCAATATTACTCTGCTCTAATCTTTTTTTTAAATCTATTTTTATCAATTGTGTTAATAAAGAAGAATCTAAATTATTTTCAAAAAATAGATTATATTCATCTTTAAGATCAAAAAAGACAAATTTATGAAATGTCAAATTAAAGTTTTTCAAAAATTGATTAAAAAAACTTAAATAAAGATTTTTAATCGTATTTGTTTTTCCGCTTCCTTTTTTCCCTAATAAAATATTATTAAATGAAAAAAAATTTAAATTTAAATCAATTGAATTTTTTGTATCTAAAGTTTTAGCAATATTCAATATTTTAAATTTATCACCCAATAAATCTTGATCAAATTCTTTTAATTCTTTAATTGATATTAAAGAGATCTTTTGATTTAATTTTGGGATAAAGGTTTCATTTTCAATCAACTGATTATTTACAATTCTTCCGATATAATAACAATGATAAAAATTATTATTACTATCTGCTTCAATTTCAAAAACCTTATAAATAAAAATTTGATTATTAAATAAAAGCTTCACAAACCGATCAATCTTAGGTGTAAAAAAAAGTTGATCTATACCAATTATATAATCTCTTTCAAAGATTTCTTCTTTTAGACTTTTTACAATAATTTTGTTTCCTTTTGCAAAATTAATTACACCAAAAATATAATTATCTAAATTATTCATCTTTTTTACTTTTTCCTTTTTTTATTGAATTTCTTTTTTTACTTTTTCCTTTTTCTTTGTTTTCTTTATTATTATCTTTGATATTATTTTTTAAATTAAAATCAAGTTTTGAATATAAAATATCCTCCAAATTACTTAAATAATTTTTATCTTCATAATTAATAAATTTGATTAGAAAAATTTTTTGATATTGTAAAAACTGATAAATTATTTCTTTATTTTTGTTTTGGTTATCAACTAAAAGTAAAATTTTAATAATTTGATTGTCTTTTAAATTCAAAAGCAAATTATTTAAATATTGATCAGAAAAATCATAACCAAAAACAACAAGAACTGAATTTTTTTGATTTACTTTATTTGTGAAAATTCTTAATTGATCAAAAGCAAAAAAAGGCAAATAATTTTTTTTAAGTTCTTTTGGTAATTTTATCTCTTTTGGATCTTCAATGTCACCAAATATTTTATATAAATTTATTTTTTTACTTAATTCATCTTCATTTGTTTGATAAAAATTATATTTTTTCAATTCAAAACGACTTGGAGTAAATAAATTTTCAAAAAAATTACTAAAATCAATTGTTAAAATATTAATTTCATTATTAAAACTATTTTCTAAATAATTATTTATTATTTTTGCAAATGGATAATAAAGATCCTTAATATTTTTTGACTTATCTGTAAAATCAAAATATTTTTTCTTCTTATTTAATTGTAATAATCCTTCTGTAAAATTAATATCAAATTCTGCTTCTATTTTTTTTGATAATTTATCTAAATTTTTAATAGTTGCTTTTTTTCTTCGATAAGATTTTGTTTTTTTTAATTTTTGATAAAAATCTTCGTAATTATAGCCTTCTACTAATTTAAAAAAATCATTACCAATCAAAAAACTTAAATTATATGAATATAATTTATCTATTCCAAAATATTTTTCGACTGTCCGAAAAAGGGCATCCTCATTATAAATTTCTTTTTCTCTACTAAAATCTAATTTATTTTCTTCTAAATTCATCGTCTTTTCTTTCTTATAAATATATCTTACTATTTATTAAATTATTAATTTAATAAAAGTTCGATTTCATCTCTTCATTTTTTAAAATCATCTTTTCCATATGGTGTTTCTAGTGCTTTTGGTAAATTAATAATCTTTGGGTGAAAAACAATTTTTTTAAGATTTTTTAATCCAATATATCCTTGTCCAATGTTAGCATGACGATCTTTATTTGAACCTAAAATATTTTTTGAATCATTTATATGTAATCCTTTTAAGTATTTAAGACCAATTATCTGCTCGAATTGATTTAAAACAAAATCAAAATCATTTAAATCATATCCAGCATCTCAAATATGACAGGTATCAATTATCACACCGACTCTTTTTTGATTTTTTATTAAATTAATTATCGCTTTTATTTCAGAAAAATTAATTCCGATATAATTTCCTTTTTTCATCATTGTTTCTATGCAAATTATTGTATGATCATTTTCTGTATGATCGATTAAATAATTGATTCCTTCTGCACATTTTTCAATTCCTAATTTTTTATCTTTTGCTGAACCAGGATGAAAATTGAAAAGAATAAGACCCATTTTTTCCATTAATTTTAAATCACTTAAATAAGACTTTTTTGTTAAACTAAATGTTTTTTGATCTTTTTCAATATTTGCAAGATTTCCAACTAAAGGAGCATGAACAATAATATTTTTTAAAGAAAAATTATTTTCTTGTGCTATTTTTTGTGCTTTTACCAATTTTTCTTGATCCAATACCAATGTTTTTTGATAAGCTCGAGAATTTGAAATATAAAAAGCACCTGAAGTCGCATTGATTTTTAAAAAATCAAGGATTGAACCTAATAATTGATCCTCTTTTTTAAAAGAAACATGCGCACCAATTAATGGTTTTTTTTCTACATTCATAAAAAAATTATAACTATTTTATAAATTAAAATTTTTTTTTAATTTATCAAATTTTTATAAGATCAATTGTCTGTTCTGCTTTTGGGCCGACAGAAAATTGCGCAATTTTAACCTCTCCATATTTTTCAATCGCTCTTAAATATTTTTTTGCATTTTCAGGAAGTTCTGCAAAAGTTTTAATTTTTGAAATATCTTCTTTTCAACCTTTTAAAATTAAATATTCTACCTCTGTTTTAAGTAAATCTTCTTCAAGCAAAGGAATACCATCGATTATTTTTCCGTTAATTTTATAATTAATCGCTATTTTTAATTCTTCAAAACCCGAAAGAACATCGAGTAAAGTAACTGAAATCTTTGTAAGTCCATTGATTCTTTTTGCATATCTTATCAAAGTTGCATCAAATCAGCCTATTCTTCTAGCTCTTCCAGTAGTAGTTCCAAATTCTTTTCCTTTGATACGAATTTTTTCACTTATTTGATCGGTTATCTCAGTAAGAAAAACCCCTCTTCCAACTCTTGTTGTATATGCTTTTACAATTCCTAATACTTCATTTATATAATTACAAGGAATTCCTACATTTAATGGAATTGAAGAAGCTGTAGGAGAAGAAGATGTGACAAATGGATAGGTTCCATGATCTAAACATAATAAAACTCCTTGTGCTCCTTCGAATAAAACTTTTTTATCTTGATTTAAAGCATCATATATAATTTTTGCCGTATCTTTTACAAAAGGTTTTATTATCTTACGAATCACTAAAATTTTTTGATATAAAGAATCAAAATCAATTTGATCTTCTATTTTAAAACTTTTTAATAAATTATTTTTAATCAAAATATTTTCTTTTAATCTCTTAGCAAGATATTTATCATCGAATAAATCAATTATTCTAATTCCTATTCTGCTACTTTTATCGGTATAAGCAGGGCCTATTCCTTGTTTTGTTGTTCCTATTTTATCTTTTGCTTTTAATTCTTCAAAAAGACCATCGATTTTCTTATGATAAGGAAAAACGACATGCGCTCTTTCGGAAATTAAAAGTTTAAAATCTTTAAAATTATTTGCTTTTAATTCATTCAACTCATCAACAAGACCAAATAAATCAATCACAACTCCATTTGCCAATACATTTACTACATTTTTATAAAAAATTCCTGATGGAAGAAGATGAAGCGAAAATTTTTTATTATTAACAAAAATAGAATGACCCGCGTTGTTACCGCCTTGATAACGAACGACAAAATCTGCATCTTTTGCAAGATAATTTGTAATTTTTCCTTTTCCTTCATCTCCTCACTGTGTTCCAATAATTGCTAATGAATTCATATCTTTTATATTTCTCCTTTAATTTTCTAATACTCTTTTATAAATGATATCTTCTGATTTTAAAAATTTTTTATATTCAAAAAGGTCATTAATTTCCTTTTTGCTTAAAAATTTTAAAATCTCTTTTTCTTTTAATAATAATTCCTTAAAATCCTTTTTCGAAACAAATGATTTTAAAGCCACTTTTTGCACAAGATCATAACTTAAATTTCTTGCAACTCCTTTTTCAATCATCAAATTAAGAATTTGCTGTGAAAAAATTAAACCTCTACTTTTTTTAAGATTTTCTAACATCATTTCCTTATTCACAACTAGATTTTTTAATACATCTTGATATCTTTTTAAAATATACTCAATTAAAGTTGTTGCATCGGGAAAAATAACTCTTTCAACCGAAGAATGAGAGATATCACGTTCATTTCATAAAACGATGTTTTCATAAGCCGGAAAGACATAACTTCTTAATAATCTTGCAAGTCCTGTTATATTTTCAGAAGAAATTGGATTTTTTTTATGCGGCATTGCAGAAGAACCTTTTTGTGTTTGTAAAAATTTTTCTTCAACTTCGCCGATCTCTGTTCGCTGTAATGTTCTTATTTCGACAGAAATTTTTTCAAGTGTTGTTCCAATTAAGGCGATTGTATGTAAATAATTTGCATAAATATCACGCTGTAAAATCTGTGTTGATATTTTAGCAGAATTTAAATTTAATTCTTTTAAACAAAGATCTTGAACTTCACTTGAAATATTTGCAAAATTACCGACTGCACCTGAAATTTTGCCAACCTCTACTTCATTTGCAGAAGTAATAAATCTTTTTTTGTTACGCATCATCTCATCGTATCAAAGTAATCATTTTAGACCAAAAGAAGTCGGTTCAGCATGAATTCCATGTGTTCTGCCGACGATTAAAGTATTTTTATACTTTAAAGCATTTTCTTTTAATGTCTCAATAAAATTATTAAGTGCTTTCTTTATTAAAATATTAGCTTCTTTTAATAATAATCCATTTGCGGTATCGACAACATCAGTAGAAGTTAATTTATAATGGATTCATTTCTTCTCTTCTCCTAAATTTTCGGAGATATTTTTAATAAAAGCAATCACATCATGTTTTGTTAATTTTTCGATTTCTTTTATTTTTAAAACATCAAAAGTAATATTTTGTTTTATTTTTAAATAATCAGCTTGTGGAACAATTTTCAAATTAGCAAATATCTCTAATACCTTTAATTCAATTTTAAGAAAGGTTGCAAATTTGTGATCTTCACTTCAGATTAAATTCATTTCTTTTGTACTATATCTATCTATCATAATAATCAGTCAATTTCAATTTCATTATACTTTATTTATTAGTAATTCATTTTCCAATTCTGCATTATTTTCCTCAATTATTAGTCATTTTTTATATCAATTTCAATAAGAAACATCTCTTTTATTTTCAAGATATAATTGATAAGAATAAACGATTGCCATCATTAAAATGCCAATTCCGTAAGCAAAAACAATAAAATAAGGTGAAAAATCTACTCCCGTAAAGATAAGTGTGGTGAAGATAATTGTCGATGGAATCCAAACCATTCCTGCTCCAATTATCGTTCCTAAAAGAGCCTTAAAGCTATTGCCAACAGCGACTCAATAAGTATAGATAACTCTAATTATAAGCATCATGTAAAAAAATGGCAACATAATTAAACAAAATGATCTTATATATCCATATGCGACATCATAATAATTGCTTTGAAGAATCGTAGGAAGATTTCTAATACCACCATTTAAATCATTCATATTAATAAAATCTCTTAAATTCAAAATTACATAAGTAGAATCGAAATTAACATAATGAGGATAGATTAAAAATATTACAAGTGGAGCGAGAAGTAATCAACTAATTCCAATAAAAAAAACAAAAATAAAACCATTAAATAAAACAAAGTTATGTTCTTGTTGATCAACAACACGAGAATGTCTTTCGGCCTGTAAATAAGTAAAAGCAGTAAGGGGAACGGTAAGAATTGTTCAAAACATCGCATCACTTAAGACAAAAGCGGTCTCAATATAAGGTTGATCTACACTCATATATAAAGGCATTGATACACCTAAAAATCAAAGGGAATTTCAAATTAAAGTTTCAATTCCGACGAAAAGACTTGTTTTTTTATATATTTTTAAATCTCCTTTTCATTTTTTAAAAGAAAAGGATTTAAATGCTGCCTTTCATTCTTTAAATTCCCGCAAAAAGATTCAAATAAAAATCAAGAAAAAATAAAATAAAGGTCCAAGCAGAAAAGAAATTGAAATAATATTATAGCCCGGATTTTCAATAAATATCCCCGAAATCAGAAAGAAATCAGAAAGAAAAAGAATTAATATTCCTAATATAGTAAGAAAAAAAGCACCTATTTTATCTCTCTTTAAAATCAGAAAAGCAACAAATAAATGATCAAAAAGCAAAAAAGAAAAACCGATTGAACTTATCATAAATGTAAGTGCTAATTGATTTACTTGATTATCAGCTCCCAATACATACATAACATAAGGATAAGCACAAGCAGCCATCAATAAATTTATAAAAATAAGGGCAACAAAAACAATTACAAAAGAAATTATAAATTTCTCTTTTTGTTCCTGTTTATTTTTGATATTTTTATTAACGAAAGCATAGACAGGAACAACTAAAAAAATTGTAGCTGTCTCAAAAACCAAAGTAATTGTGGACAAAATTCCCAAAATATTAGAAAAATAATCAATTGATTGTTTTGATAATCAAAAATAACGAATAAACTTATAAGTAAAAGGAATTAAGAGTGAAAAAAGAATTACTAAGAAAAATGTTCACTCAACATCAATAAAAAATTTTTTCATTTTAATTTTCATTTTTACCATCCTAATAAAGTTAAAAACTCTTACAAAAAAAATTAAAAGGTAAGAGAAAAAACTATTAATAATTTCCTAAAGCATCTCTAAATAATACAAACGAGCCTTAATTTTATCCAATCTTATATACTTTTTGGCTCTTAAAACCTTATGACTTAATTCACCAAAATAGGCAACTAAATTACGATTATAATAAATTTCTACAGCTTGGTTTTGATTAAAAAGATCTGTTTTAGTTTTTAATTCTTTATAAACAAGATATTTTTGATCTGTTTTTAATCCAATAATCTTAAATATCTCTTTTATAATCTTATCACCAATTAAAAGTGGTGATTTTTGCTGATTTTGTTCTTCATTTTTAAACTTATACGCAATCTTATCATCAAAAATTAACGCAAATGCAAGTTTAAAATCATCTTCTTTTGTTGAAAAATAAATATTTGCAAATTCAAATAACCGAATATCTTCAAAATTATTTTTGTAATTTAAATTATGACTATTCAATAATCCTTTAAGCAACGAATTACGTAAAATATTATTTGTAAGCGTATATTTTTTATTAAGTAAAATAGGATTTTTTATATCTCACAAATTATAAGCATCAAATTCTTGTTTATTAATAAGAGAATAATTTTTGGCCTCATTAAAACCATAAGAAGTAAGTAATGCTGTTACTTTTTCAATAAAATATTTATTACTCTCAATCTTAATAAATTCTTTTGTGACCGGATATTTCTGTCCCTTTATATTTTCTATTCCATAATATCTAATAATTTCCTCAATAAGATCTTGTTTTTCTTTTACATCAAAACGATAATTAGGAATTTTTCAAGTTTGCTTTTCGCTCAGATAATCAAATCCTAAAATTTTTAATTTCTCCTTAAGATTAATTAAATTAATTTTTTCACCGACATAATTTTTTAAATAATCTTCTGGAAGAATTATTTCTTTATTGTTATTTGTAAAATCATTTTCTTTTTTATTTTTTATCAAAACATCAGAATATGATTTTAGATAATCATATTTTTTTGCATAAATTAAAAATAATTCCAATAAAGAAACCTGACTAAATTCGGTTCCTTTTGAATTTTGCTTTCCGAAAAAATTAGCGATACTTTCTTCAATCACAACATTTTTTTTCTTTTCACTAGCAAAAGCAATCAACATTATTTCTTCTGGATATTCAGAAAAATTTTTAAATGGATCTGATTCAAAAATATTAATTTTATCATTAATTTTTTCGCCATCAAAATGATATTTTGTAAATTTATTGATCGGATAAATTGATAATCCATAAATTAATTTAAAATAATATATTAAATCTAATATATTATTTTGTGGCTTAATATCATTTACATATAATAATAATTTAATTTCAAAGGGTGTTTTTGCTTTTCCCTTATTCTTTAATGATATTTCACTAAGTGCAACCGCAATTGCATCCTTTTCCAAAATCAAATCTTCTTTTTTTAATTTTAGATTAATTATAGGATCAAATTTTAAAAGCAAATCATTTTTATTTTTTATTAATTCTAAATTTAAATAAGCAGCGATTTCATTTGCTAAAAATTGATAAGAATTAGCATATACTCTATCTGGTAAAATTGTAATATCAATTAAATAATCATCTAATTTTAATAACTCAAAAATATTATTTTTTAAAGAAATACGATTATCAAGAACGAAAATATTTTCTTTTTCACTATTTTCTATAATCGATCTTTTTAAATCTAAAATCTCTTGTAAAGAAAGAATCATTCCATCTGATAAAATACCACGAATTTTTTTACGTGCTAATTTAAAATTATTGACAATCGCTCCCGGAAGAGCATGAATCACAGTCTGCCCTTCTTTAATATTTTTTGCACCACAGATAACTTGATAATCTTTTTCCTCTGTTTTAATCACACAAATTGACAATCTATCAGCATTAGGATGTTTTTTACAACTAATAACTTTTGCCAATTTTATAAAGGATTTGCTTTTAAGATTATGAATTCTTTGATAAAATTCAACTTCATAAGCTAAAGAATTAAGTGTTTTAATTATTGTTTCAATTGAGATATTATTTAAATCTATAAAATTTCTTAATTCATTTAATAATATTTTCATATTTATTTTTCTCCTTTATCGTAATTTTTTAAAAAACTAAGATTATTCAAATAAAAATCGCGAATATCACTTATTCCAAAACGAATCATCGCCAATCTTTCAATTCCAATTCCTGCTGCAAATCCTTGTATTTTATCTGCTTCTTTTCCTGTTAATTTAAGAACTTCATAACTTAGCATTCCTGATCCTAAAATTTCAATTCAACCACTTTGTTTACAAACTGAGCAACCATTTTTATTACAATGAAAGCAACCAATATCAACCTCAAATGATGGTTCTGTAAAAGGAAAATAAGAGGGTCTAAATCTAACATCAATATCTTTTACAAATATTTCTTCCAATAATTTTGTTAATGTATATTTAAAATGAGCAATTGAACTAGATTTTGAAAGCATAAAAAAATCAAGTTGATTAAATTGCAAAGAATGAGTAGCATCATTATCATCATTACGATACACAACACCAGTCGTATAATATTTAAGTAAATTTCTTTGATCTGTATACAATTTACGCGCTGTTATATTTGTTGTATGCGTACGCAAAAGTTTATTTTCATCTTCCAAATAAAAAGTATCTTGCATCTCTCTTGCCGGATGATTTTTAGGAATATTTAATAAATCAAAATTATACTTTTCTATTTCTATTTCATTTCCATAAACATAAGTAAAATTTAAATTATCAAAATATTTATTTATCACAAAAGTTATTTTTGTAAGTGGATGAATTTTACCTTTATTTTTGCTTTTAATAATAATTTCTGGAATTTTTTTTTTAAGTAAAATATTATCTTCTTCAGAATTAAATTTCTTGCTTTCTAATTCTTTACGTTTATTATTTAAAATTTGATTTACATTTTCTAAATAAAATTGAATATATTGCCCTAATTCTTTCTTATTTTCTGTATTTTTTAAATCTTTTTTTAATTTATTTAAAAAATCGGATTTAGAAAGATATTTAGCTTTAATTTGCTTTCAATTTTCTAAACTATCAATTTGATCTAAATTATTTTTTAATAAAAGTAAAATTCTCTCTATTTCTTGTTTCATTTTTTAATTAATTCAGTGCTTCATTTAAATTACTTTTTAAACTATTTAAATTAATCGCCCCTGATCAACGTTTAAATTCTTTTCCATCTTTATAAATAATAACTGTTGGAACAGATGTTACACCTTGATCAGCAGCAAAATTGGTATTTTGATCGACATCAAGTTTAACAAAAGTAAAATTTTTCTTTGTGTACTTTTCTAATTTTGATGCCTCTTCATAAATAGGACCAAACATTTTACAAGGACCACATCAAGTAGCAAAATAATCGATAACAAATAATTTTTTATTCTTAATAAGTTCCTTAAATTTATTTTCCGTAAATTCTATAATCATAAAAACTCCTTCAACAAAATTTTAAAATTTCATAGAATAATTATAAATTATTTTTGCTAATTATTTGAAAATAAAAGAGCGCGATTGAAGCTGAGATTGCAACATTAAAAGAATCAAGATTATTTGCAGTTTCAATATAAACCTTTTTACTATTTTTTAAGTTTAAAAATTTATCACTTATTCCTTTTCCTTCATTACCAAAAACAAGAGCAATTTTATTTTCTTTAATAATTTTAATATCCAATAATTTTTCTGCTTTAGGATCGATTAAAAAGAGATATTTTTGATATTCATCTAGCAAATTTAGATCTTTTAAATAGAAAACAGGTAGCGAAAAAATTGTTCCTTGTGAACCGCTTATTACACGATTATTATATAAAAAAACACTTTGATCTAAAACATAAATTGCATCAAAATTAAATCCTAATGTACTTCTTATGATTAATCCTAAATTTATCGGATCTTGAATTTTATCTAGGACAATTATTTTTTTAAAATTTTGTTTATTTTCAATAAATAAATCATTTTTTATTTTACAAATCGCAATAGCCTGATTACCAATTTTATTAAAAGATAATTTATCGATAATTTTTTGATTTACAAGAATTTTTTGGCCTTTAAAATCTTTATAATCATTTTGATCTAAAAGCAAAATTGTTTCAACATAATCATTTTTAAGAGCTTCTATTATTATATTTTTACCTTCTATTAAAAATAATTTTTCCTTTAAAATATATTTTTTCTGTTTTAATTTATAAAAATAATTAATTTTTTCATTTTTAATCGATATTATTTTATTTAAATTATTTTTCATTATCGAGATCATCTAATAATTGAATTATTTTTTTGGCAACCGCTCCTTGATCATTTGTATTATCTAAAATTTCTTTTGCTGCATTCAAAGCTTCTTTTGAGGCATTTTTGGGAGCATAACTTATTTTTGCTAATTTTAATGCTTCGATATCATTTATATTATCCCCAAAATAAATTAAGTTTTTTTCTGTCATATTATATTGTTCTAAGACATATTTAAGAGCAATTGCTTTATCTGTTTCGGGAGGAGAAAAAACAATTTCTCGCATTTCCCCATGTTTTCAATATTTAATCACAAATCGCTTTTGATATTTATTTTTTAATTCTATAAGTAATTTATAACCGTAACGAGGATTATCTTTTATCACGCAAACAAATTCAAAAGCATCAAAAAATAATTTATCAATATCCTCCATTTCAGAAAATTCAGCTTGATGTTCCTTCCCAACAACACTAAAGAAATCAACTTTTTCAATTAAATTATTTTCCTTTACAATTTCAATAATTTCTTCTTTTTTTATATAACTATATATATCTTCAAATTTATGTTTAAAATTAATTTTAAAAGTATTATTATTAACATTATGAATTTGTGCTCCTGAAAAATGAATTGAAGCGTCGACAAGTCCTAATTGATCATAAATTTTTTTAGCTCATCATCAACTGCGTCCAGTTGCAATTACAAAAGGAAAATTATGTTCTTTAACCATTTTTATCGCTTTATAATTATCAACATGCATTGAATCACGATAAGAAGTTAAAAAAGTTCCATCAAGATCGGTTGCAAAAAGATAATTAGTTTCTTTTTTCAATTTAAATTGTTTATTTTTTTCTTTTTTGATCATTTTTATTTTTCTCCTTTTTATTTTCATTTTTTTCACCATTAATTTCTTTATTTTTTATAAAATCTAATGATCAAAATTTATGTTTTTTATCAGTAAAATTTGGATTTTGATAATTTTTGTTGATATATTTTTGTTTTCAATATTGTAATAAAGTTGTTTTTTCATCGCCGATCGTATGATAAGAATAACTCATAAATGGTGAAGTTATTGCCAATTCAACGATTCCTATTATCACCATTGAAGTAAAGTAAGGGAAAAGTAAATTAGGATTGCTAGAAGCACTCGATATATCAATCGTTTGATACATTACTCAGAATAAAAAAGGACCGATAATAATATTTGAAATTGTCGAGTGAATCGCGAGGATTCGCGGTTGTTTCCGTAAGCCATAAAACATTGTTTCTGGTGTTTGTAATAAAACTAAAGGTAATCCAAGAATTGTTAATCTAAAGAAATTAGAATAAAGTCCTAATTGATCAGATGTAGGAGGATCAATTGATGAAAACACATTTACATCATAAATTTGCATTATGTAACTAGCAAAAGCAAGAAGAAAAATTACAACTACACTTTCGGCCAAAATATTATAAACAAAAGAAATTTTCAGACCCCTTTCAACAACATCATAATTTTTATGACCATAATGATAAGCTAAAAGAACAGAACCTCCCTGTCCAAATCCGGAGGCGACTGCATTTACAAAGAAAATTGTCTGAATCGAAGCCGTAGAATATTTATTAAAAGACGAGATCGTTCCTTGTTCAGCCAATTGTCCATCTAATAAATTTAAAAAATAAACATATCACAAAATAAAGAAAATGATTGTTGTTCGATAATAAAATGAACTAAAACCATAAATCATAATTGTACTTGAAATTTTTCAACTAGGAGTTCAATATTTTAAATTAAAACTTATATATGTATCATTTTTAAAATTTAAATAAACTGCATATAAAATACCAGCAAGAGCCCCAACAAAAGCCCCAATTACGGTGGCTCAGGCCGCCCCTTCTAATCCCATTCCAAGTAAATTAGGATTCATAAAAATTACATCAAATCCTAAATTTACAGGAAGGGCAATGATCGGAATTAAAGCAGACGGGATATTTTTTCCTTCTACTCTAAGGGCACGAACAATTACATCTCTTATTCCATTAAAAGCAACGGCGAGAGTTGTAATTTGCATATAAAGAACACCTTGATTAATTGCTTCTTCTGTAAAAGCATCATTTTTATTTGCAAAGAAATTCATTCAAGGTTCAGAAAGAAAATAAAATACTAAAATTGTAAGCGCCCCAAAGACAATTGAAAGAGTCATCCCTTCTCCAATTATTTTATGAGCAACTTGATAATCTTTCTTTCCAAGAACAATCGGTATAAATAACCCAACTCCGACCACAAAAAGATATGAAATTGTGAACATAAAAACAATGAAAGGAGTAGCAACACTTAAAACATCAGCAGCATTTAAATTTTCACTACCAAAAAAAGCCGAGCCATCTATATAAGCAGTAGAAATAATAGAATCAATAAGCGAGTAACTCGCCGTTGATAACATTAATATTATTACAGGAACACTAATACGAAAATAAGTTTTTCAAAGGTTAGGATTACTATAAAATGTATCCAATTTTTGATTTTTTTCAGTATTATTATCCATTTTCCCTCCTTTTAATTTATTTTTATTGCTAACATTTTATAAATTTCTTGTTTATTTATTTTGCTATATTCTTTAATTTTAATTGAACCTAATTTTAATTGTCCAATCTGAACTCTTTTTAAATTAATAACTCTATTATCAAGTGCCTCAAACATTCTTTTAATTTGATTTTTTTTGCCTTCAGTAATCGATAATTTTATCAAAATATTTTCATCATTACTAATAATCTTAATCTTTTCGATTGGTTTTGTAATATAACCATCCTCTAATTCAACACCTTTTATTAAACTTTTAAGATCATTAGAATTAATCTTTTTTTGTAATCAAACAAGATATACTTTTTTTATTTTACTCGCAGGACTTTCAACAAGTTTTTTTAGATTTCCATCATTTGTAACTATAATAAGCCCAGTTGTATTTACATCCAATCTTCCAATTGTAAATAAATTGCGATTTTTGTAATTATTAATAAGCGAGATAACAGAACGATTCTTTTGATCAATACGATTGCATATATAACCTTTAGGTTTATTTAATAAAAAATAATCATATTTTAAATTAAATTTTATTTTTTGATTATTAATGACTATAGTATCTTCAATCGTAGCTAGATCTCCAAGTTTCACAAGTTCTTTATTTTTAAAAACTTTTTTTTCTTTAATTAATTTTTCAACTTCTCTACGTGAATAATTACCATAATTTGCAATTAACTTTTGAATTCTTTCTGCTTTTTTATAATTCATTTTGATCTATCTCGATTGTTTTCTCAAAATTATTTTTAATATCATCGACTTGAAAATCTTTTAATTCATTTTCATTTTCTGAAATTTTCTTAACTTCTTTTTCTCTAATATTATTGTGATAATTTAATTTTAAATCATTTTCATTTTGGTAATCTAAAAGATTTAATTCCTCTGTTCTTTCTAAAAAATCCTTTTTTAGAACAGGGAGATCAGAAAGTGATTTTAAATTAAATAATTTCAAAAAATAAAAAGTTGTTTGATAAATTCTTGGATTTCCTTTTCTATTTTTATCAATTCCCAAATCTTCAATCAAGTTATAATCAATTAATTTTGCAAATGCATATTCTGCCCCAAATCCTCTTATTTTTTCAACATCTGCTTTTGTGGTCGGTTGATTATACGCAATAATTGTTAATGTTTCAATCAAACTTTTAGAAAGTCTGATTGAAACATCTTTTTTTAGAATCTTTGTGAGTTCGAGTCCAATCTCTTGATTTACTGATAATCAATAGAAATCTTCAATATTTTTAATAATAAATGGTGATTCTGTTTTTATCAAAAAATCATCAAGTTTTTCTAAATTTTTAATTATTTCTTTTTTTGATTTTTTAAGAATTAATCCTAATTCTGAAATTTTTATACCTTCTTGTCCTTTTAAAAAAAGCAAAGCTTCTAAAATTTTTATATTCATGTGTATCCTCATTTTCGACAAAATTTTAAAAATTATAAATTTAAATTTTCTTTTTTGGTAATTAAAATATCAGAAAAATCAATATTTTGTCTTAATTCTAATTGATCATTTGCTGCCATTTCCAATAAGCAAAGCAAAGTTACTGCAATTACATATCTTGAAAAATTTTCAAAATTAATTAAATTTGAAAATTTATAATTTTTAGCTTTCCCTTTTAAAATTTGAAGTAATTCCTTCTTTCTATCTTCAATCGAAATTCTTTTAATTGTTAAAGTTGTATTGAATTGTTTATTTTTTTCCAATACTTTATAAATACGATCAATCGCTTTTTCAATATCAATTACACCCTTACTAATCAATTGATATCTTTTGTCGGTATTTGTTAATAAATATTCTTCAAGTTGATCATCTTTACGAGAAAAAAAAACATTATTTTTATAAAGATCAAACATTTTTTTACTTGCTTTTTTATAGCTTTCATAAATTATTAATCTTTGCAATAAATCTTCTTCCGATGATTCTAGTTTTTTCGCAAAATCTTTTCCCTCTTCAATTGCAAGCAAATATTTTGCTTTATAATCTAAAAGTTGTGTTGCCAATAAAAAATATTCTGAAACAAGATCAAGATTTATTATTTCTAAATTATTTACAATTTGTACAAATTGATCTGCAATCTCAACAAGGGAAATTTCTGTGATATCCATTTTCTTACTTTTAATAAGTTCAAGTAATAAATCTAGAGGTCCTTCGTATTTATCAATTTTAAATTGTCCTTTTTCTACCATTTATCTTCCTTTAGAATTATTTTTTCTTTTTCTATTTTTTCTTTTAAAATTAAAAAAGTTTGATTGAATTGATCAATTTGTTCTTTTGATAATCTTTCTTTTGTATAAATTTTGGCAAGAAGATCTCCTTTATTAATAAAATCACCATTTTTTACAAAAAAATCGATTCCTGAATGATTATAAATTACGTCATGATCACTTCTTCTTCCAGCTTTAATATCAATTAGAAAATATCCTAAATCTTCTAGATTTTTAAATTTAAAATATCCACTTTTATGAGCAATTATTCTTTCATTATATTTTGGTGAAAATATTTTACTTTCTTTAAAATCTTTAATTTTAACCTTCTGATTTTCTAAGATTTTTAAAAAAACATCGTATCCTTCATGATTATTTAAGATACTATTAAATTTTTCATTAGCTTCTTTTTTTGAAACTTTATATCTTTTAATGTAAAATTCAGTTGAAATTTTACGTAAAACTTCTTCTAAATCTGAATCTTTATATTCATTTTTTAAAAAGCTTATCGCTTCTTTTATTTCGATTGAATTACCAATTGATTTTCCTAAAGGTTCATTCATATTTGTATATAAAATATAAACATTACGATTATTCTTTTTTCCTAATAATTTTAATTTCTGTCCTAATTTTTCTGCACTTTTTAAATCCTTAAAAAAAGCCCCGCTTCCAACTTTTAGATCTATTAAAATATTTTTAGCACCCATTGCAATTTTTTTACTCATAACTGAAGCAGCAATAAGTTCGGTTGAATCAACAGAACCAGAAGTATCTCTTATTGAATAAGTATATTTATCAGCAGGAACCAAATTTTTTGATTGACCTATTATTAAATTATGTTTTGAGAGATCTGTTTTTAAAATTGTATTAAGACTATAATTTGTATTAAATTTTTTGATTGATTCTAATTTATCAATCGTTCCACCTGTAAATCCCAATCCTCTTCCACTTAATTTTCAAAATCTTATTCCCATTGCTTCTAAAATAGGTGCAAGAATAATAGAAACTTTATCTCCGAGTCCGCCTGTAGAATGCTTATCAAATCTTTCTTCGTCTAAATCTAAAATTTTTCCTGAATTAAGAATCGCATTATGATAAGTAATAAGTTCTCGATCATTTAAACCATTTATTTTAATCGCCATAAGCATCGCTGATATTTGATATTTTTTGATTTTTTTATGTAAATTATTAACAAAAAAATCAATTTCTTGATCAGTTAATTCTTTTTTATTTGCTTTTTTGCTGATAATTTCTGTAATATTATTTATCATTTTCTATTTCTACACTTTCTTCTAAAGATTTTTGGATTTCTTTATTTAATTTAAGATTTTTTTTATATTGTTTTACTTTTGATTTTTCTTTTAATTTTAGAAAATGTTTTAATTCTTTAGGTGAAAGATTTTTTTGATATTTATCAAGTTCATTTTTAATTGTATTACGAATATTTCTACATAAAATATCTGTTGGTAATTTAATGTGCTGAATTGATTTAATTGGTTTATGAACAATAACTTTAATTTCTCGATACTTAAAACTAAAAAAATGTTTTGCCTGTAATGTGCCAAGAATAGTAATCGGTAAAATTGGTATTGCATATTTTTGTGGAAATTTAAAATTACCACATTTAAAGTCTAATAAATCTGTTGATAATGATCTTGTTCCTTCGGGAAAAATAATTACTCCTCGATTATTTTTTTTTATATATTGAGCAGTCTGTGTAAGAACTGTAAAAGACTCTCTTATATTGGCTCTATTTAAATAAAATGAATCTGAGCCAAGAAAATAACCACTGGTTAATCGAGATTTTTTAATTCCATCCCTTGCAACTGAAGTTAGTTCTAATTTTGAACCCAAAGCCTCTATTAAATAAAAACCATCTAAATTAGAAGTATGATTAGGAACAATTCAAGCCGATCCACTTGGAATATTTTCTTCTCCTATAACTTTAATTTTTATTCCTGCTCTGCGGTTAAATTGACGAATTTTTTTATAAATATACTTCCATCTTTTAGAAAATGGATGTAAATTTGGATCTTGTTCACGTCTATTTTTTTTAATTCATTTTTTTAATTTTTTTGATCCTCTTTTTAAAGAATGAACTTCAAATAAAGAGAATCAAATTATTCTAAAGAAATTTTTAATATATTCAAGCATTTTATAAAATTTCCCTTTCAATTTAATTTTTTAATAAAATAGCAAAAGCAACTGTATAATTTTTTTCATGAGAAATAGATATAAATAAATTATTTACTTTCTTATTATCTAAAAAAACTATTGGTTTTCCATAATTATTATTTACAATTTTAATATTAGATGAAGAAATCTCTTTATTATATGCTTTAATTATTGCTTCTTTTGCAGCAAATCTTCCAGAAGCATATCCTAAAGCTTCTTTTTTGTTTTTAATATCATTAAAAAATTTAAATTCTTCTTCTGATAAAAATCTTTTAATCAAATTAATATTGTTTAATCTCTTGTTTTCAACGATATCAATTCCAATACTTATATTTTCCATTTGCTCTTTCCATAAAATTATAATTAATTTTAATTAATCAATTTAAGAAAAAAATAAAAAGTTTTATAAAGCCGATTGATTTAAAATAAAAATTTTGTCTTTTTAAATTTTTAGGGTATAATAAACGTGGTTATTAGGACAACTAGTAACCAAACTTTGATTAACTCAATTTAATTTAATCCCCTTTTACATAATTACTTTTATTTATTCTTTACACTAATTTTGAGAGTAGGATTTATTCTTACTCTCTTTTTTTATGTAAAAAAAAAGACCTAATTTTTAGGTCTTTTTTAATGTAGCGGGATTAGTGGCTTTTAATTTTATTTACGAATTTTTAATAATTTAGTAATTTCTTTGTAACTATCATTATCTTTTTTTTGTAAATATTTTAATAAAGAAGTTCTTTTTGAAACTTTTTTGTTAAGTCCCAGTTTTGAATGAAAATCTTTTTTATTTGATTTTAAATGCTCAGTTAAATTTTTAATTTCATCTGTTAGAATAGCAATTTGAACCTCTGTTTTACCAGTATTTTTTTCGTTCAATCCAAATTCTTTAATTAAGTCTTTCTTTCTTTCTGATGTAATTTTCATATTGATAATATTATATATTAAAATTAGTATTTTTCCTTTAATTCCTTAATCAATTTTAAATAATCATTATAAAAAATCAAATCAACTGTTTTTTTAATATAGCAATTACTTTCATTTAAATGTATGCAATCTTTAAATTCACATTTATTAAATAATTTTGAAAAATTTAAAAAATTTTTTGCAATTTGATTTACTTCTAAATCTATTTTGAAACTTGAGAAACCAGGGCTATCAACAATAAAGGAATTATTAATGATCTCAAAAGCTTCATAATGTCTAGTTGTATGTTTTCCGCGATTTAAAGCAAACGAAATTTGAGCTGTCTTTAATTTTAAGTTTTGATCAATAAAATTTAGAAACGTTGATTTCCCTACTCCACTTTGTCCCGTTAATATTGAAAATTTATTTTCTATTAAATTTAAAAATCTTTCTCTTTCTTTTAAATCAATATAATTTTTAAAAATAAATATTTCATAATTTAATTTTTTATATTTATTTATTAAATCTAAATTTTTTTGATTCTTATTTAAATCTACTTTCGTAAATATAAGAATCGGTTTAATTTTTTTTATTTGAAAAAAAGAAATAACTTTATTTAAATAAAAATGATTAAAATAAGGTTCAACAACAGATGTTACTATTATTACATAATCTATATTCGAAATTCTTGGTCTAATAAACTCATTTTTTCTTTCATAAAGTTTATTAATTGTATTTAAATTTTCTTGTCCAATTGTTTGATCAATTTTTATATTTACTTTATCGCCCACAACTAATTCAATATTATTTTTACGAAATAATCCAATTGGTTTACACTTAAAAATTCCTTGATCGGTTTTTACACGATAATTACCACCGCTTGAATAAATTATTAATCCAATCATAATTAAATTATAAATTAATAATCAAATCAAAAGAAAGTGAGAAAATAAAAAAAACAGCAAGAATATTGATTTATCCTCTATTATATAGAGGATATGCCAAGTATTCTTAACCCTTTTATTTTTATAAAGTAAGAGGGTTTATTATTTTTTAGTATTAATTAACTCAATAGCTCTTATTTTATCTATTTCAATTTGTGCAAATAATTTTTTAATTGAATTAAATTTTATCGATTCACGCATGAATTTTAGAAGTTCGATTGAAATTTCTTTTCCATATATATCTTGATCAAAATTAAAAATATATGTTTCAAAAGTAATCGGTCTTTTTTTAAATGTTGGATTATTTGAAATAGATGTAATTCCATAATAATATTTATTTAAAATTAAAACTTTACTCAAATAAATACCTTGCATTGGAGGATAAAGTGTTTCGCTTACATCTACGTTTGCTGTCGGCGTATTATATTTTTTTCCAATTCCCATTCCATATACAACTTTTCCAGTATAAAAATAATTAAAACCTAGTAATTTATTAGCATCTTCAATTGCACCTTCATCTAATAACATTTTAATAAGACTTGATGAAATAATTTGATTATTAAATTTTTCAAGTTTTAATAGATATAAATTAAAATTTTTTTTAAGCAATTCAAAATCATCCATTTTGTTTTTACCAAAAGAAAAATTTTCACCTATAATAATATCTGAAACATTTAATTTTTTCTTTAAGTAATCAATAAAATTCTCCCTAGTTATTTGATAATTTTTAGCACTTTCTTCGAAAAGAAGAACAAAATCAACATTATATTTTTTTAAAATTTTTATTCTTTCTTCTAAGGGTAAAATTTTTTTTACTTTTAATTTTGTAAAATTATTATAATCTGGGTAAAGCATTACTATTAATTGATAATTTTTTTTTGCTTTTAAATCAATCGCTTTATGTAATAATTTTTGATGTCCTAAATGAAAAGTATTAAATTTTCCTAATATAATTATTCGCTTAGTTTTATCATCTAATTTATTATTTTTAATATCAAAATTAATTATTTCCATCTTATTTTATTCTCTTTTTGATTTTATAAACACCTTTTCTAATTTTTTCAACTAGTATTTCATGAATATGATCATGACTTAGAGCTATTAAAATTTGCTTTTCTTGTCCTAAAATTTCAATTAATTTACCATTCAAAAGATTCTTAATTAACTGATCCGATAATAAAATTTTTTCAATATTTAAAAATTTATATGGATCAGAAATTTCTTTCATTTTTTGATCTTCTAATTTTAAATCAAAGATTTTTATTCTTCTCAAACTTGTTAAAATTGCTACTGTATTCAATTTAATTGCTAAATCTCTTGCGATTGCTCTAATATATGTTCCGGATGAAACTTTTATTTCAAAAGTAAATTCATTTTGCTTTTCTGTTCGATAAATTTTAAAATAATAAATAAATCTTTCTCTTGCAATTAATTCAAGATTTAATCCTTTTTGAGCATATTTATAAGCAGAAATTCCCTTTATTTTAATTGCCGAATATAAAGGTGGTTTTTGTTCAATTTTACCGATAAAATTATCTTTAATAATTTTTTTGAGCAATTCAAAATTTATATTTACCTTTTCTTCTTTTATTATCTTTCCTGTTTTATCAAATGTATCTGTTTCTTTTCCAAATAAAATTGTTCCTACATATGTTTTATCTAAATCTTTGAAATAATTTAAAAGCTTTGTATAATTTTCAGTTCCAATTAACAAAAGACCACTTGCAAAAGGATCTAAAGTTCCAGCGTGACCTATTTTATTTACATTCAATTCTTTTTTTAATTTTTGAATAAATTTATTAGAAGATATTCCCTCTTCCTTAAAAGCAATAAAAATTCTGTCCATAATTATTTATTATTTTTTTCTATTAATTTATCAATATTTCCAATCTTATCAATGAGATCATCTAGAATAAATTCCAATTCTGGAACTTTTTTTGTAGTAAGTCTTTTTGCAAGTTCTGATCTTAAGAAACCTTTTACTTTTGCAAATTCTTGAAAATATTTGCTTTCTTTTTTTTGATCAAAATAACTTACATAAATTTTTGCATTTAAAAAATCTTTTGTTAGTATTACATCATTTATTGAAAAATATTTTACTTTTTCATTATTTGTCTCTGTAAATAATATATCTGAAAGATTTATTTTAATTTGATTTTCTAAACTTTTTAATTTTGCATTTTTATCCATATTAATTTTCTATTTCAAAAAACTCTAAATTATCATTTTCAAGAAAATCATTAAAGTTTTTGAAAGTAATTCCGCATTCTTGTCCCTTTTTAACTTCATTTACATTATTTTTTTCAATCATTAAACTCTTTATTTCTGTTTCATAAATTAATTTTTTATTACGATAAATATCAACTTTAGAATTTCTTTTTACAAATCCATCAGTAATTTTGGTTCCAGAAATTGCGCCCACTTTAGAAAAGACAAATTTTTTAATTATCTCTCCTTTTCCAATTATTTTTTTAACCGGTTCTTTTTTTGCAGTAAGCGAAATTTTTTCTTTTATGTCTTCAAATAATCTATAAATAATATCAAAATTTAATACCAAAACATCTCTTGATTTTATTAGTGATTGCAAATTATTCGGTGTTTTAAAATTAAATTGATAAATAATCGCTTTCGAAGCATCCGCAAGAACGATATCACTATTTGTAACTTCTCCGACATCTTCGTGGATTATTTTAATGATTAAGTCATCATCATTTAATAAGTTTATTTGATTTTTGATCGCGCTTAAAGAATTAACTGAATCAACTTTTAAAATTAAATTAAAAATACGTTTCTTTTGATCAGATAATCTTTGAAATAAATTCTCTCTTGTGATTAATTTATTATTGGAATTTCTTAAAGCATTTAATTTTGAACTATGAAAAACATTTACAATTTTATTTGCTAATTTTAAATCACTAACCGCAACAAAATTTGAACCTGCTAATGGGGAAAATCCAGCTCCATAAATTTCAATCGGTTGTCCCGGATAAGCTTCAGAGATCGGGTTTTGATTTTCATCTTTTAGACCTTTTACTGTTATTAATTTATCATCTAAAATAATGTTATCACCGATTCTTAAAATTCCATTTTTAACAATTACTGTTACTAAATTTCCTCTTCCTTTATGAATATTACTTTCAATTACGGTTCCACTTGATAAAATATTAAAAGCGGTTTTTAAATTAAGTAAATCAGTTAATAAAATTATAGTATCTAATAATTGATCGATGTTTTGATTTTTAAGAGCAGAAATCTCAACGACAGGAACATCTCCTCCTAATTCTTCTGAAATTACACCGTAATCAGCAAGATCATTTAAAATTTTCTTACGATCATGTCCAGGAATATCTATTTTATTGATAGCAATAATAATCGGAACATTTGCAGCTCTTGCATGATCAATTGATTCTTTTGTTTGTTTCATTAAAGAATCATTAGCGGATACGACAATTACACATAAATCTGTTACTTTTGAACCATTTGCGCGCATCTCTGTAAACGCCTCATGCCCAGGAGTATCAATAAAAGTAATTTTATTATCTTTCCAAATTATTTGATAAGCACCGATTTTTTGTGTAATTCCACCCGCTTCTTTTTCGGTAAAATTAGTATTTCTAATCGTGTCCAAAAGTGTTGTTTTACCATGATCAACATGACCCATTATCGTAACAATAGGGGTTCTTTTTTTAATAATTACTTCTTTTGGTCAATTTTTATAATTCTCAATTAAATCATTAATCTTTAAAATAATATTTTCAGGAGAGACATCATCAACTTTTTCAAATTCAATATTATTTGATAAAGCAATTTCAGCTATTTGATCATCATCTAAAATATGATCATTAATCTTTAGATCAAGACCTAATTTTTTCTTTATTTTATAAGGATTTAATCCTAAAATTCTTGCAAGCTCATTTAAATAAGTATTTGTCCCAAATTTAAGTTTATTATCCTTAAAACTTAATCTTTCAACAAAAAATTTGTCTAAACTATATTTGTAAATATTATTTTTTTTGTTCTTAGTTTTTTTCGCCATCGAAATTACCTCCTTGATAAAAAGATGATAATTGATCGGATATTTGTGAAAAATCACCGCCGCTTTTTTCAATTTTAAATTTTAAAAGCATTCATCTTTTCTTATTTATTAAATTTTTAGGATGAAAATAAAGACCACGACCGAGAAAATCATTATTTAAAATTGTTGTTTTATCTTTTAAAATAGCAATTCTAATTAATTGTTCTTTTTTATATTTTTTATTTGTAAGAATATCAGTTCGAATAATTTCTTTCATTAAATTTATAAAATAAATTAGTAACGCTTATCTAATTCTTGATCATAATCATCATATTCTTCCATTGATGCTAAATCTTCCAATAAATCATAATTATCTTCATAATTTTCATCTACGATTTTTGAAAAATTTTTTCGTGTGTTACGATTTTGATTATATAAAGGAAGAGAGATATGATGATATCTAATATTTTCTTCTTCAACCATTTTTTTAGTCTTAACATCAAGTTTTTTTTCAACTAAATTAGCTACTAATCTAATATTTATTCCACTCTTTCCTAATACAGATAAAAAATCTTTTTCTTCTGTTACAAGAATATATTTTTCATCATTTACTTTATTGATTCCAATAATTTTTCCTGGAATTACAGCTCTTGCAATTTGAATATCAATATCTTTGCTATATTCAATAATATCAATTCTTTCACCACGTAATTCATCAATTATTGATCTTATTTTTTGTCCTTTTACACCGATAATAGATCCAACAGGATCAACTTCGTCCAAAGTACTTGAAACGATAACTTTGGTTTTAAATCCCGGTTGTCTTGCAATTTTTTCAATTTTAATGATTTTATCTGCAACATCCTCAATCTCTTTTTCAATTAATTTTGAAATAAATTCAGGATTTTTTCTTGAAGCAATAATTTGTGCATCTTTTGATGATTTTTCGATTTTTGTAATATAAACATAAACAAAATCACCGACATTAAATTGATCTAATCTTGAAGTTTCTTTTTTTGAAAGAAAAATAATATTATCTTGATAATTTAAAAGATAATGTGATGGCCCACTTTTTTCAATTTTTGCCTTAACAATATGATCTTTATAATCAATAAATTTTTCATAAACTTTAACTTTTTCTGCTTCAGAAATTTTTTGTGTAAACAATTGCTTAATATAGAGAAAGAAACTATCATGTTTTATTGAATCTAAAGAAATGTCTTCAAAATAATAATCATCTATTTTTAAGTCTTTTGAATTTACTTCTTTAATATTCTTTTTAACATTGACTTCCTTTTCATCAATTTCTTGATCTGTTAAAATTCATTTTCTTTTAACATCAATTTTTCCTTCGTCTAATTTTACAGAGATATCAAATAAAGGGAGCATTATTTCATTATTTTCCAAATCTTTTTCATACTCTTTACTTAGAGCTTTTAAAAAAGATTCTTCTAATAATTTCTTAATTTCTTCTTTTGAGATATCTTTTAATTCAGCAAAAGATTTAAGTGCTTCAACTATTTTTTTTTGTTGATTTTTTATATTCATATCGTACCTTTCTTTTTTTTACGATTTTTTGATCAATTATTATTATTTATAAAAAAATAAATAGAAAGAATTAAGAAATAAAAGAGCTTTGCTCCTTTATTTAACATAATTAAATTATATTATAAAGTTCAGTAAAACTGATTATTATTTATTAAATTTAAAAAAATTATAAATTAAAGAAATCATCAATTGAAAATTGTTTTTTTTGTTCTTGTTTAATTGCTAAATTATCAGATATTTCAAGATCAGAAAATTTTTTTATTAAAGTTTTATTTAGACCTGATCTTTGTTTAAAATCTTCTAAAGAAATAAAGTGTTGCTTACGATTTTCAAGCACAAGTTTTTCAGCAGCTGATTCACCTAATCCTTCAATAATTGTAAAAGGTGGAATTAATTGATTATTTTTTTTATCGATTACCCATGTTGTTGATTCCGATTGTTCTAAATTAATTGGTGAGACCTTATATCCTCGTGAATACATCTCGAGTAAAATTTTATAAGTTTCATTTATCGCTTTATCACGCTCAGTTTTTTCTTTTTCTTGCTTATTTTTATAATTTTTTCTTCATTCCTTAATTCCCTCTAATCCTTTATTTAAGCTTAAAATGTCTCATTCTGTATCTCTTTTTGTAAAAAAGGTCGCATAATATTCAAGTGGATAATTTATTTTATATCATGCGATTCGATAAGCCATCATCACATAAGCAACGGCGTGTGCTTTCGGGAAAATATATTTAATCTTTTTACATGATTGAATATATCATTTAGGAACTTTATGCTCTAACATTAATTTTTCTCAATTTTCTGTTAATCCTTGACCTTTTCGTACTGATTCCATAATTTTAAAAGCTTCCAAATTTGGAACATCTTTTGAAATTAGATATCTCATAATATCATCACGAACAGAAATAACATCTTTTAATGTCGCTTTATTTTGTTTTATTAAATCTTTTGCATTCGATAATCAGACATCTGTTCCATGTGATAATCCTGAAATCATTACTAATTCGGAAAATGTTTTTGGTTTTGCTTCTCTTACAAGATCTCGAACAAATTTAGTTCCAAATTCTGGTAATCCAAGAATTCCTAATTCTTCCTCTGTTTCATCTTTTATATAATTTAAAGATTTACTATTTTTAAATAAAGAAATTACTTCTTTATCATTCATTGGAATTTCTTGTGGATTTATTTTTGTTAAGGATTGAAGCATTTTTAAAAGCGAAGGATCTAAATGACCTAATAAATCTAATTTTAAAAGATTATCATGAATAGAATGAAAATCAAAATGAGTTGTTAATCAATTTGATTTTGTATCATTTCCAGGAAAATTGATCGGTGTAAAATCATAAATACTCATATTTTTGGGAACGACAATAAGACCTCCTGGATGTTGACCGGTTGTTCTTTTTGTTCCTTCAACAAGGTCGATAAAATATCTTAATTTTTCATTTGTAAGTTTATTGTTTGTAATCTCTTCTCAATTTTTAACATAACCATAAGCGGTTCTATTGGCGACTGTTGAAATTGTTCCAGCACGATAAACATTATCTTTTCCTAAAATTTCTTTTACATATTCATGTATTTTTGCTTGATATTCACGAGAAAAATTTAAATCAATATCAGGAACTTTATCCCCATTAAATCCTAAAAATGTTTCGAATTGAATTCAATGTCCTTCTCCCCGCATCTTATAATTACAAATCGGACATTTTTTATCTTCAAGATCATATCCAGAAAGAACATTATCAACAAAAAAATGATGCTTGCATTTATCACATATATAGTGTGGTTCAAGTGGGTTAACTTCTGTAATATCAGAAAGTGTTGCTGCAAGCGAAGAACCGACAGATCCTCTTGATCCAACTAGATAACCATCATCTAATGATTTTTTTACAACAGTTGAGGAAAGATAATATATTACAGCAAATTTATGTGTTATGATCGAATCAACCTCACGATTGATTCTTTCAATTATTTTTTGGTTTGGATTATCACCATAAATTCTTTTTAAATTAATTTTAATTAAATCTTTAAAATTTGTATTTACATCTTTTATTTCTGGAGAGTATAATTCACTTTTGATCGGAATTATATCTTCAATTTGATCGACTAAATCATTCCCATTTTGATAAATAATTTCTTCTCGTAACTTTTTATCATCAATAAATTTAAACTCCGCTTCTAATTCGTTATTTAATCTTAAGTGTTGATCAGGATTTTTATAATTAGGATTATTACGCGAAAAAAGGGGATGTAATCTTCCACCTAATCCTTTATTTGTAATATAAATATCTCTTATTATTTTATCTGCTTTATTTACATAATGAGCATCAGAGCTAACAATAATTTTTTTATGATATTTTTTTGCTAATAAAATAATATTATTGATAATTTCTTCAATTTGTTTTTCTGTAAACCTTTCATCGCGAGTTAAATAACTATAAACCGAAGGGGGAAATATCTCTATATAATCATAATAATTAAAAATATCTTTAAGATTATCACTAAAATAATTAATTTCTTCTCATAAAATACCATTCGCACAAGCCGATCCTAGTAAAATATTTCCTTTCTTGGCTTTATTTATAATATAAGAAAGAGGAAGAGAGGGAAGATCAATTCTCTTATTATAAAATTTAATATGAGCATCAGAAATTAATTGATATAAATCTTTTAATCCCGTTTGATTTTTTGCTATTACGCTTATATGTTTTAAAAATAAACGTTGCTTAATTAAATCTGTATTAATTTCTTTTTCTAATTGATTTAGATTACGAATATTTAAATCATAAAGTTTATGAAGCATATTTTCGAAAACATTTTTTAAAATATCAGCATCGTAATCTGCACGATGAGAAATTGTGTCATCATAATGTTGATTTTCAGCACGAGCGACATTTCCTAAACGGTGGCTTTTTAAATGATTATTTACAAGTCAAGAAATTTTTAAAGAATCAATTACAGGATTTTTAAGTCGTTCTTTATTTAACTTCACTAATGCTGCATTAAGGAAAGAATAATCAAATTTAGCATTATGTGCAACCAATGTATAATCATCAAAAAAAGCAATAATTTTTGGAATTGCTTCTGCAATGGAAAGAGCATTTTCTAAATCTTGATCTTTTATTTTTGTTATTTTAGTAATTATTTTTGGTAATTTAATTGATGGCTTTATAAATAATTGTAATTTATCAATTTTAATTCCATTTTTGATCTTTACAGCACCAAATTCAATAATTTCATTTACAAGTGGAGAAATTCCAGTTGTTTCCAAATCAAAATAAACAAAATTATTTTTTCTTAAATCCTCATCCCGACTATTAAAAACTATTTTTTCATTTAAATCATCAAATATAGAAAATTCTGCTCCATAGATTTTTTTGATATTCTTATAATTTTTTCCAACACGATAAATTTCCGGAAAAGCCTGTACAGAATCATGATCTAAAAAAGTTAATGCTTTAAAATTTGCTTTATTTGCTAATTTAAAATACTCACTTACCGATCCAACTCCATCCATTGTTGACATTTTAGTATGAATATGAAATTCAGATCTTTTTTTATCGCTTGATTTATCTAAAATTAATGGTTCTTCTATTTTTTTTATTAATTTAGGGTTAATTTTAAAATTTTTAATATAAGAATCAAATTTAAAATCTCCATAAGCAATGATAAAGTCATTTTTTTTAAAATCAATCTTTGAAAAATCTTTTTGTGTATATCATTTTGAAATTAAAATAATATCATTATTCGCTCCTCTCAAGGAAATATTTAATAATATACTTTCATTTTTTGTAAATTTTCTATCTTCGAAAGTAACAATTTCACCATTAAAAAATATTTTTTCTTGTTCTTTATTTAATTCCAAATTTAATTTTTTGTAATTTTTAAATAAAGAATTTTCTTTTTTGAAATCATTATTTTGCTTTTTGGAAATTTTATTTAAATTAATGATATCTTGTTTAGAATTTTCGATAACTTTTTCAATATTAAAAAGGGAAGCATCTTGTCTTATAAATAATTTTTCTTCAAAGATTTTAAAATTTTTGAAAATTTTACGAATGAAATCGATATGATCTGCAATAAAATTATAAGTATCATTATTTGCAATAAAAATAATCAAATCTTTTTGATTTGAATCATAAAAATCTAAATATAATTTTGACATCTCAATTTTATTTTCTGTTAGTTTAGGAAAAAGAAAATAAAGAAAAGCATATATTTCATCTAAATCTAAATTATGACGATCTCATTCTAAAAAAATATTTTCAAAATTTATAATTATATCTTTTTCTTTATTTTTAAAATCTAAAATTGCTTCATAAAAATTTTCAAAATCTTGCGCTTTAAAATCAGTATTTTTTTTAAAATTTAAAAAAAGTTTATGATCCTCATTTTTCTTATTAATTTCTAATTTTGCATTTATTAATTCGAATTCTTTTTTTAAAATATCTGGTAATTTTAAACTCTCTAAAAAATTAATTTTCATCATATTTTATTATCCTTTTTTAATTAAAAAATAAGAAAGAAAAATCAAATAATCATAAAAGTAATACTAATAAAAGTTAAAGCTCTAATTAAACTCTTTGAAATATCTTTTTTGAAAATTCCTTCATATCCATATCGAACAGCATGGAATCCATCAAGTGGTGGTAGAGGAATTACATTAAATAAAAGTGTGATCATTGAAAAAATTACAAAAAAGTCAACAAGAACTTGTATATTTATAATATTATAATTTCCATCAACATTATGATAACTATCAATTATTCTATTATCTGCTGTAAAGACGCCAAAAAGTAAATTAAGCGTAATAATTATTCCATGGTAAATATAAACAAATGTATCTATAAAAGCATAATATATCGCTAGAAATAGAGGATATTGAATATAATCAGCTCCTTCTGTTCGATAATAAACAAGATTAATGTAACTAATTAATGTATATGAAACTTTTGTATCAATATCAACCATATCATTTATAGAATCATAATCATAAATAAAAAGTGTATCATAACCAATATTATCTGTAAGTGAAAAATTATATAATAATAATTTTTGATTTTGATTACTATCTTTATATGCAATTAAAACTTTAGTAGTCGGAAAATCAATAAATCCGCCACTCCCTTTTTCAGCTGCCCTTTGATAAGCATCAAAATCTTGATAGAGTTGATCATAACCATTTGCAATTAAACTGTCTTGCTCTAATTCTGAAATCGTAATACTTTCAATTTCTTGATCTGTAAAATCTTTTACATCATAAATATCTGTAATATAGATCGGTGAATCTAAACGAACATCACCCCTAGTTTGATCTTCAAATATCGCTCCATATTCACGTAAAGTATCATTGGCTACCTCTCTTCCGCTAATTGTATAAAAAATTGTAAGAGCGATGAAAATTGAGACAAAATTAAATAAAATTCCCCCTAAAGCAAAATAAATTTTTCTAGGTGCAGAAATTTTATCTAATGTTTTTTGCTGCGCAAAATTTTCATGTAGAGTAAGACCAGAAAGTTTCTTTTGAATATATTTTTCCTGGGCTTTTTTTTCTTCTGGCCCTAAATTTTTAATATTATCACGTAATTTCTCAATCGTTAAAATTACTTCATCTGTAAGGACGGCAACATATCCACCTAGAGGAAATCAACGAATACTAATTGTTGTAAGTTCCAATTTTCTTTGAAACATCACAGGACCAAAACCAATTGAAAACTCTGATACTCTAACACCATTTCTTCGAGCAATATAAAAATGACCCAATTCATGAATAAAGGTTATTATTGTAATAAAAATTAGTAGTAAAACTAAAAATAGTAAAAAATATAAAAATATCATTTCTGCGCTTTTTCTTTTTCAATTAAGAAAATTATATTAAATAAAAACAATAAATAAAAGTCCAAAAGAAAATATTGTATAACTAAAGATATGAGAATCAATTCTATCTAAAATTCCTCCGTGTCCGGGTAAGATATTTGCAAAATCTTTTTGATTATAATTACGTTTAATTTTAGAAAAAAAGGCATCGCCAAACGGAGATAAAACGATTGTAACGATCATTAATGCACTAATTTTCAAATTTAAATTATGAATTAAATATTCTGTATTTTGACCTATATTTAAATAACGATCATCATTTATTCAATAAAGATTAGAACTTTCCATATTAGCAACAAAAACAAAATAAAAAAATATAAAGAAAATAAATCCACTAATAAGACCAATAGCAAAACCTGTGATTGTTTTATTAGGAGAGGCATTAATAAATATTTTTTGATCGCCAAAAGCCTTCCCGCCAAAATAAGCAAAAGTATCTATAAAAGCGACAGTAAGAATAAGCATTAAAATCACTGTAAATCCAAAAGCAATTGTAAGAAATAAAATTGATAAAACAAAAGCAAAAGCTAAAAAAGAAACAGTAAGATTAATAATAGAATCCTTTGCTTCAGATGCAAAACCAACATTTATTAAAAGATAGACAACAGAAAATGATAATAAATAAAGCATCAATGAATTTATTTGATTATTATAGCCAAAACTTTGTGCTACATCATTAGGTTTTGCTCAAATAGGATTATAATCTCTTATAAAATAATAGCAAGTAAAAGCATAAATTGTAATAAATATAATTTCTAAATAAATTAAATTAACTCAGAAAATATTTTTATCTTTTTTATAAGGGGAAGTAAAGTTAACAATTTCAAAAATTATATATCCCAATAATAATCCAATAACTGAGATAAAAAAATAATCATATTTTATAAATTTAGCAAACTTGTCTGGAGCTTCACTTCCAAAATTTATATAAGATGCGGGGAGAATAAACAAAATTACAACAACAAGTAAAATTATTGCTGTTGTAATTCTTTTAAATAATTCATTATTTTTTATCGATTTTATTTTAATATCATTTTTTTGATTATTTTCCACAATTAAATTTTAAAAAGCGATTTTTCCTTTTCTTTCAATAAGTTATCAAAAAGATTATTTTTATGATCGATAAAATCTTGTACTTCTTTTAAATAATCATTTATTTGATCTTTTGATAATTCCTTATCAAGATTTATTTTTTTATTAATCTCTTGTCTTACATTTCTTAAATTTATTTTTGCTTGTTCTTTTAAATCTTTAGCTTTTTTAGCATAAAATTTACGTTTCTCTTCCGTAAGTGGAGGAACGTAAATTTTAATAATATCACTATCATTTTGAATATTAAAACCTAAATTTGCTTTTTCTAATGAAATTAGCATGTCTTTTAATTTAGATTTATCATAAGGATTTATAATGATAATTGTTCCATCTTGAATTTTAATTGATGATAATTGATTTAAAGGCATTTTTGTCCCATAATAATCAATAAAAACATTATCTAAAATAGTAGGATGAGCACCCAATGCTCTTATTTTTTTTAATTCATTTTGATAGTAATCTTGAATACTTTCTAATTTGATTTTTAAATCATTAATATAGTTATTCATTTTTATTTAGTTAAAACCGTTTTTATTTTTAATTTGTTCTCGTACAATTTTATTATATTATTTTTATCATTCATATTAAATACAATTATTTTAACATTTGTATCTTGTAATTTCTCTAATGCTTGATGATCTATTGCTTGTAAATTAAGATTGATAAATTCTTTAAAAGTTATTTGTTTAAAAAATTTTGCATCTGTAAATCTATTTGGATCTTTATTATAAATTCCATCAATATTATTCTTAGCCATCAAAATAAATGAAGATTTACTTTCAATCGCTCTCAAAGCTGCGGCAGTATCTGTTGAAACATAAGGTTTCCCTGTTCCACCTCCAAAGATTATCACATCATTTTCTAAAAAAGCCTCGTCAATATTTTTTTCTGAGACTTCTTTTAATAATCCTTTAATTTCTCTAGCATTTAAAACCGTGCTTTTAATTTTTGCATTTTTAAGGTAAATATTTAAAGCAAGAGCATTTATTGTTGTCGCCAACATTCCCATATGATCTGCCGTCTCTTCATTTTTAATCATCCCTAATGATTTTGCAAATGAACCTCTGAAGATATTACCCCCACCGATTACAATTCCAATTTTTAATTGATATTTTTTAATTAAATAGGAAATTTGTTCCGTAATATTTTTTAATATATCTTGTGAAAATAATTTTTCTTTTGAATTAGTTAATGCCTCACCTGATAATTTTAGAATAATGCGCTCTTTTTTATTAATCATAGTTCCTCTTAAAATTATAAAAAAATAAAGAGTAAAACTCTTTATTTTTTAATTTGTTTCATAACTTCGTCTTTAAAATTTTCAACCTTTTTCTCAATCCCTTCACCAACTTCATAACGAATAAAGGTAATTAATTTTGCATCTTTTCTTAAAAGTTGCTTAATTTTTTTACTATTATCTTTTACAAAGCTTTGCTCTTCTAATACTATATCAGAAAGAATTTTATTAACTCTTCCATTAATTATTTTTTCCTGAATTTCTTTTGGTTTATTTTCTAAAGTATTTTTTAAATCTTTTTTTGCAATTTGATATTCTTCTTCCTTTTTTGCAGCAGGAATTTCATTTAAATTTAAATATTCAGGATTCATCGCGGCTATTTGCATTGCAATATCTTTTAATAAATCTTGATCAACATTTTTTGCAACTACAATAACACCGATCTTTTTATTAACATGTAAATAACTTCCAATTTGATAATCTTTTAAATCCAAAACATAAAATCTTCTTAAATTTATCTTTTCTCCTAATTTAGCAGAAAGAAAAGCTATTTTTTCACTTATTTTTTCTTTATCAAATATTTTTTCTTTGAAATTTTCTAATTCATTATTTTTTAAATTTGAATCAGCAATATAGTTCGCTAGTTTATTTCCAAATTCAAGAAAAAATTTATTTTGAGCAACAAAATCTGTCTCTGAATTTAATTCTAAAATAATAATTTTATTTTTTATATTTAAAATAAAGATCGCACCCTCAGCAGCGATTCTATCTGCTTTTTTTGCTGCTTTTGCAAGCCCATTTTCTCGCAATCATTTTATTGCTTTATCAAAATTACCTTGAGCATTATCTAATGCTTTTTTTACTTCCATTAATCCTGCACTTGTAATTTCTCTTAATTTTTTAATATCTTCAATATTTATTTTTTTCATTTTAACCTATAAATTTAATTAGAATTTCTTGTAGAGTTAGTTGGATTAGAAACTTTTCTTGTTGGATTTCTCTTAAAATTATTTGAATAATTAGAATTACTATAATTATTTGTATTAGTTGAGTTAGTTGAATTATTTACAGTTGATGTATTTGAACCATTTTCTCTTCTAAAATCTTTTTTGAAACCCGAATCTCTTTTATAATCTTTCTTAAAATTTCTATTATTATTTGAATCTTGATTAAAACTCGCATTTTTAAAATTAGTTTTGCGGAATGTAGATTTTTCAAGACCGATAAATTCAACTTGATCTTTATCTAAAAATGCGGCTTTTCGTTCTTCGCCTTTTGCATCAGCAATTGCATCAGCAATTAGTGTTGTAATAAGTGAAATTGATTTATTTGCATCATCATTAGCAAAAATTGGAATTTTTACATCTCGTGGATTACAATTTGTATCAACTATTCCAATCACAGGAATTCCTAATTTATCAGCTTCTTTTATTACAATTCTTTCATCACTAACAGATGTTAAAAATATTGCATCTGGGAGTCTACGCATATATTTTATTCCCCCAAGCATTGCTTCTGCTTTATCTAATTCTTTTTGTAACTTAACAGCCTCTTTTTTTGTATATCCAGTAAAATTATCTTTTGCTAATTTTTCAAGATAACGCAAATGACGAACAGAATTTTGAATTGTTTTAAAATTAGTTAAAGTTCCACCCAATCATCTTTCATTTACATAATAAGTTTTGACACGTAATGCATTTTCTTTAATTGTTTTTTTTGAATGTTTATTTGTTCCGACAAATAAAATTTTTCCCCCTCGAGCGGCAATTTTATTGATAGCATTATAAGATACATTCAATGAAGCATTAACTTTATTTAAATTAATGATATGTGTTCCATTTTTTTCACCATGAATAAATGGCTTCATCGCTGGATTTCAACGTTGTGTTTTATGGCCAAATTGAACTCCAGCTTCTAATAATTTTTCTTTTGCAATTAAAGGAATCTTTCTTCCTTTTTCATCAATATTAATAGTTACATCAGATATTTTTTTTTCATCTGCTATTATTTTATCTACATCATTATTAATTTCTTCTTTATTATCTGTTACTTTTTGTTCTTTTATGTCTTGCATGTTTATATTTCCTAGTTTTTCTTCGATATACTTCAAAATTAAGAATCAAAATGACACCGCTTAAAAATCTATATATCTGTTTTATATTTGTTTTACTTAAATTATAACAAATTGCCTTTTTTAATTAAAAATTGTTAAATTTACTTTTTATTATTTGGTATAAACTTTTTGATTATTGGATCAGCTTCTTTATTCTCCATAATGAATTTACATTTGGGAAAATTTGTACATGAAATGAAATAATTACCAAATTTAGATCTACGAATTACAAGATCACCTGTTTTACATTTAGGACATTTTTGTTCTATTAAAATTGGTTCAAATTTATCTCGAACTTCTATTTTTCTTACATATTTACAATTAGGATAATTTTCACAACCGATAAATTTTCCATATTTTGATCTTTTATAAACTAGTTGTCCTCCATCGAGCGGACATTTTTCATCTAAATATTCTGGTAATTTAACTTGAACCGTTTCGTCAACAAATTGAACTTTTGGATTAAATTCTTTTCAGAAATCAATTAAAAATTTTCCTTTTAAAAGTTTTCCATCAGCAATTTCATCAAGTTCTGTTTCCATTGTTGCTGTATATTTTTCATTTATAAATTCAGAAAAATTAGATAATAATAATTTATTAGTTTCATTACCAATATCAGTAGGAACTAAAATTCCTTTTTGCTTTTCAATATAACCATATTTAACAAGCCCAGAAGTTGTTGTTGAATATGTAGAAGGTCTTCCGATTCCTTCTTCTTTCATTTTTCTAATAATTGAAGATTGATTATATCTTGCTGGTGGTTGAGTACTATGCTCTTTTACATTAATATTTTTCGTTTCGATAATAATTTTTGTTTGTGCGGGAATAACTGATTCTTTTTCATAAGAATCTTTATCTATAATTCTAAATCCTAAAAATTTATAAATTGTTTCTTTTAAAACAAATTTATGATTATTATTATCATAAAGATTTTTAACAATTAAATTTATTCCATCTTTTAAGAAAGATTTTGCTGTAATTTTTCAAATAACATCATATGCTTTTCTTTCCATTAATGTATATTCTGGTGTATTTAATTTAAAACTTCTTACTCTCAGATCTGTCGGTCTTAAAGCTTCATGAGCATCTTGAGCAGCAATTTTTTGTTCTTTTTTTGATCTTCTTAATCCAGAATAATATCTCTCTCCAAAAATTTCAATTAAAAATTTCTTAGTATCGGAAATAAATTTTTTTGAACTTATTCTTTGAGAATCAGTACGAGGATAAGTAATTAAACCTTTTTCATAAAGCATTTGTGAAGCAGCAGTAGCTTGTTTATTACTTAATCCATACATATTATAAGCTGCCATAAGATAAGATGACATCTCAAGAGGTTGTGGAGCTAAAATAATTGTTTCTGATTTTTGATCTTTTTCAAAAATAAATTCACTTGTTAATTCTTTTTTAACTTTTATCGCTTGATTTTCTTTTAGATAATTTATTTCTTTAAATAAATTATCAGAATTGATTAAAACTTTATTTTTATCAAATTTTGCTTCAATCGTTCATCAAAAATCTTTTTTAAAATTTTTTATTTCATTTTCACGATCCATAATTAATTTTAAAACAGAAGATTTTACTCGACCAGCACTAGATGCACGTAATTTTTTATTTGTAATATAGGATAGACGAAAACCTATTATTCTATCTAGCATCCTTCTTGCCTCTTGCGAATTTATTAAATTTTTATTTAAATCACCACGATGTTTTAGCGCATGCAAAATTGCATCTTTTGTAATCTCATTAAAATTTATGCGATAAAATTTTTTTTCTTTAAGTAAATCATTTGGCAAAATTTGTGTAATATGTCAAGCAATTGCCTCTCCCTCACGATCGGGATCGGTTGCAAGATAAATTACTTCAGATTTAATAACTTCTTTTTTAATATTATCAATAATTTCTTTTTTTGATCTTATTGGTTCATACATAGGTTCCATTAAATCCAGATCAATTCCAAGACCCATCTTAGTCCCATATTTGCGAAGATCGCGCACATGACCGACAGAAGCTATAACTTTAAATTCATTTTTTTTAAATGCATCATTTAAATATGCTTGAATTTTATCTATTTTATTAGGTGATTCTACTATTATTAAATTTTTTGTCATTTCTTAACTATGTCTCCAACATCCTTTATTTCTATGCCGCCATATTTTATTAATTCATAATTTAAATTGTATTTATAAAAAGATTCTGTATAACAATAAATTTTTTTATTTTCCAAAATAACATGAGAAAGAACATTAAAAATATCTTGTGCTTTTTCTGTATTATATAAAAAAATACCATTTGATAATCCTATTTTTATTTTGTTACTTTTATATCATCTTTTCTTTGTCGGCAAATTATAATCAGGAAATTCAGAAATAATAAGAGATTTATTTTCAATAATTTTTTGTTCTATTTTATAATCGATTATTATTTGTGAATCTATTCCTGAATCTTTTACTAAAATCATTTTTTTTAAATTACTATTTCTAATAAAAGCATTTTCAAAAGGATTTGATTGTCCTAATACAACTATAATATTTTTTTGGTCAAATTGATTTTTTAGATTATAAAAAATCCTTTTTTCACTTTCTAAAAATTTAGCTCCAAATAATCAAATTATTTCCTTTTGATTTAATAATTTAATATTTCCTTGATAATAAATTACAAAAGGAGGGAAAGCTATTTTCTTTAAGTTTTTTGGATAATTATTATCAATTATAGTAATATAATTTTTATTTTTATATCTATTAAGTATTTGCTTATATAAAGAATAATTAATACTTTCTTTTTCTTTTAACGCACTATATATTTCATCTCAATTTCCATTGTATTTTACAGAAAAATATAATAAAATCTCTCGCATATATATCGAAAATAATATTATTAAAATAAATATAAAAATCTCATTAATCTAAAATAAATTTTGTAAATTTTTGTTTTTGATAATCATCAATTAATTTTAGATAAGTTTTGTTTTGTAAATTCTGATCTTTTATTTTAGATTGTAAATCTAAAAAAGAATTGAATGGTAATGTAATTTTTTTTTCTTTAAAAATTTCAAACATTAATTCAATTACAGTCTCAACGGGAATCATATTTAATTTAAGAGCTCCAATTAAGGCAAGTTTTGTTCCTTGTAAGTCATTTTCAAATTTAGGAACCAAAACTCCCGGAGTATCAAGAAATAAGAATTTTCCTTTTTGATATCAATTTAATTTTTTTGTAACACCGGCGATATTTTGTACTCTTGCTGAATTTTTTTCAATAAGCAAATTTAGAAGGCTTGATTTACCAATATTTGGAATTCCAATTATTATTACTTTTGTATATCCATTTACCTTTTGATGTTTTTCCAAAAGATTAAATAATTTTCTTCGATTATTTATTCTATTTTCTTTTAAAGAGATTGAAATTGCATCTAAAAAATTTTTTTTGTAAAAGTTTTCTCATTTTTTAAGATCACTTTTAGGAGTGAGGTCACTTTTATTTAAACAAATTATTACTTTTTTATCTTCTAATAATTGAGAGAAGCTTTCAATAAACGATGATTTAGGTGCTCTTGAATCCAATAAAAAAATGATTAAATTAAATTCTTTTTTTAAACTTAAAAATTCATTAAGTGTTTTTTGCATATGACCTGGAAATCATTGTAATTGTTTATTCATAAAATAAAACCACTTTTTACTTACTTTAAATTTTTATTTATAAATAAATAAAAAATGGTGGAACTGAGTGGACTTGAACCACCGACCTCACCGTTATCAGCGGTGTGCTCTAACCAACTGAGCTACAGTTCCAAACAAGTCGGTTTATATAAACCAACAAACTTTCACCAACAAGATATATTATATCAAAATCAGATCTTTTTAAAACTATCTTTTTGAAAATTGAGGAGCTTTTCTCGCCCCTTTAAGTCCATATTTTTTACGTTCTTTTATTCTTGAATCACGTGTAATTAATTTCGCTTGTTTTAAAACTTTACGATAATCATCAGAAACAAGTAACAATGCTTTTACAATTCCGTGTTTTAAAGCTCCCGCTTGTCCTGAAAATCCACCACCATGAACTTTTGCTTCGATATCAAAATCTTTTTCTGTATCGGTCACAATTAAACCTTGTTTAATTTCTTGAATAAGTGTTTCTTGAGGAAAATAATCTTTAATATCTTTTTTATTAACAATTATCTTTCCTGTTCCTTTTTTCATAATAATTCTTGCAACTGAAGATTTTCTTTTTCCTACTGTTTGATACATTATTTTTTCTCCTAATTATTTTTTTCTAATATCAATTTGAATTTTTTCTGGATTTTGTGCTTGATGTTTATGATCTTCATCACGATAAATAAATAATTTTTTGATCTGTTTTCTACCTAGTTTATTATGAGGAACCATCCCTCAAATAGCACGATAAATCATTTCTTTAGGATATTTTTCAAGCATTTCAGAAGCTTTTCTTTCTCTTAGTCCACTTGGATATCCAGAATGATCATAGTATTTTTTTTGTTCTAATTTGTTACCAGTAAGATGTATTTTATTAGCATTAATTATAATTACATAATCACCATGATCTTCATGTGGTGTATATGAAATTTTATTTTTTCCTGTAATAATTTTAGCAACTTCGGTCGCCATTCTACCTAGAATTAAATCTGTAGCATCAATTAAATATCATTTTCTTTCAATTTGATCATTGAATGCCATCTTTGTTTGTCTCATTATGATTATTCTTGTTCCTTTTTAATCTTATAGTTTAATTTAGTAAATAGATTATTAGTGGGATAATATTCCGAAAACTTTATAGTTTATATTATACTAAAAAAAGATAATATATAAGTTCAAACTTAATATTTAACTGATTTTAAATAAAGTCCGCTTCCTGGTGCTTTATAATGATTTTTCCCTCTAATTGGATTCTTGAATAAATCAAGAAAATCATTTTCACTATATTTATTACGATTCTTCGCAAGAACTGCACCAATTATATTTCTAATCATATAACGCATAAAACCTCTTCCTGTAATTTCAACATAAATATTTGATCTTTTTTTGTAAACTTTAATATTTGTTATCTCTCGAATATAAGATTTATATTCTTCTTTTCCTGTAAAAGAAGCAAAATTTTTCTTTCCTTCAAATATCTTTAAATCACTTTTAAGTTTATTAAAATCTAATTTTTGATAATAATTATATTGATAATTCTCTAATTTTTCAGCTTTCTTTGTTTTCTTTGTATTTATTTTATAAATATATGTTTTTTCTTTTACAAAATATCTTACTGAAAAATTAAGATCAACAAAATTAATTTTTTTAATTTTTAAATCTTTAAAAACAGCATTTATTAAATTTTTAAATTCTTTTAGATCATTTTTTTCAACTTTATAATTAGGGTTAATTTCAATTGTGACAAATTGATTTAAAGCATGAACATAACGATCTGTACGACCAGATACTTCAATCTTTGAATTTGTTCAAAAATATTTTTGACTATAGTTTTCCAAAATACCTTGAATTGTTCTCATCCCTGGCTGTTTTGCAAAACCTGAAAAATTTGTCCCATCGTACCATATATTAAGTAAAATTTTTGTTTTCATAAATAATCTTTTATTATTTTAAATTAAAATAATAAAACTAATCCCCACAATAAAAATTGCTACAAATATAATTATAAATAAAATATCAATAAAGCTAAAATAATAATAAACATATTGTGTTCTTTTTTTACCAATTTGATATTGTCTTACGTAAAGAGCATAAGATAGATTATTTGCACGATCAAAAGAGGAGATAAAAAGAGGATTAAATAATGCCAATATTGCTTTGATTTTAGTTTTAATAGATGAAGAAGAAATATCTAATCCTCTTGTCGCTAATGCTTGTAATATTTGTTTTGTTTCCAAAATAATAAGCGGGAGAAATCTAAGTCCGATTGTAATGATAAGAGAAAATTCGTTCACTGGAATTTTTATATATCTTAAAGGATAAATGAAAAAGCTAATTGCATCAGCAATTTCTTTTTGTGTACAACTCAAAATTAAAATTGCCGAAAGTAAAATTAAAATAAAAATTCTAATTGTAATTTCTAATGTTAAAATAAATGCTTTTTGTGCATTTAGAAAAAAAAGAGCATTTAAACTGAAAAAAATAATAAATGTAAATATTGAATAATAAAGTAAATTTCGATAAGTTTTTAAGGGTGTTTTTACAATTAAAGCAAAAAATATTGAAGCTAACAATGTCCCAATAAGATATCAATCTTCACTATAAAATCATCCTCCAGATTTATAATCAAAACCAGGAGCAAATAAAACGACAATAATCAAAAGGAAATAGACAATAAATTTTGATCTTGGATTTATTTTATCTATAAATGAATTATATTTTCTTTTTGCTAAAATATCATAAGTTATTTCCATGGTAATTTATTAATTTGCTCTAAAATATCTTTTTTTAAATCTCTTTCATCAATTAATCTTGCATCTAAAAGAATTTGATTTAATTTACTCTTATTTTTAATTAATGATGAAATTTTTGTAAAGGAAATTTGCTCTCCTTGATTTAAAAAAAGTACATAATCAGAAAATTTAAGATTTCTTAGATCATGTGTAATCATAATTATTGTTTTATTTTTTTTTAAAATTTTTTTAATAAAATTTAATACTTCAATTCTATTATAATGATCCATATTAGCTGTTGGTTCATCTAAAATTAATAATTTTGAAGGAAAAAAGGCAATTATTGCGATCAAAAGTTTCTTTTGTTCTCCTCCTGAAAGATTATTGGGATTTAATTTTTTATAATTTTCTGGAAATTCTAAAAAATTAAAAACCTCTGTCGTTTTTCTTTCTAATTTTTCATCTTTATAACCAAGATTTTTAAAACCGAATGAAATTTCACTTCAAATATTTTGCTTAAAAAATTGTAAATTTGAATCTTGAAAAGTTATTTTAGAAAAATATCTTACTTCCTTAAGATCTTTATATTTAATCTTTTTTTTATTATCTACATAACTAAAAAAAGAATAATTATAATTTATGGAACCGCTTGTTTGAATCAAAAAACCCCCAATTATCCTAGCTAATGTTGTCTTTCCTGATCCCGTTTCACCACAAATTGTAAGAATTTTATTTTTAGGAAGAGAAAAATTTATATCCTTTAAAATATAAAATTCTTCTTCTTTATTTTTAATTTTTTTACTTAAATTGGTAATTTTTATAATCATTTCTTATCTACATTAAATTAAGTTTTTCTAATAAACTTTCTGTTAATTTTTTCGTTTTATCAAAAAATATCTTTTCTCCTCGATCTAAAATTAATGTTTTTTGACCATATTGAAGTAAATTTAATTTATGAGTAACAAAAATAATCCCACACTTTTTTTGATCATAAAGAGTTTTAATTCTTTTTAAAACAAAATTGGTATTTGCAATATCAAGCATTGATGTAACTTCATCAAATAAGAGAAATTTATAATCTAAAACAAGAATAGAAGCAAGAGCAACTAATTGCTTTTCTCCTCCCGAAAGTGTATTTATATCTCTCTCTTTTAATCTTTTAATATGTAAAAAATCCAATATATTTTCAACTATTTTATGCATTTCTGTTCTTTTTATATTATTATTTTCTAATCCAAAAGCAATATCATTTTCTACAATTGAATTTATAATTTGATTATCAGGTTTCTGAAAAATGATTCCAATTAAATTTAATCTTCTTTCTTTTGTATTTAATTTTTTATAATAATATAATTCATTATGAGTTAAAGTTTTTTGACCAATGAAACCATTGGTAGGAATTAAAAGACCACTTAAAATTTTTATAAAAGTTGATTTTCCTGATCCATTTCGACCTATAAGAGTAATAAAATCTTGATCTGTAAATGAAAATGATATATCTTTTAAAATTAAATTATCTTTATAAATAAAAGTTAGATTTGTTATTTTTATCTTCATATCTTAACAAATATTATAAATTATTTAGGATTTCTTTTTATTGAATAAACTTTTTTGTTGTTTATTGCGATAAAATGTAATCGCAAATCTATGAACCTCATCTTGAAAACCTCCTAATAAAAAATAAAGCGGAGATTTGTTTTCAATAATAAATTCTTTTTTATCTTCTGTTATTATTTTTGCTGTATTGTGTTTTTTATCTTTTACTAATCCTATTATCTTAATTTTTGGATATAAATTTAATTCAATAAGCGCTTTTTTAGCATTATCTAATTGATGTTTTCCATCAACAATAAATAAATTAGCTAATTGTTCTTTTTTGATTAATTTTTGTCTAAAATGACGATAGGTAACTTCATATATGGCTTGATAATCATTTTGAAATTCTTCTAAATGATATTTACGATACATACTAGGATTTTTTTGATAATTTAAAAAACTAATAACAACACCAACTTGATTTTGCCCTGCTAAATTTGATATATCACAACCTTCAATTATATTAAGATTATTTGTTTTTAAAATTTTTTCTAATTCTTTTTCTGCTTTAATAAATTGATCTTCATTTTGCTTTACTTTAACTTCAGATTGATTATATAATTGTTTTGCTTCGTTTTTTGCAAGAGCTAAAATATCTTTTAATCTTCCTTGTTTTGGAATTATCACTTTTTGAAAATCAATTAATTTTGTTAATCCTGTTTTAAATGGAATTATTAGTGTATTTGGAATTAAATTTTTTTGATAATAATGATATAAAAAATGCTCAATTAAACTTTCAATATTTTGATAATTTATTTTTTTAATTGAAATAACTTCGGTTGTTTTATTAATTAATTTTCCATATCTTATATGCAAAATTACAATTACTAAAATATCATTTGCAAAGAAAAAATTTAAAACATCTCGAGCAATATTATCATTGAAAAGAATTTGTTGTTTTTCGTGATATTTTTCTAAAATTGGCAATAAATTATATAAAGATTGTGCTTGTTCGTACATTTCTTTTTCTGTATAAATTCTAATTTTATCAATAATTATTTTTTTTAATTGATTACCAGTACCCTTAAAAAAATTTTCAACTTCTTTTACTATTTTATTAGTGTCTATTTCTTCTTTATTTTTAAAACAATATCCAGCACAAATTCCCATTTGATAATTTAGACATGGTTTTCCAGAATGAGGATTTAAACATTTACTTACAGGATAAATGGATTCAATAATTTTTTTAATTTTATTAGCAGAATATCCATCAGGAAAAGGTCCAAAATATTTGGCATCTCTTTTATTTTTTAAAAATTTATTTGTAAGTTCTAATCTTAACATCGGTTCCTTTGAAAATAAAATGTAAGGATAAGATTTTTGATTTTTTAAACGAATATTATATTTTGGATTATATTTTTTAATTAACTCAAGTTCTAAAATCAAAGATTCAATTTCATTTTTAACAAGCATATAATCAAAATCTGCAATTTGCTTTACTAAAAGTTTAGTTTTTAATTGTGTGTCTTTTGGATCAAAATATTGCAACATTCGATTTCTTAATTTTTTTGCTTTTCCTACATATATTACAAAACCATTGCTATCTTTTCAAAGATAACAACCTGGAGTATTGGGAATATTTTTTAATTGTTCTTTTTTAATCATTTTAAAATTTATTTAACTCTATTAAATACGAAGAAGTCGCTACGAGTAAACAACGTTTTCTAATTGGATGATCTTTTAAAAATTGGAAAAGATCAAAAATTTCACCTTTTGCTAAATTTTCTTTTTTATTCAATGCAAAATTTTTTAAATCTTCCAATCATTTTTTTGCATCATTTAAATCTTTCTGGTAAATTAATCTTGCGATTAATTCTGCAGACAAATATGCAATTGAGCAACCATCACCATTTCAACTAACATCAACTATTTTGTTATTCTCTACATTTATTTTTACATAAATTTTATCTGCACAATTTGTAAGATAATAAGAAGAAGCTAAATTAAAATCTTTTTCTGCTAATTTTTTAAAACTCAAATTACTAAGCACATTTCTTATTTTTTTTTGTGTTGAATAATCCATCTAAAAAATCACCTCCATTTTTCAATGTCTCGACTAACTTTAAAACATCATCTTCATTATTATAATATTGAAAAGAAATACGGATTGATTGTTCTTTTGTATTTAATAATTTATTGTCATTATTTACGCAATAAAATCCATTTCTTGCAAAAATGTTATGCTGTTGTAATTCGTAATTTATATCTTCTGAATGAATATTTTTTTTTCTAAATAAAAGAATTGATGATCTAATTTTTGGATTTAAAATCAATATATCTTCAAGTTTACTAATTTTTTCTTCCAATAAGAATTTTAAATTTTCACAATGGTTTCTTATTTTTTCAATCCCTATTTGATTAATAAATTCAATCGCCTTTGCAAGTCCAATAATTCCAGTAATATTTGGTGTTCCCGCATAAAATTTATTAGGTAATTTTCGATAATCAAATTTTTCCAAATTATAATATTCAAACATCCCTCCGCCATAATTAGATAGCTTTAAATTTTTTAATAAATTCTCTTTTCCATATATTATTCCAATTCCATTAGGTCCAAACATTTTATGTCCACCAAATGCTAAAAAATCACAATCTAAATCTTTAACATCTATTTTTATATGGCCAACAGCTTGCGCTGCATCAACAACAACTAAAACATCTTTTCCAACAATTTTTTTGATTTTTTTAATGTCATTAATTGTTCCAATTGAATTAAAAATATAAGAAACTGAAATTAATTTTGTTCTACTATTTTTAATTTTTTTTAAGTCTTCATAATCTATTTTTAAATCATTATTTACTTTATAATGTCTTATTTTTAATTTTTTCTTTTTTGCTAAAACAAGCCAAGGTAAATAATTTGAAGCATGTTCAAACTCTCCCAATATTATTTCGTCACCTTCTTTTAAATCATCTAAAAGAGAGATTGATAATAAATTTAAACTATTTGTTGTTCCTGATGTAGGAATTATTTCATTAATTGTTTTTGCATTTATAAATTGTGCAATTTTAAGTAAAGATAATAAAAAAAGTTCTTTGCTTTTTTCAGTAAGAATATTATTACTACGTTCAATTGTAGGAAGATAAAATTGATAGAAATTACTCATTTCATCAATTACAACTTTTGGAATTATAGTTGTAAGACTTGAATCAAGATATGTAGCGTTGGGATTATTTTTGAAAAAAGGAAATATTTCCTTGCGTTTATTTTCCTTCATAATCAATATTATAATTTAATAAATAAATTTTATTATCAAAAATAAAAGATCACCAAGTGAATGGTGATCTTAATTAGTAAAATTGGTTATTTAGTGAAATAACAATATAGAGTTAATTGAGGCTTAATAATTTGTAAATAACAATGGGATGTAATTTATTATTATTATGTATTGACGATTAAAACAAACCCCTTTTACAAGAATTCCCTTAACCGTCATATATATGATATTACTTTATTTAAAAAAAACAAAATTATTTATTTATAAATAAATAATAAAATAAATAAATTATTTATTTTTGTTTTCAATCGTTTTAATTCTAGCTGATTTACCTTTACGATTACGCATATAATAGATTTTTGATCTTCTAATTTTTCCTCTTTTGAGTACTTCTATTTTTGCAATAACAGGAGAATTAATTGGAAATGTTTTTTCAACACCGATACCATAAGATTCTTTTCGAACTGTAAAAGTTGCATCAATTGAATTATTTTTTGATCTCTTAAGAACAAAGCCTTCAAAAATTTGAATTCTTTCTTTTGCTCCTTCTTTAATTTTAATATGCAAACGAAGTGTATCCCCTGTTTTAAAATTTGGAATATCTATTTTTAATTGATTTTTTGTAATTTCGTTAATTAGATTACTATTTGCTCCCATAAGTTTAAATATGAACTTCTCCTATTTTTTTTTATTATTTTTCTTAAATTGCTTAGTATTTTCAATTGCACTTGCTTTTCGTCAATCATCAATTTTTTTATGATCACCTGATAGCAAAACATCAGGAACAGAATAATTACGAAAATTTCTTGGTCTTGTATAATGATCGGCTTCAATTAAATCATTTTCAAAAGATTCAGTTATTAAAGAATCTTTATTAATTACATCAGGAATTAAACGAATAATTGCATCGGCGATTGCCATTGCCACTATTTCTCCACCGGTGAGAATAAATTCTCCCAAGGAAATTTCAAGATCAATAAAATGTTTAATTCTTGCGTCAATTCCTTCATAATGTCCACAAACAACAATAATTTCCTTTTTAAAAGAAACTAATTCTTTTACAAAATCTTGCTTAAGTTTTCTTCCTTTAGGTGATGTTAAAATCACAAAACTATTTTTTGTTCTTGCTTTTTCAATTGCATTTACAACAGGATCAATAAGCATAAGCATTCCTGGTCCACCACCATAAATATAATCATCAACCTGCTTATTTTTATCCTTTACAAAATCACGCGGATTTAAAATTTTAATCTTGATTTTTTTATTATCAATCGCTTTTTTAATAATACTATGATTTTTAAAAAGATCAAAATATTCAGGAAATAAAGTTATAAATGTTATTTTCATAATTATTTTAGTAATTAACATCCATATTTATGAATTCTTTTGATAATTTAACATATACAATTTTTTTTGTTGCATCAAAATCTACAAAAAATTCATCAATTAAAGGAATATTGATTATTTTATTATTAGTTTTTAATTTTATAATAATACTATCATAGGCAATTTGATGTAATAAATCAATAACAGTACCAATTTCTTGATCATTATTATTAATAACCTTTGCATCTATTAAATCTTTTAAATAAAATTCTTCCTCCGGATTTAAAGTTGAAATTCTATAAATTTTTTTGCCTTTTAATTTTTCTGCTTTTTCAATTATGTCGATACCTTCAAATATTACTAAAACAAAATTTCGATGTGAACGATAACTTTTTATTATTAATTTTTGATTATTTTCTAAAAATATTTCCGTTCCAATTGCAAAAGTTTTAGTAATATCATCAGAATTAGTAAGGATTCTAACTTCACCTTTTAATCCATGTGTATTTACAATTGTTCCTAATCAAATTAAATTATTTTGCTTTTTTGCTTTTTGTTTTTGCATCATGAAATTCTTTTAGAATTCCTTCTTTTGATAATATTTCTCGTACAGTATCAGAAGGTTTAGCTCCATTGTTTAATCATTTTAAAGCAATCTCTCTTTTAATCGTTTTTTCTTCAGTAAGGGGATTATATGTTCCTATTAATTCAATATAAGAACCATCCCTTTTTTTCCGAGAATCAATCGCTACAATTCGAAAAAATGGTCTTTTCTTTGAACCCATTCTGGTTAATCTTAAATTTACTGCCACGCTTCTAACCTCCAATTTATATTATAAATTAAAATAAAAAAACTGTTAAGTTTTTTTCCTTAACAGTTACATTAAATTAATTTAAAAAAATCCATTTCCTAATTTATTTAAATCAGGCATTTTACCTGCTTTTAAAACTTTTGCAAGTTGCATTATCTGTTTTTGCATTCTTTCAAATTGTCTTAATAAATCATTATATTCTTGTGCTGTTCTTCCAGAACCTTTTAGAATTCGTTCTTTTCTTTTTTGGTGTTTTAGTAAACGAGGATTTTTACGTTCTCGTTGTGTCATCGAATTAATAAGAATCTTATAAATTTCAAGTTTAGTTTGTGCTGAATTTATTTTTTCTTCAGAAATATTTCTTAATTTTCCAAAACTTGGTAATAATTTTGTAATTGCCCCTAGATTACCCATTTTGCTTAATTGTTCCATCGATACAAGTAAATCATCAAGATCAAATTTACCGGCCATCATCTTACGAAACATTTTTTCTTGTGCTTTTTCATCACCTAACTCTTGTGCTTTTTCAGTAAGCGTTTCAATATCTCCAAGTCCCAAAATTCTCGAAGCGATCCGATTAGGATAAAATATTTCCAAATTTGCAATCTTTTCTCCTGTTCCAAGATATGAAATTGGAACTTTTAAGGAATAAGCAAGTGAGAAAATAGATCCCCCTTTGGTATTTGAATCCATTTTAGTAACAATAATAGATGATAATTTTAATTTATTATTAAATTCTTCAGCTACATTTAAAATTTCTTGTCCTGAAAAACCATCAGCAACAAAAATAATATTCGTTGGAAGAAATATTTTTTTAATTACTTGTAATTCTTCCATTAATTTTTGATCGGTCTGCAATCGTCCGGCAGTATCTAAAATAATTAAATCATGATTATTTTGATCAGCAAATTTTAAGGCATTTTGTGCGAGTTTAGCGACATCTTTTTCTTCTCGATCAGAATAAAAATCAACATCTATTTTTTTAGCAAGTATTTCTAATTGATCAATCGCCGCAGGACGATAAATATCTAATCCAACAAGCAAGGGTTTTTTATATTTTTTCTCTTTTTTGAAAAGATTATTTGCTAATTTTGCAACCGTTGTTGTCTTTCCTGAACCTTGAAGTCCAACCATCATCACAACAGATCGTGCTTGAAAATTTCATTTTTTTACTTCTTTTCCCAAAATATTTACAAGTTCATCATAAATAATTTTAAGAATTTCTTGTGAAGAAGTACGATCATTATCAACAACTTTTCCAATTGCTTTTTTTTCAATAGAATCAATAAAATCATTCGCTACTTTTAAATTAACATCTGATTCTAATAAGATTAATCTTACTTCTTTTAAAATTTCTTCTATATTTTCTTTGTTAAGCATTCCTTTAGATTGAACTTTACGAATAGTTTTTTCTAAACGTTTTTGCATAAAATTAAATACCATTTTGCTACTCCTTTTTAAATTTTAAAACTATTATTTTTTTACTCTGAAAATTTAAAATCATTATTTTCAATTCCTACTTCAATATTTTTAAAGAAATCTTCACTAAAATCTCTAATTTCAATTGTCTCATTTCCATCATCATCTGTTTCTGTATAGACAAATTGATCACCATTCACGGCGATAATATAATCACCTTCAAGATTTGTTTCTGGATTATTAACAAATCACATTCAAGTAATTGTATTTGCTAATCCAACATCAGGAGTTGTACTTCCATTAGGTCCTTTTAGAGATAAAGTATCATCTGAATTTACTTTAAAATAATATGGATCTAAATCATCATCTTCAATTGATTCTGAAGCACTATTAGTATCATTAATAAAATAAACTTTTTCATAATTTAACTTACTATCATAATCGGGGTTATTTTCATCCAAATCTTGATCTTTATCGATAATAAAATCTTCTATTACTACTCTAATATTTTCATCTTCAGAAGTCATAAATCCATATCATTTAAAATCAGAAATAGGATCAAAATTAGTTAAATATTCTGAAAAAGGTCCACCTTTAATTGAATAATCTTTATCTTTTTTTCCATTATCATTATATAAAGCATAATTACTATTCTGTCCATTACGAGAAAGAAAAACAATCCCTGTTATTTCTTGTTCTGTATTATTTTGGTCATTAATTCTTTTTTGAATTCCTTCCATATCTTTATCAAATTTTTTTGTTTTTTGATAAATTGTGATATGAGGAGGATAAGGACGATAATCTTTTGTTCCATAATAAACAGAAAGAGAAATTACAACAGCCAATACAATAAGAATTATTGAAATTATAATTATTCCCTTTTTATTCAGTTTTATTAGACGAGATTTTTTTTTCTTTTGCTCTGATTTATTATTCATTATTTTTCCAAAATAACACGATATTATCACTTATATAATAAAATAATTAAACGTTTTAACCCTTTTATTATATAATAAATTAGTTATTTATTAGCATATTAGAAATATTTAAATTTTAGTAGAAAAAGAGGAATAAATGATATTTGTTCAATATATTTTACCACCACTTATAATCGTTATTTTGTTAATATTTTCTGGAATAATTGCTTTTGTAGAAATGGCAATTGCCTCAATTAATAAAATTCGTTTAGAAACACAAATCCAATCAGGAAAACACAAAAAAAGTGCACAAAAAGTCTTAAATTTTACCAATAATTATAATGAAATTATAACTTCTCTTGTGATTTATAATAATATAATTAATGTTTTACTTACAACAATTTCAACGGTTTGATTTTCATTTTTATTCGAAGATATGATTATATTAAGTGCATTTTTTTCATTTATATTAATGACTGTTTTAATTATCATTTTTGGAGAATTAATTCCAAAAATGCTTGGAAAAAAATATCCTGAAAGAGGAGCGATGTTATTTGCCGATCTAACTAATATTTTAAATTGAAGTATAAAACCCATCTCATTTGTTCTTAAAAAAATTGTAAAACAAGATGAAAATGAAAAAATATTTCAAGATGAAAGTGAACTTCGATATGCGATAAACGAGGCAGGAAAAACAGGAATTACGACAACAAAAGATCAACAAATCATAACTTCCATTTTGGATTGAGATGAAACAACGGCAAAAGAAGTAATGATTAATAAAAAAGATGCCGTCTTTCTTGATAAATCACTCACAAAAGAAGAACTTGCAAAAAAAATAGAAAATATCAATGTAACAAGAGTTCCTTTAATCGATAATAAAAGAGATAAAATTGTCGGAATCTTAAATACACAAAAATTTTTAATAAGTTATCTTAAAAATCAAGAACAGACAAATATCAAAGATTTTATTTTAAGTTTTCAAAATTTTAAAGATAATGAATTTCTGCGTGAAATTTTTTATGAATTAAAAAGCAAGAGACAGAAAATAGGAATCATAATAAATAAAAATAATAAATTTGTTGGATTGATCACAATCGAAGATATTTTAGAAACAATTGTTGGAAAATTATATGATGATGAGGATGTAACAAAAGAAGGAATATATATTCTTAATGAAAATAATTTCTTAGTGAACCCAAGCGTAAAAATGGTTAATTTTTACGAAAATCATTTAAAAAATAAAAAAGTATTTGAATTACTTGAAATTAATGGAAATAAAGAAGAAACAATCGAAGATTGAATTAAAAATAAATTCAAAATCAAAAAAATTAAAATAGGTGATAAATATTACTTTAAAAATATCGTTATCTGAATTAGAGAAGATAAAAATAATATTCAAAATAAAAAACAAATTATGATCGAAGTAGATATAATTATCTAATTAAATTAATTTAGTGCTAATATTATATATATCCTTTATTGAGGAAAAGTGAAAATAAATGAATGAGTTATTTGTTGCAACTAAAGCAAATATTAATAAAGTAACAAAAAATAAAAAAATTAAAGGAATTTTTATTATTACCCTTGCAGCAATTGCCCTTGCTTTTGCTGTAAACTTACTTGTGATTGAAGCAGGAATAATTTCTGCCGGAGCAGCAGGAATTGCTCAAGGTATATCTTATACAATTACTGCAATTACTGGACAAAATAAAGAATTTACAATTATTTATTATTGAATTATAAATCTATTAATAAATATTCCGATCATTTTCTTCACCTATCGAATATATGGAAAAAAACTTTTAGGATATTCACTTTATGTCTTTTTTGTTACATTAGCAGTATCTTTTTCAATTACCTATATTCCTGTTGTAAATGAAATCGAAATAATTCCTGTAATTGATGAAGCAAATCCTAATTATGAGTTACTAAATACATTTAGAACCTTTATTCTCGCCTTTATGGCAGGAATTGTCTATGGAGTATCGTTAGGAATTATTTTTACAAAAGGAGCTACATCTTTAGGATTAGATCCGATTGTAAGATATTTAAGTAGAGAAAAAAGATTAAATATTGCAAAAGTTTTATTTTTCATTTCAATCGTAAATTCAATTATCTGATTATCTGTTCAATCTTATATTGTAGCTAATCAAAATAATGAAAGCATCAACTTTATTACAGATGTTTTATTCGGACCTTATATAATTGGTTCTGTTATTTTTATCTCTCTTTATTCTTTTATTGTTTCGAAAATTTACTCTACCAAAAAAATATTCTTACTAGAGATAAATTCTGAAAAATATAAAAGAATATCAGATAAATTGAATCAAATTAATTATCATCGTGGACATACAATTGAAGCTGTAATCGGTGGATTTTCTAAAAAAACAAGAGGAATTCTAAAAATAATTGTAAATATTGAAGAAATCGATGATGTAATAAATATCGCTGAAAATATTGATACTAATTGCTTTATTTATGCTACCCAAATCGCTCGCGTACAGACAACAAAAATTGTCTATTGAAATCCAATTACGCATGAAGATATCGATCATAAAAAAAGATATAGCAAAGAACATTACATAAATAAAGATAAAAAAGATAAAAAATAATTATCTATCCGTACCAAGGTAAAAAAGCAAATCCAACAATTAATGCAGGAATTGAATTCAATAATGCCATTACATAAAAAGTTTTTTTATTTGTAGTCATTAGTGGAAATTCAGCATCTCCATCTTGATTTATCGAATTAGCAACAACAGCAGATTTACTTATCGCTCCGTTCGATTGAAAGAAAATATTTGCAAAAGCAATTTGAGGACCACAACCAGGAATCATTCCAATAAAGACTCCAATTAAAACACTAATTGATCCTCCTCCCAACATAAAAAATTTATTTCACCCATCTTTAAATGGATCATATAAGAAAGTAAAAATAAGAACTCCTACAAAAACTCAAATCATTATAAACATCGAATCAACAAAAGAATCATAATAAACTTCGTACATTTCTCCTTTTAATGATCGATATTGATGTTTTGCTATTACGCAAACCTGTCCTTTTCCAGAATCTCGCTCTTTTGTCTGATTTTCTCTCAATCTATAATCAGAGTATCTTTTAAAATAATATTTTCGAAAGAAATAATAAAAGATAAAAATTATAACCATTGCAATCACAACTCATTTTACAATTTCAATATATTTTTCAAATCCTGCTCCTCATAAATCAGTAATAATAATTCCATTCCCATCAACGTGTCCACTAACAAGATAAATTGTCTCAGGAAAAATAAATAAAATTAATGTAAAAAATATAAGAGGCATTATATATCGATCAAGTATTAAGAAATACTCTGGTGTTATTTCTTTTATTTCTTTTTCAATTGCATTTTGATGTGCTTTCCCTTTTTCTCCTTTTTTTAATCATATCTGTAATCTTTTACCTCAAGGAGTAAAATCTAAAAGATAGCCCATTATAATGCCAACTATAAGGGATATAACTAAAAGTTGCATAAAAAATAATCAATCATTAGCAAGATAAACAAAAGAAGCATCACCAAAGGTAGCAATAAAGGAAGCACATAATGTTCCAAATGTTACTTTATTTTTATTGTAAAGGTTTGTCACTATGATTGGACCAGAACACCCTGGAGTAGACCCTAATAATGCACCTAAAAGCGGTTGTGCTTTTCTTGAATGCTCGATCGAACTATAAAACTTATCTTTCGTAAATATATTGATCATTTCGAAAAGAATAAGAGAAAGCGCAACCCAAGCCATTATATCTACAATTGTTGTATCGGTCGAATCAATTAAAATTTGTATCAATCCATCCATATATAGATAAAATCCTTAAAGTATTTTAATTATTAGAAAAAATATTAAATTAGTTAATCTTTTAAATATAAATTTAAAAAATAAAATGATTATTAAATTATTAAAAAAATAATTTATAAACTAGAGGCTAAATCTCAACACTGCTGTTTTAATTTAGCTGCACCTTTATTATAAATTATTTTTATATTGAATTAATAAGATTTTATTTATATCTTGGATCTATCTTCTGCATTTTATATGCTTTTATTAATTTTTCTTTTTTTCTTAATTCTTCCTTACTTGCTTTTTTTACATCTTTTGCAAGATAAATTGGAAGAAAAATTATTATCAAAATTATTATAACAACAACCATTATATGAAAAATATAAGAAAGCAATTCTGAAATAATTATTTGATTATTATCTGTAAATATCGTACGATAATCGAATAGATCAATCATAAATACAAGTAAAATAATAGATATCATCACAATTGAAATGAAAGCAGCAGGATAGAAAAATTTATTTTTATCAACTTCAACTTTATGATTAAATCGATTTTTAAATGCCCCTATAATAACAAGTACATAAAATGTATAAGAAATTAAAGTAATAAAATTAAGTGATCACCCCGATATAAAAAGTGTTGAATTTACTGTATTAAAAGTTATAAATTGATCTTTATTTTCTACAATACTTATCAATATGAATAAATCAAATAAACGAAATATTAGTAATCACATTAATGCTAAAATCCAACTTAATTTAGCTGAATTTTGCGGAACCTTTGCTTTATTTCTTGCAATTAAATTACCATTTAAATCTTTTATTTCGTTGTTAACTGAAAGATCAGCTATCATTCTATTTTGGGCAATTGAATTTCCAGAAATTCCTGTAAAAACAGAAATAACAATCATTAATCCTACAAGTGTAGATAATCATTTTTGTCCTGTAATATTATAAAGAGAATTAGCTACAATAAATCCTCCACTTTCATCTCCGAAGGCAAAAACAAATAAGGAAAGAAGAATATATATTAAAATAATGAAAATAACTCCACTTAAAGCAGCTACTTTATAAGTAGAGGGTTTTTTAGATTCATTTTGTAATGAAGCTGCGAATAAAAAACCATCAAATGAAAACATAATCGTAGGTGCCATCAGAAGAATCATTTTAAAATTTTCAAATCCATTATTACTCCAGCCTTGATTAAAAGCTGCTGTTGAGTCAAAAAAATTAAAATTTCCTTCTCCATTATTTATCGCATCATTATTAGCTGTAAATGCATTCATTAAAATTAATAATCCTAGAAATATCAAAAGAATAAGTGGAATTAATTTAATAATTGTTCCTGTTTCTTGAATTTTATTTCCTGGTTTAAATGTATATGTATTTATTGCAAAAATTATATTTATTGCAAAAAAAGAAACAACCGTAACAAAAAGAAACATTAAATAAGGAGAATCATATCCCCCGGTTGCGTTGTTGATAGGTCAAATTGTTTTAAAAAATTCTTCTCCCAAAATAATAGAAAGAACTGAAATTAAGACAGGAAAATAAACGATTGCAAAAAACACACCGATGTATTTAGAATACTTCTTGCCCCAGAGATGTTTAAATCAATTATTAATCGTTCCCGCTTCCTTTTTTTTAGCTGTAATTGAACTTATTTCAATAAAAGCGATAAGCATAAAAAGAACAATCAATGCTATTAAAAGTCAAGAGATTATAATAAGACCAGCACTATTACTTATTTTATATAAAGCATCATTTACAACATAAATACCAGAACCTATTACAACTCCAACAATTAGCGCAAGCATTGATAAAAGACCATATTGGCCTTCTTGATTACTTTTATTAGTAAAACTCTTTTTATTCATTTTTAAAAAACTCCAATAAATATTTTTTTATTTATCTTTATTCTTACATTTATTGTTAATTAAAACGTGGATCTGTTTTATTTTGTAAATACTGTTTAATTAATTTTTCTTTTTTGATAGCTTCTTCTTTTTTTGCTTTTCTTACATCTTTTGCAAGATAAATTGGTAATAGAACAGCAAATAGAATAATAAAAATTACCATAAAAATATGAATTAAATATGACAATAATCCCGATACTGTTAAATTATCATTTGCATCAAATATAGGTCGATAATCAAACAAATTAATCGTAAAGACAATTAAAATAATCGCCATCGCAAAAACAGAAATAATTGCTGCAGGATAGAAAAATTTATTTTTCTCAACTTCGACTTTATCATCAAAACGATTTTTAAATGCTCCTACAATCAATAAGGCATAAGTTGTATAAGAAAGCAAAGTTATAAAATTAAGTGACCAACCAGAGATAAATAAGGTAGAAGTTATCGTTCCACTATCTTCGCTTATCAAACTAATTAAAATTGCAAGATCTAAGATTCTTAGAATAGTTAACCAAAATATCGTTAACCCTCAAGACCATAAAGCTGCTTTTTGCGGAACCTTTGCTTTATTTCTTGCGATTAAGTCACCATTTGGATCACGAATTTGATTATTAACAGAAAGATCTGCAAGCATTCTATTTTGAGCAATTGTACATGCTGAAAATCCTGTATAAACAGATATTACGATCATAAGTCCAATTATTATTGATAATCATTTTTGTCCGGTGATATTAAATACACAGTTAACAACACTAAAATCATGATTTTGACCTGGATCACCAAATGCAAAAACAAAAAGCGATAAAATAAGATAAATAAAGACAATAAAAACAATTCCAGAAATGGCTGCAACTTTATAAGTAGAAGGCTTTTTAGATTCATTTTGTAAAGTTGCTGCAAATAAAAATCCATCAAAAGAAAACATAATCGTAGGAGCCATTAGAAGAATAATCTTTAAATTAGTGATTCCACTATCTCATCCATTCGGACCACCGCTCCATCCTTGATTAAATGCTGCATTTGGATCGAAAAAATTAAAATTACCACCATTATCAAATGCCGCGTTGGCAGGAGAAAAAGCATTTCCAGCAGCTAATATTCCTAAAAAGATTAACAAAAATAGAGGAATTAATTTAATAACTGTTCCTGTACTTTGGAAAATTTTTCCTGGTTTTTGTGTAAAAGCATTTACACCATAAAAAAGCGAAGCAAAAAGATATGCAAATAAAGTCACAAATAAAAACATTAAATAAGGATTATCATGATTACCATCGATTCAAATCGTATTAAATAATTGTTCTGATCCAATTACAGTAAGAACAGAAATTAAAATCGGAAAATAAATGATTGGGAAAAAAACTCCGACATATTTAGAACCTTTTTCTCCTCAAAGATGTCTGAATCAATTATTAATCGTTCCAACTTCTTTTGTCCTCGCTGTAATTGAAGCTATTTCAATAAAAGCTACAAGCATAAAAAGAACGATTAAACTTATTATAATTCAAGTAATTATAATAAGTCCTACACTTCCACTTATCTGATATAAACTATCATTTACAACATAGACACCAGATCCAACAACAACACCGACAATCATCGCAAGCATTGATAATAGACCATATTGATGCTTATTACTTTCTGTACTTATTTCTTTTTTTTCAGTCACCTTCTTCTTTTCTCCTTTTTTTTAACTAACAAATAAGTCTTTTACTTTTTGTTCACCTTGGCGTTTTAAATTCATATTAAGTGGATTAGCATTTAATAACATCGTAATTATCTGCTCATTAATCTCAGCTCGATAAAGATTAAATAATTTATCAGCTTCTTGAATATAAATTTGGACTGGATTTTTTTGTGCATATTGACGATATCTAATTCCAGATTTTAATTTATCTAATTGATCTAATTGTTTCTGTCAATTCATATCAATTGAGAATAAAAAAATTTTTCTTATATAATCAATTACATCAAATTTATTTGCTTCGATAAAATTATTAATTTTATCTTTTAATTTTTTTGATAATACTTCTTTTGCAATTATTTCTGCCTGTTCAATTTCTAAATTATCTTCTTCTTTTAAAGTTAAATTAAAGTCATGATTTAATTTTACAAAATATAATTTTGAACTAAAAGTATTTTTTTCAAAAACTTTCTCTAATTTAGATAAATTCTTTAAAAAATTGTTCAATAATTGTTCAATTATATTTGTAAAATCTGCTGCTTTTAATATTAAATTACGTTGATTATAAGTAATAATTCTTTGATAATTTAAAACTGAATCATATTCAATTATTGATTTACGATAATCATAATTTAAACCCTCTAATTTTTTCTGGGCAGATTTAATTGATCTTGCAATTGATTTACTTTCTAGTGGATCTTGATCAATTGATTTTAAAAATTTTTGAAATTTCTTAAGTCCTGATCTTTGCATTACTTCATCATCCAATGAAATATAGAATTGTGACATCCCAATATCTCCTTGTCGTCCAGATCTTCCTCTTAATTGATCATCAATTCTTCTTGCATCATTTCTTTCCGTTCCTAATACAAAAAGACCACCTAGTTTTTTTACTCCTTTTCCTAATTTAATATCTGTTCCTCGACCAGCCATATTTGTAGAAATAGTAATCGAATTTTTTTGTCCTGCTTTTGCAATAATATCGGCCTCACGAGCATGATTTTTTGCATTTAAAATTTCAAATTTAATATCTTTTGCTTCTAATAATTTTGCTAATTCTTCTGATTCACTGACCGCTCTTGTACCAACTAGAATTGGTTGTTCAGTTTGATGAATTTGCAAAATTTTATTAACAATCCCATTAAATTTAGCATCTTTAGTCGCATATATCACATCAGCTTTATCTTTTCTTATAATCGGCAAATCAGTAGGAATTTGTAGCACACGCATATTATAAACATCTAAAAATTCTTCCTCTTCTGTAATTGCTGTTCCAGACATTCCTGATAATTTTTTATACATACGGAAAAGATTTTGATATGTAATTGAAGCTAGTGTTTTTGTTTCGGGATTTATTGTAACATTTTCCTTTGCTTCAATTGCTTGATTTAATCCTTCTGAAAATTGTCTTCCCTCTAATAATCTACCTGTAAATACATCAATTAAAATAATTTGATCTTCTTTTACGGTATAATCAACATCCAATTTGTAAATATAATTTGCTTGTAATGAATTAAATATTAAATGAACTAATAATGAATTTTTGTAAGAATAAAGATTTTTTATGTTAAAAATTTTTTCTGCTTTTAACACTCCAGATTCAGTAAGAAATGCTTGTCTTGTCTCCCGATCGACAATATAATCATTTTCTAAAAGAGTAGATACAAAATTATTTACATCATGATATTCTTTTTCAACGACATTTATTCCACCTGAAATAATAAGTGGAGTTCTTGATTCATCAATAAGAATTGAATCAACTTCATCAACTATTGCATAATTAAATTCTTGTTGCATCTTATCTTTTATATTAATTACCATATTATCTCTTAAGTAATCAAATCCTAATTCTGAATTTGTAAGATATGTAATATCTTTTGCATATTCTTTTCTTTTTTGATCTGGCGATTGTTCTTTTAATACCGAACCGACAGAAAGACCTAGTAAATGAAATATTTTACCGATATTAAAGGCATCACGAGTTGATAAATATTCATTTACTGTAACTATATGAACACCTTTTTTTTCTAATGCATTAAGATAAGCAGGAAGAACAGCAGTAAGTGTTTTTCCTTCTCCTGTTTTCATTTCTGCAACATCTCCACGGTGTAAAGCATATGCACCCATAATTTGAACTTTATGTAAAGTAATACCATATATTTCTTTAATCGCAAGATAACCAGTAGCAAAAACATCAACCAAAATACTATCTAAACTTTTTTTATCTTTAAGTATTAAATTTAAAAATTCTTCTGTTTTTCTTTTAAAGGCAGCACCTTTTAATTGTTCTTCAAAAGATTTTGCTTTACTAATAACCTCTTCTGAAATAGTCTCTGCTTTTCGTAAAATTTTATAATATTTTATTGCTTGTTTTGCTCTTTTTTCTTTTGTTTTATTTTTCCTTAAAGCCATAATTTTTCCTTAATAATATTTAATAAATGATTTTAATTTAATAAAAAGCACTAAAAATTGGTTCTGTTAAAATTAATATAAAAAGTGTAAGTAAAACAGAAAGAGCAATTGAAAAAATCACAGAAACCAAAATCCCAATACTTGTTTCTTTTTTTTCAAATCGTAAAATTTTTGATCAATCAAATAATAATGAAATAGAAAAAGAAAGAGCAAACGCAATTACTAAAATTAATGCAACAAATCAATCAGGTCCACTAAATCCAAACATTTCCTTCTCCTAAAATAAATATAATCTGAAAAATAATTTATTTTAATTATATCTTTTATTTAATTTACAATAAAAAAAACATCTTAAAAAGATGTTTTATATTTTGAAATGTTACTTAAAAATTAAATTTTATTTTTCATTTATAAAATATCTTTTGATATTTAATTCTTTTTTTGCTTTTTTTGGATCAATATTAAAGAATCAGCAAAGAAGATTAAAAATATGATAAATTGAATTTATTAAGATTAATTTTTTTACAGTATCTTTATTTTCTGAATTACCTTTTACAAAAAGATAATATAATCCTTCATTGATTTCACTGTTATATGAGAAATATTGATTTTGTGCTAAAAAATTTATTTTATCTGGAATAGATTTTAAATTTTTATAATCATTTATTTGATCAGGTTTTAATTTTTCCTCTACAAAATTATTTAAAAAAACATTAATAAATTTTAAAATCATACTTTTTACATTATCAAAATTAACTTCTTGTTTTTCTTCTTTCTGATAAGCAAATTTCTCTAAATTAGCAATTACTTTTTTAAAAGCATCCTCTGCTAATTTTTTATTTTCTGGATTTTTAAAATTATAATTATTTATTACACTTAATACTTTTGAAAAGTTTTCTGTTCTATTTTCCATGTTTTCCTTTGTATTTTGAAAAGTTTTACATATAAATTATATATTTTTACTAATATTATCTAATGAAAATATTTTAGTTATTTCATTAATATAAAAATTTGTTCTTTTATTTAAAAAATTTTTAATGCTTTCATTTCGATAATTTCCAAGATTATTTATAGATTCAATTTCATAATGGTTTAATAAATTTAAAGAAAAATTATCATTATTTTTATTTAAATTTTTTAGTAAATTATCATAACTTTGTTTTAAATCTTTTTTAAATTGTGGATTCTTTTTATATAAAAAGAAATTACCTAATTTTAAAAATTCTTGCTCTCTAACATCATAAAAATTCGTTAAATATTCATTCCAATGAGTATTTTCTCGTTCAATTTCTTTTGGCTCAATTATTGGATATAATTCAATTGTGTTTAAGTCATATTCATCAAAAATATTTTTATCGTTATTTTGATAAAGTTTTAAAAGAATGTCTCTTATTACATTTTTTTCTTCAATTGAATTATTTAAATAATTTTTAAATATACTATCTTTAGGAATAATTATATAACCATTATCAAAAATAAATTTTTGAAAATAATTGTAAAAAGAAATATTTTTATCTTTATTTCAATTTTTATAAAATTCTTTTAAAAAACTATTTCAATGTATTTTATAATTAGATTTTGTTATTATTAATCTAATTTTAAAATTTTCTAATAATTTTAAAAGATTTTTAAATTCATTATGATCTTTAAATAACATCAATTCCCCTAATTCATTATGCTCAACATTTCTTTCATTAATTAAATAACAAATTAGAATATCTGAAAAAGCAGTTCCTTCTAAAATATAAAAATACTTATAATAATTTTTTATTAAACCAAAATTTTTTCATTTTAATTTTTCTTTTGATTTTGCAAATAAATATGAATCTAAAAAAATTGCTAATTCTTTTAAAATTTTTTCAAATTCTTCTAAATTTAAATCAAGAAAATTTTTGTTTTTTTTATACTTTTGTGCAATTTTTATTTCAAAGACATTTCTAAAATTAGAAAATTTTCTATTATCTGAAATATTTTTAAAATAACTTTCACCATAAAAAAAAGTATAAAAATCTAAAAAATCATTTATTAAAATATCAAATCTATCTTGTTTTATTATATTTAATTTATTTTCAATATATTTTTTAAATAAATTACCTATATAAATTGAATTTTCTTCTGAAATTCCAGAATCAACCAACGAAATTAAATAAGATTTAAATTGATCAAAATTACTTAATTTTTTTCCTTTTGAATTTATAGATTCAAATAATTCAAATTCATCATAATCTTTTGTTCAATTTATTCCAACTAATAATTTTATTAGACCTTTATAAATTTCATTTAGATGTTCTAATTCATATTTTTTAAATAAATTAGAAATATAGTTATAAATTAAAAAAATATTATTATTTTTTGCTTTTCCAGAATCAAAAAATAATTCTTTTAAATCTTCATCTCCTTCTCAAATAAGTTTAAATATTTTATTAGAATCTTCATCATCAAATCTATTAGATGGTAAATTTTTGTTTTCCACAAATTTTTTTAAATTTATATCTATTTTATTTTTATTTTTATAAATTTTCAAATAAGATTCATATAGAACTCTCATTAAAAGAGTTATAGTTGTCAATCTTTGTTGCCCATCTACAATTTTCAAAAATTTAACTTCCTGTTTTAAATTTTGACCATTTTCTTTAATTTTTTGATAAATTTCATCATTATTTCCTATATTACTTAAAGTTATATTTCCAAAAAAATGATTTTTATCATCTTTTGCTCGTTTTTTTAAATCTAAAATTAAATCATTAATTTCATCTTTATTTCATGAATATTTTCTTTGATAATTTGGTATTACAAATTTTATTTTTTCATCTGATAATACATTTAATAATATCTCATGATTAATATCTATGTTTTTTTCTATATTGCTAAAAAAAGTTTTTTTGATTTTAATTGATGTTTTAAAACCTTCATTCAAATTACCATAATAATTTTTTATATTTATAGATTTTTTTATATTATTAGATCCAAATTCAAAAAATCAATGAAATATAATATAAATATTATTTATACAATTTAGTAAAAGTAATTTATTAAATTCAAAATAATTTTCTTTTTCTTCATTGCTTAAAAATTTAAAATATGCAATCCTTGAAATAAATTTTAAACTTTCAATTATTTCTTTATTATTTATATATCCTTTTTCATCTAAAAAAATAATTTTTTCAAAATCAGAATTTACATTTTCATAATATTGAAAATCGCTAAGACTCATTCTTGAAATTATAAAATCAGTTAAAAAAATTTTCAAAAAATTTTTTAAAATATTGCAAATTTCTATGTAATTTTCACTTATTTCCTTATCATTTTTATAAGCATATTTTTCTAAATTAAAGATAACATCTTTAATTTTATTTTTAATTAAAATTTCTTCTTCATTTTTTAAAGAAATAAAATTTTCAAAATTATCTATTTCATTAAATATTTTTGTAAAATTTTCGCTTTCATATTCCATTCTTATCACCTTTTTATAATTAATTAACAAATTAATTATAACCTTTAAATAACAATAAAAGCAACTACATAAATGTAGTTGCTTTTATAAACTTTATCTCAATCTTATACAGTAAGATATTGTTTTAATTTATCATGATATTCTATTTTTTTAGAATCTGCAAATTGATGATTTAAAAATTGAAAGTGAAGATCACTTATTTTGTTTTTACGTGTTCTTACTTCTTTTTTAAGTTCTTTAAATTTTGTTTTTAAATCTTCGTATTCTTTTGTCTGTTCTTTTTTATCTATTTTTTCTTTTGAATTTTTGATCTCTTTTATTTTTGCTTTATAATCTAAGATTTCTTTTTTAAGTTCATCTTTTTGCGCTAAGAAATCTTTTTTTGCTGCTTCGATATTATCGGCAACATATTTTTTAAAATCATTATCATAAGTAAATAATTTTGCTAAATTTTTATGATAGGTATCTTCAATATCGGCAATTTTTTTACTTAATATAGCAAGTTCTTTTTGATATTCTTTTTGATCAATTTTTGCTTTTTTAAATTTGCGATTTAATTCTTTAATATCAAATTTTGCTATTTTTAATTGTTTTTGTTTATCTTTTTTAAGTTCATTTTTTAATTCGTAACTTAATTTATTTTTTTTACTACTATAAATTTTATTTAATAAACAAACCATAAACATACCGATGAAAGCACCGATAATTAAAGGAACAAAATAAAGCAAAGCATAAAGATAATCGGTTGACATTACCTGTCCTCCGATATCAGGAGATTTACCCATTCCTCCTGCAAGATAAATTATTGGACCCCCAAATAAAGAGACAGAGTTACCAACACCGACAAGAATAGCGATCATTCCAGCAAAAAATCCAGCAGTCATAAATGAAGGAATATAAACTTTAGGATCTTTTGCTGCAAAAGGAATTGATCCTTCTGTAACACCAAAAAATCCCATTACTCCTGCACTTGTTGCATTTACTTTATCTGCTTCATCCATTCTAAAACCAAGTAAAGGTCCCATATAAGCACAAAGAACTAATACCATCGGTGGAATTGCAACACAGACAGCAGCAGCTCCATTTAATAGAGGTAAATAATTTGCTCCAGGAGCTAAAAATAAAGCAGCCGTTACCATCGCCATTTTATTAACAGGTCCTCCCAGATCGAAACAAATCATCGTTCCAAGGATCGCTCCAACTAGCCATAATAGATTGACATCTATTAAGACATTTATCAGATCATTAAGGCCAACACTTAATCAATAAAGTGGTAAATAACCGATAAAGGCGAAGAATACTCAAGGAACAAACGTAAATACTAATGGAATAATAATTAAAGGTAAAATTGTTTGAAATGCTTGATTCTCAACTTTATCTGTATATTTTGTAAAATATAAGATTAAATAACCAACCAAATATCCAGCAGCGATCGCTCCAAAAAAACCTAACGCAACAGGATCTGAATTTGGATCAAATCCACCAAATCTTCCTTCTTGATAATTAAATACACTTGTTCCACTTGCATCATTTAAAACAAGCGAAAGCATCATCGATGGTGCTAATGCTTTTCTTCCCGCGATTGAACTACCAATAAATCCTCCAAGAATCGGTACAAAAAGCGTAAATCCCATCCCTGCCAGATTACTTATCGCAAGTGCCGCATATCCTTTAGGAGCAAATGATTCTGTTATCTGTCCTAAAGGATTAGTAGGGTCAATAATCCCATCAGCATTTGTATATCCAGTAGAATATCCAAATGCTGTTGTAAGACCTAATAAAATTCCTGCAAAAGCAATAAAAGGAATCATATATGAAATTCCTGAAAGAAGATGTCTTATTGGACCTTCATTAAAACTTTTTTTCTCACTATTAACAGATCTAACTTCTGTTTGTTGATTTTTATCTTCTCCCCCCCCTTTTGCTTTTGCTTTTATGATTGTATCTTCCAATATTTGGCCAGGTTCAACAAGTGCTTTTCCAATTGGAACTTGATATATTTTTTTACCGATAAATCTTTCCGGTTCATCAATTCCTTTTCCAATTGCAAGTAAAACATAGTCAGCTTGATCAATTTCTTTTTGACTAAGTTTATCTCTTGTCATCTGTCCTTGTTTTTCAATTCTCAATTTTATATTATGTTTCGGAGCTTCTTCTTCTAAAGCTTTTGCGGCCATAAAAGTATGTGCGACTCCGGTAGGACATGTTGTAATCCCAACTATAAAAATTTCTTTACGATCCCCATTTTGTTTTTTTACATTTTTATCTTCATCTAATTTTTGTGGTTCTTGTTCTTTTTCATTTAAAATACTATTTTCAATATAATCAACAAGTTCTTTTGCATTTGCATTTTTAAATTTTTCAATATTTTTTGCTTCAACCAATGAACTTGATAATTTTGTTAATATCTCAAAGTGTTTTTCACGATTTTCTTTAGGCACCAAAATTGAGATAATTAAATTAACTTTTTTAGAATCAATTGAATTTCATTCGATTCCTTTTTTTGATCTAATTACAGCAATTTTAGGTTCTTCAAGATCTTTTATTTCAGCATGAGGAATAGCAATTCCATTTCCGACACCGGTTGAAATTTGCTTTTCTCTTGCTAAAAGATTTGAATAAGCAGTAGAACTGTCTTCGATAAAATTATTTGCTTTTAAAAGATTTGCTATTTCATGTAAAACTTCTTCTGAAGAATTAAAATCTTTATCAACAATTAACTTCTCAAAGGCAATTTTATTTTCACTCATAAATTGCACTTTACCTTTCAAGTTTAAGTAAATACCATTGTATTCTTAAACTTATAATAAATTATTTATAAATATTATATTCAAAATATTTATAATTTTGATATTAATATAGGGAAGTTTGATATGATTTTAAAATTAAAACCACATTTTGTAGAGAAAATTTGAGGAGGAAATAAGATTAAAGAGATCTTTTCTCTCGCTACAGATCAAAAAATTGGTGAGGCTTGAATCGCTTCAGGAATTAAAGATAATCAATCAATAATTTTAAAAAATAAGGAAGAAATTGAACTTAATGCCTTTTATAAAAACAATAAAAAATTATTCAATAATTATAAAACAGCAGATTTTCCGCTTTTAATTAAATTTCTTGATGCAAAGGAAGATCTTTCAATTCAAGTTCATCCAAATAATAAACAAGCACAAGAATTAGAAAATTATCCTTACGGGAAAAGTGAAGCTTGATATATTTTAAATTTAGAGAAAAATCATGAAATTATTATTGGTTTAAAAACTACTGATTTAAATCAATTAAAAAAAATTAACAAGGATAATTGAGAAAAAATTATTAATATTAGAAAAGTAAAAATCGGAAATGTTTTTGATATTAAACCAGGAACGGTTCATGCGATTAGAAGCGGAACATTTGTTTATGAAATTCAGCAGCCATCTGATATTACTTATCGAATTTATGATTATGATCGATTAGAACAAAATGGAAAAAAGAGAGAATTGCATCTTGAAAAAAGTATTAAAGTAGTAAAAGATTATCAAAATAATGAATCTGATTATAAAAGCGAAGTAAATTTCTTGAATTTAAGAATTTTGCAATTAATTAATAATGAAATATTTAATTTGCAAAAATGACATATATTTGATAATAGTGAAATTAAATTAAATGCTGATGAAAGAAATTTTTTAATAGTAACAGCAATTAAGGGAAAAGGAAAAATTAATCAAATTGAAATATTGCCTTTTGAAACTTTAATTCTTACTTATGATGAATTAAAAAAAATTACCCTTGAGGGTAATTTTGAAATGTTGGTCGCAAATCCAAAAAATTAAAGTTGATATTTTTTTTGCTCTTCAATTTTTATTTCTTCATTTACAAAATTATCATTCAATCTTTCAATATTTTCCAATTCTGTAATTTTTTTTACAATTTTCTTTTCAATACTAAATTTCTTTAATTTTTTTTCAAGAGCCCCAAGATGAGAATCTAAAATTTTATTTGCACTTTCACCAATTTTAGTTGCAATTTTATATAATTTATCTTTTTCTTCTAGAATGCTTTCAACATTATTTTTAAGATTTGAAAATGTTTTATCTACATCATTTAGAAAAATATCCCATTCTTGCACAATTTTTTGTTTATCTTCAAATTCAAGATTTAAAGCAAGAACTTTTTGATTTACGGTTAAAAGACTGATCATAAATTGTAAAAGAGAGACTAAAACATGTGGTCTTATTATAAAAATGTTTTTATAATCACTATCTTTATATATCAAAAAATCTTTTTCATTTTCAAGTTCTGAAACTAAAATAGCATATTTACTGTCAGATCTTTTTCGATAATTTTCTAATTTTTCAAGATGACTACGATTATTTTTTTTATTCTCACTTATCAATAATTCAGTTTTAGCTTCAATTACAATTTTTGTTTCAATTGAACCATTTTTGATTGTAATCATAAAATCTGGTTTTTGACCATTAATTGGTTTTGGTTCTTTTTTAATTGTAATTCTTTCATTTCAAGCAAAATTTTTCTGTAAATTATTATCAATTCAATTTTCAAGATCATTTCCAATTAATTTAATATTTTGTGATTTAGTTCTTTTTAAGTAATCAATCTGATCTAGTAATTCATCTTTTTCTGTTACTAATTTTTTAATCAAATTATCATTGGTCATTTTAAGATTAAATATTTCTTGTTCTTTTTTATATAATTCTTTTTCTAATGTCAGTTGAGATCTCTCTTCATAATTTTGTAATCTTAATTTAAGATCATTAATTTCTTCTGTTTTTTTGTTTGAAACTTGAAGAACTTTATCAATTTGCTTAAATGCTTCTTCTCTTATCTGATCTTCTTTTTTATTAATTTCAGTTTTTAAATCTTTTTCAAGTTCAGTTACTTTTTTATTAATTTCAGCATCAGAATTTAATTCTAAATAATTCTTATCTTTTTCTAAATTAGATATTTTTAAAGCATATTTTTGACTTAATTCAATAATTTGTTTTTCATAAGTTAAATCAATTTCTTTTTTTTGCTGTTTTAATTTAATATCAATTAAATTTCTAATCTCTGTTTGCTTTAAAAGATTAATTTTTTCTTTAATTACAGAAAGGTCGATATTATTAAGTGAATTTAAATTAATAATATCTCCTATTTCTCCTTTTTCTAGTAATTTAAACTTTAAATTATTTTCATCAAATAATTTAATTTTTATTTCTTTATTCATAACTCTACTCCTATCATTTAGATTATAAATTAATTTTATAAAATTAATTTTCTGTACCTTCGAGACGTTTTTGATAGAAAAGTAATTTCTTTTCAAGCTCTTTTCTTTCAAAATCAGTTAATTTATCATTTTTAAGTAAATCAGTTTTTTCTTTTATTTTTGCATTGATAACTTTTAATTCTTTATCAATTAATCAATTAACTCTTGATGTTATCACCGTTACCTCAGATTGTAAAACACTTAAAATTCCATCTAAAATAACCCCTTTTTTCTTGTCTCCTTTTTCATCCAAAATTCAAAAATAATTTGTTTTAATAGAGGAAACAAATGGAATATGATCTTTTAAAATGCCGATGTAACCATCAAAAGCTTCAATATCTAATAATTGAACCTCACCGACGAAAAAATTTTCGCGGGGCGTAAGAATTGATAATTTAAATGTATTGGCCATTTTAATTAATTATTTAACCTCACTAATTGTTCCTCTATAAAGAAATAAAGCTTCACTTTTATCATCGTGTTTTCCATCAATAATTTCCCTAAATCCTTGCACTGTTTCATTTAATTTTACAAAAACACCTTTTTTTCCAGAAAATTGTTCTGCAACATGAAAAGGTTGAGTTAAAAAATTTCTAATCTTTCTCGCTCTATTTACGGTTAATTTATCTTCATCAGATAATTCATCCATTCCCAAAATTGCAATAATATCCTGTAATTCTTTATATCTTTGTAAAATCTCAAGAACTTTGCTTGCGACGTCATAATGTTCTTGCCCAACAATATCAGGATCTAATAAACTTGAATTTGATTCAAGCGGTTCTAACGCTGGATATAAACCTAAAGATGCGATCTGTCTAGAAAGAACGATTGAGGCATCTAAGTGACTAAATGTCGTAGCAGGAGCAGGATCTGTTAAATCATCAGCGGGAACAAAAATTGCTTGGACTGAAGTAATTGAACCATTTTTAGTAGAGGTAATTCGTTCTTGTAATTTACCCATATCAATCGAAAGAGTCGGTTGATATCCTACCGCAGAAGGCATTCTTCCAAGCAAAGCCGATACTTCCGCACCAGCCTGTGAAAATCGAAAAATATTATCAATAAAAAGTAAAACATCTTGTTTTTTCTCATCACGAAAATATTCAGCCATTGTTAACCCAGTAAGAGCAACACGCATTCTTGCCCCAGGAGGTTCATTCATCTGTCCAAATGCTAAGGCTGTTTTTGAAAGAACACCTGATTGTTTCATCTCAAAATAAAGATCATTACCCTCTCTTGTTCTTTCTCCTACACCCGTAAAAACTGAAATTCCTCCATGTTCTTGGGCAACATTATTTATTAATTCTTGGATTAAAACTGTTTTTCCAACTCCAGCTCCCCCTAATAATCCAACTTTTGAACCTTTTGCAAAAGGAAGTAATAAGTCAATAACTTTAATCCCTGTCTCAAAAAGTTCTGTTGTTGTTGATTGTTCAGCATAAGCAGGAGATTGACGATGAATTGGCATTCTTAATACATTTTTAGGAAGAGGTTTTTCATCGACCGGTTCTCCTAAAACATTAAAAATTCTTCCTAATGTCTCTTTTCCAACCGGAACTCTAATCGGTGAACCGGTATCAATTACATCTAACCCTCTTTTTAATCCTTCTGTAGGTGACATTGAAATACATCTTACGACATCATCACCTAAAATTGAAGAGACTTCCAAAACAATTTTTTTGTTTTTATTTACCTTAATTTCTAATGCATTTAAAATATCTGGTAATTTTGCATTTTTAAATTTAACATCGACTACCGGTCCTAATATTTGTGAAATTTTTCCAACATTTTTCATATTCATAATTCTCCTTATTATTTTAACGCCTCAGCTCCGCCGATAACTTCTGAAATTTCTTGTGTAATTTTTGCTTGTCTTTCTCGATGAAAGGCAATAATTAATTTTCTTAACATATCATCACCATTTTTTGATGCGTTTTCCATCGCAACTCGTCTCGATGTATATTCAGAAGTTACTGATTCAAGATAATATCCAAATAAAAGTGATTCTAAATAAATTGATAAAATTTCATTTAATAATATCTCTTTTTCTGGTTCGTAATCTGTGACTGCACTAAGTTCACTTTGATTACTAATATTATTATTTTCTTTATTAATTTCAATCGGTAACAAAATTTTATTTGTCGCTTCAAAAGAGATTTGGGAAAAATATTTTGTATATATACAGACAATTTTTAAATTTTTTTCCAAATAATCACTAAGTAAGATTCTTACACCATTAGAAAGATCTTTTGCAAACAGAAATTCATCAGAATGAATAGAAATAATTTTGTCTTTTGAAAAATTTTGCGCAAGTAATTCTTTTGCAAAAGAATTACCTTTTGTACCAACAATTATTATTTTATCTGTTTTTAAATTAAATTCTTTTCGAACTATTTTAATAATATTTGAATTATATCCACCGACCAAACCGAGATCAGAGGTAAATATCACAAAACTTGTTCCTTTAAAATCATTTTTTTGAGTAACGTCTTTTGCAATATCATTTACAACTTTTTCAATTTGAAGATAATAATTTTTATAACTTTTAAGTCTTTTTAAAGCTTTTTGAGCTTTCGCTGTCGAAACAAGTTTCATTGCTTTTGTGATTTTATTAATTGATTGAATTGAATTTTGTTGCTCTTTTAATTTCTTTAGTTGTGCCATATTATCTTCCTAATTTTAAAATATAATATTCAATAAATTTAATTATGTTCTTGATTAAATTTATTGATTGTTTTTGTAAGGAGTGAATGTAATTTATTTTCAATCTCATCTGTAAAATCAAGTTTTTGATTCATTTCTTTTACGATTTTTTTATATTCTTCTTTGTTATTTATTTCCTTAAATAAAAAATCCTTAAATTTAGATATATCTTCTGTATTTAAAAGATCAATCATATTTTTATCAATGATATAAAGAATAATCGCTTGATATCCTTGATTATAAGGGGAATATTGTTTTTGTTTTAGAAAAGCCATAATCTTTTCTCCATTTTCAAGAATTGTTTTTGTCTCTTGATCAAGATCAGAAGAAAATTCTGAAAATGCTTTTATTTCTCCATAGTTTGCAAGTTGTAACTTTAAAGATGCAGCGACTTTTTTAATAAGTTTTGTTTGTGCTGCTGATCCAACACGAGAAACTGAAAAACCTGAATCAACAGCGGGTCTTTGTCCTGAATTAAAGGCATCTGTCATAAGAAAAATCTGTCCATCTGTAATTGAAATTACATTCGTAGGAATATAAGAAGATATATCGCCAGCTTGTGTTTCAATAATCGGTAAAGCTGTAATTGAACCACCACCATATTTTTTATTAAGTCTTGCTGATCGTTCTAGTAAGCGAGAGTGAATATAAAAAACATCTCCAGGATAAGCTTCTCTTCCCGGAGGTCTTCTTAAAAGTAAAGAAAGTGATCGATAAGCGACAGCATGTTTACTTAAATCGTCGAAAATGATCAAGACATCTTCGCCTTTTTCCATTCATTCTTCAGCGATTGCGATTGAAGCATAAGGAGCGATATATTGCATCGCATCCGATTCAGAAGAATTAGCAGCGACAATTGTTGTATATTTTAAAGCATCAGCATCGATTAATTTTTGTGTAATAATCGCAAGTGAAGAATTTTTTTGGCCGATTGAAACATAGACACATTTTACATTTTTCCCTTTTTGATTAATTATGGCATCAATTGCAATTGCTGTTTTTCCTGTTTTACGATCGCCAATAATAAGTTCCCGTTGCCCTTTTCCGATCGGAATCATCGCATCAATCGCTAATATTCCTGTTTCGAGCGGTTGATCAACAGATTGTCTTGTCATTATTCCTAATGCAACACGTTCAATTTCCCTCGTGTTATTTTCTTTAATAACTGATTTTCCATCAATTGCCTGTCCTAATGAATTAACAATCCTTCCTAAAAGTTTATCACCAACTGGAACACGAACGATTTCCTTTGTTCGTAAAACCTTATCATTCTCATTTAAATGAGAATATTCTCCCAAAAGAATTACTCCGATTAAATCTTCTTCTAAACTAAGTGCCATTCCATATGTATTTTTAGGAAATTTTAACAATTCACCTAGTTGTGTATCATAAAGACCAGAAACGGTAGCAATTCCATCTGAAATTGCAATTATTTTTCCTTCTGATATTTTTTTTGTATCAAGATTATAATTTTCAATTTGATTTTTAATAATACTTGTTATATTAATATTTGCCATCTATTACGATCATACCTTTCTTGTTTACTAATTCTTCTGTTAAATCATTTAGTTTTTTTAAGATAGAATTATCTCAAACATTATCGCCAATAATTAATTTTACTCCGCCTATTAATTCTGCATCAATTTTTGGATCTAAATAAATTTCTTTTTTTCATTTATTTTTAATTGTATTAGTAATTTTTTTGATTTGATTACTATTTAATTTTCTCGCAGAAAAAATTTTTCCTTCGATAATCTTATTTTCAAGATTGTAAAGTTGAATAAATTTATTTAAAATAAAATCTAAATTTCTAACAACTTTTTTTTCAATTAAAACAAGAATTCAATTTATAAATAAGGTGTTTTTTTGATAAATTTTTTGCAAAACTTTATCCTTATTTTCTAAATCAATATTGTAATTTGAAAGAAAATCAATAAAATTAGTCTCTGATAAACTTATTAAAGTTTTCTTTACTAATAAAAGTGATTTATTTAGAATTTTTTTTTCTTTTGATAATTGATAAAAGGCTTCTACAAAAGGCAAGATTAATTGATTATTTTTCATTTTGAATCGTTTTTATTAAATCATCAATCAATTTTTGATCGATTTTTGCATTAACTTCTTTTTCAAGAATTTTTTTGGCAACTAAAATCGAAATTGAAGAAATATCATTTTTTACTTTCTCATACATTTCAACTTCTTCATTTTTAATCTGTTCTCTTGCATGGTCAATTGTATTTTTTGCTTTTGAATTTGCATCTTCTACGATTTGATTTTTAAGTTCTATGGCCTCTTTTTTTGATGAATCGACGATCTTATCTGCCTCATCTTTTGAATTTTTTAAGCGTGCTTCGATCGCATTTTGTGTTTTCAAAGCATCAGCGTTAATTTTATTTGCATCTGTATAACGATCACTTAAAAATTTTTCTCTTTTTTTGATACTATCTTTAATTGGAAAATAAAGAAAGTAGGAAATGATAAAAAATATAATTCCTAAACTAATTATTGTAGCTAATGCTTCAATTAAAATTTTTCAGCCAAAATCCATTATTTGTATCCTTTAATTTTTATGCAACAAAAATTAATAAAATGGCAATAACTAAAGCATAAAGAGCACTTGATTCAGCGATCGCTGCTCCAACTATCATCATATTTCTAATTTTACCTTCAGCTTCAGGATTTCTTCCAACAGCTTCTGATGCTTTTCCAGCAGCATATCCTTGTCCAACTCCGGCTCCTAAAAATCCAATTGAAGCAGCTCCTGCACCAAGATAAGCAAATCCTTTATCAGTAATAGTTGATTCACCTACCATTTGATCTTGTGTTGATTGTAATAAAACTGTGTTTTGAAAAATTACATCATAATGAATTAAAAAAGCGAATGTAATTAAAATTGCTGTAATTATCGCAATTGCTAGTGTTGATCATTTTACAAATGATTGTATATTTTTATATTTATTTGTTATTTTTATCTGTGTATTTAAATTTTTATCCATAAATTTCTCCTTAAATTGCTATATTTTTGTGACGAAAAATAATTAATCTTATCCACTACTTTTCGCTCGTTTTTTTTCTTGTCGTAATTGTTTTTTAAGTTCTTTTTCTGCTTTAAAATGTTTTTTTCGTTCATCTTTATTTCATGAAGGGCCATGATCTAAACTTCAATATAAACATGTTAAAACAGCAAAAACAAAAGCTTGAATAATTGTTAATCCAGAATCAATAATCTCTCATACTCAAATTCCTGGTGAAATTCCTAATTCTGTAAATAACATCGCTCGCTCGTTATTATCTGTAAGTCCTCCGACCATAATTACAACAATTTCTTCGATCACATATCCTGCAATTGTTGCTCCAAAAAGACGAATTGAAATTGAAAGTAGTGGACTAAATTGTCCTAAAATCTCAATTGGATTAGCATATTTATGTCTTATAAAATGAATTAAACCATTCGTACAAACACCGACGACATAAATTCCTATGAAGGTAATTATTCCTAATGTAAAAGTAAAAGCAAGACTTGTTGCGGCTGGTAATAAATTAATCAAGGACAAAAGATTTGCGACCAAAATAAAATTAAATAAAGTAAAAAAATAAGGATAAGCTTTTCTTAATCTATTACCGGTGATTGAATCAAATAAATTATTAAATCCATTTACATAATTTTGCGTAAATAATACTATTCCTGTTGCTGGTTTTTCTGGATCAAATTTTTTAACCTGTCTATAAATATATCAAACAACAATAATTGTAATTATCAATGTCACAATTAATGTAAAAATAAAAGCCCCTAAATTTACAACTAAATCTAAAGGATTATAACTATCTTGTGTTTCGCTGAAATAAGTACTATATAGATTCATTTTTTAATTTATCTTTTCTAATATTCTTATAATTTTTTCTTTTAATAAATGAAAAAATTATTCACTCATATATTGGCACTAGTAAAATTGCTAGATAATAAAAAGAATACGATAACAAATATATAAAAATGTTTATCGGTTTCATTAATAATTCTACTCCTTTTATATCCAAAATTGAAAAATTAATAAAATATATTGCAACGAAAAAAAATATTACAAAAATTGTAATTCTAAGGGCAAATAAAATCAAAGAATTTAAAATTGAAATTTTATTTTTTACAATTTTATTTATTAAATAAGTAATAAAAAAAACAAAATATAAAATTAAAAAAGAGTATAAAAAACTATATAAAACGAAAGGATATCAAACAAATAAAATAAAAGAAATAATCAAACTTAAAATAACGATAATTGTGAAGTTTATTAAAATTTTTAAGTTAAGATTTAAATTTATTAATTTACTTAGTACCATAAATTCGATCGCCAGCATCACCTAATCCAGGAACAATATATCCTTTTTTATTAAGCTTTTGATCAACAGAACAAGTTATCATCTCAACATCAGGAAATTTTTTGTTTATCTTTAAAACAGATTCTTCTACCGTAACAACTGAGACAAATTTAATATTTTTAATTCCTTCTTTTTTTAATAATTTTATCGCTTCAATCGCACTTCCTCCTGTTGCAATCATCGGATCTAAAATAATATTTAAACTTTCTTCCTTTGCATCTTGAGGAAATTTAAAAAGATATTTTTTTGCTTTAAGTGTTTTTTCGTCGCGATAAAGACCGATATGTCCAATTTTAGCATTTGGAATAACCCCTAAAAATCCTTCCACCATTCCCTGACCTGCTCTTAAAATTGGAAATAAATTTACTTTTTCATTTAAAATTTTCGATTTTGTTTTTTCAATTGGAGTTTCAATATTAATCTCTTTTAATTTTATATCTCTTAAAACTTCGAATGCTAATAATCGTGCAATTTCAGAAAGATATTCACGAAATTCTTTTGAATTTGTATTTTTACTACGAAGAAGTGTTAATTTATGCTGAATTAAAGAATGATTGATAATTTTAATTTTCATGTGTTATCCTCTTATTTTTGCAAAATTTTATAAATTTGATCTGCTAATTTTATAAAATCTTGTTCTTTTCATCCTTTTGTTGTCATCGCTGGTGTTCCTAATCTAATTCCAGAAGCAATTTTTGGACTTAATTTATCAAAAGGAATTGTATTTTTATTTACCGTAATATTATGTTTTTTCAAGATTTTTTCAGCCTCTAATCCTGTTAAATTGAAACTTTTTTTTACATCAACTAATAAAAGATGATTATCTGTTCCATTTGTTATCACTTTTATATTATGCTCAATTAATTTATCTGCTAATACTTTTGCATTTTTGATAACTTGTTTTTGATAAATAATAAAAGATGGATCTAGTGCTTCATAAAAAGCGACTGCTTTTGCTGCAATAACATGCATTAAAGGTCCTCCTTGGCTTCCAGGAAAAACAGAACTATTAATTTTTTCAAAAATCTCTTTTTTATTAGTAAGAATAATTCCTCCTCTTGGACCTCTTAAAGTTTTATGTGTTGTTGATGTTACAATATCAACACCAAAATCTAATGGATTTGGATGTAATTTTGCTGCAATAAGACCGGCAATATGAGCTATATCTGCAAGAAGATAAGCACCCACTTTATCAGCAATTTCTCTAAATTTTTTAAAATCAATCGTTCTTGGATAAGCTGAATATCCGCAAATAATAAGATCAGGTTTTACATCTTGTGCGATTTTTAAAATTTCTTCATAATTTAAATAATTATCTTTTTTATCAACTTCATATGTAAATGACTTGTAAAATATTCCACTGATTGTGATTTTAAAACCATGACTTAAATGGCCACCTGAACTAAGTGATAATCCTAAAATTTTTGCTCCTGGTTTTAATAAAGCATTATAAGCAGCAAGATTAGCTTGAGTCCCAGAATGAGGTTGAACATTAGCATATTTTGCATTGAATAATTTTTTTAATCTTTCGATTGCAAGTATTTCAATCTTATCTACATTTTCACAACCTTCATAATATCTTGCATTAGGATAACCCTCTGCATATTTATTTGTTAAAATTGATCCTGTTGCTTTTAATACATCTTTTGAAACAAAATTTTCTGATGCAATTAATTCAATTTCATTGTCTTGACGTTTTTTTTCTAATAAAATTAATTTTTCAATATCTCTATCTTTCATATTTATTGACCTCTTTTTTATTTTAAATCTTTTAATTTAAAATAAGATTATTTTCTAATAATCTCTATTTTATTATTTAATAAAGAAATGATAGTAGAAGCTTTTTTTATTTTAATCTTTCTATTAAATCCATTTATTTCAAATACTTTTTGTATTTCCTTACCACTATTTATTTCTTGTTCATTATTAAAATTAGCTGATGTTGCAAATAATGGAATTTTAACTTTTAAAAAAACTTTCTTTGTATCTTTTAATTCTTTTATTTCTCAAATTGGAAAACGAACAAGAATTGTGTCTTCTTTTACTATTTTTTTAAAATAATCAGAACTAGGAACAAGAAAAGATTTATTACTTGGTAATTCTTGGATTAATATTTGTTTTTGAAATTTTGTTAGATCGGTAAATTTTTCAATCTGTGCAAAATTTAAGAAAAAAACTTGAATTTGTTTTGATAAATCTCTTCTTTTAAGTTTGTTAAGTTTTTTTAAATTTGTTTTTGAAATTTTAGAAAAGAGCCCATAGACTGTTTCTGTTGGCATTGCTATTATTTTATTTTCATTTATATCTTTTACAAGTTTATTAATTTTTAAAAATTTCATTTTACTTTTCTTTCTTAATTACAAGATAGCGATCAATATTATTTAAATCCTTTTCAAATTTAAAACTTAAATTTTTAAAATCTAATAAATATTTTTGTAAATATTTTTTTTGATTTAATCCAATTTCAAAATAGAAAATACCATTTCTATTTAAAAAAAATTCATTATGTGAAATTAAATATTTATAAAAATAAAGGCCATTTTCTTTTGCAAATAATCCCTTTTTAGGTTGAATATTTTTTGCTTCTTTTGTAAGAAAAGAATCATTGAAAGAAACATAAGGGGGATTTGCAACAATAAAATCATAATTTAATTTTTTAGTAATTTTAAATAAATCTTTTTTTAAAAGATTTATTTTTTTAAATTTTAATTGATTTTTATTTTGATTATATCTTGCTAATTTAATTGCTTTTTTACTTATATCTATCCCATCCATTTTATTATTACTATTTTTAAGAATTGAAAGAATTATCGCTCCTGATCCAACTCCTATTTCAAATCCCTTTTTATTATTTTCATTTTGAAGAACAAGATTTACTAATCCTTCTGTATCATATTGGGGAATAAATACTCCTTTTTTCAATTTTAAATCTAGATTATAAAATCTTTTTTTCTTGCAAATTAAATTTATATTTTTATTTTGATTTATCTTTCTTAAATTTTTTTTGATAATAAATAAATCTGTAAATGAAAATAATTTTTCTGTTTTTTTGTTTCAATAAAAAAAACGATCTTTTTCATAATAATTAACAAGAAAAAGATCAAGATTTTTTTGATAATTTAAATCTTTTTTTAAAATTAAATCATTTACGGAATATCTTTTTTTTGTAAAAATCATTTTAATTATTTTCTTTTTGTAATCCTGAATGTAACAAATTTAAAAGATCATCCATATCACCATTAATAATTAAATCTAATTTTTTTAAAGTTATATTAGCACGATGATCGGTAACACGATTTTGTTGATAATTATAAGTTCTTATTTTTTCAGCACGATCGCCCGTTCCGACAGCTTCTTTTTTATTTTTATTTAAATTTTCTTGTTCTTCTTTTAATTTTTGTTGATAAATTCTACTTCTTAAAGCTTGCATCGCACGATCTTTATTATCATGTTGACTTCTTCCGTTTTGGGAAGAAGAGATTATTCCTGTTGGAATATGTAATATTCTTACAGCAGAATCTGTTTTATTTACATGTTGACCACCAGCGCCGGAAGATCTATATGTATCAATCCTTAAATCACTTTTATTTATTTTTAAATCAAAATCATCTAATTCTGGTGTAACTGAAACTGTTGCCGTTGATGTATGAATTCTGCCATTACTTTCTGTTTCGGGAATTCTTTGAACTCTGTGAACTCCTGATTCATATTTAAATTTTCCATAAGCACCAATCCCTTTTATTTTAAAATTAACATATGAGATTCCTTTTTTTTCTGATTCTTGTAAATCAATAATTTGTGTTTTAAAATTTATCTTTTGTGCATATTTTAAATACATATTTAAAAGATCACTCGCAAAAATATTAGCTTCTAATCCTCCTGCTGCTCCTTTTATTTCAATGAATGCATTATAATCATCGATTGGATTTTTTTCAACAAGTGATTGCAAAATCCTTTCTTCTAAATTAGCAATTATTTTTTTATTTGTTGATATTAATTTTTTTAATTGCTCAACTAATTTTTTATCCTCTTCAATATCTAAAATACTTTCTGAATCTTTTATCTCAGAAATTAAATCTAAATATTTTTGATAAAGATCATATGTTAATTGATATTTTTTTTGTTCTTTTGCAAGAATATTAGTTTTATTAAAATCATTACTTTTTATATTATTTAATATTTCTTTTTCAAGATTTTGATATTTATTTTTAATTTCTTCTAATTTTAGAATAACTTGTTTTTCCATATTGTTTTATATTTTAATTTTATATAAATATTCAAGAAGTCCTTTGTATTAATTAAATAAATAAATTATTTTTTCTTTATGCGCGATAAATATTTTACAATTGCTTGGTCTGATAATTTTTTTTCTTTAATTAATTTAAACTCTTTATTATCATAAAGAGGAAAATAACTATCACCTTCATAAATTCCTTTAATTTCAGTAATTATCATCTCTTTTGTATATGGTAATAATTGTTCATAAATTTCACTTCCACCACAAATATAAATATCTTCTTTTTCAGAATATTGAAGAACATCAATTATTTTATGAAAAATTAAAATATCTGAATCTTTAGGATCATAATTTAGATTTTTAGTCATCACGATTATTTTTTTAACTTTAAAATTGTTCTTTATATTTTTAATACTTTCATAAGTAATTCTTCCCATTAAAATAACTTTTCCTTCAATTTCTTTATGAAAATGTTCAATATCTTCTTTAATATTTCAAGGTAATTTATTTTTATTTCCAATTAAAAATTCGTTGTCATGAGCTGCTATTATTTTTAACATTTACTAAACCGCTACTTTTCCGATTATTTTTGGATGATGATTATAATTTAATAATTCAAAATCATCAAAACTATAATCATCTATATTTTGATATCTTTTTTTAATTTTCAATTGTGGTAAATTATATGGTTTTCTTTTAAGTTGAGATTTTACTTGTTCGATATGATTTTTATAAATATGAGCATCACCTAGAACATGAACAAATTCCTTTGCTTCCAATCCAAGATGATGAGCGATCAAAATTGTAAGAATAGAATAAGATGTTATATTAAAAGGAACCCCTAAAAAAAGATCTGCTGATCTTTGATATAATTGACAACTTAATTTCCCATTTAAAATATAAAATTGAAAAAAAGCATGACAAGGTGGTAAAAGCATCTTATCAACATCATTTGGATTTCAAGCAGAAATAATTATTCGTCTTGAATTAGGGTTTTCTTTCAATAATTTTAAAGCCTCTTTTAATTGATCTTTTCCATTAAAATTTCTTCATTGTTTTCCATAAACTGGACCTAAATCACCATATTTTTTTGCAAACTCAGAATCATTTTTAATTAATTCAGCAAATTGGTTGATATCTTGATTTTTATAATCACTACTTTTTTTAAAATTCTCAAAAGGTCAAGCATTTCAAATTGAAACATCATTTAAAACAAGATATCTAATATTTGTATCACCTTTAAGAAATCATAATAATTCATGTAAGATTGCTTTAAAATTTACTTCCTTTGTTGTAATAATTGGTAATCCATTTTGTAAATTATATCTTGTCTGTAAACTAAAATAAGAAATTGTTCCTATTTGAGTTCGATCATCTTTAAAATCCCCTTCATTTAAAATTTTTTTCAATAAATTTAAATATTGTTCCATTAATTATATATTGCCTCCGAATCTTTATAAATTTTTTCTTGTTCTAAAATTTTTTCTGTAAATTTATGATTATCGCATCTTGTTTCATAAATAACTTTTTTATTATCATCATCAACAATTATTTCTGGTGATTTATCGCTATCAAGATATCCATCAACTAAACGAACCGTTCAATTGGAAGGCATATTACAAATATGACAACGTCCGAATAATTTGTGTTTATTATACTCAGGAGTTTTTTTGATTAATTTTTTTATTTCAATAAATTCATTTCCTAAATAATTTTTATCTAATGATGCAATATGAATACGATAATTTTTTAATAGTAAATCATCTACTACATTATTTATATTCCCTTCAAGCATAAACATTTCATCAAAAAAAATGTCTTTTATATCAATATTTTCAAGATAACTATATATATCTTCAATTTTTTGTATTGATATTGCCTCAATTTTTCCGCCTTCTCGAGAAATCACAAAATTTTTACTTCGAGTATCAATTTTTGGTTTAAAAATTATTTTTTCTAATTTTAAAGAATTATAGACTTCAATTAACTTTTTTGATTTCCCCGAAAACATAGGACCATAATAAAGATATAAATTTGAATTTGGTTTCAATTTTACAAATATTTCCTTTAATTTTATTAATAATATTATTAATAATTAGATTTTATCAATTTTAAATTAAAAATCAATCTTTAATAATTTGATAATTTTATTAATGTAAAATTTAACTATGATATTAAAAATTAATTTTAAAAATATTTCAGACCAACAAAAAATTTTAGATCAATATATATTAAAAAAAAGTAATTTTAAAAATAATCAAGAAATATTTAATAAAAAAATAATTGCTATTTTTGTAGAATTAGGAGAATTTGCAAATGAATTAAGATTTTTTAAATATTGATCGAAAAAAGAGCATAGTAAAAAAGAAGTTATTTTAGATGAGTTTGTTGATATTATTCACTTTTTAATTTCAATTGCTAATGATTTAAAATATGATGATTGAGATATCGAAATAAAAGAAGAAAATAAAGAAATTGAAATTCTTTATTTAGAAATTATTAATTTAATTTTGGTTTTACAGAAAAAACAAGAAAAAAAAGCATTAAAAGAAATATTTGTAAAATTATTACAAATTGGGATTTATTATGATTTTGAAGTAGGGGAAATTTTTAATTCTTATAAATTAAAAAATCAAATAAATTTTACAAGACAAGATACAAATTATTAATTAAAAATCTTTATCATTAAAGTTATCAGGCAACAATTTTTCAATTGTTGTCTTTTTGATCTCTCCCTTTAAATTGTAAATATAAATTAAAGCTTTATTATTTGAAGATTCACTAATAATCTGTCTACAACTACCACAAGGAGTTGCGAATTCATTTTGATTCTTTTTCTTTTCTGAAAACGCTAGTAAATGAATCTCAGTAATATCTCCTCATTTAATCCCGCTGCTAATTGCACTAAAAATAGCATTTCTTTCAGCACACATTGTATTAGAAAAAGCAGCAGATTCAACATTTACTCCGAAATATTCTTTTTTGCTTTTAGTTTTTATAATTGATGCTACCTTAAAAGCTGAATATGGAGCATATGAATTTTCTAATAATTTTTTTAATTTATCAAACATTTTAAACCTCTATTTATTTAAATATTTATATTTTTTATTACTTTTGCAACACCATTTTTTTTTGCTGATTTTGTTCTAAATTTTGCAATTTTTAGAAGATCTTTATCAGATTTTTTCATCGCAACTGGATATCCAACAATTTCAAATAATGCTTTATCATTATTTGAATCACCTATTGCTATTGTATTATCTAAATTTAAATTAAGATAATCAGCAAGAACGATAGCAGCCATTCCTTTTGTAACATTTTGATTTGTTATCTCAAGATAAATTTTAAGACCAGAGTTTACAATTTTAAAATTAGGAAATTTTTCTTGAATAATATTTAAAATTTTTTTAGTTTTCTTTCCACTAAAAGATCCTATAATTCCTATTTTAGAGGTATCAAATTTTTTAAATTTATTAAATTCTTCCAAGGAAAATTTTTTAATATTAAAATCTTTAATTAATAAATTTAAAAATTTATATTTTAATCCAATATTATTAAATGTAAAAAAATCTGTTCCATCAGCAAAACGAAAAATTCATTTTGGATGATTTTCTTTAATATATTCTAAAAATTCTAAAATTTGATTAAAATTAATTTTTTTTTGATGAATTATTTCGTTTTTACGAAAATTCTCAATCATCGCTCCATTTGAATAAATAACATAGTCACAATAATTATTCAAGTGAATTTGATTTCATACTCTTATAATATCTTGTTTTGTTCTACCGGTAGTAATAATTGTTCAAACTTTTCTCTTTTGCAAATTTTTAATTTGTAATCTATTATCAAGAGAGACATCATATTTTTTTTTTCTTGTTGTAAGTGTTTTATCAAGATCAATAAATACCGCTTCAATATCATTAAACATCTAATTTATTTCCTCTTTTTTTATTTTCTTTAAAATTTTTTTAAATTGATAAACAAAATTTTTTTCTTTCATAATTATAACTTTTTCAGGTATTTTTCCCTTTAATATCAAATTTTCAAAATTATTATTAAGATAAATAAAATAATTAGATGGATTATTAATTAAATAATCTAGACTTATTTTTGCTATATCATCGGCTGCTATTTTTTGCAAATTATTATCATTATTTTGATTTTTCTCTAATACATCAACAAAAAAATCAACTACCTTATTTTTATCTTTTGATTTTCCTAAAATTTCAATTTGATCTTCAAATTGAATTTGAATTACATGATATTTTTCATCAATGAAATAACAAGCAAAAATTAAATTTTTTCTTTTAATTTCAAATTCATATAAAAGATTTCCTTTTATTTTAAAATTTATCTTATTAAAAATAAAAAATCAGATATTGTGATTAATAATTTGTAGAATTTTTTCCTTTTCTAAAGAAATAGAAATTAATAAATTAAAATAATAAACAAATAAAAATCAAAGTAAAATAAGATAAATAAAAATAATAAATGAAATTCTAACAGTGTTTGAAACATCGCCTTTTATAAATCCACTCAAACTTATAAAAATAAGCATTGGAATTAAACTTAAAATTGCATTTACAAATAAAAACACAAAAAATAATTTAAAATATTTTGCAGAATCAAGGTTATTTTTTTTCGTATCCAAATATAAAATTAAATATATTACTATTGAATATATAAAGAAAAAAGATAATCAAAATATTCATGATTGAGAATTATTAAATTCTAATATTGTTTTACTTGTAAAAGGAAGTCCAATAAATAAAATGAAAAAGAAGAAGAAAATAAAAGTTAATAATCAAACAATCAAAGGGTAAAATATATTTTTAAATTTTAAGTTCATTTTTACTGATCTGTCCACCACCAAGACATAATTTATGTTTATAAACAACGACTTCTTGCCCTGGTGTAACAGCTTTTATATCTTCCATTGTTTTTAAAATTAATTTAATTTTACCATTTTTATTTACAACATCTAATATTCTAGCTTCATAAATAATTTCTGAATGTCTTGTTTTTATTCAGACATTGTCTTTTAATAATTCAAATGGAGCTAATAGATTAAAATCGTTAGTTTCAATATAATTTGAATATAAATATTCAGGATTTTTTTCAGTTGCTACGTATAAAATATTTTTTTTAATATCCTTTTTACTAACAAAATAAGGATATTCTTGCCCACCTAAATTAAGCCCTTTTCGTTGTCCCAAAGTATAAAATAAAACTCCCCGATGTTTTCCTAATTCTTTATTTGTTTTTTGATCAATAATTTTTCCTGGTTTTTCTTTAAGATAATTAGCAATAAAATCAGGAAAATTTCTTTTCCCTATAAAACAAATTCCGGTAGAATCTTTTTTTGTTGCTGTAGGTAAATTCGCTTTTATTGCAATTTTTCTAACTTCACTTTTTTTAATATTTGCAAGCGGAAAATATACTTTACTTAAAATTTTACGATCTATTTCAGATAAAAAATAAGTTTGATCCTTAAATGTATCAACCGCTTCTCCTAAAAATAATTCTCCATCTTTTTCTTTAACAGAAGCATAATGTCCTGTTGAAACATATTCCATTTCAGGATAATTTTTAAAAATATAATCTGTAAATTCTTTAAATTTTATATATTTATTGCAAAATATATCAGGATTAGGCGTTATTCCCATTTTGATTTCTTTTAAAAATTTTTGAAATACTAAATCCCAATATTGCTTAATAAAATTTATTCTTATAAGTTCAATTCCCAAAAAATCAGCTACTTTTTTAGCATCAATATAATCCTTAGTTTGTTGGCAAACTTCATCATCAGTTAAAATATAATTAAGTTCAGAATTTATTGTTGAATCTCAATTTACCATAAAGAAAGCTTTTAATTCATATCCTTCTTTTTTTAAAAGATAAGCAGAAGTTGCAGAATCAACCCCCCCAGAAAGAGCAATTGCTATTTTTGCTCCTTTTTTCGGTTTAAAGTCACTTAAAGAAATTTGAATAATATTCTCTTGGTCTTCTTCTTTTTGTTCTTCTTTTAATTCTTCTTGTTCTGCTTTAAACATTTTAAAAGCATCAAAAATCGATCCTCCTCTTTTTGAGAAAAGAACATAAATTAAAATTAAGGTAAAAAATATTGAAATTGTTCACCCTCATTCTCAAATAAAAATAAATATTATTATTAAAAATAATAATAATCCTATTATTTTAAATTTTAAACTACTCATTTTTTGTAAAATAATCCTTAATTAATTTCATTGCTAATTTAGGATTTGCCTTTCCTTTTGATATTTTCATCAATTGACCAACAATAAATTTTTCAACTCTCTCCGGACGTTCATTATATTGATTTGAAATTTTATTGTTTTCTTTAATTATTTCTAAAATTATTTCTTTTAATTTTATTTCTGAAAATTGAATTTGATTTTTAAAAAAATCTAAATTTTTACTGATATCTTTATTTAAAATTAAATTGCTCAACAATTTATTTGAGTCTGTTGTTGTAATTTTATTTTCATTATATAATTTAATAATTTTTGCAATTAATTTGTGATCTAAATTAAAACTTAGGGAATCTATTTTTAGTAAATTAAATTGTCTTTGTAAATTTGTTGTAAGAAATGATAAAATTTTTTTCTCTTCAATATTTAAATTTAATAATTCTTGATAAAGATTATATATTTTTGGAGAAGATAAAATAAAATCTATTTCATTTTGCAAATACTTTTTTTCAATAAATTTTTTTCGCAATAATTGCGTATCAATAATTTTAAATTTATTAAATTCCTCCAATGATTTTTCATCCAAATTAATAATTGGAATATTATATTCAGGAATATAATTATATTCCATTAATGATGTTTTCTTTCTGATAAAAATAGTTTTATTACTTTTTTCATCAAATTTTTTTGTGACTTTTAAAACTTTTTTTCCCGTTTCTATTTTTTCAATTTGGTCTTTAATTTCTGCCTCAAGAGCTAATTTAATATTATTAAATGAATTTAAATTTTTTAATTCTACTCTTGTTCCTAATTTTTTATCTTTTTTATTACGAACTGAAATATTTACATCAACTCTAAAAGAACCTTTAAATAATTTTCCATCATTAACCTCAATAAAAACTAATTGATTTGCAATTTGTTTCACATAATTTAAAACATCATTTATGTTTTGAAAATTTTTATGACCACTAACAATTTCAATAAGTGGAATTCCAGCACGATTAAAATCATATCCAATAAGAACATCAGTTAGTTCAATTTTTTTAGCTGTATCTTCTTCTAAATGAATATCAGATATAAAAATATCTTTTTCCTTTCCATCTTGATTAACAATTGTAAATTTTCCTTTTGTACCAATTGGTTGATAATATTGTGTAATTTGAAAACCTTTTGCAAGGTCAGGATAATGATAATTTTTTCGATCAAAAGAAATTTGTTTTGCCACATTTGCTTTTAAAACTTTTGCAATGCGATAACCAAATTCAATCATTTTTTTATTTACTAATGGTTTTTCTCCAGGATAACCTAAATCTATTGGATTAATATTAATATTTTCTTTTGTATTTAAATCATTTTTTGCAGGAGAAAATGCTTTTGTTCTTGTTTTTAATTGGGCATGAATTTCAACACCAAAAGTTGGAATATATTTGTCTTCAATATTAAAATTATTTTTCATCTTTTAACCTTTCAAAAATTTTTGCAATTCTAAAACAATTTAAATCATCATTAGGTTTTGTTGCAATATTTACAAAAACAGATTCAGATCCTTCATTTGTAATCGGAAGACTTAAAGAAGGAGAACCATTACTATTAAATAAAGTTAAAAAATTATCTGCTAATGTTCGTGAATTTTTTATTCTATTTTGTTGTGCTATTTTTTTATCGGGAGCAAAATCCATTACTGCGGGAAGAACCAATGCATCAGCTTGTTCAAAAATTTTATCTAATTCTTTATTTATTAAATGTCTTATTCTTCTTGCTTGATTATAAATTTTTTCATGTTTTGAAATTGAGTATGCAGCAAATAAAAACCTTTTTTTTACCTCATAAACAAAATTATCTCCACGAGCTTTTTTAATAGATTCTAAATAATTTTTGTTTTGATCATAACCATTACCAAATAAAAATCCTTGTAAATTAGAATTACATGAAAGAGATTCGGTAGAAGATACAACATCATAAATAATTGAAATTAATGATAATAATTCAAAATTTGCTTTTACTTTTTTAAGTTTGTAACCCATTTTTTGATATTTATTTAAAAACAAAAGATAAGTTTCCTTTATTTTTTCATTTTTAATTTCATTTAATATTTCTGGAAAATATCCGACTACAAGATTTTTTTCATTTTTATCTAAATTATCAAAATAAGAAAATTTTTGATCTATTTTTTTACTTGTTTGATCTCTAAAATCATAACCTTTTAAAATATCTAAAATTAATACTGATTGATCAATTGTTTTTGTAAATCAACCTACTGTGTCTCAACTAGGAGCAAAATCAAATAAACCATATCTAGAAACAAGTCCTCAAGTTGGTTTAAATCCAATTACGTTTCCATAAACGGCAGGCTTTCGTACAGAATCACCAGTATCTGAACCCAATGAAAATGAAACTATATCTTTTGCAACTAAATAAGCTGATCCTGAAGAAGATCCTCCAATAATTAAATTTTTATTAAAAGGATTATTAACAACTTTATAATGTGATGTCATTCCCGATCAACCCATTGCAAGTTCATCAAGATTTGCTTTAAATAAAGGAATTGCACCTTCTGATAATAATTTTTCAAAAACTGTAGAAAAATTAAGTGGTTTAAAATTATCAAGTAAAGTGGTCCCTGCAGTTGTATTGATATTTTTAACTGAATAATTATCTTTGATTGCAAAAGGAATATTATTTAACTTCCCTTTTTTTAGTATCTTAAAATTATTAAGATCAAAAACAGATAAAATTGGCCCTTCCTTTGCAAATTTTTTATTAATTTCTTGTGCATAATTTGAAAAATTTATCTTTTCTCAATTTAATTTATTAAAAACAGTATTCATTTTAATCTTTCTTCTTAATTACAAATAAATTATTTTTGAAGTTTTTTGAATTTTTATATAAAATTTTTAGATCTGCTTGTGATAAATTTTCCTCAACATCATCTCTTAAATCACTTACATTAATTTCATTAATAAATTCTCTATTTTCAAACTTTTTATTAAAATCAATTATTTTTTCAAATGCAACTAAAGATTTTTTAAAAACTGATAAATCTTCAATAAATTTTTTCTTTTCCTGTTCAGATAATTTTATCATTGCAATTTCTTCTAGATTTTTTATTTCATTGGAGATACTCATAATAAATAAATTATACAATTTTAATAAATGTGAATTAAATATCATTAAATTATTGATTAATATTATATCTTTTAAAAGATATAATATTAATCATGCAAAATTTTACATATATAATCCTATTCATAATTTTATTATTACTAATTGGAGCAAGTTTTATTTTTTCTTATGGTGAAATAGCGCTTGCTAATTTAAATAAAATCAGAATACAAACCTTGACAAAAACATCAAAAGATAAAAAGGAAATCAAAAAGGGAAATAGAATAATATATTTAAGGGAACATTATAATAAAACATCGACTAGCATTATTATTATTGATAATATTATGAATATATTATCGACTACAATCGCCGCTGCGCTATTTAATGAAATATTTGGTTATATAGGATTGCTTATTTCTTCTATTTTAATGGCTTTATTTTTAATTTCATTTGGAGAAATATTACCTAAATTACTTGCCAAAAAAAATCCAGAAAAAGGAGCTATGAAATTATCTTTATTATTATTAATTGTTTATAAAACACTTTATCCAATTACTTTTTTAATTGCAAAAATTATAAAAGAAAATGAAGATATTATTATTAAAAATGAAGATGAATTAGAAGAAGTAATAAAAGAGAGTAAAAAGAAAAAAATTATAAACCCGAATGAAAATGAATTTATAATTAATTCTCTTGCCTTTGATAGAAAGTATGCATATAATATTATGCATAATTTTGATTCTACCGTACATATTAAAGATGATATTTTGCTAAATGATTTATTAAAAATAATTTCTAAAAATAGTTATTCAAGACTTCCTGTAATAAATAAAAATAATGAAATAATCGGAATACTTAATATTAAATTCTTTTTTATTTATCAAGAAAATGATCCTATCAACTATCACAATAATTTTAAAAAATCTATTTTTAAACCAATCTTTGCTACAAAAAAAACAAAAATAGATAGTTTATTCGATCTTTTAAAAATAAAGAGAACAGGAATGGTAATAGTAACAGAAAATAATAATCATAAAATTCCTATTGGTTTAATCACAATGAATGATATTATCGAACAGTTAATAGGAAAAATCTATGATGAAGATGATATAGAAATAAAAGGTATTTATGATTTAAATTTTAATGCGATTGAAATAAGTTCGTGAGCTAAAATAGTGGACATTACAGAAAAATATTTTAGTGCTTTTGGATTTCATCCAAAAGATATTAATCTTACATTTATACAATGAATAAATAAAACTTTTAATTTAAAAAATAATGATATTAATAAATATTTAGAAAAAAATGATTTTTTACATAAAAATAAAATAGCAATTAGAGTAAAAAAAGATTTTGAAAATAATTGGAAATTTGAAATAAGTATTATTTAAAAAATTTTCAATTTTATTAAATATCAATTAAAATAAATAATTTAGAAAAATCATAAAAACACAATAATTTATAATTAAAAAAACTAAAATAATATAATTTTTTAGTAAGGTAAATTAAATATGAATGATTTAAAAATAAGTATAAATGACAAAATAATAGAATTTGCAAAATATATAATATGAAAATACAAGGAAGAAAATATTTCTGCAATAAAATTACAAAAAATATTATTTTTTATTAGATACGAAGAAAAGAAAAATAAAATAGATTCAAAAATATTTAAAGATAATTATAATTTTGAAGCTTGAGTAAATGGTCCAGTTAATTCACAAACATATATATTTTTCAGACCATATTTTTATGAAATAAATGATCCTGAAGAATATATTCCAAATAATAAATATATTAGTGAATTTAGAAAATACGATAAATATATTAAAAAATATGTTTATGAAAATAAATGAGATTTAGTAAAAAAATCTCATAAAAATCTAGGATGAATCGAAGCAAGAAGAGGATTAAAAAAAAGTGAAATAACTTTGAACAAAAGAAAAATAAATGAAGAAAAAATCACATAATAGAATTAGTAAAAAATGATCTATTTCTTTTGAATTTACTGAATTTCACTATTTTTTTAACAAAAGAACAAAATTGCATAATAAAACATTTAAAAAGAAAAATAATGAAATTTGTGAAATTACAGAAGAATTTTTAGATAGATTTTGTAATCAAATAAATAAATGAGATCGAATTGACTTTCCGAAAGATGATAAAGCTCACATAACAAAGAAAAATGATGATTATGATTCAATTTTGCAAAATTTAGAAAATTACTACAACAATGCTTACCAAAAGATAATAGAATTTGATGAAGATCAAAAGTGTGATTTTTTTTCGCAAAGTACAAATGGAAAAGAAAGAATTATATATTTTATTAATTACAAAGAAAAAATTATATTTCCAGTAATATTCGATTTACATCATTTATTAATAAATACAAAAGAAAAAAGCAAATGAAGAAAAAAACATAATGAAGGATTTGAATGAAATTTAGAAGAAAAAAGAAAAAATATATTGGATATTATTAATGAAAAAATATATATAGAATCATTGGATATTAATGAAATAAAAACACCATATTAATATGGTGTTTTTATTTCTAATCAGGATCAAAAGGAAGAACTATAATCTCATCATCAAGTAAAATTTGATACTCTTGTGTAATTCTTCCATATGAAGTAATATTGTGACTATATTTTGCATAAATTTTATAAGTTTGGGGATCAGAAGTATAATTTGGAGGTAAATATAAAACTCCATGATAATCATAATGAAAATATTGTGATGTCATTGGTTTACTTGTGCTCAAAATATTTCCAGAAGCATCTTCCAGATAAACTTCTTCTATTCTTCCGCTTCCTTCTGGATAAAAAATTTCATATTCCATATAGCAATCTCCATAATCTTTTACATTGCTAATTGAAAAACCATTAGGTTTGCGATTGTTATATAAAGTTAATCTTTCAAACTCTACTGTTCCAATATAATTTCCATTTTCTTTATCGTTAATGTCCACCTGAGCAGAATAAGTTTTATTATGATCAGTTGTATTGTAAGGAATATACATATAAGTATTATATAGACCATTTGGATATGATCCATCATAATAAATTGTATATTCTAAAGGATAATTTTCTATAAAAATTGGTTCTTCATTAATATCATTTGGAATTTCATATATAGAAATATAATCATTAGCTACATATTCAGGATCAAGAATTTCAAAACCCATTTCTAATCCTATTCTTCCATAACCAACATATTCTTGTGAATAATTAATAATATAAGGACAATCTGATCCATAAACATAAAATTCACTTAATTTGTTTTTATTTCTATTTGTAAGTGTTAACGATAATGAAATAATAATTATTACAATTATTAATATTAAAAAATAAATAATTAAGAATTTTTTCTTAAAAAAATTTTTTCAACTATTTTTATTTTCTTTTAAATCTTTTTTATCATTATTAAAATTAAGATTTTTTTCATCTAAAATATCCAATTTCTCTATATTTTTCATATAAACTTTCTTTTACTTTTCTTTTTAAAAATTTTATTAATAAAATTATATAATTTTGTTTATAAAGAAAATATATTAATATTAAATATTAAATTAATTATAAATATTAGAAAAATTTATAATTAATAGATAATTTTTTATAGTAAGAGATTTTGCAAGGAAAAATAAAAAAATGAAAAAAAATAACATTATTGAATTATCAAAATATATTGTTAAAAAATACATTATTACTTCACCAATAAAATTACAAAAGATATTATTTTTGATTAGATATGAAGAGGAAAAAAATAACATTGAAAATGATATTTATGCTAAAAATTTTAATTTTGAAGCATGAATAAATGGTCCTGTTAATCCAGAATCATATTTTTATTTTAGACCATATTTTTACAATGATGATGAATTGGAAACTTTTTTACCAAAAAAAGAAGATGAAGAAAGATTTAAAATATATGATAAATATATTGAAAAATATAATTCATTAGATCCTTGAGAATTAGTAAATATTACACATGCAAATATATCATGAATAGAAGCAAGAAAAGGTTTAGATGATGATCAGGTTTCAAATAATAAAATAGATGAAAAATTTATAAAAGAATGGAAAAAGGAAAAATTAGAAAAAGAGGATGAGAAATTAATTATGAATTAATTAATTTAAAATATTTTAATGATATTTCAACAAGAATACATAATAAATCATTTAAGAAATTAAATGAAAATTTTAATAAATGTGAAATTAGTAAAAATTATATTGATAATGTGGCTGAAGTTTTAAAAATACAAAGAAATAATTCTAATTTACTAAAAATAAGAAAGGGAACACATGAAATTGCAGAAAAGGATATAAGATTAATTAGACAAATTTTGGAAAGAATATATCCTAAAATTTTTAAAAAAATAGAACAAAAATCATTTTTATATTATCAATATCGAATAACAAAAAGTAGTAGATTAATTTGCTCAATTGATACAAAAAAGAAAGTAATCTATCCTATTATTTTTGATCTTCATCATTTATTAATTTCTGTATCAAATTCCAGAGATATAGGAAAACAAAGAGAAGCAAAAGTGAAGAAATCTTACGAATGAGATTTTATTACAGATTCTAATCATATAATTAACAAAATAGAAAATATGATAGATTCTTAATTTATTTTGTTTTCATATTCTATAAGAATATAAAGAATTAACCTTGCATCTTCTTCTGTTTTTTTATATTTTTGTTCTTTTGATAATTTTTTATAATCTTCATATTTTGTAATTTGTTTTTCATTACTATTATTTGTTTTATCAAGATGCTTATACAAATTATTAAGATCAAAAAATAAATCATTTATTCTCATTTTATTAAAAAAATAATTATTAATTTCTTTTCTTATCTTATTACCCATATGTTCATTAAATCAACACAATATTTTTTCTCGTTCAATTATTTTTTTTTCATTAAAAAATTTAATCATTTGATCTCTTCAATCCTTATTATTTAAATTATTTATTAATGTTTTTATATCTTTGTTTATAAATTTATAAAAAATAATAGATTTATTTTTGTATTCAATATTTTCTTTAATTGAATCAATATTATTATTATTAATAATATTGATAATAGAATTTCTTATTCCATTTAAACTATCAATTAAATTTTCATTAATTTTAAAATTTTTTGAAGATAAATAAAAATCAAAAAATACAATTGAATTTAAATACAATTCCAAAAATTCTATTTTATTATCTTTCAAAATATTATTAATATAAAAATCATAACCTGGTTCGTGCAAAATTTCAATAATAAATTTATTAATTAATCATTTTAACGAATAGTTAGTTTTTTGATAACCATTGTGAGGAAAATAAATAAAATTATTATTTAAATATTTTTTAATTTCTAAAACAGAATAATTTAATAATTCATCTTTTATTTTTGAATAATCTACTTTTTTAAATATTGACATTTTAATTCATTTATAATTTAATTTTATTATATATTTTTTATTCTTAAATTTAAGAATAAAAAAACACCATAATTTATATGGTGTTTTTTTATTGGTCAATTTCTTGATTAAGTCGGCAGTTTCCTATTCTCGCCTTGCGACTACCTTCGGCATCTCTAAGCTTAACTTCTGAGTTCGGAATGGGATCAGGTGTTTCCTTAGTATTATCTCCACCGACAATTATAACTATAAAAATATCTTATAATCATAATTCTCGATGAGATAAAGAAAGATACTAGTTCTTTCAAAACTACATATTTGCGTATAAAATTAAAATAAGCTAAAAGATTAGGAAAAATAAAATTAAAGCTACAAAAATAATAATTAAGTCCTCGTTCTATTAGTATTGGTCAGCTAAATACATTACTGCACTTACACCTCCAACCTATCAACCTCATAGTCTATAAGGGAACTTACCTCAATAAATTGAGTGGGATATCTTATCTTGGAGTTCGCTTCATACTTAGATGCTTTCAGTATTTATCGATTCCGTACATAGCTACCCAGCGATGCCTTTGGCAAGACAACTGGAACACCAGTGGTACGTCCACCCCGGTCCTCTCGTACTAGGGGAAGCTCTCCTCAAATATCCTACGGACACAGTAGATATGGACCAAACTGTCTCACGACGTTCTGAACCCAGCTCGCGTGCCTCTTTAATGGGCGAACAGCCCAACCCTTGGAACCAACTACAGCTCCAGGATGAGACGAGCCGACATCGAGGTGCCAAACCTCCCCGTCGATGTGAACTCTTGGGGGAGATAAGCCTGTTATCCCCGGAGTAACTTTTATCCGTTGAGCGCTGGCCTTTCCACACAGAACCAGCGGATCACTAAAACCGTCTTTCGACCCTGCTCGACTTGTAAGTCTCACAGTCAGTCACACTTATACTTTTGCGCTCTACATACGATTTCCGACCGTATTGAGTGTAACTTTGTGCGCCTCCGTTACTTTTTAGGAGGCGACCGCCCCAGTCAAACTACCCGCCACGCACTGTCCTTCAACCTGATAAAGGTTGCAAGTTAGAATTTCAATATAAAAAGGGTGGTATCCCAAGGGTGTTTCATTAATAACTAGCGTCATTAAATCAGTAACTCCCACCTATCCTGTACATTTTATACCAAAATTCAATACGAAGTTGTAGTAAAGCTTCACGGGGTCTTATTGTCTTACTGCGTCTACCCTGCATTTTCACAGGGACTAAGATTTCACCGAGCCCGAAGCCGAGACAGCGTCCAGATCATTACACCATTCGTGCGGGTCAGAACTTACCTGACAAGGAATTTCGCTACCTTAGGACCGTTATAGTTACAGCCGCCGTTCACTGGGGCTTCATTTCAGTGCCTCGTTTCAAAAAAGAAACTAACACATTCACTTAACCTTCCAGCACCGGGCAGGCGTCACCCCCTATACTTCAGTTTACACTTTAGCAGAGAGCTGTGTTTTTGATAAACAGTTGGCTGGACCTCTTTACTGCGACCAAATAAATTGGTACCCCTTATTGCTAACTTACGGGGTTATTTTGCCGAGTTCCTTAGCTCCGGTTCTCTCGCTCGCCTTAGGATATTCTCCTCGCGCACCAGTGTTGGTTATCGGTACGGGCATAATATAAATTAACAGTAGAAGCTTTTCTTGGAAGCATGATGTCAGTAACTTCGCTAATCTCATAAATGATTTCGCTCCCCATCACAACTCAATGTTATAAATTGAACGGATTTGCCTATTCAACCATCTTATTGCTTGGACAAGTACAACCAATGACTTGCATTACCTAACCTTCTCCGTCACTCCATCCCTTTATATTACGGTACAGGAATATCAACCTGTTGGTCATCGACTACGCCTTTCGGCCTCGCCTTAGATCCCGACTAACCCTGGGTGGACGAACCTTCCCCAGGAAACCTTGCGCATTCGGCGTGAAGGATTCTCACCTTCAATCGGTACTCACGCCGGCATTCTCACTTCTATACAGTCCACTAGTCCTCACGGTCTAGCTTCGCTCCGTATAGAACGCTCTCCTACCACTTTCTTATATAATAAGAAAATCCATAATTTCGGTATTATGCTTTAGCCCCGTTAAATCTTCGGCACATAAATCCTTGACTTGTGAGCTATTACGCACTCTTTAAATGATGGCTGCTTCTAAGCCAACATACAAGCTGTTATAGGATTTATACTTCCTTTCCCACTTAGCATAAATTTGGGGACCTTAATTGATGGTCTGGGTTGTTTCCCTCGCGCCTATGGACGTTATCACCCATAGACTGACTGCCGTGTATACAATAATGATATTCGGAGTTTGGCTATATTCAGTACCTCGAGATGAGGCCATCATATAATCAGTGCTCTACCCTCATTATGCTTAACCACGACGCTAGCCCTAAAGCTATTTCGGAGAGAACCAGCTATATCCAGGTTCGTTTGGAATTTCACCGCTATCCACAAGTCATCCAAAAACTTTACAACGTTTACTGGTTCGGACCTCCATAAAGTTTTACCTTTACTTCATCCTGCTCATGGATAGATCACCTGGTTTCGGGTCTACAACCACATACTAAATCGCCCTATTCAGACTCGGTTTCCCTACGGCTCCGATTTATCTTAACCTTGCATGTAATTGTAACTCGCCGGCTCATTCTGCAAAAGGCACGCCATCACAGATTAACCTGCTCTGACTTTTTGTAGGCAATATGGTTTCAGGATCTATTTCACTCCCCTCCCGGGGTTCTTTTCAACTTTCCCTCACGGTACTGGTTCACTATCGGTGAATAGGTAGTATTTAGCCTTACCCAGTGGTCTGGGTAGATTCAGACAGAATTTCACGTGCTCCGTCTTACTCAGGATCAAGCAAGAAGTTGTTTTCATTTCGAGTACGGGACTTTAACCCTCTATGATGTAGTTTCCCAACTACTTCCTCTATAAAAACAATTTGTAACTTCTATAACGCTAGTCCTACAACCCCATTAATACACGAAGTAATAATGGTTTGGGCTTCTTTGTTTTCGCTCGCCGCTACTAACAAAATCGAATTCTCTTTTTTTTCCTCTAGGTACTAAGATGTTTCAATTCCCTAGGTTCCCTTCTTAAAAGCTATGAATTCACTTTTAAGATACCAATTATCTTGGTGGGTTTCCCCATTCGGAAATCCCTGGATCAACGCTGATTTCCAGCTCCCCAAGGCTTATCGCAGGTAACCACGTCCTTCATCGGCTCCTATTCCCAAGTCATCCACCGTATGCCCTTAATAACTTAATTATTATTAAATAACAATCGAATGCTTTTTGCGCTTAAATTTTATTTTTTTGTTTGGAATATCCTAATTAAAATCTTATTTTAATTAATATTTGACAAATATATAGTTTTCAAAGAGCTAATATTGAGAATGAATTATGTAAATAATCCTCTCAAAACTAAATAGAACCTAATAATTAAAAATTGTACATTTTCTATATCCATAGAAAGGAGGTGATCCACCCCCACCTTCCGGTAGGGGTACCTTGTTACGACTTAACCCCAATCACCAATCCTACCCTAGACGCCTTCCTCCTCTAAAGAAACGAATTTCATTAAAGGTTAGAACAGCGGTTTCAGGCATTACCGACTTTCGTGGTTTGACGGGCGGTGTGTACAAGACCCGAGAACGTATTCACCGCAGTATTGCTGACCTGCGATTACTAGTGATTCCAGCTTCATAAAGTCAAATTGCAGACTTCAATCCGAACTGAGACTGTTTTTTTGAGATTGGCTCCACCTTACGGTTTGGCAGCCCTTTGTAACAGCCATTGTAGCACGTGTGTAGCCCTACGTATAAGGGGCATGATGATTTGACGTCATCCCCACCTTCCTCCTGGTTACCCAGGCAGTATCTCATGAGTCCTCAACATTACTTGTTAGTAACATAAGAAAGGGGTTGCGCTCGTTACCGGACTTAACCGAACATCTCACGACACGAGCTGACGACAACCATGCACCACCTGTACATTGGTTAACCTCCACTATATCTCTATAGTTTTGCCAAGTATGTCAAACGTAGGTAAGGTTCTTCGCGTATCATCGAATTAAACCACATGCTCCACCACTTGTGCGGGTCCCCGTCAATTCCTTTGAGTTTCACACTTGCGTGCATACTACCCAGGCGCTAGACTTAATGCGTTAGCTGCGTTACTGCCTTTTTGGCAACAACTAGTCTAGATCGTTTACAGCGTGGACTACTAGGGTATCTAATCCTATTTGCTCCCCACGCTTTCGTGCTTAAGTGTCAATTACAGTTCAGACAGCCGCCTTCGCCACTGGTGTTCCTCCATATATTTATGCATTCCACCGCTACACATGGAATTCCACTGTCCCCACCTGCATTCTAGTTTACTAGTTTCAACTGCGGACCGAAGTTAAGCTTCGGTATTTAACAATTGACTTAATAAACAACCTGTGCACTCTTTACGCCCAATAAATCCGGATAACGCTCGCCACCTATGTATTACCGCGGCTGCTGGCACATAGTTTGCCGTGACTTTCTAATAAAGTACCGTCAAGCTAAAATCATTTCCTATTTTAGATTTTCTTCCCTTATAACAGAAGTTTACGATTCGAAAACCTTCTTCCTTCACGCGGCATTGCTTCATCAGACTTTCGTCCATTGTGAAAAATTCCCTACTGCTGCCTCCCGTAGGAGTATGGGCCGTGTCTCAGTCCCATTGTGGCCGTTCAACCTCTCAGTCCGGCTACACATCATTGCCTTGGTGGGCCATTACCCCACCAACAAGCTAATGTGATATGTTCTCATCTCATAGCGATGCAAAATGCACCTTTAAGCAATACAAGATGCCTTGTATTACCCTATGGGGTATTAGCTGTCGTTTCCAACAGTTATTCCCCACTTTGAGGCAGATTGAACATACATTACTCACCCGTTCGCCACTCAATTTCTTAAAAAAGAAATTTCGTTCGACTTGCATGTATTAGGCATGCCGCCAGCGTTAATCCTGAGCCAGGATCAAACTCTCAAAAATTGCTGGTTCTATTTAGTTTTCAAAGAATTATTTTTTTTAAAAATCGTCGAGTTACCGACAACAATTATTATAGCAAATTTCTTAATAAAAAGTAATTTTTTTAAAACTTTTTTTATAATATTTTATTTATAAATAAAATAGTAAAAATTGCCTTTGAAAATTCGCACTCTTATTATATACGAAAAAAGGAAATAAATAAATTTTTTTAAAAAATATTAGAAATTCTTTTTATTTTAACAGGCAAATTTGTACTATCATTTATTTCAATAAAAATAGCATTAAAAATTTTAGGTCCCTCAGTCGCCTCTTTAAATTGATCTTTAATTCCATTTTTTAAAAGATTTGTAACCTCTTTATATTCAACTCCGATTGCAGAATCTCTAATACCTGTCATACCTATATCAGTAATATAAACCATTTTTTTATTTAAAATATAAAGATCAGATGTTTGAATATGTGTATGAGTACCATAAAAAATAGTTACTTTATCCTTTAAATAATTTGATAAAACTTTTTTTTCTGATGTTGTTTCAGTATGAAAATCTAAAATTGAAATATCATATTGATTATTTTCTAAAATTTGATCAGCTATTATAAAAGGATTGTTAACAGGAATATTCATAAACCCCATTCCTAATAAATTTAATAGTAAAATTTTTTTACCTTTTCAATTAAAAATCAAAAATCCTTGTCCTTTTACTTTATTTTTATAATTTGCAGGTCTTACCATATCATTAATATTATTTATATAAGTATTAATTTCCCTATTATGAAAAGTATGATTTCCCATTGTAAAATAATCAATTCCACAATTTTTTAAAAAATCATAATCCATTTTAACAAGTGATTTGCCTCCTTCAGAAACATTTTCACCATTCGCAATAATTACGTCTGGATTAAATTTCTTTTTATAATCCTTTAAGTGTTGTTTAATTATTTCTTTTCCAGCTTTTCCAAATATATCGCCTATTATTAATATTTTCATTTCAATAACATTATATTAAATAATGCTTTATTAGAAAATTAATTGAAAATTTCATCTTTTAATTCTTTAATTTTATTGTTTTCAATTAAATAATTCAAAGCAGAATCTTTTCCTTGAGCAATTTTTTCATTCTTGTAATAGATTCAAGATCCTTTAATACTTAAAATTTCCTTTTTTAAAGCCAAGTCAAAAATTTCTCTATTTCTATCAATCCCTTCATTATAATAAATAGTTACATTTGCTTCTTTATAAGGTGAAGATACTTTATTTTTAATTACCTTAATTTTTGTTGTCTGTCCAATAAATCCATCTTTTCCTTTAATTTTTTCTATTACCCTAATATTAAATCTAATTGTAGAAAAAAACTTAAGAGCTTTCCCTCCAGGTGTTATTTCTTTATTTCCATAAAAATTACCCACTTTTTCACGAATTTGATTTATAAAAATAACAATTGTTTCACTTTTACTTATTAAACCTGATAATTTTCGCAAAGATTTAGACATTAATCTAGCTTGAGCACCTATTGTCACTTCCTCCATCGAACCTTCAATTTCAGCAATCGGTGTAAGTGCTGCAACACTATCAATAACTAAAATATTTATTAAATTTGACGCTATTAATTTTTCTGCAATTTCCATTCCTTGTTCACCAGAATCAGGTTGAGATATTGCAATTTGTTCAAGATTAACACCTAATTTTTGTGCATATTTTACATCAAGAGAATGCTCTGCATCAATAAAAGCAGCATATTTGTCTTTCTCTTTTTGTGCTTCCGCAATTGCCAATAAAGCCAATGTTGTTTTCCCTGATGATTCTGGACCAAAAATTTCTACAATACGCCCTTTCGGATATCCACCTATTCCGATCGCGTCATCTAATAAATATGAACCTGTAGAAATTTTTGAAATATTATAATTTTTTGAATTATCTAAATTCAAAATAGAACCTTTCCCAAATTCTCTTTCGATTTCTTTAAATAAAGAATTTAATTCATTTTGTTTCATATTTTTCTCTTTAATAACATTATTATTAAAATTAAATTTTTCTTATTATAAAAGTAAATTATTTAATTTTGCAAAAGCAAAATTAATTGTATCAATAATTATTAATGATCTTTTTGTTTGATTAGATTCAAATTTATAATTGTAAAATTTATCAAAAATTACTAAAGTAATAAATGTTAATCCTACTTTTTTATTTTCATGCACAATTGGACCCGCGTTACCTGTAAAAGAAATACAGATATCAGATTCAGTTTTATTTTTTAAGTTAAGAGCCATTTCATATGCTGTTTGCTCTGATATTGCTCCATATTTAGATAAAGTTATTTCTTTAACGTTTAGTAATTTAATTTTTTGTTCATTAGTATAAGTGACAATAGATGAATTAAAATAATTACTTGAACCAGAAAAAAAAACAAGACTAGCTGCAGCGTTACCACCTGTAATTGATTCAGCAAAAGAAATTGTAATTTTTTTTTCTTTTAATTTTTGTATTATTTTTTTTAACAAATTTTTATCTAATTTCATATTAAATCAAATAAATGGCTTCGCTAATTGTTGTTAAAATAATAGCAAGTCCAATAATAATTACTAATCCTCAAAAAATAAATCTTTTTCGCTCTTTTTTTTCCGCTTCTGTAAATTGATGATTTTTATGTTTATCTTGTTCATTTTTATCTATTTTTATTTTTTTTACATCACCATTATTTTTTTTATTTTCCATTATAAAATCTCCTTAATATTTTTATAAAAATATTCAAAACCCGAATAAAGAGAAAAGTAAAGTGCAATTAAAATTGGAATTAACGAAAAAGCATAATAACTATCATAATTATATCCTCAATATTCATTTAAATTAGGTTGAGAATGTATTAAAAATAAAACCAATATTCCAATAATTTGAAAAAATGTTTTTAATTTACCTGATTTTTTTGCATCTAATACTTTACCTTTTGTCGATAAAGTCATTCTTAATCCATCAATCATAATATCTCTTATTATAAAAACAACAACAATTCAAATAGGAAGATATTCATAAGCAGCAAAAAATATTAAAACTGAATTAATCATAATTTTATCAACAAGCGGATCAAAGAATTTGCCAAAATCTGTAATTTGATTATTTTTTCTTGCTAGATAACCATCAAAATAATCTGTAAGAGAAGCAATTATAAATAAAAAAAGCGCAATAACATTTAATCAACTAACATATATTCCATTACCAATAGAAAAATAAAATTCATTTTTTAAAGAAAGAGGTACAAAAGATAAAACTACTATAATTGATAAAGTTAAAATAAATCTTAAAACTATTAATTTATTAGGTGTATTTAAATTCATTTTGAATTTCCTTAAGTAATTTTTGATTTTTTTTATTATTAATAAGCAATGATTCTGCTTTATTTCTTATAACATTAACTGAAAAAAAAGCTTGACTTTCTCATTTTGCTGGTTTAGTTTTTTTTAATTCTTCAATAATCGGTTTTATTTCATTTTCTCTTTCTGTAATAAGATAAATATTTTTTATTTCTTCTGAAGAATTTAAATCTTTTATTATTTTTAAAGCTGAATTATTAATATCACCTATTGATTTTGTTCCAATCGATGGTTTAAAATTTTTAAGATCTTTTGAAACAAAATCCAATAACACGTAAAGAGTGAGAATAATTTTAATAGAATCTTCTTTTGAAACTTTATTATCTTTCTTTTTCTTCATAAGATCAATTTGCTGCTTTTGTTTATCTTTTTTCGAACCAAAAACAGCAACAACAACTAAGATTATTATTACCAAAAAGAATAAAGTTATAAAAATTATCGCAAACATATTAAATTAATTATATAAAAATTTTTCTAATTTTTTAAATAAAAAAAAAGCAGTTATAAAACTGCTTTTAGCATTTTGATTTATGTTATCATAAGCCATGTTTTGTTTATCTGATCATTTATCTAATTAAGAATATATTCTTAATTCCAAAAATCGGTTCATTTCCCTATTTTGGTTCCCTTACCATAATTTAGGTTTCTAGCTTGTGGGGTTTACCGCGTTTCATCTTGAAATTTCTTTCAAGCTCGTCTCTGTGGCACTACAATTTTAATCATAGTTAAAAAAACCTTAGATTTAAATTTGCCATAACAAGTTTACTCTTGTTTGAATAGTTATCGTTTACTATTCCACAAACGTTACCTGCTTCGCAGCAAGTGCTAGCATGGACTTTCCTCAAAATATTTTACTATCCTGCAATCAGTTGATAACACTATAATTATACAAAATAAACAAAAATAAGAAAAAGAAATAATTGATTTTAATTTATTTATATGAATAAGCAAGACAGTAGAAATATAAAGTTTGAATTATTAATCGAACAGCAATTAAAAGAAATTAATCGGAAAAAAATTGGATTTTTTATTAAATCTCCGACCCCCATTAAAAAAGTTACAATAAAGAAAAAAGAAAAGTATGTTTATTATCAAAAAGCACTCTGTGATTTTATTGGAATACTTAATAAAAAATTCATACTTCTAGAATTAAAAGATATTTCAAGTAATAATTTTGAATTAAGAAGACTAAAAGAGCATCAAATAAATCAGCTTGTAAAAATCAGAAAACTAGGAGGAGAATCATTTCTCTTATTTAGATTAAAAAAAGAGAATAATTTGATTATTATTATTAGAATATTTGATTATTTAAATTTAATTGAATTAAATGATAAAAAAAGTATCAATATGCAAAAAATAAAACAAATAGGGTATAAGACAAATTTAAATGAATTTATTCCTTTTTTTATTCAGTTAATCAATTAGTATGTAAAATTTGATTTATATCTTTTTTTATCGGTTTAATATTTTCATCAATGATTTTTTCAAACTCATTTCAAGAAACAGAAAAATTAAAATTAAATTTTTCTAATTTATCTATTACTTCAATAATTTTAGATCATAATTTTTGTTCAATTCAATTCTCAAATTTAACCTTGACTACCGTATTATTATTAAAGTTCATTCGCTTGATAAACCAATAATAACGATCTTCTTTTGATGAATTATCATTTGGAATATAATAAAGATTTAATAATCTCTCTCATAAATTATTGAAGTTAAAAGATATTTCTTTTCCACGTAAATCAATTTTAATTAATTTTTGTTGAACTAAAGAGGTTAAAATTTTATCTACATTAGATTTTGAAATATCAAGTCCTTTTGCTATCTTGTTGAGTGATATATTTTCACTTGAATCAAAATTTAAAATTGAAATTACTAGAAGAACCTCTTGTTCTTTTAATCCTAATAATTTATATTTTTTTAACAGTAATCTCTCTTTATTTATTAGATTGTCATGTAATAAACTACCAACATCTATCATAATTATCAATACACCTATTTTTAAATTAACGTCTGCTTCCTAAAATTGCTAATAATTTTAACAAATACAATGCAAAAACAGCAAGTGTTGCAAGAAGTGCCATTACATAAGTTAATGCAGCAGCATTAAGAACTTTTTTAGTAGCGTCCTTCTCTTCTTGTGTAGTCACAAATCCCATTGCTTGTAATTGTTTTTTTCCTTTATATGAAGCATTATATTCAATTGGCAATGTTACAAGTTGAAATAAAGCAGTAGCACCATAAACAACAACACCAGGAACTAAAATTCAAAACACAAAAGTTCCAAATGTAGAATTTGAACCAAATATTAATCCAAAGATTAATAATGTAAATCCAACATTCATCATAACTGAACCAATATGTGAAATTATTCCAACAGGTTGAGCAAGAGTATCTCTAAATCTAATACCTAACTCCTTTTTACCTCATTGAATAGCGTGACCCACCTCATGAGAAGCAACAGCTGCAGCAGCTATCGAGCTTGAATCATAAATACTAGGGGAAAGCATAATATGATTTTTTCTTGGATCATAATGATCAATTCCTTCTTTATTACCCTTAATAACAATAACATTTGAAATACCATTTTTAGCCAAAATATCTCTTGCAACCTGTGATCCTGTTATATTAGCTTTATTACCAATAGAACTATAATGAACTAAAGTTTTCTTAAATTTATTTGCAACAACCACTTGCATAATAACTAGAAATATTATTAGAATAAATAATATTCAATATCAAACATAAAATTCCATTCTCGCCTCCAAACTTCTGATTTTATATATATATTAATTATATTGATTAAAAACAAAAAATGAAAAAATTTCACAATTTTTACATTTTATTACTTTTTTAATATCATAAGATAAATTTAATTATTAAATTTTTCTTTTAAAACTTTTGATGGTTTAAAAACGACAGCTTTTTGAGCTGGAATTTTAATTTTTTCCCCTGTTCTTGGATTTCTTGCTTCGCGTGCTGCACGAGAAACTAATTTAAATTTACCAAATTGGGGAACTGCAAATTCTGCACTAGATTTTAATGATTTTTCAACATTTATAAAAATTAAATCAAAAATTTCTTGAACATCTTTCTTTGCTAAACCTGTATTTTTAGATATATCTTCAAATAAATCTTTTTTATTATTCATACTATTTGTCTATTCCTTTGAAAAATTGATCCATAACCTCACTAGGACGGATATTTTTATATGTTATATTATATAATAAATTGAATAAATTTAACTTAATTCCTTTTTTAATTGCTAAGGAAAAAATAATTTCTATTGATCTTAATCCTTCTATAGTAACAAATGAATTAAGAATTTTCTTATTTACTTTATTTGCTTTTCCTATTTTATATCCAACAGAAAAATTCCGTGATTTCTTTGAATTTCCCGTTAAATACAAATCGCCAACCCCAGCAGGAAGAAATATAATATTCTCATCAAAACCATATAATTTAACAATTTTTTTCATTTCTTCTAAAGATTCAGTAAATATATATGCTCTTGAATTCATTCCATAACCAAGTCCGTTTACAATACCTAATAAAATAGCTAAAGAGTTTTTAATTACAGATAAAGCTTCAATTCCAACTATAGCATTAGAAGTTACAATTTTTGTATATTCCGTTTCAAAATATTTTTTTAAATTATTAGCAATTTCAATATCTTTACAAGCTAAAACAAATTTTGTTGGCTCTTCTTCTACAAGTTCTTTTGCAAAAGAAGGTCCAGATAATTTAAGTACTCCTAGATTCATTTTTTGTGGAATTTCTTCTTCAATTATTTGATTTAAAAATTTTATTTCAAGATAATCTAATCCTTTTGCTAAATTAACAAAATATGCTGGTTTTTTCATATTTGGTAAAATATTTTTTCTTAATACATCTCGAAAAGAATGCGAAGGAATAGCAATTAAAATAATATCTGCATCTTGTAGTGCTCTTTTTATATCTGTTGTAGCTTTTAATTTTGCTTTTAATTTTATTGATTCAAAATATTTTGTATTTTTATGATTATTTTGAATATCACTTATCTCTTTTTCATCTATTCCATAAATAATAACATTATCATTTTTTGAAACTAAAAAATTAGCAACAGCTGTTCCAAAAGCTCCTGAACCAATTATTGTAAAATTATAATCTGATAAAAAATCATTTCTAAAATTTATATTTTTCATTTAATTTGTGCTCTTTCTAAAAGTTAATTTTATTGGAATTCCTTCAAAATTAAAAATTTCTCGAATTTGATTCTCTATAAATCTTTTATAAGAAAAATGAATATATTGAGGATAATTTGAAAAAATAATGAAATTAGGATATTCCTTATTAGAATATGTAATGTAATCTAATTTTATTAAAATACCATTATGTCTTGGTGGTTTTTTTAAAATTTGTATATCGTTTAAAAATTGATTTAAAATTGATTTTTTAATATCCTGATGTCTATTTTTTCATATATTTTCAACTAAATTAAAAATATTATCTAAATTTTTTCCTGTTTTTGCTGAAACAAATTCAAAAGAAACTCATGATGCAAATTTAAATTTACCTTTTATTTCATTTTTCACATTCTTATAATCATCATTTGTGAATAAATCAATTTTATTAATTAATAAAATTGTAGGTTTATATTCTGATTTTAAAATTGCTAATATTTTTTGATCTATAAAAGAAATTTCCTGAGTATAATCTATAATCAAAAGAATAAATTGAGAATTAATAATTACAAAATTTGATCTCAATTCTGATAATCATTCAATATCATCGAGAGCCTTTTTATTTTTTTTAATTCCAGCTGTATCTGTTATTTGATATTTTTTATCATTTATATTGATAAATGTATCAACAAAATCCCTTGTTGTTCCTGGTTTATCTGAAACAATTATTCTTTTATCATTTAAAATTTTATTTAATAACGTTGATTTACCAACATTTGGTTTACCTATTATTCCTATTTTCAAAAAATCATCATTTTCATTTAAGTTTTCAAAATTTAAATTTTGAATTATTTTATCTAATAAATTATTTATATTTACTCCATGAATTGAAGAAATTGGAAAAAGATCCTTAATTCCAAGAGAATAAAATTTCTCAATATTTAAATTTATTTCATTTAAATTATCAGATTTATTAATAGCTAATATCACTGGCTTTTTAAGTCTTAAAATTTCTTTTGCAATTTCTCGATCTTCTTTTAATAATCCTTCTTTTTTTGAAACAACCAGCAAAATTAAATCCGCTTCTTTTAAAGCAATTTCAATTTGCGAATTAATGTCAGTTTGAAAAGATATTTTATTATTTTTTGAATATCCTCCTGTATCAATTAATAAAAATTCTTTATCTACTCAAAAACAATTTTGATAAATCCTATCTCTTGTTACACCTTCTTGATCAAAAGTAATTGAAATTTTTTTTCCCAATAATCTATTGAAAAGAGTTGATTTACCAACATTTGGTCTTCCGATAATTACAACTTTAGGCAAATTTATCATTTTTATTATTAATCTCCAAAATTTTTATCTTAATTAAATCATATACTTGCTTATAATTTTTATTAGTTGTATCAATTTTTATAGCATCTTTAGCCGGAATTAAAGGAGCTAATTTTCTATTTTTATCATTTTTATTACGCATTTTGATTCTTTCTAATATTTTTTCAAATTTTATATCTTTATGCATTTTTTTAATTTCTGCAAATCTTCTTTTTGCCCCTTCTTCATCACTAACTGTAAGAAAAAATTTTATTTTAGCATCAGGAATAATTATTGTTCCTATATCACGGCCCTCTACAATAAATCCTCCTTTTTTTAAAATTTTTTTTTGTACTTTAGTAAGATAATCTCTGACAAATTTCAACTGTGATAATTTTGAAGATAAATCAGAAATTTCTGGAAATTCTAACTCTAAAGAATCATAAGAAAAATTTTTAATATCTATTTTATTATTTTTATATTTAAATTTTATTTTACCTATATTTTTTTTTAGTTGCTCTTCATTATAATTATTTCTTAAATAAAATAAAGCAACCAAACGATACATTTTTCCTGTATTTAAAAATTTCATTTTTAAATCTAAAGAAAGTGCTAAAGCTAAAGTTGATTTTCCTGTTGCAGCATATCCATCAATTGCTATATTATAATTATTAAAGTTCATATAAAAATACCTACTAAAATTATATTTAAAAAAATAATTAGAAAAAGAAATCATTTGTGTTTTTTTTGAAATACATTGATATCTACATTTAAATTTTTTATTTTATTAATTAATTTATAATCATTGATCAACGATTCAATTTTTAAAATACTTTCATCTTTTAACAAAAAATCTAATTTTTTTAAATTTTTATTATGTAAATTGAAATATTTTTCTTCTAAATTTTTATTAATTTCTAATCGCGTATTTTTTAAAAAATTTAAAGATTCTGCTTTTTCTTTTTCTACAAATAATTTATTTATATTTATTAATTTAACATTAAATTTTTCGCAATTTTTTGTAATATAATTTTCTTGATTTTGAAATAAAATTTCATTTTTTAAAATATTATTATTGATTTCCAAATAATTTTTATAAATTAAATTAGAAGAATTTAAAATTTTTTTAAAATTATTTAAAATAATTTTATTATGTTCAAAAAAATCATTTTCGAATATACTATTTAAACTATTAAATAAATTGTTATGTTGTATTGAATTATTATTTAGATTTTTATTAATATTTAAAATTAAATTTTGTTCTTCTAATGTTAATTCTATTTCTTTTATTTTCATTTTAATCCCAAAGTCACTTCATTACTAAAATTTAAGATATTTTTTAATTTCTTTTTCATGAAAACCAAATTCTTTAAAATTTAAATATCTTGAAATTTCATTTTGATTTTTATAAATTAAAAAAGTCGGAACTTTTTTAATTTTAAAAAATTCATTTTGTTTATGTTCTCATAATTTTTCTTCATCAACGTCAATTTTAAAAAATAAAAATTTTTTTTCATAAATTAACTTTAATTTTTGAAAAACTAAATTAGACATTTTACATTCGCCACACCATTTTGCTGAAAAATAAACAAATATTAATTGATCTTTTGATATTTCGATCAATTCTTTTAATTCATAAATTGAATGATTAGAAATATTTAACTTCATCACAAACCTCATTATTAATTAATTTATAATAATTATTGTTATTTTTTATAGAAGAAATTATTTTATATTTAAATAAACTGTTTAAAACTAAATAAGCCTTGTTATAATCAATTCCCATATAGGATTGAATTATTTGTAAATTAATTTCTTTTCTTTCGCATAAAATTATTTTTGCTGTTTTTAATAAAAAATCATCTTTACTTAAAATTTCTTCTTCTTTTATTTGATTTTTTTTTGATTCTTTTTCCATAAATCTTTCTTCTTCAATTTCAATTGATTTTTGTTCGCTTTTAAAATTATAAAAATTTTTCAAATAAATATTTATTAAATCTAATTCTTTATCTGAAATAATCGCTTGTTGACAATGTATTAATTCATTTTGACTTGAAATAATAAAATCTCCAGTAAGAAATAATTGATCAATTTCCTTTTTTTTGAAAAAATAAAAATTTGATTGTATTTTATTTTTAAAAAATAAAATTTTTTGTTCTTCTTTAAATAAATTTAAATTCATTTTACTTAAATTATTTTCAAAAATTTTATCTGTCAATAATATAGTATAAATACCTAATTTTTCTCCTTTTTCAATTATTTTTGTAAATTTATTAAGATTAAAATTGTCATTATTATTCAATATATCATTTAATTCAGATACAACTAAAACTATTTTTTCTATTTTTTTATCTTCATCAATTAAAATATTATTATATTGTTCAAAACTTTTAACATTATTTTTAATAAAGAGTTCGTGTCTTTTATCAAAAATATCTATAATATCATTTAATGAATATTTTTTATTTTTATCACTTTTAATAAAATATGGAAAATTAAGATTATATTTTAAATTTACATTCTGATTTAAATAAATTTTAAATTTTATTTCATTTGAACTTTTTTTAAAAATAATTGAGGTAATTAAATTATGAATAAAATTAATTTTCTCTTTTGATTGAGCAATAACAAATAATTTAGACAAAGATTTACAAATTAATTCACCTTTATAATTTTCTCCTAGTAATAATTTCTCATCAAAGAAATCATTATGCATTTTTTCTAAAAGATTATTAAAATTAAAAGATTCATAATAATAATTTTTTATTTCCAAAATTAATATTTTTTGATTAATTTTATTAATATCAAAGCGATATTTTATTTTATAAAAATATTTATTAAAATGACTTTTGAAGTAATATAAATCTTTAAGATTAAAATTTTTAAAAAGTGAAATTGTAAAAGTTGAAAATGTTGAACAACTATTAATTTTTGTAATTTCTCCTGGAAAATCAATATTTCTTAAAATATAATTTATTTTTCTTTCATATTTTCCAATTAAATTAGCATTTTGATCTTTAATTTCAATTTCCCTTTTTTTTAATAAAAAAAAGGGAAATTTTACGTTATTCTCTTTTTTTTTTAAAATTTCACTCTCATTTTCTATTTCATCTTGATTTAAGTTATTCTGTTCTTTTTTTTTTAATTCTTCTTCATTTTCTTCTGAATCAAAATCAAAATCTTTTTCATAATCAAAATCAGAAAATAGATTATTTTCTTTTTTTTCTTCCAATTTTAAGTTATCATCATTAAATTTTAATGTATAAGATTTTTTATCTTTATCACCAATTTCAACTTCAATCTCCTTTTCTAAATTTAACTCTTCTAATTTTTCTTTTAGTTTTTCTGCTTCAAAAATATTTTCAAAAAGAAATTGTGCAGTATTTGTTTGCAAATTTAAATGTTCATCAACAAATTCTTCACCCTTTTTTTTCGATAAAATTTTATTCTTTACTTTATAAAGACGAGCATTTTCTTTTAAAAGATCAAAATTATTTTGATCATTTTTTAAAATATTTTCACTTTCAAAACTCGTGTTTTCTAAAGAAATAGTTTCATCCTTTTTTGTTTTTGAAATATTTTTAAAAAAACTCATAATTCCATTTAATCCAAACGAAAAAATATTTTTTTTATTTTTATTTTTTTTGTTACTCATTTTAATTTAGCCTCATAATTAAAATTATATTTGTTTAATCTTTATTATTATAGTTGGAATTTTCTTAATTGACAAACGCAACATCTTATTAATTCTTTTAATAATAATAGATTGTACTCTATTTAAGATAAAATCTTCACGATTTTCCTCAATTATTAATTTAATTTCATTTTCTAGATTTTGCATTAATTTTTCTTGATTTTTAATATAAATTAAACCTCGCATTTGAATATCTATATTAGAAATTATTTTAAATTTTTCGTCTTTACTTACAATACAACCAATTGTAAGTAATCCATCTTTCCCTAAAGCTTGTCTTTGGGTGATAATTTCATTATCAATCAATTCATCATTTATTCCCTCAACAACTTGTACGCCAATTTCTTTTAATTTGCGTACAATACCTAAATTATTTCCATCATTTATTTCAAATATTTCGCCATTTTCAGCAATTATAATTTGATTATCTTTATAATCAATTGATTTTAAAATTTTTTTAGCTTCAATGAATTCTTTAAAATATCCTTTTACAGGCATAAAAAATTTCGGTTTTAATAACCCGATATAGTTTTTTAAATCATATTGTGTGGGATGAATTCAAATTTTATCATTTTCTCCCAAAATCAAAGTTTCTGGATCAATTTTTGAAACTTCACTTGTAATATTTTGAAAAATAGCTTCATTACCAGATTGTGGTTCAGATGCAAAAATAAAAATATCTTCTTTTTCAATTTCTAAATTATAAATATTATCTTCAATTAAACTTGATTTTACACGATGATAAAGATTAGATCTTGTTCCAGACATTATAATAATTACTTTTTCTGGTGGAGTTGAATTTTTTAATTCCGATGCTTTCTTAAGATTAAAATTAGGAATTTTTTTTGCTAGCATCATCATTTTAAGAAGATCCAAAAACTCAATATCAAATATATAAATGTCTCTTTTATATTCCTTTGATAAATTTATTATCTCAACCATATTAATAATGTTATCTTCATAAAGAGTTATAAAAATTCTTTTCTTTTCATCAAAATACTTTTCAATATGATTACTAATTTTATAAAGCGGATATATAGAAGAATTACGATTCATATTTAATGAATCAGATATAAATAAAAGATTTTTTTCAATTGTATATTTTTTTATATGATCAAAGATAGAAATATTATATTCTTCAATATAATCAAAAATATAAGATGAAAAATAAAATATATTCCCGTCTTTTGTATTAAAAACATATCCTAAAGTTCCAGGACAAGAAGAATTTAAATCAACAACCCTTATAACAACATCATTAATTTTTAATTCTTTATTTTCAGAAATTATATTTTTATTTGCTTTTTTTACTTGAAAATTATCTTTGAAAAAAATATCTAAAGATTTTATCGTAACATCAGATCCATAAATAGGAATTTTGGGGAACAATTTCAATATTTGTGAAATCGCTCCAATCATATTTCTATTGGGAGAAGATAAAAAAATCCCTTTTATTTTGTCATAATTTTCTTTTAAATAATCAAGTTTGGGAATATAATAATTTATTCCTAAAAGTGGATAAAAAGGTTCAGATATACCAGCATCTAATATAAATATTTTTGAATCAATTTCTAATATATATAAATCTTTAGCTTTTTCATCTAGACCACCTAAACCTAATAATCTAATTTTCGCCATTTTTTTTCCTTTTTAAAATATTTAATTGTTTTTTAAAATAAGAAGGTAATTTTGCTTTAAAACATTTTTGCTCATTTTGATAGTCATAAAAGCAAATTTTATAAGAATGCAAAAATTGTCCGTAATTATTATTTTTTTTGATTTTTTTGTCATAATCAAAATCATTTAAAATTGGAGTATTTAAAAATCTCATATGAACACGAATTTGATGAGTTCTTCCTGTTTTTATAATTAATTTTAAATAATCATGATTTAAAAATCTTTCAATAACCTCATACTCTGTAATTGCATATTTACTATTTTTATTAGTTACCGTCATTAATTTTCTATTATTAGCATCTCTTCCAATCGGCGCATCTATTATCCCTTTTTTTGCAGGTAGATTACCCTTTGTTATTGCTAAATATTCTTTATAAACTTTTCGTTCTTGAAACTGTTTTTGCAAATAAATACTGAATTTATTATTTTTTGCTATTACTAAAACACCAGATGTATTTTTATCAATTCTATGAACGATACCTGGTCTTTTAGTATCTATATTAGATAAATATTTTCGAATTGAGATAAGAATATTAACTAATGTATGATCATTATTTTTAGATCCAGGATAAACAGACAAGTTAGATGGTTTATTAATTACAATATAATCATCTGTTTCAAAAATTATATCAATTAATTTTGGATTGTTTCATTTATTTAATTTTTCTTGATTTTTATTATTTAAAAAAATGTCATCTATTTTAATTTCCCCGCTACCTTTTATAATATATCCAGATTTTGTAATCAATTTTTCATTGACAAAAACAACATTATTTTCAATAAGATTGTTAATTTGACTTCTTGTTAACTCATTTTGCAATAAATCTACAAGGTATTTATCAATTCGAATTGGTTTTAAGTTTGTAAAAGTAAATTCCATACTTTAATTTTTTATTAAATTTAAAAGTTTTCTATATTTTTCTTTTTTATTTCTTTCATTCTCAATTAATTGATTATTTGCATTTTTTAAAAATCCATTATTATTTAATAAATTATCAGCACGATCATATTCAAATTTAAAATATTTTTGTGCTTTTGTTTTTAAATAATCGATTGTTTTTAAATTTTTATCACTAAATCTATAAAAAATCGCTCCAATACTTTTTGAAATATATATATCATTAAATTTTATTTTTTCTATTTGTTCAATAAATTCAAAATTATATTTACTTTTAAAAAATTCTTTAATATAGATTTTTTCTTTATTATTCAAATCGTTATTTAAAATTAAAATTTTATAATTTTTTTTATATTCAAAATTTGAATTAATTTTTCTTAAAACTTTTAAAACTGCGAGTACTTTTTTAATTATATTAAAATTAATTTTTAAATAATTAATATCTTTTAAATCTAAATAACTTTCCAATAAAATAGACTCTTTAATTTCAATTTTATCTTTTAAAGATTGGTAATTTTTTTCTGTAAGAAAAGGAATAAATGGATGCAATATAATTAAAATTTGTAAATAAATATTTAATGCGTTTTGATATTTATTTGTATTTTTATATTCTCTTAAAAGTTCAAGATAATTACTTGAAAAATCATCTATTAAAAAACTACTTATATTATTAAATATTATTGTTAAATTATATTTTTCAAGATTATTTTCAATTAATATTAAAAGTTTTTTTAGTTTATAAAGTAAAAAATTATCTAATGGATTTAATTTTAAATTAAAAATTTCAGTTCGATAGATTTTTTCTTTTAAACTTAATTTAAGTAATAAATTATTAATATTAAATAATTTATTATTAATATCTCAAGAGTAATTTATTTTTTCTTCATTAAAATTTAAATCATTTCCCGGTGTTGAATTTGCTAACAAAAAAAATCTTAGAGAATCAGATCCTCACTTATTAATGGTATCAATTGGATTTATTCCATTATTTAGTGATTTAGACATTTTCTTACCATTTTTATCACGAATTAATCCATGAATAATTACATTTTTAAAAGGATATTTTTTTTCAATTTGAATTGACTGAAAAATCATTCTTACAACTCAAAAGAAAAGAATATCACTACCTGTAAAAAGTGTATCCGATAAATAAAATTTATTTTCTGATTTATCAATTATCTTTTGATCTTTATTAACAAGTGGCCAGAGAGAAGAAGAAAATCAAGTATCCAAAACATCCTCGTCTTGTTTTCAATTTTTTCCAGGAGAAATTTCTTGTACTCTTATTTTGTCTTCAAAATATCAAACAGGAATTCTATGTCCTCATCACAATTGACGAGAAATACATCAATCTTCCATATTATTAATTGCTTTTTTGTATTCTTTTAAAAATCTTTCTGGATAAAAATAAATCTTATCATTATTAAATTTTAAAGTATTTTTAGCAAGATTTGAAGATTTTAAAAACCATTGTTTTGAAATTAGGGGTTCAATAATCGTCCCTGATCGTTGTGAATAAGAAATATTATTTATATAATTGTGATCAATTTTTTCAATCAAATTTTTTGTTTTTAAATCTTTTATGATAATTTTTCGAGCTTCATATCTATCTAAATTAGCATATTTTAAACACTGCTGATTCATTTTTCCATCTTTATTTAAAATATTAATAAAATTTAAATTATACTTTTTACCTAAATTATAATCATTAAAATCGTGTGCAGGAGTAGCTTTCATAACTCCTGTTCCAAAAGAAATATCAATATAATCATCTGTTAGTATTTTTAATTTTTGATCATTTAAAGGATTTAATAAGAACTTTCCAATATATTTTTGATATCTTTGATCTTTTGGATTTACAAAAATAGCAGTATCTCCAAGAATTGTTTCTGGTCTTGTTGTTGCAATAATTAAATAATTTTTTTTATCATTTAAAAATGGATATCGAATATAATACAATTTAGATTTTGTTTCTCTTTTTTCAATTTCAATATTTGAAATAGCTGTTTGCAATTTTGGATCTCAATTTATAAGTTTTGTATCTTGATATATTAAACCTTCATTATAATAATTTATGAAAGTTTTATTTACTAAATCATTTACTTTTTTATCAAGAGTAAATTTATATTTATCAAAATCTAAACAAACCCCGATTTTATATCATTGATTAAAAATATTATTTTCATAAAGTTTTTTTCAATCTCAAATTTTTGCAAGGAACTCTTTTTTTCCTATTGAAAAACGATTTTTACCAGTTTCTTCAAAAATTATTTTTTCTATTTTTGCTTGAGTTGCTATTCCAGCATGATCGGTTCCTGGATATCAAATTGCATTATATCCTTTTAATTTTTTATATCTAATTAAAAGATCAGGAAAATAAAGATCTCAAGCATGTCCTAAATGAAGATCTCCTGTTACATTTGGAGGAGGAAGAATTATCGAAAAACTTTTATTTCCTTGATTTTTTTTATTAAAAAAATTATTTCTTTTTCAGAAATCATAAATTTTTTCTTCAAATTGATCAGGATTATATATATTTTTATTATTGTTGTTTTTGTCTTCCATATCTAAATTAATAATTTTATATTCGATGATCTTTTTTTAATCTTCTATAAAGTTCATCAAAAGTTGCAACAGGAATTATTTTTAAATTTTTTGTAATTTCTTTTGGCAATGTATCAATATCACGCAAATTTTCTTTTGGGATATATATCGATTCTAAACCTGAACGATAAGCAGAGATCGATTTTTCTCTTAATCCTCCGATTGGTAATATTTTACCTCTCAAAGTTATCTCACCTGTCATTCCTATTTTTTCAGAAACAGGAATTCTTCGAAGAGCAGAAATTAATGATGTTGTAAAAGTCACTCCAGCTGATGGACCATCTTTTGGTGTTGCTCCATCAGGAGAATGAACATGAACATCAAAATCTTTAAAAATATTTTTATTATCTTTAAGATCTGCTTTAATATCAAATTTTTTATAATTTGATTTAATATAAGAATAAGCAATCGAAGCCGATTCTTTCATTACATCTTTAATTTGTCCTGTTAAAATTAAATTTCCTTTCCCCGGAAAAAGTGTAACTTCAATTGGCAAAATATCTCCACCGTACGCTGTTCAAGCAAGTCCATTTACCGTTCCAATTTGTGGAACATCTTCTTTTTTGGTATAGTTAAATATAATTTTTCCTAATAACTTAACAACATGTTTTTTATTAATTTTATAAACACCATTGCTTTTTAATTCTCCATCTAAACTCATCACTAAAATACCACGAGCAATTTTTTCAAGTGTACGATGTAATTGTCTTACTCCCGCTTCCATTGTGTAATGACGAATAATAAATTTTAATGTATCATCATCAATTTTAAAATTTTTTGTTTTAAGATTTGTTTCATTAATTACACGGGGAACTAAGAATTTTTTTGCAATTTCTGTTTTTTCAAGTTCTGTATAGGAAGTTATTTCAATTTTTTCCAAACGATCATAGAGAGGTTCAGGAATATCTTTAACATAATTTGCAGTTGCAAGGAAAAAAACATTTGATAAATCATATTCTTCTTCTAAATAATGATCTTGAAATTTACTATTTTGTTCATAATCTAATACTTCAAGCATCGCAGAAGCTGGATCTCCTCTAAAATCAGTAGACATTTTATCAATTTCATCAAGCAAAATAACAGGATTTGTTGCCCCGGCTTTGCGCATTGCTTGAATAATTTTACCAGGCATTGATGCAATATAAGTACGACGATGACCCCTTATTTCAGATTCATCTTTAATTCCCCCAAGGGAAATTTTTATAAATTTACGATCTAATGCTCTTGCAATTGATTTTGAAAGTGATGTTTTTCCTGTTCCGGGAGGACCTATTAAAGATATTATTGCACCTTTTGAATCAGGATTATTTTGTTTTACAGCAAGGTATTCAATAATTCTTTTTTTGGGTTCTTCAAGTCCATAGTGATCTTCATCAAGAATTTTTTTTGCTTTTACAATATCAATTTTTTCATTATCTTTTTGTCATCATGGAACATTCATTATTCAATCTAAATAAGTTCGAATAATTCCGGCTTCTGGTGCTGAATTTGGTGTATTTTCAAGTCTACCAATTTCCTTTAAAATTTTTGATTTAATATTTTCAGGATAAGGATTTTGTTCTGCTCTTTTTTTAAGTGTTTTTATGTCATTTTCCTCACCCGACATCTCATCAAGTTCTTCTCTAATTGCCTTTAATTGTTCACGTAAATAAAATTCTTTTTGTTGTTTTGTAAATTTTTCTCTTACTCGTGTGTTAATATCACGAGCAATATCTTCATTAACTTGTAAAGAAGTTTGTAAATTATCTAATAATATCTCTAATCTTTTTTCAACATTATTTTCACTTATTAATTCAAATTTTTCAGCATTTGTAAGATGCAAAATATTTGCAATTGAATCAGAAAATGCTCCAGCAGGAGCTTGAAACAATGGTTCCATATTATCAGATCTTAATTTAAGTTGATTCATTCTTTGCAAAATCAAATTGCGAATTTTACCTTTTAATTCAAGAGATTTATTAGAATCTACATTTACATCTTTTAAATCAGTAAATTCAGCTAAAAAATTACCTGGTGATTTTTCAATAAAATCAACAATTTTTACACGTTTAAGACCATTAAAAAAAATATTTATTGTATCTTCTTTTTCAACAATATTGCCAACAGAAGCAAATGTTCCATATTCCAAAATTTTAAGTTTTTTTAAACTTTTTTTCTGTTCTCGTGTTTTTTCAAAATTATCTTCTTCAAATGAAGAAGTAATAATAACATTCAAATCACTATTTTGAAAATTTTTAATAAAATCTTCTGATAAATATTCCTTTTTAAATCCTAAGCTTGTGACAAAATTAGGAAACAAAATATTTCCTTTGGTAATTATTAATGGCAATTTTTTATTTAAAGACATAATTTTTTTATTTGTAAAATCCTATTTTAGTTTGTTAATTAATGTATTTATTAATTTTTGATATATTAAAGAATTTCTAATTGTTTCTTCAGGAATTTGTTTTTTAGTTTCTTCGATCGCAATTTTTTGATCCTCTGAAATTGTATTATATTCCTTTTCTAATTCATCTTCAGATATTTCAATTTTTAAATCGTTAAGTAATTTTGAATAAATTAAACTATTTTCAATTTTATTTTTTATACTTATTTTTAAGTTATTTTCTTTAAAATTTTTTTCATCTGTTTTAAGAATTTCAAAATAATCTTTCATTTTAATTCCTTGTTCTTCTAAACGATTTTTAAAATCTGAAAATTCTTTTTCTAATTCTTGCTCAATTAATTCATTTGGAATATCTATTTCTGTTTTTTCTATTTTTTTTACTTCATCTAAAAATTTACTAAAAAAATTATCATTTGCTTGTTGAATATTTTTTTCAGTTAAAATTTTTTTAATTTTATTATGAAATTCATCAATTGATTTTATTCCAATTTTCTCTAATTTTTCAACTAATTTTTTATCTGATAATTTTTCTTCTTGAAATACTTTATTAATTTTAACACTAAAAACAGCATTTTTGTTAGATAAATTTTTTACAGGATATGTTTCTGGGAACTTAACTTTAATTTCTTTGCTTTCTCCTATTTTAGCACCGATCAATTGATTTTCAAAATTTCCAATAAAAGAATTTGATCCAATTTTTAATTCGTGATCCTTTGCTGAGCCACCTTCAAATTCTTCTCCATCAACTTTTCCAATAAAGTTAATTATAGTAATATCATCCTTTTTAATTTGATAATTTTTATCTAAAACTTCTTTTTTTTCAACTGAAAAATCGCCCATTTTTTCTATTTCATTTTTAATATCTTTTTCTGTAATATTTTCACTTGTATAATCTATTTTTAAATTATCAAAATTTCCTAATTTGATTTTTGGAAATAAAACACCACTAAAATTTATTTCAACTTCTTCATCTGTTATTTTATTAATTTCTAATTTTGGACCAGAAATTACATTGTGTTTTTTAAATTCATTAATAATTTGATCATAATTATTATTAACAACTTCATCAATTGAACTATTTCAAATTTGCTCTTTTTTAATATGCTTTTCAGCAATCTCTAGAGGAACGTTTCCTTTGCGAAAACCTTTTAATTCTAAATTTTTAATTAAATCATTATTAACTTTTTTTAAAATATTAGTTCAATCTTCTCCTTTTAAAATTAATTTTAAATTTATATTCTTATTGTCTATGTTTACGTCTATTTTTTTCATTTCTTTCTCCTTAATATTCAAAAAACATTAAAAATTACTTTTACTTTTTATATTATACAATATCAAAATACTTATATTATTTTTTTAAATTAAAGTTAATAAAAAAATTCCTTATTTCTAAAATAAAGGATTCATAATCTAAAATTTGTTTTTTTATCAGATTTTGTAAATTTTGATTTTGAAAAAAAATAGCTGATATATACATTGATTTCAAATAAAATAAATTTTTTTCTTTATTTCAAATATTTTTTTTTCTTAATTCAAAAATATAAAATATTTCAAGAATTAAAAAACTAAAATTTTTAATTACAGGATCTTTAAATAAAAAAATTTCAATTAAATTTAAATCCTCTAGAAAATTCTTATTTAGATAAAAATCTTCGATTTTCTCTAAATTAAAATTTTCCTTTTTGCCATCACTAAATAATATATCTATATCTTTTTTAATTTCTTGTCTTTTAATAATTAATAATAATTTTAATTTTAATAAATCATTTATTTTTTTATCAAAAAATATTTTTTTCAAAATTAAAAAATTGTTTCTCAAATTAAAACTATCAAAATTTTTAATTATTTCAAATTTTTCAAAGAAATCAATTTTTTCATTACGTAAAAAATCAAAATATCAAACAATTGAAATTGAATTATACTTTTTATTTCTATCATCACTAAATTTTGAAGATAAATTTTTTTTTATATTAAATAATTTATCTTCAAAATCCAAAGGAATATATGGCATATTTAATTCGTCTTCGATTATTTTAGAAGCCTTATCATATTCTTTTTTATTAATAAAATCTTTAATATCAAAAATTATCTGATCATAATAATTATTTTTATTCATTTTTAAATCTAAAATCCAAAATTTTATTAATAAGAAGATGGCGCCCACGAGAGGATTCGAACCTCCGACCCCATGCTTAGAAGGCACGTGCTCTATCCTGCTGAGCTACGCGGGCAATAACAATAAAATTATACATTATTTTAAATTTTGATTAAATAGTAAACTTCAAGTTTTTATAAAAATTAAATATAAATGTGTTTCAATTTTATAATTTTGCAATTTTTTATTTCAATAATTCCATAGCTTGCTTTACTATTTCCGCGAGGATAAGTTATTGATCCAGGATTAAAACGAATTATTTTGTTTTTTTCTTCAATTACACTCAAATGATCATGACCGTGAATAATTAATTTAACTTTTAAAAGTTCTCCCAATTTATATAATTTATCAAAATTAATTTTTTCTCAAAAAGTCTCAAATAAATGACCGTGAGTTAATAAAATTTTAACTTTATCTACTTCTAATTCTTTTATTTCATCTAAATGAAAATAATCAGCATTACCTGTTACATAATAATCAAAATTTTTACTCAAAATGCTTTTATCATTTTTTTGTAAATCTCCACAAAAAATTTTTAAATCAACATTATTCTCCTTTATTATTTTATTCATCAATTCTATATTTCCGTGAACATCTGAAATAACTAAAATTTTCATATTTTAAAAATACCTTTATATTTATTCATCTAATCTAAATTATAAAAATTATTTAATAAAAAGAAATAAAAAAAATAATTTGAAGATAATTTGAAAAAATTAAATAGAATTGCAAAAAAGAATATTTTAAAAAAATTATCAAAAATAAAGACATAATCAAAATTATAATAAGCTGGGGTAAATATAAGAGTATTTATAAAAGAAATTAAAATAACTAAAACAATTATTAATAAAAAATATTCACAAAAAAGAATTAATTTTGTCTTTGAATATTTTAAAAAAAATTTTTCAAAAAAAACTTGAAAAAAAATAACGATTAAATTTAAAAATACCAAAAACATAATTCCTATTATTTCTCCACCAACAAAAAATAAAATAAAAGGAGAGATAATTGAAATAAGAATTGTATAAATTATTTTTGTATATTTAATTGATAAAAGAATTATCGAAATTGAAAAATCTAATTTTAAAAAAGTAGCTGGAATTGGAATTTGAATAATCATTGCAATAAATGTAAGAGCCAAAAATATTCCAGCAGTGGAAATTTTTTTAAAATTTTTTATCTGCGCATTTTCCATTTTTCTAATTAATTCTAAAAATTTAATTTAATTATAAATTAATAATATAATTATTATTGTATGAAAGCTGATATAGTAATAGAAATACCTAAGAATTCAAAAATTAAATATGAAAAAGAGAATGGAAAATTACGAGTTGATCGTATCTTATATGGAGCCATGAATTATCCGGCAAATTATGGATATTTTGAAAATACTCTAGATTGAGATGGAGATCCTCTTGATGCTCTTGTGATTTCAGATCAAGAGTTTTTACCGAATTGCATTGTTCCAGTAAGAATTATTGGAGCAATGAAAATGATTGACGCAGGTGAAACAGATACAAAAATTATTACAGTTGTTGATGTAGATCCAAGATTTAATAATATTAATAAATTAGGTGATTTAAATAAAAATATTTTATTAGAGTTTAAAGATTTTTTTGAAAATTATAAAAATTTACAAAATAAAAAAGTTGAAATTTTGGGATTTGAAGATATTTCTTTTGCAATAAAAGAATTGCAAGAATCAAAAAACCTTTATAAAAAATATAGTAATTTAAAAAAAGATAAATTTATTAAAACTATGAGAAAAGAATATCCAAATAAATATAAATAAAATCAAAAAATTCCCTCTTAGGAGAATTTTTTTATTTTTTTTAAATATAATTATTACTATATGGGTTTTAAAAAGGATATTTTCGATGATGAAAATAAAAGTAATTACAAATCAAAAGAGTTAGTTTCTCAAATTAATTTTATAGTTGAAAAAGTTAAAAAAAAGCAAAAAAACTTTAAATACAATGAACCAATTATTATTAATTTTACAGGAAAAAAAGGAAGCGGAAAAACATATTATTTAAATTATTTATTATCAAAATTAAATGTAAAAAAATCCAAAATTAAAAAAATTGATTGTAAATCTTTTGAACAAAGACGCTTCCAATACCCTGCCTTTGAAAGAGATATTTTCGGTTATAGAGGTAAATTAGTTTCATTTCTTTCTGAAATTAGAAATCTCTATTACTTAATTGCTCTTATTTGAATATCTTTTTCTTTTATTTTAATAATTTTAGATCAAAGCGAATCAATGACTGCATTGTGACTTTTTATTTCTGCTATATTTGCAATCTTTGTTTTGCCTATTATTCCTTTATTTTTCAACAAAAAAAAGGTTTATATATTTGATGAAATAAATAGAATGTCAGAAGAGGGAAAAGATGTTGAAATTGCTGTTTACAGATTTATTTCTGAATTTAAAGAAAAAAGTAAACAAAGTAAATTTAGTAAATGATTTTTAAATTTAATAAATATAGATTATAAAAAAATAATTATTATTGAAACTGATTCTGAAGATAAATTATTTAATGAAGATTTAAAATATATTGATTACGTATTAAATATTGAAAGAAAAGAAATTGAAAATATTAAAGTAATAAGAAATGAATTAAGTAAAAATGCAATTGAAAAAGATGAATTTGAAGCTGCAAAAAAAGATTTAAGTGATCAAATAATTTCATATTATATTGAAAAAAATAATTTTAACTTAAGAATCTCAATATTAGAATTAGAAAAAATTATTAAATTCTATCTTCAATATAATAAATTAAGTACAAAAGAAACAAAATTATCTTTAGATACAATTATTGTTATCTATAATATCTATAAAAATGAAAATGATTGAAAATTATTTGAAAAAATTTTCAATCATTTTAATAAAAATAAAATTCTTGATACTAAAGAATTAAATGAAATAATTTATAAAATAAAAAATAAATCAAAAATAAAAATATTATTTGAAAAGCTATTAAAAGACAATTTTATAATTTCAATTAATAACGTATTTAAAGAAGAATTAAAACCAATAATAGAAAATATTTCTAAATTATATATACGTGAAAATATATTTAAAGACTATAAATTAGAAAATGAGAAAAACATTTTAAATTTAATAAAAACACTTAATATTAAAATAAAAAATGAAGAATTAACATTTATGGTTTTAGTAGAAGATTTATTAAAAAATTCCATTGATTATCAAAATAAATTTTTTGAATTTATTTTAAAAAATAAAAATCCTTATATTTTAAACTTAAGATCTTTTATATTTGGAGAAATAAATGATCCAATAATAAATTGAAAATATCAAATTTTAAATGGAAATTTTAAAGAAATTATTATTGATAAAATGCCTTATTTTAAAGAATTATTTGTTGGTGTACAAAAAAATTATTTCAAACCTCTTTCAGATTATATTTCAAAAAATAATAAAACAAAATTAATTAATATACCTTATTTTTATCAACCTATTTTCCAATCAAAAGATTTTAGTAATGAAAATAAAATAAAATATATAGATAAAAACTTCGATTTAATTTTAGATAAATACATTATTTCTAATAATTATAGTTACCAAAATTATCTTCTATTTGATGAAATATTAGAAATTGGCAATATTGAAGAAAAAGATTTAAAAGAATTAATTTTAAAAATTGATGATAATGAAAAATATAAAAATACCTTTATAAAATTAAGTAAAAGTAAAATAAATAAAAAAATAGATTTAAGTAGTCTAACTCTTTTTCAATTTGCAAATGATAAAAATCTTGAAATCAGAAAAATTAAGCATAATAAAATTTAATAATTTTTTTTAAATTTTATTTTTCCTTTTTCATATCTATTTCCTAAAATTTTATCTATATTAAATAAATGTATTTTTTGAAAAAAATAATAATCTTTAATTCCATATTTATCATGAATATTTTTCAAAAAATAATCTTTATCTATTCATTTATTATACAAATTCTCTTCCTCTAAGAAAGAATTAATTTGCTTTTTAAAAAGTATTTGAATATCTTTTCCAGAAATATTTAATTTTTCTTCTTTTTTAAAAATTATAGGTGATCTAAATGAATCAAATTTATTACTAAATTTTTTTGAATATTTCTTAGCAAAAAAATAATAATGATGTTCATTTAAAAAAGGATAATGAAAATCATTTTCTTCTTTAAATTTTGATATATCACATATAATATTTTCATCATTTAAAAAGAAATCATTTACTCTTTCATAAATTAAATCTGCAATATTTGAAAAATATAAAAATTCTTTTTGATCCTTATAATAAGAAATCATATATTTCCCAGCAGAAAGAGAAAAAATTTCATTGTAATTAAAAAGCATGCCTTCAATTGCTCTTCTACTTAATTTTGGAAAATATTGATTATAAGTCAATATTATTTCATTAATTTTATATTTTACATAAGGTTTAAAATAAGCTTTTGCAATAATATCAACCTTATCTTTTCTAGCCATTATATCTTTAAATTCAAATTGCTTTCAAAAAGGTAATATAAATTTATCTGTAAATTCTGAAATATTTAATTTAAAATAATTATTTGTTTTTAAAAAATATTTTAAATTTGATTTTAATATTAAAGATTTTTCAATAACTTTAAATAAATTTCCATTTCATTTAAATATAAATGAAATACTTTCAATTTCCCTTTCTAATGTTTTTTTGTAATTATTTAATTCCTTTTTAAAAAAATTAGAAACAAATTTAAACTTTTTTCTATTTACATAAAAATCAAAGAAAAATTCTTCTTTTTCTTGATCTTTAAAATTAGAAACAAATTTAATTAAAATTTGTCTAATTCTTTCTTTTGTTAATCCAAATTCTTGTGAAATACCATTTAAACTCAAATTATAATTTAAGTGTAAATAAATAATTTTTTTATTTCTACTTCAATTCTCATTTATCTTTTTTACATACAAAAAATTTAAATTATTTTTTTTATTATTATAAAAAAAATCTTTCATAATATTTACAAATATATCCCCTTATAAATGAATTATAAAATATTAATATAATTGATAAAAAATAATTATTAAATTAATTTAATTTGACAATTATTTTTTGTTTTTTTCCTATTGATAAAATTATAAATTTTCTTTTAATAAAGTCATTTTTTGTTAATTTAAAATCGCTTTCCATAATTATTTTATTATTAATTTTTAAAGCCCCATCTTTTAAAAATTGATTAAATTCTCTTTTAGAAGAAATAAAATTTCTTTTTCTTAATTGTGTAAATAAATCTTTTGAAAAATCATATTTAAAGGTTTCTAAGTTTTTAAATATACTCAATAAAAAATCTTCATCAATATTTAAATAATCTTCTACAAATAAATACTTAGAAATATTTTTAAATTTATTATAATCATCATTTTTACCGTAAAAAGAAATAAACAATCTTTTTATTAATTCCTTTTGCAAATGCCTTTTTGACTTTTCTTTTTTTGCAATTTTTAATAAATTCAAAAAATCTTCTTTTTTAATGGAAGTTAATTGCAATAATAATTTTTCTGCAAATAAATCAGATAAATTAAATAAATATTGATACATAAAATAAGGAGACATTTTTTCTTTTGAGATTCAAAGCGGATTACCCTCACTTTTACCAATTTTGTTTCCTTTTTCGTCAACTAATAAAGGAACCGTAATTCCAGATACCAAAGAATTTTTGCCTTTTATTTTTTTAATTATTTCAATTCCAGTTAAGATATTTCCTAATTGATCAGATCCACCAATTTGAATTAAAACATCTTTATTTTCAAAAAGATATAAGAAATCAATTGCTTGAAAAATTTGATATGAAAATTCTGTATAAGACATTCCTATATCCAATCTACTTTTTACTACATCACGAGAAAGCATTTTTGATATATTTACTAATTTTCCATAATTTTTAAAAAAGCTTATTAAATTTAAATTTTTATAGATATCAAAATTATCAAAAATTTCATAATTTTTAATATCTAAATTTTTGCAAATAAATTTTAATTGTTCTTTTATCGACTTAGAATTATCAGAAATTATATTTTGTGAAATTAATTTTCTTTCATTATTTTTACCTGAAGGATCACCTATTTGAGCTGTGAATCCTCCTAATACAAAAATTGGAATTAAATTGGAGTTTTTAGAAATTAAATTTGCTAAATTTATTGCTAGAAAATGACCAATATGTAAAGAATCAGATGTTGGATCAAATCCAAGATAAAATCTTTTTTTATCTAATAATAAAATTTTATCTATATCTTCCTCGGTTATTATTTCTTTTAAAAGTGATCTTCACTTTAAATCTTCTAATAATTTATTCATCAAAATTTCCTATATTTTTAATCTTTATTTTCTCTTTTTAATTACTGTTTTTGTATCATTAATAGTATTTTTTGCAACCTGTAATTTACTTTTATCAAAAAAATTATAAATTTCTTGTGTTGCATAATCTATTTTTTCACTTAATAAATCTAATTCTGTAATATCTTTTAATTTATCTTTTAAAATTGTCATTATTTTTTCATAATTTAATTTTATTCAATCTGAATCTAATTCTTCAATACTTTTAATTGATTGATAAATTACATTTTTTAAATCTTCATAATAGACTTTACCTTTTTTAATAATATATTCTATAATCTCTTTTGTTTCTTCATTATATGTTGAAATAGTAAATCCTGCTAATAAACCAAGAGAAAAAGCAATTAATTCTTTGAACATTTTATATTCCTTTTTTATGATTATTATCAATCTTATCTTTATCTACATTTTCTTTCTTAGTATTAATTTTTTTTTCTACAACTTTTTTTAATTTTTGTACTTGCTCTTTTGCTTTTGGTGTTGCTTTTTTTATTTTATCTTTTCCTTCAGAAACTTTTTTATCAAAATTTTCTCTAAGTTTATCAGCAAATGAATAAAAATAATTTCTATTTTCAGAAAATAATTTAACTAATGCTTTGATTCCATTTTTTGAACTTGAATCAAATAATAATAGGTAATTAGATAATTTATTTAATGTTTCTACAGTAACATTTAATGATTCTGATTTATATGTAATATCTTCCATTAAATAATCAACTTTTTTCATTACTACGTTTGTTCTTTTTAAAATTGCAATTAAATAGAAAAGTCCGATAATTAGAAACAAAATTGCAACGGCAGCAAATGCTATTAATATTATTATTAATATATCATGTGTTTTATCAAGATCGGCTCCATAATTTGAATAATTGTTGTTTAAATTTATAAGATAAATTAAAAATTGTTGTATCATGATTTTATGAATATTTTACTTTATTAAAATCAATAAATTAATTTAATAAAGTTCCTTTTTTTGTTAAATTTTCGTTCATTTTGTTAATTAAAACTCTTAGTCCTTTTTCTGTTTCTAAAAGATCTTTTTTATCTACAATCGCCAAAGATGTATGAATATTTCTTGCACAAAGACCAAATGGTAAAACAAAAATTCCTTCTTTAATCAATTGAATTATACCTGCATTTGTTCCGCCAAATGAAAAATAATCTTGATATTTTATATTATTTCTCTCAAATAGATTTCTTAAAAAAACAATAACTTCTTTTTTATATATTGTATAAACATCTTTATGTCTAAGCATTGTTCCTTCTCCCAATATTCCATAAGGAGGACCTTTTTGATCAATATCATAAGCAGGAGATATATCAACAACGATTACTAAATCAGGATTTTGATTATATATTGCTGTTCTTGCTCCCCTAAGACCAACTTCTTCTTGTACTGAAAAAATAAATTGCAAATCAAATTTTAAATCTTTTTTCGCAAAATCTTTTGCAATATTTAAAGCAATATAAGTACCCAATCGATTATCTATGCTTTTTGCTAAAATAGATTTTTCATTTTCTTGAAAAAAATCTGGAAAAGTAACTGAAGAACCAATATTAATATTGTGATTTAAAAGATCTTTTTTATTTCTGAAACCTAAATCCAAAATTGCTTTTTCTAAATCTAAATTTTTATCATCTTGATTTGGAAAAGTTAAAATTCCTAAATATTTATTTTTAAAATCTAAATCTCAAATCTCAAATGTTTGAGTTTGCATAAATTTTAAATTTATTCCTCCAATACTTTCGATAATAACTGTTCCATCATCATTAAGATTCGTAATTAAAAAACCCACTTCGTCAATATGCGCATCAATTACTACTTTTTTTATTTTGCTATTTTTATTATTATTTTTTTTAAAAAAAATAATTGAACCTAAATTGTCCCTTTTATAAGAGTAACCAAAATTAGTAAATTCTTTTTTTAAAAATTCAATTATTTTACTTTCATATCCCGAAAGACCCGGAATTTTTAAAAGCTCTTTTAATTTTTCCATTTTATACTCACATTTATAATAAATTTATCTCTAAAAAGATCTTATAATTTATTTTTATTATTTGTTAATTTATATTATATAATTTTGTTGACAAATAATAAAAATAAAGGAAATAACTATCATTTAAAATGGAAAAAATAGGGCTAGTATTTGATTCCTCATGTGGATATTCAAAAGAAAAAATTGAAAAAGATGGTAATTTTTTTATACCTCTTATTATTGAAATAAATGGAAAAAAATATAAAGCCGGCGTTGATATTGATTCAGAAAAAATACTAAAAAAAATGGAAGACAGAAATATTGAAATAAAAACAGCTTCTCCAGAATTACAAGATATTTATAATTCATTTAAAAAAGGTTTAAAAAAGTTTGATAAACTAATCTTTATAGGTCTTTCAGAAAAATTTTCTTCTACACAAAATAATGCTCGTGTAATTATAAATGAATATAAAGATGAATTTAAAGGAAAAGTATTTATTTATAAATCACAATTCTCTTCTCCTTGGATTAAACTTTATTATAATTCATTTAAAAAACTTGTGGAAAAATATGATGATATATCTAAAATTTATAAAATTTTAGATAAACAAAAAGAAAAAATGATTGGAATTTTATCTCCAGGAGATATTTATTGATTTTATAAAGGTGGAAGAATTACAAAAAGACAGTATAAGACAGCTAATATTTTAAATATTCATCCTATTTTAATAGTAAAAAATGGAGAAATAGATCCAAATAATGTTGAAAAAGCTTTTTCAATTAAAAAAGCAACCATTAAAATGATTAATATTTTAAAATCCGATATCGAAAATTTAAAAGCGAATGAAATAGAATATAAAATTTTTATTTTAGGAGAAAAAGAAACTAAAGCGAGAAAAATATTAACAAATCTTGTAAAAACAATTTTTAAAGTTGATGAAAATAATATTATTTTTGAAGAACATATTTCACCAGAACAAACCGTTCATATGGGACCCGGTGCATTTGGATTAAGTTATTTTTGAGATATGAAAATTTAAGAAAGAGAAATTTATGAAAAAAGGTTTACTTATTGATTCTTCTACAGGATTAACAAAAAAACAAGCAGAAGAAATGGGTTTTTATTATACTTCATTAATAATAAATATTGATGGAAAAGAATATAAATCTGGTATAGATATTGATAATAAATTTTTATTAGATAATATGAATCTTAAAACAAAGGTTCAAACTTCCACTGCAAAATTGGGAGATGTAGAGCAAGAAATAAAAAAGGCATTAAAAGAAGTTGATCAATTATTAATAATCACAATCTCAAAATATTTATCATCAATGAATTCAATGATAAAAGTATTAGCAGATGATGATGAATATAAAGAAAAAGTATTTGTTTTTGATTCTAATTTTATTACTCCTTGAATTTATCATGAATTACCAAATATTAAAAAATGAATTAAAAATGATGATATCAAAATGAATTTCATTATTGAAAAACTTTCATTTTTAAAAGACAAAATGAATGCTTTTTTAATTCCCGATACTTTAGTTTTCTTATATGCTGGGGGAAGAATTACAAAAGCTCAATACATTGCGGGAAGTTTTTTAAAAGTATTACCTATTATTGTTGTACGCAATGGAAGAATTGACAGTGAAGATGTAATTAAAAAAAGAACCGTTAACAAAGCTTATGATAAAGCAATTGAAATTTTAAAAAAACAATATAATAATTGAATTAAAAAAGGATATCGAGTTGAATTAAAAATAATTAATCTTAATTCAGACAAAAACTTTGAAATTTTAAAAGAAAAATTAGCACGAGAAGGTTTTAAAAAATTTGAAGAAACAATAATTGCGCCAGAAATAGTAGCACACGTTGGGCCCAGAGCAACAGGATTTGGTTTGATAGTGCACGAAAAAAATACTTAATAGATATTTATATTTTTATAATAAAAAAAAGCAGGTTTATTAAACTTGCTTTTTTTATCCTCAATAAACTAGTAGGAGTGACAGGAGTTGAACCCGCAACCACCAGCATTCTTAAAATGCCAATTGCTCTCCCGAATTGAGCTACACCCCTATATACTATAAATAATTTTATTTTTTAGGTCTTAAATAAAATGATTAAATTTTTTTCAAGATATATTTTGGCAGAGGTGGAAGGAATCGAACCCTCAACAATCTGATCTGGAGTCAGATGCTCTACCTAATTGAGCTACACCTCTTAGTTAAAACAAAAGATCATTTTCTTTTTGTTTTTAAGTGGCAGGGGTGACAGGAATCGAACCCACAACCGTCTGATCTGAAGTCAGCTGCTCTACCTAGTTGAGCTACACCCCTAAATTAAAAAAATTATTTCTTAACTTTTTTTTCTAAAATTGAAATAACATCACTTATGGAATTGATTTTTAACAATTCTGAATCTTCAATTTTAATATTAAAATGATTTTCAACTTTCATAACAAAATCCAAAAGATCAATAGAATCAATTCCTAAATCACGGAAAGTATCATCTTTTGAAATGTCTTTTCCGGTTTCTTTTTTAGCAATTTTTTTTAATTCAGTAAAAATTTCCATTACAAAATGAATTATACATTAAAATATCTGATTATTTACTAAAAAATATTTGTATTCAAAAACAATTTTTTGGTCATCTAAAATCTTTACATAAATATTTTGTTCGTTATAACCAAAGTAAATTATCGGTTCAAATTTTAAATCATTATTTTCAAAATCATTGATTCATAGATACTGAAAATAATCATAATCAACAAAAGGATCTTCTTTAATAATTGCATCATTTAGATTATTAATATTAATAATTGGTTTATCATTGTTAAGATTATTATTTTGATCTTTATTGATTATCAAGAAAAAATAACTTCAAGAAGCGATAAAAAAAGACACTATAATTAAATTTATAATTATTTTCCTAATTAATCTCTTTTTATGCATATTTTTCTCAAATTATATTTGGATCATTAAAATCAGAATAATCAAAAACTTCAATTAATTTTAATTTTGAATTTTGTTCCCCTCTTAAACTATTTTTAATTTCAATCGGAAGATAAAAATTAAGATTTATTTTTGCATCTTGAAATAAAAGCAATGATAAATTAAAATTAATATATCCTTCATTATTTGAATAATCCCAAGGTAATGATATTCCATTTACAGAATTAAAATCTTGATTTATTCCATTTATGCTTTCTTTATTTTTATAATCATAATAATAAATATCATCAACATAAAAAAGAAAAATATTTTTATATGAATAAAAATTTATTTCAAATTGATGAGAATTATCAGCAATTCCTGGAAGATAAATATTTCCTGATAATTCTTTATCCGCAAATGAAATTTCTCAATTATCTGGATCATCATATAAAAGTAAAATAAGAGCTTTTATATTTTTTGGATAATAAAATTTATTTCTAAATAACTTTAAAAAGTAAAATTTATCATAATAGATTTCATTTTCTTGATAATAAATTGGAATGAATAAATTTAATAAATAATTAGAAGTAAATTTTAAATCATAATCTGTCTTTATTTTTGTTGGTAAATATATTGATTTATTATAAAAATATCCATAACTAGAATTACACTCAATATTAATTGAAATATCGTTTTCATAACAATCAATTTCTGGTTCTAAAATTATTGTTTCGCTTTCTTTAAATTTACTAATTTTATCAATAACAAATGTTTCTTGATATTTACCATTTATATTTACATTGATTATTAAATCTGTTGGCAAAAAATCATTATAATAAAAAGTTTTTGTTCTTGAATCAAATATATATTCTTTATAATTATATTTTGCATTTAAGTAAATTTTAGGATAGTGATTATAATCATCAATTATAACTTTATCAATTTTATAACTAAAAGCATATTTTTTATAAATTGGATTATTATAATAAATTAATTGATTAGAATTTAAATTATGATTTGTTATTGAAAAATTTCAAAAGTTTAAAGCTCATTTTTCAGAATTTTTATCATCTAATTTTAAAACCACATCACCTTTTTGGTGATAAATTAAATTAAATATATAGTTTGTTTCTAAATAATTTAACACATTGATAAATTATTTAATTTAATTTTATATTCTTAATAATTAATGAATTAATATGATCTTGCAAAAATTGCAACTTGAGTTGTTATATCTTCTTTATTTACAGATTTTGCACTTTTTTTCTCATTATATAAAAGTCTAATCGTCGCTCCTGTTTCTTTTTTAATTTTATCTTCTAATTTTGAATCTTCAATTCAATAACAATATACAACATTACCGATAATAATATTTTTTTTCAAATCCTCTAAACTACTAATTCAAATTTTTTTATTTAAGAAATTATTTAATGCTATTTCTTTAATTTTTTTATCATGCTCTTTTAAAAAATTTGAAATCATTTTTGCATTTAAATCTTTTAAATCTATTATTCTTTTTTTCGATTCTGATCTTATTTTTAAAATCAAATTACTATTTGAAAATTCTTTTGCTCCAATTTCAATAATTATTGGAACACCTTTTATTTCTCAATTTTTTATTAAATAACCAAATGAATTATCACTATTATCAATTTTTATTCTAAAATTTCTATTTATTTTAGAATAAATTGTATTTAAAAAATTATCAAAATTAAAATCATTATTTTTATTTTTAATAGGAATAATTACTATTTGAAAAGGGGAAATTTTAGAAGGTAAAACAAGCCCTTTATTATCAGAGTGAGTCATAATAATTCCACCTATTAATCTTGTAGAAGTTCCTCAAGAAGATTGAAAAGGATAAAAATATTTATTTTCTTTATTTTGAATTTTAAAATTAACTGATTTTGCAAATTCATTTCCTAGATAATGAGAAGTTGCGACTTGGAGAGCTTGTCCATCTTTTAAAATTGTTTCTTGCGTATAAGTATTAATTGCTCCAGCAAATCTTTCATTTGTGCTTTTTTCACCGCTTATTATAGGAAGAAGCAAAATTTTATTTAAAAAGTTTTTATATATTTCATGAATTAAAATTGAAAATTTTTTTGCTTCCTCTTCCGTGTTATGAACAGTATGTCCTTCTTGTCAATAAAATTCAGAATTTCTTAAAAAAGGTCTAGTATTATTTTCCCAGCGCATAATATTTACCCATTGATTTAATTTAACCGGTAATTGATTATAAGTTTTTATTGTTTTTTTAAAATAATCACTAAATAACATCTCCGAAGTAGGTCTTATTACATTAAAATCAGTTAATTTCTTATTACCAATATGTGTAATAAGTAAAATTTCTGGAGCAAATCCTTCAATATGTTTCTTTTCTTTATCTAATAAAGATTTAGGAAAAATTAAAGGAAATTTTACCTCCTCTACTCCATTTTTAGAAAATTCTTTTGTTAATCACTTAATAATCAAATTTCAAATTGAAATTGTATAAGGACGAAGATACATTGTTCCCTTTGTCGGACCATAAAGCATTAATTCTGCTTTGAAAATTATATCTGTGTATCAATTTATTGGATCTTCTTCAAAGGATCTAATTATATTGTTTTTTGTATTTTTTTTCTTTTCCATTTTAACCAAATTTACCCATTACATAATCTCTTGTTCTTTTTTGGATTGGGTTTTTAAATAATTTTTCTGTTGTATCATATTCTACTAATTTTCCTTGATAAAAAAATGCAGTATAATCAGAAATTCTAATCGCTTGTTGCATTGAGTGTGTAACCATTATGATTGTATAATCTTTTTTTAAATCTAATAGTAATTTTTCAATTTTAGCAGCAGCAATTGGATCTAAGGCCGAAGTAGGTTCATCCATTAATAAAATTTCAGGACTATTTGCAATAGATCTTGCAATACATAATCTTTGTTGTTGTCCTCCCGAAAGAGAAGTACCATTTTCTTTTAAATTATCTTTTACTTCATCTCAAAGAGCTGATTTTTGAAGTGAATCGCGAACAATTTGATTTAATAGAGATTTATTTTTTATTCCATTTATTTTTGGACCATATGAAACATTTTTATAAATTGAAATCGGAAATGGATTAGGTTTTTGAAAAATCATTCCAACTCTTGTTCTTAATTCTGTTAATTCAATTTTATCGTATTTATTTATAATTGATTTCAACTTATAAATATCATATTTTCCATTCAACAAAATCTCTCCTTCACTTCTAAAATTTGAAATTTCATCATTTATTCGATTGAGAGTTCGAAGAAAAGTTGATTTTCCACAACCAGACGGACCTATTATTGCAATTATTTTATTTTTGGGAATTTCAATGTTTATATTAAATAATGATTTTTTAGATCCATAATAAACACTTAAATTCTCAATAATAAAAGCCATATCTTTAATTTTATTTTTTGATTTATTAATTAAAGAATTTTCTGCTTTTTTAATCAATTTAATGAATTTATTTAAATCACTATTCTTAATTTTTAAATTTATATCTAATTCATTATTTTTTGCATATAATTTTTCTATTTTTAAGTTTAAATTTTCAATATTACTATTTTTAATAATTTTAATTTCTTGTTTAATTTTTTTAATTTCTTGTTTATTTTTAGCATTTAATTTATAAAAAGAAAAATAAGGTTTTTGTTCTTTTTTTAGAATTTTTATTTTTAATTTATTTTTTTCAATTTCTGAAATTAAGATTTTTATTTTATTTTCATATTTTTGAAAATTATTCTTATTTTTTAAAATATCTTTAAAAAATAAAATTTTTTCCTCATTTTTTATAAAATCAATTCGTAATATTAGAATGCTTTTATCAATTTTATTCAGATAATTTTGAAATTTTTTTTGTAATTTAAATATTTCTCATTCTTTTGCATGTAATTTTTTTTGTTCTTTAGGATTAAAATCTGATTTTTGCTTTGAAAAATTATTAGTAAAAATATCTAAATTTTCTATTTTTTGATCTAAAAGTTCTTTTAAACTTTGATAAAGAGTTGATTTCATTATTTTGATTTCAAAAAAATTATAAATAATTATATTTTTTTTATTTCTATTTCCTTATAATTTTCTTTAATATCTAAAAGATTTAAATATTTTTCACTTAAATTTTTAAATTCAATTTGATTATTTTCAAAATTAAAAAGATAATTTTGAGTAATAAAAATAATTTTAGGATTAATAACTAAAATTGTATCTAAATCAAATATTAAATTATCTTGAAGAAGATAAATTTGATAAAAATTTCAATTTATTTTTTTTATTTCTAATTCATTTTTGAATAGGTATTTATAACTATTTTCAAGAATATATGAATGAATTTTTAATTTTCTTTTTTCAAAATAATTAATTAGATTTGAAAAAGTTGATAAATTGATTAAAATTAAATAATCTTTAATTTTCTTATCTTTTACTACAGATAAAATAGATTTAAAAAAAGTATTTATCATTTCATATTTTTTAAAAACAGTATAATTATTTATTTCTTCAACATTTTTATTTAAAAAATTAATTGAAAGAAAGACTGTACTTTTATTTAAAAAATAATTATCTCTTACTTCTATATTTACACCATCTTTTTTTGAATAGGAATAATTAATTATTTCACTTGCATATTCTATTATATTTTGATAATTGTGCTTTTTATTTGCATTTATGTCATCAAAATATTTTTGAATATGACAGAAAGATATATCAAACATCTCTTCTGTATTATTAATTATTTTTGCAGTTGCAATTTTAAAACCTGAAAAATCAAAATTTATTTTCATTTCTTGATTAAATCGAAATTTAATAAGATTGAATTTTTCAATATAGTAATTATTTATTAATAATTCATTTTTTGTTTTATTTGATTTTGTTAAAAAATAAAGATTATTACTTTTATCAATATAAAATTTAACATCTTCATATTCACTAAAAAAAGCTTTTAATCCTCATATTAAAAATTTATTATAAAGATTATTTAAATTTGCTAATGTTAAATCTTTGATAATCGAAATATTATAATTATATTTACTCATTTTGATCTTTTGCTGAAATTTTTGAAAAATTTCATAATCTGTAAATTTATCTTCCTTATAAACTTTTTTTTTGTAAATATATTCTTGAAAATAATTATTTTGTGTACGATAACCATAAGCCATTAAAGTAATTTGTTTTTTTGCTGAATCAAATTTGGAAATCTTTAAAACTCCAAAATATCCATAATCAGAAATCAATAATTTTGAAAAAAAAGTATATTCATTATTTAAATATTTTTTAATATTTTTTTTAATCAAAGAATTATCCATTTTTTGCTCTTTATTCAAAAGAGAATTAAAAAAAGAATTAAAAGAATTATTCTTTGATTTATCTAAAATTTTTAATCTTTTAAAAATTTTTTCAAAATCAAAGTAATTTTTATTATTTTTATCATCTGTTGTAATAAAAACCATTCTATTTAAATCAATCAAAATAGATGCATTAAATTTTTCAATATGAAAAATTTGATCTTTCTTTTCTTTTAGAAAATAAAATTTAAATAAATATATTAATAAAAAAATAATAGATACAATTAAGATTGTTAAAAGAATTCAAGCAACCATATTTCCTTAAATTATATATTTTTAATTCTTTTTTAATAAAAATTGATGTTCTATTAAAATTTCTTTTATTCCAAATTTCTTATTAAAAGCAATTGTCGCAAATATATCATCCGATCTAACGACAACTCCTTCGCCAAAGGTTTGATGATAAACAATATCCCCTTCTTTTAAATTTGATTTATCAAGACTATAACCTTTTTTTATAAAATTATTTTGTTCACTTTTAAAAAATTTTTCTTGTTCATCTTTTTTTGAATTAATTAAATTAAAAGGATAATTAAATTCATAAATAAAACGAGAAGGTTTCCAAGGATTTCTATAAAAATCATACCCATTAAAATAAGAAATATAGAGATATTTTTTTGCCCTTGTAATTCCAACATAAGCTATTCTTCTTTCTTCTTCTACTTTACTATCAATAATTGATTTATTCGATGGAATTATATTTTCATTAAAACCAACAAAAAATACAATCTTAAATTCTAATCCTTTTGCTGCATGAACAGTAATTAATGTTAAATTATTGGTAATTGTTTTTGTATCAGTTGATGAATATAAAGAACAATTTTTTAAAAATTCATAGAGATCATTTATTAATTCAGATTTTGATTTAAATTGCTGTCCTATTAATTCTAATAAAGCTTCAATATTTTTAATTTTTTCCTCTGCAAAATTTTTATAATATCTAAAAAAATCAAGATTATTTAGATATTTTTTAATAATTCGAGAAAAGTCTTTTATATCTTCAATATTATTTATTTCTTTTATTGTTCTTTTAGTTTCTTCTATAAATATTTTTAATTTTTTGGGAATAGAAATAGATTCTTCTTCCAATCCTTTTCAAATTGTTTTTCCTTGATCTATTGCTTCTTTTTCTAATTTTGCAAAAGTTTTATCACCTATTCCTCGAGCCGGAATATTTATTATCAAGGATAAAGAATAATTATCTTTTAATAAAAGAAAACGTAAAAAATTTAAAGTTTCTTTTACTTCTTTTCTTTCAAAAAATCTAAATCCACCGACAACTATATAATTTATTCCTCGATTTATAAGTTCAATTTCATATTCTTTTGAAACATAATTTGATCGATAAATAATCGCAATCTCTTCTAATAAAATATTTTCTTCTCGATTTAATCTTACTATTTCATTGATTACTCTACGTGCTTCATCTTCTCTTGTTTTTGCTATAATAAGATTTATTTTAAAGTCTTTTTTATTAAAAGGAACATTATCAAAACTAATTCTTTTCTTATTATTTGAAATTAAATTATTTGCTATCTGCAAAATAGATTTTGTTGATCTATAATTTGTATTTAAAATAATAGTTTTAATATCTTGGTAATCCTTTTCAAAATCAAAGATTAAATTAATATTTGCTCCTCTTCAAGAATAAATATTTTGATCTGGATCACCAACGATCATTATTTTGCTATTTTTATCAGTAAGAGATTTTAAAATTTGATATTGATAAGGATCAATATCTTGAAATTCATCAACAAAAATATATTCATATTTATTTTTTCATTTATCTCTTATTTTTTCATTAGAAAATAAAATATCACGACAAAAAATTATTAAATCATCAAAATCAAGAGCAGAAATTTCTTTTTTATAATTTTGATATTTTTGGAACAATTTTACTACTTTATGAATAAATTGCTTATCGTTTGATATCTTATCTTCTTCTCCAAATCTTAATTTATGAAAAATTGTAATAAGATCATTTAAATCAATTGAATTATTTTCAATAAAATCTTCATTTTTAAAATGTTTTTTAATCAAAGCTTTTTGATCTTGTCCATCTAAAATAAAATAATTTTTTGATAAATTTATATTATTGGCTTCTACTCTTAAAAAATAAAATGAAAAAGAATGATATGTATAGACAGAATTAAAATTATCTATATCTAATAAATTTTTAATTCTTTCAATTATTTCATTTGCTGCTTTATTTGTAAAAGTTATAACAAGTATTTTTTTAGGATTGATTTTTTTTACTTTTATTAAATATTCAATTTTTGCAATTATAGTTCTTGTTTTTCCCGAACCCGGTCCCGCAATGACACGCAAAGGTCCATCAATATAAGAAACAACCTCTTGTTGTTTTTTATTTAATTCCATATTCTAAAAATTAAGGAATATCCTTTTTATTATCATTTTTCTCTACTTTTTTATCTTCAGAATCTTCTTGATTTTGCTCTTTCTTGTTATTTTTTGAAGAATCTTTTTCTTCTTTTTTTTCTTCTTCAAAAATATTTAATGAAGAAAATGATTCTTCATTGATATTTTGATTTATTTTTTCTTCTTGATCAGGATCAATTTTATAAACATTTAATAATTTATTGTAGTTATCTAGAGCATTTTTTTCAGTTGTGATTGTTCTTAAATCAACAATAGCTGTTTTTGCTAAATTATCATGTAATCCTCTTTTTTGATTGTTTGTACCAGCAGAAATTCAAACAACAATAATGCTAACAAAAAATAAATAACCAATTACAAGCCCTAAAATTCCAAATCCAACCTGTCAACCTTCAATAATATATTGATGATCTATGTTTTGTACATAAAATCCTTCTCCTCAAATATTAATAAGAAAATCAATCTGTCCACTAGCACTTTCTCCTTGATTTTTTCAAGCAGGGTCTAAAAATACTTTATTTAACGTTGGATTAGAATCATAAAGATTTGCATATAATGATGTCGAAATTGTTGGATTAAAACCAACAATTATAAAAATAAGAGTAGGAAGAATAAGTAATATTCCTATAAAACTCTCCCTTAAGAGAAAAGATCAAAAATTATTTTTTTCCTTAAAATAGAGTGGAGTAATTTTGAATATTTTCTTTCCTAAAGATTGACCGAGATTTTTAAAATTAAGCATTGGAATTAGAACAAAAAATATTGCAAAAGAAGCAAAGGAAACTGAAAGTTCAATCATTATTTGCGTATTATATGAATCTATAAATTCACTATTAGAAAAATTTGCATAATAAATCGATGTCAGGATAAAAGGGACAATCGATGCAAAAATAAAATCTAATAATCTAGCACAAATACGTTTTGTAATAGTTGCAGGATAAATTACATTTCCATCACTAATTTTTATATAAGTCATCTTAATTGGTTTCTGATCTGCTATATTTTTGTTATTATTCATAGTATTTTCTAATTAGAACTTTTTTTAATTATATAACATTTATAAGTATTAATAAGTAAAAAAGCGACTGTAAGCGGCCCAACCCCACCGACAGAAGAAACAATTCAAGATGCTTTTTTATTTACTTTTTCTTCATTTATATCACCAAAAACTTTACCTTTTTCTTTAGTAATACCGATATTTACTAATCCTGCTCCTTTTTTAATCATTTTACTGCTATTAATAATATTTTTTTCACCTGTTGCAGATATAATAATATCTGCATTTTTTGTGTAATTTATTAAATTATCAATTTTATGCCCAATTGAAATAATAATCGCTTCTTTATTTAAAAGCATTTTTGTAATCGGTCTTCCAGCGATCTCTCCTCTTCCAATTACTGTTATTAATTTATTTTTAAATGAAATATTATAAGCATCAAGAATATAAAAAGTAGCAAGAGCAGTTGGTGGAACTAATTCTAAATTATTTAAATCTAATTGTCCTTTAGTAAAAGGATTAAATCCATCTACATCTTTTCAAGGAACAATCGCTTGCGAAATTAAATTTAAATCTATTTTTTTAGGCAAAGGTAATTGAACAATAATTCCATCTACTTTTTGATCAGAATTTAATTTTTTAATTTCTTCTAATAATTTATCAGTATTTATTTCATTTGAATATTTTTTAATTTCAAAATTAATTCCAATTCTTTTAGCTTGTGCTTCTTTTAATTTTAAATATATATTTGATTCTTCTATCGACCCGATTTGAATAGCAACTAATTTTAAATTTAATTTTTCTTTTTCAATTGTTTGTTTTAAATTATCTAATAATTCTTTTGCTAATTTATTACCATCTAATATTTTTGCATTCATTTTTAAGTCTCCATTAGTAAATTGGGTTTTACATCATCTGAAATTTTTACTTCTTTAATATTTCTCTTACTTTTAAAATAAACATTACCAATCATTGCGGCGTTATCGGTAGAATAAATTTTTTTTGGAATAAAAGAATAAATATCATTGATATCTCTTATTTTTTGTCTTAAATATCGATTAGCACTTACTCCGCCTCCGATTATTAAATATTTTAAATCATAATCTTTCATTGCTTTTTTTATTTTAATAATTAATTGTTCAATTGCAACATTTTGAAAAGAACTCAATAATTCTTCCTTATTTTCATTTTTATGGTTTAAAACCCAAGATTTTAAACCAGAATAAGAAAAATCAAATTTTTCCAAATTTGTAATCGGTGCATTTAAAAAATTACGATTACTATTTTCATAAGCAATCTTATCAATTATCGGCCCTCCCGGATAATTTAAACCAAGCATTCTTGCGACTTTATCATAAACTTCTCCAATTGAATCATCTCTTGTTTTTCCAATTATTATAAAATTATAATTTTTTTTAATTGCTAAAATAGTATGCCCACCAGAAACAATTAAAACGATTGATTTAAGAGGAATTTTTTGAATTGACTCATTTATAAAAGGAGAAAAAGCATGTCCAATTAAGTGATTTACTTTATAACATTTAATTTTAAGAGCATAGGCAAGACTTTTAGCGACCAAAAAACCCACTTGTAGTGTATTTACTAATCCGGGTCCTTCAGTTACAACGATTGCATTGAGATTTTTTAAATTAATTGCTGAATCTTCAATTGATAAATTTATTAATTTAAAAATATTTTTTGAATGTAATCTTGCTGCAAGTTCAGGAATTACACCACCAAATTTATTATGATTTTCAATTTGAGAATGAGTAATTTGAGAAATCACAACTCCATTACGTAAAATAGCAATAGAAGTATCATCACAAGATGTTTCAATTGCCATAATAGTATGATCTATTGATTTTTTCATTTAAAACTCCAATTTTCCTGGTGTTCTTGGAAAAGGCAATACATCTCTTATATTTTCAACTCCAGTAATAAACATAATTAGTCGTTCAAAACCAATTCCAAAACCAGAGGATTTAGCATAACCATATTTTCTTAAATCTAAATATCAAGTTAATTCTTTTAATTCTAATTTTTTTTCATTAATAATTTTAATTAATCTTTGATAATTATCTTCACGTTGTGATCCCCCAATTAATTCACCAATTCTTGGGACTAATAAATCAAATCCACGTGCTGTTTCATTATCATTATTTCGGTACATATAAAAAGAACTATTTTTTGCAGGATAATCATAAACATAAATCGGTCCATTAGCATATTTTTCTGCTAAATATTTTTCATGCTCAGTAGATAATTCATTACCAAAAATAAATTTATCATCTTTAAATAAATTATTTTTATCTTTAGCTTCATTTAAAATTTTTAAAGCATTTTTATAAGTAATTTTTTTAATTTTCATATTAATCAAATTTTCTAAGTTTTTGATTAAATCTAATTTAAAAAAATTACCTAAAAAAATTAATTCTTCTTCGTACTTTTCTAAAATATTTTTAGCAACGAATTTTAAAATATTCTCCCCTAAATTCATTAATTCAAAATAATCAGCAAAAGCAATCTCTGGTTCAATCATTCAAAATTCATTAGCATGTCTTGAAGTATTTGAATTTTCTGCTCTAAATGTCGGCCCAAATGTATAAGTTTTTTTTAAACTTTGTGTATAAGATTCTTCTTGCAATTGACCAGAAACAGTTAGTGTTCCTTGTCCATTAAAGAATGAATGATTATTTTTTTTGATATTAACAAAAAATATTTCTCCTGCTCCTTCTGCATCATTTTTTGTAATTATTGGTGTATGAATATAATAAAATTCCTCTTTCATAAAATAAAAATGAATCAATTGACTACAGTAAGATCTTATTCTCATAATAGATTGAAATAATTTCGTTCTTATTCTTAAATGTGCTTGTATTCGTAAAAATTCTAATGTATGTTCTTTTTTTCCTAATGGAATTTCAGAATCAGCCAAATTATAACTTTCAATTTTTGAGACGATAAATTCATAATTTTTATTTTTAATATTTAAATTTAATTTTCCTATTATTGTAAAAGATGAGTACAAAGGAGCTTTATATAGAATTTCAAAATCTTTCGAAGAAAGTAATTTTTTTTTACAAATAATCTGAATTCCATTTAAATTAGATCCATCGTACAAATCAATAAAAACTATTTCTTTAGATGATCTGTTAAATCTAATTCAACCTGATATTTTTAATTGCTTTTTAATATTCTCTTTTTTTAATATTTTTTCTATTTCCATTTTTACACCACTAAAATTTAATTAATAAAATCATTAGCATATAGTAAATTAATTTGCATTAAATTTTCAACTTTTATAAATTTATGATTAGAAATTTTTTCTTCTAAAATTTTAGCTCCAAATTCCTTATAACCATCAACAATATTAAAATCTTCTTTTGTTTCAAGAATATCAATTACTTTTCCTCGATTTTTTTTCCCTTTTTTCATAAAATCATGCAAGTAATATTTTTGTTTACTTAATTTTATTAAAACATATCTTTTTTGATCATTTTTTAAAAGATCATAATTTGTAATATAGTTAAAATCAAATGTTGGAAAAACTAAATTAAAACTATTAATTATATTCAATGCCACTTTTGTTCCTGTAAATGAACCAGGACCAACTGTAAAATAATATCCTTTAATATCCTTTAAAGAAATCTTATGTTTATTTAAAAAAGTGTGCAAATAACTTAATCCTTCATTTACAACATCATTATTATTTTTTTTTGACTCAAAAAATTCCACTTTATTATTTTCAATTATTGCAATATTAAAATATTCTCCAGCTGTATCTAAAAATAACTTTTTCATCACTATTTTCCTTTTAATTTCCATTTGATACTTCTTTTTTGATTTTTTAAAACTGTAATATCAACTTTTAAAAAATTTTTAATATTTTTTAAATTTAAATTATTACCTCATTCAATAACAACATAATTATTAACTAAATCTTCAGTAATTAAGGAATTGAATTCATTTAAAGATAATTGATTTTTATTTGCAAAATATAAATCATAATGAACTAAATTTTTATATTTTTTTTTGATAGCAAAAGTAGGAGAAATTATATTATCATTGATCCTTAATTCTTTTGCAATTCCTCTTACTAAAATTGTTTTTCCCACACCAATTTCACCAGTAATAATAATTAATTTATTATCAGGAAAATTTCTAATTAATTCTTGACCAATTTTTTCTGTTTCAAGTTCACTATTTGTAATAAATTTATTAATCATTTTGCTAACAATTAAAAATAAAAAAATGGGGCGAGTGAAGGGAATTGAACCCTCGAAATGTCGGAACCACAACCCGATGCGTTAACCACTTCGCCACACTCGCCATAAACTTAATAAAGTTTCCACAAATAAATTATAGCACAACTAATTAAGTATTTTTTTTAAGATCTCCGTTTTTATTAGTTTTTTTATTTCGAAGATAAGTCGAAGAAATAAAAGGTGTTCGACTTAAATAAATTAAATCACAATACTTATTTAAATAATCAAATTTCCCTTTTCAATCAGATCCCATAATAAAACAATCTATTTTATATTCTTTAATATCAGTTATTTTTTGCTCCCAATTTAATTCTTTAATCACTTTTTTTACAATAGGATAAGAATTTAAAATATTTTCACTTCTAATAAGATAATTATCAAAAGCTTTTTTATTTTTTAATTTATTAAATTCATCAGTTGAAACTCCAACTATTAAGTTTTCACAATGCTTATCAATTCTTTTTATAAGTCTTCTGTGCCCATAATGAAACAAATCAAATGTTCCATATGTAATACAATTTTTATATTTTTCCATAGTAATATATATTAATTCCAAATATTAATTTATTTAATTATAAAAGGATAAATTTTATATTTATTCCTAAATTTATCTAAATTTGGTGTAAGAAATAAATGATGAGGAATTTGTTTTTTTTCTTCCGGAAGTTGCTTTCAATTTTTAAATCTTAAATTTAATTCTTCCAAATAATTTTCAGAAATTAAAATTTTTTCACCCAAAAAATCTCTTTCAACAAGTTTTTTTATATCATAAATTATTCCCAAATTATCATAATTATAATAAAATGAAACTTTGTTATTATTATTTTTTGCTTTTCTTTTTAATCAGTAATTTTGAATTGGTAAAATTAAAATTAGAAAAAAGAAAATAAATCGAAAAATATGTATTAATAATTGTTCATATCAATAAATTTTTTTTAACTTGTTAAATTTTCAGCCAAAATATGGAAGAGGAATTAAAAAAGAATTATAAATAAAACTTAATTTATTCATTGAAGATCAAAATTTTCTTTTAATAAATAAATTATTTTTGCTTTTTACAGCTAACATTATGTCTATATAAGGAGAACTTATGTATTCTTTGTCTTTAAATTGAATAATAAATTTTTCTTTATAAATAAATCTTGCAACATCAAGTCCAAAATAATTCTTTCGATCAAATAATTCATAATTTGCATCTTCACCAATTTTTTTGAGTAATTCAAAATTTTTTCTAAAATCATAAATTCTCATTCCCATATCAATATCATCATCCCAAGGTATTAATTTATTATCACGAATCATACCCAATAAAGTCCCAGAATGAGCTCATCATTTTATTTTATTCTTTAAAATATTTTGATTTATTTTTTTAAATCCTTCAATATTTATTTTTTGAAATTCTTTAAATTGTATTTTTTTCATAAAATTTAAATATTTTTATTCTTATTTTCATTAAGATTTATAATCTTATTCATAAAAAATTTATTCGCTTTTTTTTGATTCATTTTTTCGATAACATCAAAAGTTTCTTTTAAAAATTTTTTATAAGTTACATTACCAATATTGTTTTGTTGATTTGATAATTTAATCAAACTTTCCATTCCTTTTTTTAGCTCATCAATATTTGTAAATAAAACTTTATTATGCATAACTTTATTTCTTAAAGTTCTTATATTATTATAATTATTTAAAAATCATTTAATTATATTTTGCTGATTTTTTTCATGATAAAGATTACTATATCTCTTATTTCCTAATAAATTTATAATAAAATCTCTTATATTTAAATAATTTTTATAATTTTTATTTTCTAAAATTGTAAAAAAATCAACTATATCAGAAAAAGAAAACTCATTTATTAATTTATAATCAAAATATCTTTTTTGAACTTTATTACTTTTTTCATATAAACTAATAAAAACATTTTCTCAATTTTCTTTTTCATTTTTAATATCTAATTTCAATATTTCTTTTGCTTTTTCAAAATTATAATTATAAAAAATATAAAAAATGAATTTACATCTATTAGAAAAATTTTTATTTTTAGAATCATTAATTATTTTTTTTATTAATTCATGTAAAGAATTTATATTTAGATAATTAATTGAATTTATTATTTTATTTTTAATTAGTTTCTCAAATGCAACAAAATTGTCGAAAAAAATTGTTAATATTTTTTGATGATACTCAAAAAATAAATCATAAGTTTTTAATATATGATTATTATTTTGATCAAACGATATTATATTATCAGTGATAAAATTAAATAATTCAAAATCCTTCTCTTTAAGATAATTATTTAATTCTTTAATTTTTGAATAAATTTTTTTATCAATGTATTTATCATTTTCAACATTATTTAAATATTCAGAATATTCATTTTTAGTAAAATAATTTTGTAAAAACTCATTATTAACTCTTTGTAGTAAAAATCCCATTTCTTTCACAATCTAATAATAGCAAATTTTATAAATCTTAATTTATAAAATTAATTGAAAATTTTATAAATTTTAATTATAAAATGATAATATTTTAAATATTTACTTTTATAATTAATTAAATCTAGAATGCAACAATAAATATTGTGAAAAAAAAAATTTTAAGTTTTATCTATACAATTGATGAAAAAATTAATCTAGAGGAAATGACACGAATCAATTTCTTACAGAAATATTTAGAAGAAAATTCTCTTGACAATTTAGTTCAAGTAATAATATATGTAAACAGCTATAAAAATACCGAATTTAAAAATAAAATAATTAAAGCATTTAATAAAAAAATTATCATCTGAAAAGATGAAAAAAATTTAAAAAAAGCAGAATTTTTATATAACTATCTTGAAAAAATAGATAGTAAATATTTTAAATTAATAAAAGCAAAAGATAAAATAATTTTTAATTGATTAAAAAATTTAATTTTTGAATTGACAAATACAAATGTTGATTTAATTCAACATTCTTTTTATCAAAAATATAAAAGTGGAGAACAAAAATATAATAAAAAAAGATTAGGTCTTTTAACTTATAATACAATTTTTAAAACTAAAAAGGCAATTGAAAATAAAGATGATCTGTTAATAAAAATAAATCATTTTGAATTTCAATATATTGGAATTATATTGGGAATTAATGCGAGTTGAAAAAATATTAATATTCCTTATCTTGTTTTAAATAACCTTTTGGATAAAATAAAAAAAGAAAAATTAAATAATAAACAAAAAGAAGAATATTGAAATTCATTATTAATATTAATTAATTTTTATAATAAAAATTACAAAAATTTAGATAAAACTTTTAAACCCATTTTTATTAGATATTTATTAAATAAAAGATTTTTTAAATCTAGAAGAATTTATTATAAAAAAATAAAAAAAGAAATAACAATAAAAAGTTTAAAAATAAAAGTATGAATTATATATATGATATTTTTTAAATTTAATTGATTAAATTATTAATTCTTTTTCCATGAATTAATTTTTTCTTTTAATTTATTAATTTCATCTAAATTTTTGAAAAGAAAAATAAAATCCAATTTTTTACTGCCATTTCAAAAATCGTAAAGTTGGCTACTTCCTTTATTTTTACTATTAATAGCTAAAATTAAAAAATTATCTCTAGAAGAATTATATTTATTTATATTTTTAAATAATTTTTCCGTTTCATTTCATTCATTTTGAACAAAAAAAGTGACTTTTTTTGTTTTTAATTTATCTTTAATATCACTTGTAGATACACCTTTAGTTCGATTTAAATAAATAATATTGATTCCTTTTTCAATTAAATAATCCAATTCTCCTTTATGATCATCACCAATAAATATTACATCTGCTTTATATTTTTCAAAATCTTTTTTTCATTGAGTTTTAAAATCATTTTCATAAATAACTTTATCAACAAAAGGAAGAGCATTTATAAAATTAAAACGTTGTAATTCATTTTGAAAAGATTCCTTATTTTTATTTTTATTATAAAAATCAGTAGAAACACCTATAATTAATTTTTTACATTGATTTTTGCATCTTAAAAGAATCGAAAAATGTCCATAATGAAACATATCAAAAGTTCCATAAGTTAAACAAATATTATATTTTTTTTGATTTAATTTCTTATTCATAATTAATCTCTAAACTTAAAAAAAACCTTTGTAAAAGGTTTCACAAAAAAAAATGAATATCCTTTTCAAATTAATGAATCACCAATAATTGTTGCTCTTGGTCTTTTTAAACCTTTTGCATAATATAAATTATCATTCTTTTTAATTTCCCTTTTTAATTTATTGATCTTTTTATTTGCAATATTAAATTTTTCTTTTGCTGTCCAAAAATAATTAAGAGTTAGGTATTGTAAACTTGCAAGATGTAACATATTTTTTTTGGAAATAGAATTTGAAAAATCTAATTTAATTATTTGATAATACATTTTTTCAAAATAATCAATATATTCAAACATTTTTTTTGTTGAAGATAGATTTGTTCCACCAATATTTACACGATAATAATAAAATGCTTCATTTATGAAAATAGGTTTTTTTACTTTACTTAAATTTCACATATTCATAAAAATATCTTCATAATAAATTTTTTCATCCGGAAATTTAAAATTATTTTTAATCATGAATTCTTTATTAAAAATTGTATTCGCATTAAAATGCCAAAACATTCTTGGGATTTGATTTAATTGAATATATTCTTCTAAAGATTTTTTATAAATTTTACGTTCTTTACGAATTTTTCCTTTTTTATTATTGTAATAATAATAATTTAAAAAAAATATATCGCCATTTACTTTTTTTAAATTATTAACAGCATTTACAATTTTTTTTGTATCCAATCAATCATCTGCATCTAATATTTGAAAATACTTTGCATCTATTTCATAAAAACCATATTTTACTGCTTGTTTTTTACCCTCGTTTTTTTCAAATCTTTTTAATTTTATAAAATCATATTTTTTATAATTTTCATTTAAATATTTCCAAATATCTTTATCATCTGAACCATTATCAATTATAATGATTGCAAAGTCTTTATTTAAATTAAAATAAGATTCTATTGCTGAATCAATTGCTTTTTTAAATCATTCTTTTTTTACATTGTAAATTGGAATAATGACACCAAATGTTTTCATATTAAATTATTATGACCTTTAAAATTCTTATTTTAAATCTCTATATATCTTTCTAATTTTTTTCAATTTATTTTTTATTTGAATTTTAAGGAAAGGATTTAAAATTTTATGCTCTTGAATATATGCTAAAACAAAAATCATTATTTTTTTAATATTATGATTTTCTTTTCAAGATAATAAATGTTTATGTAAAAAAAAACTTTCAGAAGTTTGTTTATTAATTGATGAAAAATAATTATGATTAACAATTAAAATATTATTTTTTAAGATTTGATTTTTATCACTTAAAATTAATCCATATTTATCCATTAAAATTTTTGTTCAAATATAATTATTTACAATATATTTAATTTTATTGTTCTCATAATCATCAAAAAAATCATAATGCTCTAAAACTTCTTTTATAATTGCATTTTTTCTATCTTTAACTCAAATAAATCCTGTTGAAATAAGATATTTATATTCGAAACCTAAAACAAGATCAAAATCTTTTTGTTCCTTAAAAAACTCACTAATTTTTTTTATGGAAAGTAAATCTATATCTAAATAAATTCCTCCATATTCATATAAAATTTTTAATCTCACATAATCAGAAGCAAAAGCTCATTTTTCATTTGAAATTGCTTTATTAAAATATTTATTTTTAATATCAAAATTTTTAATTGAATCAATATCTCATATTTTTATAGAAAAATCACTATTAATTTTCAATGTTTTTTCAATTATTTCCATTTGGTTTTTAGGAATGTCTTTTTTGTCTGAAATTCAAACATAATGAATTATTTTATTTTTATTTTCAAAATTATCCATATCACAAATTTATTATTTCATTATTCAAAATTATTGTATTTTTTAATTTCATTAATTATGAAATTACGTAAATTCTTTCCATCTTTAAGAGCTGAGTAATGACTAAGATTAAAAAATATAATTTTATCACCAATATTAAATTTATCTATATATTTATATGTTTTTTTATAATGTACAACCTCATCAATTTCTGACAAAATTAATGTAGTTTTATTTGTATTAATATTTTTAATTTTTCTACGAATCTTTGAACGAAAAATATTAATATTTCTAGTTATTTTTATCGGATATTTCTCAACAACCTTATTTTGCTTGGCAACCTCATTAAGTTTTTTAAAACGTTCTTTACCAATTTTTTTCTTAAGTCTTCTTCTTTTGAAATAAAGATCTTTTAATCTTTTAATTCAATCAAAAAAATGAATTTTAAATGCAGGATAGATAGAAACAACTTGAATTACATTGGGATAATAATTTTCCAAATAAATTCCTATTATTGCCCCGATGGAATAACCTATAATTATAATTTCTTGATCTTTTAATTCTTCCATTTGTTTAGAAATTTTTTTAAAAAAAACTTTTCAATTGAGAGTTTTTTTATCATAATTATCGTAATATTCAAAATTAACTACTGGTAAATTAAATTGTAAAAGAGATTCTTCTAAATATTCAAAATCATTTTCATTTCCACGCTTGAAACCATGAATTAACAAAATAACACGATTGTCTTTTTTTTCACTCATAATATTATTTTTTTGTAAATCAATATATCTAAAAAATTATACACCTTAAAAGGCGAATTTAATTAAATATAAGAGTATAATAAAATTTAATTAATTAATAAGGACAAGAATGGAAAATTGAGAAGTAGCACTAATAATTTTATTTGTTTACCCTTTTGTAGAACTTATTGTAGGTTTTTTCTTTAATTATCGTATATATATGATATCGAAAGATCAATTCTTTGTTGCTGCACTTATGGGAGCTGTTGCATCCTTTTTATTTGTTATTACAATGGCTTTAACACCACTTATCGTAGTTGCACTAACAAATGGAGATCAAGCTCCTTGATGAATTATTCTAATTGCTGCTTTTGCTACCGCTGTTGGTAATTTCTTTGCAGCAATTTTAGTTCCTCATGTAGCAAAAAAATTAGGTCATGAGGAAAAAAGAGGAAGAAAAAAGGAAAAAAATAAAAATGAGGAAATAGTAAATGATAGTAAATAAATGATGATTTTTAATAGTTTTTTTTCTTATAATTCTAATTTTACAATATACAATATCGCTAGCTTTTAATATTAAAATATTTAAAATTAAAAGAAATAGATTTATAAGTGCTGCCCTTTATGGTGTATATGCAACATTTATTTCTTCGCTTACTATTCCTTTAATATCTTGAATCGCAATATATGGATCAACTCCTGTTGATAGTAATGAAATCGATATCGGAAAAGCTATTCTTATCGTAATAATCGGAGCAATAGGTAATGCACTGGGATCTTTTTTATCAATAATCTCTATTCCTATTATTTTTAAAAAGCAATTAGCAGAAGAAAATAAATTACAAAATATTGAAAATATAAAATAAATTTTTATTTTGCTATATGAGGATATATTTTTGCTTCTTTTTTTTTCGGATTATAAGGATTATAAATAATATGCTTAGGAATTTGATTTTCAATTGGAGGTTTTTTATTTCAATTTTTTCCAAAAGCAGAATTTAATTCTTTAATATAAGATCTTGATATATAAATAAATTCCTTTTCATTAAAAATTTTCCTTTTTATTAAGTTTTCTTTTTGATATATAAATACTCTTGAAGTATAAGTATGATATAAAATTAAATTTTTATAATTTTTCTTATTTTTTGCTTTTTTCTTTAATCAATAATTTTGTAAATAAAAAAAGGGAATCATTCAAAAAAGAATAATTTGAGCAATTGCTGCTCCAGTTTGTTCATATCAATGCACTTTTTTTATTTTCCCATATCTTGTATCTATTTTAGGAAAAATGGGAGGTAAACTATTGAATAAAAAGAAAAATTTATTTTCTCATTCTCATATTTTAAATTTAAATTTATTTTCTTTTTTAATTGGAATAGCAATCATAATATCGATGAAAGGAGAAGAAAGATATTTTTTTCCTTCATAAGAAACAATAAATTTTTCATTATAAATAAATCTTGATGCATTCATTCCAATATATTTTAAACGATCAGCAAATTTATAATTATTTTCTTGTGCAATTTTATTTAAATCATCTCGATATTTTAAATAATCATCAATAGCCATCCCCATATCAATATCATCATCTCATGGTAAAAATCCGTTTTCTCTTATTGCACCTAATAAAGTTCCTGAATGAGCTCATCATTTTATACCTAGTGATTTTATTGCTCGATTTATTTTAATAAATCCTTCTCTATTTAGTTTTTGAAATTCTTCAAAAGTAATCTCTTTCATAGCTATTTAATATTTTCAATCTTATTTTTTAAAAACTCGCAAAAGGTCTTTTTATATTTTTTATCATTCAAAGCAAAGTCAATCTGTGCTTCTAAAAATCCTAATATATTACCCATATCATATCTTGAACCCTCAAATAAATGTGCATAAACAGAATTACCATCATTTAGAAATTTACTAATTGCACTTGTCAATTGAATTTCTCCTGTTTTTGGATCCATCTCTTCTTTTTCTAAATAAGCAAATATTTCAGGTTTTAAAATATACCTTCCGATAATAGCAAGATCAGAAGGAGCTTTTTTAAAACTTGGTTTTTCAATTAAGGAATTTAAAAGAAAATCCTTTTTACTAATATTTTTAGAAAATCCAACCACTCCATATTTTTCAATACTTTTTCCTTCAACTTTTTTAACAAGAATAATTGATGATTGATATTTTTGATAAAAATTTACTAATTCTTTTAAAACTGAATTTTTATTAATATTTTTAAAATCATTAATCAATATGTCATCACCTAAAAGTAAAGCAAATGGTTCATTTCCAACTACGTATTTTGCCTTTAATACAGCATCACCTAGTCCTAATTGCTCTGATTGTCTTACAAAGATATAATTAGCAATTGAAGGAATATATTTAATTAAACTTAATTCTTCAATTTTTTCTTTTTTTGACAATTCATTTTCTAATCACGGATAAGAATCAGTATAATCAGCTAATGCTTTTTTTCTTGCAGAAGTGACAAATATAATATCTGTAATTCCGGCATTTACTGCATCTTTTATAATATATTCAATTGATGGAATATTTAAAATTGGAAGCATTTCTTTCGGAATAGTTTTTGTAAATGGAAGAAATCTTGTTCCTAATCCCGCTACCGGAATTACAGCTTTTGTTATTTTTTGCTTAACATGTTTCATAATTTTACCCTTTAACTTTAAATCATTATTTAATCTTCAATATTATCAAAACCACGATCTTTTATTATTTTATTAGCAATATTTTTTGGTGTTGTTGAATAATGAGAAAAATGCATTGTATATACAGCTCTACCTTGTGACATTGAACGCAATCTTGTAGAATAACCAAACATTTCAGAGAGCGGAATATGTGCTTTTATGACCTGAGCATTACCTCTTTCTTCTTGTCCATTAATCAGACCTCTTCTTCCAGAGATATCACCCATAATATCACCAAAATAATCTGTTGGTGTCGTTACTTCAACATCCATAATCGGTTCTAATAAAATTGCACCAGATAATATTCTTGCTTTTTTAAGAGCCTTAGAAGCAGCGATCTTATAAGCTAATTCTGATGAATCAACATCATGATATGATCCATCATGTAATATCGCTTTTATATTAATCATCGGATATCCTGCTAAAATTCCCCCAGCCATAGATTCTTCTAATCCATTTCTAATTGATGAAATATATTCTTTAGGAATTTTTCCTCCAACAATTTTATCAATGAATTTAAATCCTTCTTCTTCATTTGGTTCAAAATCAATAACAACATGTCCATATTGACCACGTCCACCTGATTGTTTAATATATTTTGATTCAATTGTTGATTTTTTTGTAAATGTCTCTCGATAAGAAACTTCAGGATTACCGACATTTACACCGACTTTAAATTCTCTTCTTAATCTATCGACAATAATTTCTAAATGTAATTCTCCCATTCCAGAAATTATTGTTTGTCCTGTTTCATGATTCATTCTTATACGAAAAGTTGGATCTTCTTCTGATAATTTATTAAGTGATAATCCTAATCTATCTTGATCAACTTTTGTTTTTGGTTCAACCGCAAGAGAAATAACAGGTTCGGGAAATACCATTTTTTCAAGTATAACTTGATTTTTTTCATCAGATAATGTATCTCCTGTTGTTGTTGATTTAAGACCGACAGCGGCAGCAATTTCTCCTGTTACAACACCTTCGATTTCAGATCTATGATTTGCATGCATCTGTAAAATTCTACCGACACGTTCTTTTTTACCTTTTGTTGTATTTATAATATAACTTCCTGCTTTTAAAGTTCCTGAATAAACACGGAAAAAAGTTAATTTACCGACAAAAGGATCTGTCATTATTTTAAAAGCTAATGCAGAAAAAGGTTCATTATCATCTGCTTTACGTTCAATCTCATTATCATTTAAATCATGTCCTTTGATTGCAGGAACATCAATTGGTGAAGGTAAAAAATTAATTACAGCATCTAATAAATGTTTTACCCCGACATTTTTATATGCGCTACCACAAAGAACAGGATGAAATTTTGCAGTAATTGTTGCTTTACGAATTGTTTGATAAATTTCTTCTTTTGAAATTTCAATTCCATCTAAAATCTTTAACATTAAATCATCATTAAATTCAGATATTTCTTCCAGTAGACGATCATAAATTTTTTTTACATCATTTTCTAATTCTTTTGGAATCGGAATTTCTTTATAATTTTCGGTTTCTTTATGATCGAAAATAAAAGCCTTTTTTTCAATTACATCGATAAATCCAGTAAAGGTATCTTCTTTTCCGATCGGAACATGTATCGCTGCTGTTTTTGCACCTAGTTTTTTTCTAATACTATCAACAGAGTAAAAAAAATCAGCACCAATTTTATCCATTTTATTTACAAAAACTATTCTTGGTACTAAATAATTTGTCGCTTGTCTTCAAACTGTTTCTGTTTGAGGTTCAACACCGGCTTGTCCATCCAATACCGCAACAGCGCCATCTAAAACACGTAATGATCGCTCAACTTCTACAGTAAAATCAACATGTCCGGGAGTATCAATAATATTAATTCTATAATTTTTTCAAGAAGCGGTTGTTGCCGCTGAGGTGATAGTTATTCCCCGTTCTTTTTCTTGTGACATTCAATCCATCTGTGATTCACCATCATGTGTTTCCCCGATTTTATGAACTTTACCTGTATGAAATAAAACTCTTTCTGTTGTTGTTGTTTTTCCAGCATCAATATGTGCCATTATTCCAATATTTCTAAATTTTTCAATTGGTTCTTTTCGCTTTATCATATAAAGTATAATTTCTCCTCTTATTTAAACTTAAAATTATCATCTGAAATGAGCAAAAGCTTTATTAGCCTCGGCCATTTTATGTGTATCTTGTTTTTTCTTAATAGTTGCACCTTCATTTTTTGAAGCAGCAATTATTTCGCGAGCTAATCTTTCTTCCATTGTTTTCTCATTACGCGAGCGAGCATAATTTGTTAATCAACGTAAAGCTAAAATTTTTCTTCTTCTTTCATTGACAGGAACAGGAATTTGATAGTTAGCTCCACCAATTCTTCTAACTTTTAATTCTAAAGTTGGCATAATATTATCTAATGCTTGATTAAAAATATCAATTGGCTTCTTTTTTGTTTCTTTTTCAATAATTTTGAAAGCATTATACAAAATTTTTTCAGCTTTTGCTTTTTTACCATCAAGCATTATATTATTAATTAATTTTGTAATGTTTTTTGAATTGTAAATTGGATCTGATAAAACATCACGTTTAGGGGCTTGTGATTTTCTTGACATATTATTTTTCTCCTTTTCCTATTTTTTCTGATCTTTTGGTTTTTTTGCACCATAAAGAGAACGGCTTTGTTTACGATTTTCAACACCAGATGTATCTAAATTCCCTCTAATAACACGATAACGAATTCCTGGTAAATCTTTTACTTTCCCTCCCTTAATTAAGACAACAGAGTGTTCTTGTAAATTATGTTTTTCTCCGGGAATATAAGCATTTACTTCTTGTCCGTTTGAAAGACGAACTCTAGCGTATTTTCTTAATGCTGAATTAGGTTTCTTTGGCGTCATTGTTGCAACACGAATTGCAACTCCCCTCATCTGAGGAGATGATTTTTGAATTTCTTTATTTTTTAAAGTATTTTTTCTTGTTTGCAAAGCCGGAGTTTTTGTTTTTTTATTTTTATTTTCTCTTCCTTTACGAACTAATTGATTAATAGTAGGCATTTCTTTCCTTTCTTTTTCCACTATAATTGTGTTTATAATTAACAAATTTATTACTTTTATATAATAACATTATTTAAGAAAAAAGAAAGTAATTATACATTACTTTCTTTTTTTATTTTTAAAATTAAATTAATTTGTGGTCATGCATTGTTTTTTTGATTTGTTCTAATGCTTCTTTTGCATCATCACCTTCGATAACAATTTTAACTTCAGTGTTTGTCTTTACACCTAAAGCCATTACTGACATAATTGATTTTAAATTAGCTTCTTTTCCGTTAACAACTAATTTAATATTTGATTTGAATTTATTTGCTTGCTGTACAACGATTGAAGCTGGGCGAGCATGTAATCCGATTGGATCTATTATTTTAACATTTATTTCCATATTAAATTCCTTAATTATCTTTTCTTATTGCTTTAAATAAAATATCCCCAGCTTTTATTTCTTGTCCTGGTTTTGCAACCATTTCTAATTTTCATTTTCCTTCTAGAGAATCGTCCGTTAAAATTACAATAATATCTGATCCTTTTGCTAATTCACCTATAACTTTAAGATCAACTTCAGCAATTTCGGCTTGTTCTTTTACTGATTTTCCTTGTGAAATTTTTTTTGTAAACCCTTGACCATTTAATGCAACTGTGTCAATTCCGATATGAACCAATACCTCAGGACCTAAATCACTTTTAATTCCATAAGCATGACCTGTATCAAAAACAACTTTCATTTTACCTTTAATAGGTGCTAAAATTCTGCCATTTTTAGGAATGATAGCAATACCATCACCTGTCATTTTTTCAGCAAAAACTGCATCATCTACTTTTGCAAGATCTTTTACTTTACCATCACAAGGTGAAAGAATTTTTAATTCATCTTCATTTATTTGTTTTCTTTTTCCAAAAAACATATTCTTCCTCCGTTATAATTCCGATAATGTTATACTATAACATTATATATAATTAATTTAATTATAAAAATTTTATTAAATTAGAATATTTTTCAAATAATTTGTTAATAAATTTTCTACTTGATCTGATGTTTCTAAATTTAAAACTTTCTCAACTAATTTTTCAGCATTTTTTTTATCAACTTTTGCAATAACTCTTCTAATTTTTAAAATTGATGTAGAAGACATTGAAAATTCATCAAGTCCCATTCCAACAAATAATGGAGCTAATTTTTCTTCATTTGCCATTTCTCCACATATCGCAGTTCATTTATTATATTTATGCGAACTATCGATAACTTTTTTAATTGATTCTAAAATCGCTGGATTAAAAGGTTGGTATAAATAAGAAACTGATTTTGACATTCTATCAGCAGCAAAAGTATACTGAATTAAATCATTTGTCCCAATTGAAAAAAAATCAACATATTTTGCAAATTTTTCTGCAAGAATAACAGTAGAAGGAATTTCAACCATAATTCCCAATTGATATTTACCAATTTTCTTACCTTCTTTTAATAATTTTTTTTCAACATCAATAATAATTTCTTTTACTTTTTTAAACTCGTCAATCGTAGCGATCATTGGAATATTTATCGCTAAATTTCCATAATAAGATGCTCTAAGTAATGCTCTTATTTGTGTTACTAATAATTCTTTTTGATCTAATTGAACACGAATTGCACGATATCCTAAGAAAGGATTCATTTCTTTAGGAAATTGATAATATTTTAATGTTTTATCGCCGCCAATATCAAGAGTTCTGATAACAGTAAGATTTGGTTTTATGCTTTCAAGAACCTTTTTATATGCATTAAATTGTTCTTCTTCTGTCGGTCAATTTTGTGCTTCCATATATAAAAATTCACTTCTAAAAAGACCTATTCCTTCTGCACCAAAATTATGATAACCTTCTAAATCATCCGGTGATCCTATATTTGCAGCAATTTTGGTTTTTCAATTATCTTTTGTTTTTGATTCTTTTGCTTTAAAAGTTTGTTCTTCTTTTTTTGTAATTAATTCTTGTGTTTTTTTATTATTATAAAAATCTTTTGTTTTTTGATCAGGAGAAATAATTAAAATTCCTGCTGTTCCATCGATTAAAATTTCTTGTTCATCTTTTAATTTAGATATCTTATTACCGATCCCAACAATGGCAGGAATTTCTAATGTTCTGGCCATAATTGCAGAATGAGAAGTTTTACCACCAATTTCTGTAACAAAACCTTTTACAAATTTTGCATCTAATTGTGATGTTTCAGAAGGAGAAAGATCATTAGCTAAAATTATTACTTCTTTATTTATTAAACTTAGATCTTTTATTTTTTTTCCTTCAAGAATCGAAAGAACACGATAACCAACATCACCTATATCACTTGCTCTTTCCTTCATATAAGAATCATCCATATTTTGAAAAATTTCTTTAAATTGATTAATTATAAATTCAAAAGCATAAGAACAATTTATTTTTTCATCTCTTATTTTTTGTAAGACTTTATCTTTTAATTCAGGATCTTTTAAAATTTCTAAATGAGCATCAAAAATCGAAGCTTTTTCTTCTCCAAGTTTTTTTAATGCTTTTATCTTCAAATTATTAATCTGATTTTCAGCTTTACTTAAAGCATCATTTAATTTTTTTATTTCTCTTTTATAATCTGTTACTCTTAATTTTTTAACATTTAATTTTTCTTTTTCTAATTTATATATCTTTGCTACCGCAATTCCTTCTGAAGCAGCAATTCCATTTAATTTTTCCATATTAATAAATCAATATAATCCTTTATAAAGAAATCAATCTTTTTTGTTTTAATCTAGTAAATATAACTATAAAATTAAAGATAAATCCTTTTTTTGATAAAAAAAATGGAGCGAGTGAAGGGAATCGAACCCTCATCTTCTGGTTGGAAGCCAGACATAATAGCCGCTATACTACACTCGCACCATTGAATTAATTATATAATAAATTTAATTTTTAATTAAAATTTTTTATAAAATCGGAGAAATAAAATTAACTAATTTATAAAAAATCTGTTTAAAAATTGATCATTTAAGATAATTTGTTTTTTCTCTATAAGAATTTTTTAATAAATCTTTAAAAATCAAGTTCGACTTAATTGCAAATTCTTTTGAATTTATAATCAAATTAAAATTTAAATTATTAAAAATTTGATTATAACTAAAATCAGAAGAAGAATAAATAATATTATCATCATCAATTATTAAAAAATTTGTAACAATTTTTGTATATTCGAATTTGAAAACTTCTGCTCCTAAAGAGATCAATTCTTGTTCATAAAAATAACTTAATTTTGTCTTAAGATCTTTATTTTTTGGATTAGAAATAATAATTTTTATTGAAATATTTCTACTCAAAGCATCTAATAAGCAATTTTTAAAATCATCTAAAAGCAAAATATTAGAAATAATAATTTTTATTGATGTTTTTGCTTTATTGATTGAATCGATAAATTTTTGATAATAAAAATCTTTTTTATCTAAAAATCCATTTACAAAAATTTGAATATTCTCAGTTAAATTTTTTTTATGATCTAATTTTTTTAAATTTGAGATTTCTTTCTCTCTTTTTTCACTTAAGTTTTGATCGGAAAAAGCAATAAGATAATTAAAAAAATGATTAAAAAAGATAGTTAAATTGTCTTTAAATTTAAAACCATTTGTAAATACAAATCCATTTTTTGTAAATAAAAATTTTTGATCATTTAAGATAATTCCATTAAAATAAGTTGTTTTTTGATCAATAATTATAAAATTAAAATTTGCTTTTTTATTTTTATAAGCAGAAGTTAAAAAAATATTCCAATTATTAAAATAAAGAATTTTAGAATTTTCAATTTCTTTTATTTCTTTTATTATTTTTTTATTATTTTTATCTAATGCAAAAAAATCTACAATAAAAATAATTGAAAAATCTTTTATTAATTTAACTTTTAAATTTAATTCTTCTTTTATTACTTTTCAAATTAATCCATTATCCAATGAAGATAAAAAAAAACAAATTTCTTTCTTTGCATTTTTTATTTCTTGAATAAAATTATTAATTTCTTGTTCTTTTTCATCTATTAAAAATAAATTAGAACCAATCTCAAAATTTTCAAATTCACTTGCAAGCAAGAAAATATCAGCATTTTGTAAATCATTTTTTATTATCGGTAAATTCTTATCTAATTTTGCTTTTTTAATTGAAATTTTTGCAAAGGCAAAATAAAGATAAGATCCTCCACCAGGAAAGATTATCAAAATAAAAAATCAAAATTTTTTATTTTGATAATTAAAATCAGCAAATAAAATTTCAAATAAATAATAAAAATTAAAAATATAAAAAAGAATAAGTAAAAAAGCACCAACATAAACTCAAAAAATAAATGAGATTATAAGTAAAATCAGTAATAAAAGTGCTACAAAAAAGTCAAAATAAGGTCTGACTTTATATAAAATAATTTTCTTATTCATCTTATCAACAATAATAAAAAATGGTGGAGTAGACAGGATTTGAACCTGCGAACGATTGTTATCGACTACCTCTTTAGCAGAGAGGCCTCTTAACCAGACTTGAGTACTACTCCATTATAAAATCTTTTCAAATACAATTATAACAATTATTATCTTTTTTTAAATTTGATAAAAGAAGAATTGATTTAAATTACTAGTTGCTTCAAAATTATAACTTTGTAGTGTTTCGGTAACATCAAAGTATCCATTTTGAGAAAGCGGAACAAATATTGCTGTAGTCAGACCGAGATAAAGTGTAACCACAAATAAATCGACAACTGTTGTTTGTAAAGGACCAGCAATAATTGTTCCATCAGAATTAAATTTATAAGCAATTATTGGTAAAACTGCTCCGATTAAATTACCAATTAAAATAGCAAGAAAAAAAGTAACTGAAGAAATTAAAGCAATAATACAATATCATAATCAAACTTTTCCCTCGCTTCAACCAAGTTCGGTTGCCGCTTCGGGAATATCTCTCAAAGATCCAACGATTCATCAAACAAAAAATACTCTTATAAAAGAGACAATTGAAATTACAAGTCCTAAATAAAAAGCTACTTTTGTTTCTTTTCAGATAGCTTTCCCAAAATCTTTTTGTTCAATTTCACCAGTCGCTATCGCTCTAATGATTGTTGCAGATGTCTGCGATCCACTATTACCAGCAGAATCATTTATCGAAGAAGAAACAGAAAGTGAAGTAAATAGAGCAAGCGTTATAATTTGACTTACAATAACAGCAGCAGCTTCTGAACTAGATCCATAAATTCCATTTTTTTCTCAAACACCTTGAAATTCCATAATTACAATTTGAGAAAGAACACCGACAATAAGTAAAATTAATAATCAGACAATTCTTGATTTAAAAAGATCTATAACACTAAAATCAAAATATGATTTTCCTGCATATTTTTCTTTTGGAGCTTCAAAAAATGCATTATCAATTTCATCATACATTTCGATTATATCTTCTGCTTCAATAACTCCAACTATTTTTTGATCTTTATCAACAACCGGAACAGAAGGAACATCAAATTTTGAAAGAATTTTCTCAGCTTTACTAATTTTATCTGTAGGATGAATAAAATCAATAGGCATTAAAAAATCAATTATTTTTTTATCATTTTCTTCTACAATAATTCGATCAGGAGTTATGTATCCGATTAATTTATTTTCTTTATCAACAACAAAAATATTTCCAATAATCTCTAGTGATTTTTTATTAACTTTCTTTTTAATATCATTTTTAGCTTCATGTATTGTCAATTTATCACTAATTGCAACAAAATCAAGCACCATATGAAAACCAATTTGATACTTTTTATATTTAAAAATATCAGTTATTTTTTTTGCTTGATCTTCATCTAAAAGATTAATGATATATCTTGCCTTTTCATAAGGATATTCTTCCAATAAATCAACAGCTTCATCTATATAAAATTCTGAAAATATTTTTTTAAGAGTTTTATCAGATAAAATTGAAATTAATTCCAATTGATAATTTGTTTGAAAATTAGCAAATAACTTTGCTGCATATTCAATTTTTAAATTTTCTAAAAAAACAATATAATCTTCTTCTTTTCATTCACCCTGTTTGATAAAATAATCATAAAATAAATTAGGATGAATATCAGATACTAACTGATTAATTTTTTTAAAATCATCCTCTTTATAATATTTTTTAATCGCTTTTAAGATAAGTAAATTTTTATTTTCCATAATAAAAAATTAAGATAAATTAATTACAAATTTTTCCAATAATTTAAACATATCAATAAATCCCTCTTGCCTTTCAAATGCTGTCGTCTCTTGTTTTGTTATAAGATTATCAGAAACTGTAAGAATTGTTAGAGCTTTTTTATTTAATGTTTTTGCAATTAAATAAAGTGCGTAAGATTCCATCTCTACAGCAATAACTCCATTTTTTGTATAATTTGAAATTCCTTTATCGTATCCTTCAGTATAAAATCACATTGATGAATGAATTTTACCAATTTTTGTTTTCTTTATTAAATTTAATTCTTCACTTGCTTTTTTTGCTTTCAAAATAAGATCAGAAGAGGCTTTTATTGTATCTTTTTTTTCTTTATTAAAACCTAATCCATAGTTTGATTCAGTATATGCTTGATCAGCAATTATTAAATCAAATAAATTAATCTCTTTAATGTAACTTCCACAAGAACCAAATCTAATAATAATATCTACATCATAAAACTTATAAAGTTCATATGCATAAATACCGATTGATTCCATTCCCATACCATGACCCATGACAGTTACTTTTATATTATTAATATATCCTGTAAAAGTAAGCATTCCTCGCACAGAATTTACTAATTTATAATTTTTTAAATATTCAATTGCAAATTTTTTTGCTCTTAAAGGATCTCCTGCCATTAAAACAATTTTTGCTATCTCTTCTTTTTTAGCTTCATTATGTGCTGTCATTTTTAAACTTCTTTCTGTTCTATTCAAATCTTATAAATTTTTTCAAAAAATTCTTTTCTTTCAATTTTTTCATAATCGCCATGATAAAAAAAATGAATATTTTGTGTTTCTTCTGATAAAACAATAATTATTGCATTTGTTGCTTCACTTAAACCTAATGCTGATCGATGTCTTGTTCCAAATTTTTTTGGTAATTTTTTACTTGATAATCTCGAAATATAAGCAGCTGCACTTTTAATTCTATTATTATTTATTATTAAAGCCCCATCATGTAGTGGTGTATAAGTTCCTTCAAAAATATTAACAATAAGAGATGAAGAGACATATGCATCAAGATATTCAAAATCTGCTACATATTTTTCTACATCATCAAAATCATCAAGAATAATTGTCGCACCTTTTTTATCAGAGACTAAAGACTCAATTGCAAGATCAATTGATTGAATTATATTTATTTTTTCCTCTTCATTTGACTGATACTTAATTTTTTTTCGTAAAAATGAAGATTTTTGAAAATAAAAAATTAATCAAGGAATTGTTGTAAAAACAACAATTAATGATGCTAAAACTCAAAATTCAGTTTCCATTGCTTTATTTAAATTAACAATATTATAATATTAATTTAAAAGATTATCCTTTATTTTATATTTTTGAAAAACTTTTTGATCTATTTTATTTCTTGATTCAAGTATTTTTCAAAAATCATATTCTTGTTTATATTTAAATCAAGAGGGTTTTAAAATATTATAAAAATCGTCATTTAGATTTTCTAAATCTAAAATTGCAAATTCAATTCCTAATTTATTAAAATCATCTTTTAAATTAATTAAATTATTATTTTCTTTTAATTTTTCATCTACAAAAACACCTATAATAATTTTATTAAAATCAATTTTACTTTTAAGATTTTCTATAAAATATTTTTTATCAAGATTGTTATTAACTAAGTATCTTAAAGGATAATTTAAAATTAATTTATCAAACTGGTAATTTTTTGAATTTTTAATTATTTGATTTGCAAAATATCTCTCTATTATAATTTCTTCTTTTCGATTAAATTTACTTTCTTTCATTCACTTATAAAGTTCTATTTTTCTGTTTTTTTGATCAAAAATATAAATAATAGGATAATAAATTTTTGCTTTTGTTTTTGCCCTAATATAATTTATGTCATAATTTTCAATCATTTCAATTAAATATCTAGATTGATTATTTTTAACAAGTCTATCTTTTATTTTACGAAAATCATAAACATTTACGATATTATCATCATTTTTTATAATTGGATTTAAAAGATAAGTTGCATCATAAATTAAATTATTAAGATTATAAGAATCCAATCCATAAATTGAAGCAACTGCTTGTAAATTTTTATTATTAATTTTAATTTTTGATAATATTTTTTCAAAATCCCCAAGATAATCATTAGTGTGAATATTTTTTTGATTATTTTGGTGAATTAATTCAAGATTAACTTCATTTCTCCTAAATGGTAAAAATACAGAGTAATATTTACTATCAATTTTTAAAAAGAAAGCATTTTCATATTTCTCTTGAATTTTAAATCTCAAATGTTCTAAAATAAAATTAACATCATTTTCTAATAAAAATTTAGAATTTATATCAAATAAAACTAAAAATCCGTATTTATAATTATTTTCAAAAATATATCTTTTTAGATAATCCTGTGCCAATGTTATTTTAAAATATGAAACTTCATTTTGTGTAGTAAAAGTCTCAAGTTTGAAAAAATTATTATAAATTGAATCAACTCCAAAAATTGCAAAAAGAATAAAAAGATATAAAAAATAATAGTAAGCAATTTCTGAAATTAATAAAATAAAAAAATCAAGTGGAGGATTAGAAAAATAATCATTTGAATCTAGAATAAAAAAGAAAAATATTGAAAAAAGAAATAAAATTAAAACATAAATAAAGAGCAAACTTAATGTTAAAAAATAATTTTTAAAATTATTGAAAATTGAAATTTCTCTTAAATTAATAATTAAAACTAAAGCTAAATTAGCAATAAGAGGGAGAATATAAATTGGATTAAAATTTGATCCTTCTTCCAAATTTGCAACTTTAAAAAACCATGTAAACAAAAAAATAATAAATAAAAGATAAGAAAACCTATTATCAAAATAAAAAGAAAAAAATACTATTAATATTGGAATTAAACTTAAATAATAAAGATTATTATAATAAGAAAAAAAATACTCAAAAATAAATACAATCGGTAGCAAAAATAAAAATATTATTATTAAAGCAACCGGAGAAAATTGATTATTTTTTATTCTTGAATATTCTTTTATCGCAAAATAAATTACAAAAATAATAAGTACTGATAAAAGATTTAAAAAAATGAAAGCAATTATTGATAAATTCATTTTAAAATGGTGGAGGTGTCGGGAATCGAACCCGAGTCCAACTAAAAAAACACTTAAAAATCTACAGTTTAGCTAATTTAAGGAATTAGCATCCTTTAAATAAAAATTTATATGATTCACTTGTACCCTCTCCAACTAAATCCCAAGTGAAAAAATAAAGTTGAAGTGTTAATTTATTATGCTAATGCAAAATTTGTGTTTTGAAAACTTTGTTCTTGCATTAAAGCAAAATCAACGGCAGAATCATCGTTTCCGATTATCTTTAAATTGCCTTAAGGTCTGCAATACCACTGCCTTTTAAGTTCATCCTTAATTGTCAAATCCAGTGCACCCCCATAAAATAAATTAATAATAATCTTTTTTTTCTTTTTTAAAATCTTTTTCTTTTAGATATTCACGCATATCTTTTTTATTACGCCCTTTTGCAAGCGCTATCTCTAATTTTATCAAACTATTATCATTTATAAAAAGCTTTGTTGGAATAATTGTTAATCTTTCCAATTTAATTTTATCATTTATCTTTCTAATTTCCTTTTTATTTAATAGCAACTGTCTAGTCCTTAAACTATCAAAACTTGTCTGTGTTTGATATTTATATTGTTCAATATTAATTCCATAAACAACTAAATTATTATTACGATCAAAACTAACAAAAGAACCAGTAAGATCAACTTTTCCCATTCGAATTGATTTTACCTCTCCCCCTAAGAGAGAGATTCCAGCAACATATGTTTTTAATAAAATATAATCTCTTTTTGCTCTTTTGTTTTTTGTGATTATTTTCATACTAATAAAATTATAATTATAATTCTAATTCAATCAATCCTCTTATTGTATCTAATCCAATAATTTTAACTAAAACCTTATTTCCTAATTGATAATTTTTTTGATCAACTTTTAATAAAAATTTCTTTTCATCATATTTATAATATTTTGCTTTTAATTTTAAATTATCCAATCTTACCATTCCTTGAGTATTATTTTCAAGTTCAACAAAAATACCAAAATTAGAAAAATTAACAATTGTTCCTTCTATTTTTTGATTAATTTTATCAGAAAGAAAACGGACTTTTTTGATATCGGCAAATTTTCTTTCACTTACCATTGCTTCTTTTTCTTTAAGTGAACATTGCTTTGCTATTTCGCTAAGTTTATTTAATAAATCTGCTAATTTTTCTTTATTTTCTATTTTTTGATTTTTGAATAAAAAAGATCTTAATAATCTATGAACAATAAGATCGGCATATCTTCGAATAGGAGAAGTAAAATGAAGATAGTATTTTAATCCTAATGCATAATGTCCCTCATTTTTTTCTAAATATATCGCTTTCTCCATCGCTTGAATCATTATTTTTTTGATAATTTCAATATTTTCATTATCTTTATTTTCTTTTAAGAAAAAATCAAAGTTTTTTGAATCTAAATTCTTAAAATTAAATTTTAAATTAAATAAACTTAAAAGATTATAAAAAGGTTCTAAATTTTCCATTTTAGGTTTCTTATGAACTCTAAAAATTGATGGCAAATTTTTTGAAACAAATCATTTAGCAACAGATTGATTAGCTGAAACCATAAAATCTTCAATTAATGCTTCTGATTCTGTCTGTACTTTATCAGATATTGAAATAGGTTTACCATTTTGATCAAGTTTTATTTTAATTTCTTTTAATTGATAATCAATCATTCCATTTTTTAATTTATAATTTCTTAATTTATAAGAAAGCTTTTTTGCTTCAGTTAGCATTGAAGATAAATTTTTATCATCTCGTAAAATAAATCCTTTTTCATTAAATAATTTATCAACCTCATTATAGGTTAATCGATAAGATGATTTAATAATACTTGGATAAATTTTAAAATCAATTATTTTACCTTCTTTATTAATTTTCATATCACAAGTTAATGTTAATTTTTTTTCATTAGGATTTAAAGAACAAAGATCATTTGATAATTCCTGTGGTAACATAGGTAATACCTTATCAATTAAATAAATAGAATTACCACGATCAAAAGCTTCAAAATCTAATTTTGTATCTTCTAGTACATAATGAGAAACATCAGCAATGTGAACACCAAGATGATATAAATTATCATCTATAATTTTAAAATCAATCGCATCATCTAAATCTTTAGAATCTTCTCCATCTATTGTTACAATTAAACGATCTGTTAAATCAACTCTTTCTTGATTTTCTTTTGCAAAATCTTTATTTTTGATTTGTAAAATTGCATCATTTGAAAATTTATCTTTAAGATTATTTTTATATTTTATTAAAAGATAATCTAAAGATGGGTCTTTTTCATCACCTAAAATTTCTTTTAAATTAACATAAATAATTTGATCAGAAAAATCTTTAAAAGTAACGATTAAAATTTGTCCTTCTTTTAAATTATCTTTTCCAATAATTTTGTATTTATATTTTGGATCAATATCATCAGGAATAAATTCTAAATTATTTTTTATTTTCTTAATTCTTCCAACAATATTTCCGCCATTTCTTTTTAAAACACGAACAACTTTTCCTGCTCTTTTATCATCTTTCTTTTCTTCAAAATCAGAGAATAAAATAACTTTTACTGTATCGCCCTCTAAAGCATTTAAAACAAATTTTGCCGGAATAAAAATAGAACCTTGTTCATCTTCTACAAAGGCAAATTCTCTAAATGTTGTTCTAAAAGTACCAATTATGCTTTTTTCATTTTTTAAATAATATAACTCTGTTTTCTTGCGATAAAAGATTTTATTTTCTGTTACTAATTCATGTAATATTTGATTTAATTTATAGCCATCATTTGGTTTATTAAGATTTAATTTTAATTTTAAATTCTTAAAATTAATCCCATTATTGTTTTTTATTAATTGTATAATTTCATTTTTCATATTGTTGTTAAATAAATAGCAAAGTAAAGGATATCGCAACAAATAAAATTACAAGAACGACAGTAATAATATGTAAAATTCGATCATTTCCACGATGTTTAATATTTTCAAAAAGTTCAACATCTTTTGTTCCAATAATTGAAGATCCTACATTTTTAACTTTTCCAGATTGTAAATATAAAAGTACAAGCAAAATAAATGAGATTATTACTAGGATTATTTTAAGTGCAAATGCCATATCTATCTTTTCTAATTTGTTAATTTGATGATGTTATTTTTCCAATTTCCATATTAATATCTAAATTAACAATTCCTGTTTTTCCATTACGATTTTTTGCAATAATTATTTCTAATTCTTCTACAATATTATCTTTAAAATTGTTATCGCTATTATTATAATACTTTGGTCTGTATAAAAGCAAAACTACATCTGCATCTTGCTCAATAGCTCCTGATTCTCTAAGATCAGACATCATCGGTCTTTTTTCTTCTCTTGATTCAACTTTTCTTGAAAGTTGAGAAAGAGCAATTATTGGAATACTTAATTCTCTTGCTAAACTTTTGATTGTACGAGAAATATTTGAAATTGATTCTTGTCTGGATTCATATCTTAAATTTTCTGATTCAATTAATTGCAAATAATCAATAAATACAACATCTAATCCAACATCAGAATTTAATTTTCTAATTTTTCAAACAAGTTCGCCAATTTTTATTCCAGCCTTATCGTCAATTCAAATTTTTCGATTTTTTAAGGTTGAAAGCGAATTATCTATCCTTAGTAATTTATTTTGATTTAATTTATCATAACTTCTTAATTCATCTTGACTAACCATTGAATCATTTGAAATAAATCTTTGAATGATCGCTTCAGAAGGCATTTCAAGAGAAAATAAAGCAACATTTTTTTCATTTGAAATATTAAAGATAAATTGTAATGCTACTGCCGTTTTTCCCATTGAAGGTCTTCCTGCCAAAATAATTAATTCACCTTTTTTAAATCCGCCTATCATATTATCAAAATAATTTAATTTAACCCTAACTCCTTCTTGATAACCATGTTCTTTAATTTTATTAAGTTTATCTAAATAAATATCTGCTAAATCATTTATTTTTAAAAAATCTTTTAAATCACGATCTTTAGTAACAGAAAAAATACTTCCTTCTATTTTTTCAATTATTTTTTGTGGGTTATTTTGATTACTAACAATTTCATTAATTGAATTTTTTAAAGTTGAATCCAAATCACGAAGTTGTTTTTTATCAAGAATATTTTGAATATATTCTAATAAATTGGCTTCTATTCCTTTATCAAATAAAACTTCGAAAATTATCTGTTTTCAATACTTTGTATTTTTTCCAGATTTAGTTTTGCTTAAAAGATCAATAAGAATTGTTGAATCAATTTTATTGGCATTTTCAAAATTATCTAGCAATATTTGATAAACCAATTGATAATCAATATTATAAAAATGTTCACTTTTTAATTTTCCTGAACATTTTGTAATTAAAGGAGGATTTGAAATTAATAATCCTAAAATTGCTTTTTCTGTTTCTTCTGAGTTTATTTTATTATTCTTATAATAAATATTATTATCAATCTGCATATTCATACTCAACTCACCAAATTATTTATTATTTTGAAATATTATCAATTTTACGTTCATTTTTTTTAATTATATTTTTTATTTTGTTTAAAATTTTATCATATTGATCAATTTTGAAATCAAAAGTTACAGCAGCAATATTATGATGCCCGCCTCCCCCAAGTGATTCACAAATTTTTTGTACATTAATATTTTGATTTGATCTTGCTGATAATTTATATTTATTATTATCAATTCTTGCAAATACAAAAGAAGCATCAATATTATTATAATTCATTAATTCATCTGCCAATTTAGAGACAATAATGTCATCTAAAAGCTGTTCTTGTGGAATTACACCCAATAAAATATTTGTTGTAATTGGTTTTTGAACGGAATTAAATAATTCAATTAATAAATTAATATATTCAAGATCATTTCTTGAAATATCAACTGCTTTATCAATTTCTCCTCCTGAATGTGTAAGATATGATAAAACATCACAAGTAGTAGGACCGACATTTCTTGTTAAATTTTTTGAATCAGTATATATTCCTGAAATTAAAAGATCTGCCTCTTCTTTTGTAAGTGAATTTATTAAATTTGAATTAATATTAAAAATATTAGCGATTATTTCAGAAGCCGATGAGGCTGAAATATCGACATAACTATTTTTTCCAACTAAATCAATACTTTTTTCATTAATTGTATGGTGATCAATTAAGAAAATGTTTTCATTTGAAACTTTACTTTTAATATCTCCCCACTCCTTAATTAAATAAGTATTTGAAACATCGACGATCAAAATAGCAGTTTTATTATTTAATTTATTTTTAAGCTCTCTTGGATCAATAAAAAGTTTTTTTAAATTATCAGAAAGATTCATAAATAATTTACTTGCTGAATTATCAAAATTGTAAATTAAAATTTCTGCTTTTACAGAAAAATTATTTATATATCTTGCGATTCCTATCGCAGATACGACGGCATCAATATCTGCATTATCATGAGAAATTATGATGAAATTAAAATATTTGTTTAAATTATCATTTAAATATTCTGCAAAAATTGTAAGTTTTCTAATATTTTGTTCTGTTATATTTGATGATTTTTCTCCAATATTTTCTAAATGATTATCATTATGAAAAACTGTTATTTGATTACCCCCTCGTGTTTTTGAAAGTTCTAAACTTTTTTTTGCACGATCCGATAATTTATTTAATTCAAAATTACCATAGGAAACACCAATTGAAATAGAAACATTTTTTTGATTTTCCTCTTTAATTAATTTAATAAGATCATTTAAAAGTTTTTCACTTAAAATATCATCTCTTAAATATTTTCATTTTGAAATTAAAAGAACATTTTTATCATTTGATCCTTCAATTTTAAAAATACCTTTATTTTTAGAAATTCATTCTCTTAAAAAGGTATTTATTTTAATATCAATTGAAATTCTTTTCAATTCATCTTCTAAAATTTTTTGATCATAATATTTATCAATATAAAAAACTGTAATTCAATTGCTATCTATTTGTTGACGATAAGCTGAAATTTCTGAAATATCGCGGAAAAGAATAATTTTTTTTTGCGTTAATTTAATTGTTTCATAATTTTTATTATTAAATAAAAATTCTGATTTTAATTTGCCTTCATCTAATTTTAAATCTATTATTTTTTTTCCAACAAAATGATTAAATCCAACCAATGAAAGATAATTATTAATAAAAATAATTCTTTCATTTTCATCATAAATTAAATATCCATACTTAAAATTTTTTTCAATTTGATTTTCAATATCTGGAATTATTTTATTAATTTTCTGTTCATTTATAAATCCAACATTAAAATAATAAATCATATTGATAATGAAAAAAATAAATAAAATTAAAAAAGCAACCGATAATAAAATAACTAAATAATCTTGTAAAGATGCCATTATTATTACTAATATTAATATTGCTATCAAACCAGTAATATTTAATCATTTTAAATATTTTTGCTTTTTCATTATATTAAGGATTCCCTTTTATTTTATTTGCTATTATTTAGCAACAAATGGTAACAAACCAACTTCACGAGATTGTTTAATTGCTTTTGCTAATTTTCTTTGATATTTTGCAGAGGTACCTGTAATTCTTCTTGGTAAAATTTTGCCATTTGTAGAAGAAATAAATTTTCTTAATATATCAACATCTTTGTAATCAATATATTCGATATTTTGTTGAGTAAATAAACATTTTTTACGAATTATTTTATACTGTTTTTTTATAGGTTTTCTACGACCTTTTGCTGTTCTTGGCATTTTTTCCTCTCTTTATCTAGAAATTAATTTCATCAAAATTAATTTCATCAAAATCATCATTTTCTTTAAAATTACTTTCTGATGCAAAATTTATTTTTTTGCTATTATCTTTTGAATTTTTATTTGAATTTGATTTATTTTTATATTCTGAAGTTGATTCTTTATAATCATTTGCTTCTAATTCTAATGTTCTTGCCCCTTTAGATTCTAAGAAACTAAATTGATCAACAACAACCGATACTCTACGATTATATTGCCCGTTATCGGATTGAGAATTAAAAACTTCTAATCTTCCTTCTACAGCAATTAAAGAACCTTTTTTCAAATAATTGCTCATTGTTTCTGCAAGGTTTCTTCATGCTTTACAATCAACAAAATCTGTTTGCTGTTGATTATTATTATTGTTGTTGTTGCGAACTCTTCTATTTACAGCTAACGTAAAATAAACTAACGGTGTCCCTTCGTTTGTTTGTCTAAGTTCAATATCATTTGTTATTCGTCCAATTAGGATAACTTTATTTAACATTATTTATAACTTTCTTTTATTGGTCTTTTTTCCAAATTAGTTTGACCATTTTTATTATCTCTGCGAATTTGTTTTCTTTCAGGAAATTTAAGATCTTTTGAAGTTCTCATTTCAAAAGGTCATTTTTTTTCATGTTTTAAAATAAAAATTCTCATAATTTCTTTATTAATTGAAACCATTTTTTTAAATTGATTTAAATCATTGATATCTGTTTCTAAATAATAAAGTAAATAATAAGATTGATCTTGATGCTTAATCTTATAAGCTAATTTTCTCAAGCCTCAATCTTCTTTTTTAATAATTTTTGCGTTTAATATTTTTTCTATTTTTAAAATTAGATCTTGACGTTTTTTATCTGTTAAATTAGGAAACATCATGATTAAAATTTCATATTTCATATCTTCTTAATTTTTTCCTTTTGGATAAAAGTTTATAATCTTTTCATTTATAAACAAGGTTTGATAAATCCAAATTAATTTTAACATATTATTATTAGCAAGTAAAGAGAAATAATCTATCTAGATTATCTTTAAATTAAAAAAGCGTATTTATCTTTGATTTTTCAATAAATTCTTCTACTTTTCTATTGTTACTATTTGCTTGAATTTCAAAAACTGAAGCAATATCTAAAGCCATTAAAATTAAATAATCTAAATTAATTTTAATGTTAATTGTTTTATATTTAAAATCCTCAATTTGTTCACTTAAATAATCCAATTCAATTTTATTAGAAATAATTTTTTTAACTTCTTGCAATATTTCTTCTTTTTCTTTTCTTTTAAATATTTCAATAAATTTTAAATTTTCTCTTAAATATTTTGAAAAATAATAAAAAGTAATTTTATCTTTACTATTTAAAAAATCCTCATCTTCTTTTTCATTTAACTCCTCGAGAACACTTACAACACCATATTTTAAAGCAATTTGATTAATAAAAGATTGATAATCTTGTGTTTGCTTTTTAAAAGTAATTTGATTAAAAAAAGTGAGTTTATTAATCTTTGGAATATTAATTTTTACTTTTGGATTGAATAAATGCATCTCAAAGAAAAGATCATAAATTAATTGATAAATCTTTCTTCCAAGAGTTTCCATTTTTTGAAAAACATCAGTTATATTATCTGATCTTATCTCAAAAAAAAGAATATTTCTTTCCAAACTATTATTACTATCTATTTTAAGATCTCTTACAATATAATTTAATTTTGTAAAAATTCCATGATTATTTTCTAAATTTAATTTTGTTATTTTTTTTACAAATCAAAAATCAAATGAATTATAAATATTATAAATTTGATAATCATTAATCGTATCAAAAGTGATTGTGCGCGAATAATTAATTTCACTTATTTCATCTACTATTTTATCAACAGAAAAAAGAGGTTTGCGAACATAATGAAAATCAAAACGATCATAAATCAAATCAATGATTTTCATTTCACAAAAATTTATTAAACGCTGTATTTCTAATTCTGAAAATTGATTTATGTAATTAATTTTTATTTTTTTCATTTAGAATTTTAACCTTAAAATTATTATTTATTTCTTTGATGAGGAAATAATAAAACATCACGAATTGATTTTTGGTTTGTAAATAACATCACAATTCGATCAATTCCAAGACCCATCCCGCCAGCAGGAGGCATTCCGTATTCTAATGCTTCTATATAATCTAAATCCATTTCGTTTGTTTCATCATTTCCTTTTTTGGCTTCTTCTAATTGCCCTAAAAAACGACTATATTGATCATCTGGATCATTCAATTCTGAAAAAGCATTTGCATATTCTCTTCCATGAATAAATAATTCAAATCGATAAGTAAAATTTATATTATTTTCAATTCTTTTTGCAAGAGGTGAAACTTCAACTGGGTAATCCAAAACAAAAGTTGGTTGAATTAAAATTTGTTCACATTTTTGTTCAAAAAATTCATTAATAATGTGTCCAATTGAAATATGATGACTTTTTAATTCAATATTGCTTTTTTTTGCAATCTCTTTTGCCTCTGAAAAAGTTTTTATCTTTCTAAAATCAACTTTTACAACTTCATTTATTAAATCAATCATTTTGATTTTTCTAAATGGTTTATTGAAATTTATATTATTTTCTTGATAAACTAAATTTTTTCCATTATTCAATTTATTATTTAAATTAACAATAATATTTTCTGTAATATCAATCATTCTTTCAAGATTACTATATGATTCATAAAGTTCAAGAGATGTAAATTCAGGATTATGCTTAATAGAAATACCTTCATTTCGAAATATTCTTCCAATTTCATAAACTTTATCATATCCACCTACCAATAATCTTTTAAGAGGTAATTCAGTTGCAATTCGCAGATTAAATTCTTGTTTTAATGAATTATGAAAAGTTTTAAATGGTTTTGCAGCGGCTCCAGTAATAAGAGGTTGCAAAATCGGTGTTTCAACTTCCAAATATCCTTTTCTATTTAAAACTTTTCTAATCTCATTCATTATTTTAGTACGAATAATAAATATATCTTTTACTTCGTTGTTAACAATAAGATCAATATATCTTTTTCTATAACGATCTTCAATATTTTTTAAACCATGATACTTTTCTGGAAGAGGTCTTAAACCCTTTGTTAAAATTAAAAATTTATTTGCTTTAATTGTTAATTCATTTGTATTAGTTTTAAATAAAGTACCATTTGTAAAAATGATATCACCAATATCTAATAATTTTGCTGCTTGAAAATCTTGATCTTTTAAATTATCTTTTCTTAAATAAACTTGCATTTCTCCTTCTTGTTTTCTCACTAAAATAAAAAGAGCTTTCCCTTGATCTCTTATCATCATAACTCTTCCCGTTAATTTTAAGTTAGTTCTATTTTTTTTTAATATTTCTTCTTTTGATAAAGATTTATAATTATTTTTCAAACTAATTAAATTAAAATTTTGTCTATAAAGTTTTATAGGAGGATAAATTCCTAATTTAATTAGTTTTGCTAATTTATCTCTTCTTATTGATTCTTGTTCTTGAAATGTTCTCTGTTCCATATTATGTTTTTTGACTTTAACTATTCACTTATATTCTTAAATATAAGTATATCTTAAAATTAAATCCTAAAATAAATTTATGTTCATTTCACATCACTTACAGAAACTCTTTTTTTGTTATAAACATCTTCAATTATTTGACCATCTTTAATTCTAATAACATGATCACCGATATTTGCAAAATTAGGATTGTGAGTAACAATAATTAAAGTTGTTTTAAAAATTTTATTTATATTTAAAATCATTCTCATCGCATCTTTTCCTTTCTCTTCGTCTAATGCCCCGGTCGGTTCATCTGCAAATAGAATTGTTGGATTTTTTGCAAGAGCTCTTCCAATTGAAACTCTCTGTTGTTGTCCTCCCGATAATTGAAAAGGATATTTATTTTTTTGATCTGAAAGATCTAAAGAAGCTAAGATTTGATCTACATCTATTTTTTCTTTTGATTTAGATCTTAAATTTTCACCTATTTTAATATTTTCGCTTACTGTTAATGATTGAATTAAATTATATGACTGAAAAACAAAAGAAACGTGATTTGCTCGAAATTTTGTTTTTTTATTTTCGCTTAAATAAAAAAGATCATGATCTAAAACGCGGACACTTCCCTTATTAAAATCTGTAAGTCCAGAAATTATATTCAATAGTGTTGTTTTTCCCGAACCACTCATTCCTAAAATAATTACGACTTCTCCCTCTTTTATTTTAAGATTAATTTTTCTTAAAATATGTTCATAATTACTTTTAGACATAAAATAATATTTTTCAACATCTTTTAATTCAACAATATATTTTTTGTTAAAACTATTCTCTGGTAAAATGCCTTTTTTAAATAAATTCTTTGCTTCTTTTTTTATTTTTCCCTTTTGTTCATGATTAATTGCATTTGCTATCTTTTCTTTATACTCTTTTTTTTCTTTTTTTATTCGATCTTTTGCAAGATTTTTTAATTTCTTTAAATCTTCTTTGTTGATATTTTTTTCATCATCATTATTTAATTTTGGATTTTTTTTCATCATCATTTCCTACTACTCCTCAGTTTCTTTAATAGCATCAAGAGGATTTGCTTTTGCAAAAGTAACATATACAAATATTAATAAAATAATAATTAAACCAAGTATAATTGCAATTAAAATTCAAAGTTGTAATCCTGTAAGTATAAATTTATAAGTTGTGCCAGTTAAATTTGTCAGAAGAGCACTGAGTCCTGCAAGAAAAACAAAAATTAAAGAAATTGAGAGAACAAAAGAAAGAATAAGAATAATAATATAAGAAGTCATCACAAGAGAAGTTGCTTTTCAATTTGTATATCCAAATACTTTAAGCATTGAGACTTCATTTAAACTATTATCAGCGACAACTTTAATTGTAATTGAAATTAAAACAAAAGCAACAATTAAAGCAAATACACAAATTATTATTAATAATCCGCTAATTAAACTATAAGCAGAATCTATTTGATCAAATACAATATCATTATCAACCGAAAATTGTTCAATTAATAAATAATTATTATTTAAAATTTCTTCAATTGAAATACTGTAATCACCTCCATTAATAAGTATTTGTTGAATTAAAGAATCAGAAATTGCAAACGAATAAACTTGACGATAAAAATTTTGCGAATAAATATAATGTGGAATATATGATAATTGATCATCTACTGAAATAGAAATTGCATCTCTTGTTGTATAAATTGAATTTGATACATAAGAAGAATAAGTTCCAACAATAACAAAATTCACTTCTTTATTTTTATGAATTCCGTTTTGATCTTTATATTCTATTGTTCCATCATATATCTCATATCCGTTTTGATCTTTCCCTTCGTAATTTGCAATATTTTTAATTTCCTTATAATAATAATCTGATAAAATTATTGGAAGATAATAATTACCATTTTGATCTATTGTTGATTCATAATTATTAAAATTATCAATAGCTTTATCTAAATTTGCGATATTTTTATACATATTATCATTGATTTGATCAATATCATTTAATGATAATATTGCAAATTGTTCTTTTTTATCTTTATCAGATGATTCAAATTCAATTGTATCCGAAAAAGCCAATGCTTGTTGATCAGAATTATAAAAATAATTACCAAAATTTATATCAATATAAATATCTTGATAAATCTTTCCACTTGAATCATTAGGAAATAATACTTGAAGTGAAATTAAACCAAGATTTGGATCATAAGTTGAAATTGTTTCACTAATAAATTGATTGATAGGGATTGCTTGATCATTTGCATAGACAAGATAATTTAAGTATGAATACTCTCAAAAATAAAAAGATATAACCAGCAGATCAGAATTATTAATACTCGAACCTGTAAAATTTTGATCAGAATAAGATAAAACCTCAGAATTATTTGCTAAAAAATTAAAATAATTCAATAAAGATTCTGCTGACAGATATGAAATATCATATTGATCATTTATTGAATCATAATCAAAAATATAGGGACTATTTAAAATGACTTCTCCCATCTGTTGATATTTTCCTTCATCTGTTATCGCAGTTACTGAAGAAAAATCTCAATTTATTGCTGAATATTCAAAATCAAAATCAAATAAATTATTATCAATATTTTGATATCAATCAATTGAATCATCTTGATAATCAGAAGAAAGATAATTTAAATTTGAATTTAACGGAGAAAAAGATTGATAATTTAATTCATTTTCTGCACCACTAATTATGCTTGAAACCATTGTTGATCCCGAAAAAGATAAAGCCACCAATAGAGTTGAAAAAATCATTGCAAAAAATAAAATAAAGGATTTTCCAGTTGATCTAAATAAACTTTTTATTTTATAACTTGTAGAAAATGAAAAAGAATTAGGAATTAATTTTCCTAAATAAATCACAACAAAACCAGGTTTATTTTTATAAGATCCTTGTAGTAATTTAAGCGTCGGTTTTCGAAGAACATAATATGAAATTAAAAATGATATTCCACAGGTGATAAGTAATGGGGAAATATATACAATCAAAAAAGAATTAAGACTAAAAGTAGCCGCGGTGGAAATTGGAACGGCAAAATGTTCTGTAAGAATACCAATAAAATAAAGACTAACAGGAATAGCTAATAAAAGAGCGATAAAGGCACCAATTGTTGTAATAATTATTGGATAAATTATATAAGAAGAGGAAATCCTAATATTACTCATTCCAAGCGCTTTTAATGTCCCAAGATTCTTACTACTATCACTTATTCTTTTTTGAATAAGCAACACTAAAGTTATTATTATAACTATGAGAAATATAAATCTAAAAACAGAAATAAATGATTTTTCGGCTTGTATTTCTAATAATAATGAATTTGCTCTTGCTTCTACAATACCATTTGAACTAATTGTAATATCATTATTTTCAGAATAATTATAATATCGATCATTTTGAAAAAAATTATTTTGATAACTTCTTTCTGTATATCAAACAAGATAATTAGCTTGATCTTGAATATCTTCAGAAATAGGTCCACTAATAATATCTTCATAAGAATCAATTTTTTTATATAAATTTTCAAATCCATAATAAATAACAAAATCTTGATTTCCTCTTGCAATATTTGCTAATGCATAATTATTAAGCATCATTGTCTGTTCATTATTAACATCGGTTAAAATATTATTTACATTATGAATTGGATAAGAAACATTTGGAAATCATCCAGTAGCTACAACTTCAAAATAATAAGGTCCAATTGTAAAAACATTATTATTTTCTTGAAAAAAATCTTTATTTGCTTGATAATATGTATCTATCATTAAAACCTTATAAGGATTTTGATTTGTTCCATCACCATAAATTACTTGATCATTTAAAGTTTCATTATAATCAGCTGCAAAAACATTATTTAGTAAATCTTGATTAGAAAGATTTGTAAAATTTTCATTTATAATCGGAACATCCATTTTTTTCGAATATTGACCATCTTTTGATCTTAAATGACTACTATAACTATTATTCAATCCATTAAATCCTAAAAATAAATATGAAGGAGAAGTACCATCTTCATTATCATTATTTGAAAAAGGAGGAGAATAAACATATTGCAATTGAATATCATAATCAACTTGACCATAGAGATTATAAATATCGCCATGATCTTCATTATTTTCTCCATTATAATATGGATTAATTATATTTTTATAAAAGAAATAAATTCCAATAATATTTTCAATATTACCAAAAAAACTAGATCCAACATAAGAAGTTTCTCAAAATTGATCAGCTTCTGCTTGTAAGTTTTCAAAATCTTCATCAGGATAATCTAAATATCAATAATAATAGTAAACTTTTACATATTCATTAAATATAACATCATTAAATAAATATTCATAATTTTGCTCATCATTTATTATAGGAAAAATAAAATCTTCATAAAAGGTGTCATTTGTATTATCTTCGGTTTCAAAGAAAAAATAATATAAATTTTTTCAATCATTATTTTTATTTAATTCTTCTATTTCGCCACTATATTCATCATAATTTTGTAATGATATATTACCAGGAATCAAATAAGCTTGTCCGATATTTCTATCTGTTACTACTAATCTATTTGCTGCATCTTTTTCTTTGTCATTATATGTTGTAAGTCCACCAATTAATGCAAAGGAAGAAAAATAAAATAAAAGTAGAATAAAAATAGAAAGTTTACCTTTAAATACATCTTTTGTAACAGATTTATTCACTTGCTTTGATCTAAAAAAATTGAAGATAAAATAAAGTAAAATTAATACCCCTATTATTGCAAAAATATAGACTAATATTTTTATTATTAAAAGTAAGATTTCCACAATATTACTTTATTTTCTCCCTTTAATTTAATAAATAAATTATTTATTATTATTTTTCTTTAGATCTGTATTTTCTTTTTTTTCAAGATCAATAATTTCATCAGTTAATTTTTTATTTTTATAAATATAATCAATATCTTCTCTATTTAAAATCTCTTTAATCATTAAAGCTTTTGCAAAAAGTTTAATCATATCTTTATTTTCAAAAATAATTTTATAAGCTTTTTTATAAGATTTATCAATTAAATCTTGGATTTCTTTATCAATTAATTCTGAAACTTTATCACTTACAGGATTTTTTTCAGATATTCCATAAGAATTAATTTCTTGAGCATTTCATTGAATTGCTCCAAGATTTTCAGACATTCCAAATTCCATAATCATTTTACGCGCAATTTTTGTCGCCTCTTGAATATCAGAATAAGCGCCTGTTGTAATTTCATCTTTTCCGAAGAAGATTTCTTCTGAAACACGACCACCAAGATAAGAAGTAATTTTTGCATTAAGTTCTGCTTTTGTTTGAATAATTTTTTCTTTTTTAGGAGTCATTAAAACATAACCACCAGCAGATCCCCTTGGAACAATTGAAATTTTTTGTACTCTTTCAGCATCTTTTAAAATAAGACCAATTAAAGCATGACCGGCTTCATGATGAGAAATAAGAATTTTTTCTTCTTGTGACATTGCATTATTAACTTTAGCAGGACCACCGATAACACGATCAATCGCTTCATCAAGTGTATCTAATGCAATTTCATTTAATTTTTCTCTTACAGCCAAAATTGCTGCTTCATTAATAACGTTTTCAAGTTCTGCTCCGGAAAAACCTGGAGTACGCATTGAAATATTAATTCATTTTACATCCTTTGCAAATTTTTTATTTCCTTTAGAAGCATGCAATCTTAAAATCGCTTCTCTTTCTTTTATATCAGGTAAACGAATATCAATTAATCTATCAAATCTTCCAGGACGTTTAAGTGCAGGATCTAAAACATCAGGTCTATTAGTTGCAGCTATTACAATAATTCCTGAATTTGATGAAAATCCATCCATTTCAACAAGTAATTGATTTAATGTTTGTTCGCGTTCATCATTACCACCAGGACCAGCACCTCTTCTACGACCAACAGCATCTAATTCATCAATAAAAATAAGTGATGGAGATGTTTTTTTTGCTTGTTCAAATAATGATCTAACTCTAGAAGCTCCAACACCGACAAACATTTCAACAAAATCTGAACCAGAAATTGAATAAAAAGGAATAGTTGCTTCTCCTGCTATTGCTTTTGCAAATAAAGTTTTCCCTGTACCAGGAGGACCAGAAAGCATAACTCCTTTTGGTGTTCTTGCACCAAATTTAGAATATTTTTCAGGTTGTTTTAAGAAATCAACAATTTCACTTAATTCTTGTTTAATTTCTTGATATCCTTGTACATCTGAAAATCTAACATTTGAAATTTGTGGAATCAATGTTTTTTTAGATGCTTTCCCTATATTTGATTGACTTTGAATAATTTTTTTAAATATTCAAACAGTAATACCAATAATTATAATGATTGGAATGAAAAAGGCTATTAAACTTCAAAATACCGATGTTGTTTGTACAGCAATTGAATAATCAGAATCTAATAAAACAAGATTTAAACCATTTATTCAATCATTTCATGCGGTGACATCTGTAAGATAAGTATAATAATAATCATATCCACTAGGACTATCAATTACAACAGTAACTTGGACAAGTTGATCAGAATTTTGTAAAATTATTCCATTAATATCAACTGATGTTCCTGCTGGAAGTGCATTAATTAAAGTTGATAAATCATCAGGAGTAAGATAAGTATAATTTACATTAAAAATTAAAGCAAATAAAATTAAAATTAAGAAGAAAAAGAAAAGCAATCATAAAATTGTTGATAATGATGATCTTTTCTTTTTTTTAGGAGGATTACCAACAGGACTTTTTCCTGTTGGCGGATTAATATTAGGATTAGGAGCGGGATTAGAATTAGGAGTAGGATTAGGATTTTTATTTAAATCCTTATCTTGACTAGATTTATTTTCAGTACTGTTTTTTGAATTAGAATCGTTTTTTGAATTATTTTTTGGATCTTTATTACTTTTCTCATTAGTTGAATTAGAGTTATTTTTAGAATTTGGATCTTCGCCTCTTAATGATAATAAATCGTTCTTAATTGTACTTAAATCGTTTGTAAGCATTTTATTCCTTTGTATCATTAGATTTAATTATACCAAGATAATTTAAATTTCTGTATTTCTCATCATAATCTAAACCATATCCCAAAAGAAATCCAGGTGGTTTTTCTGAAAAACATAAATACTTTTTAATTAAAGGTAAAAAAGTACTATCTTTTTTATTATATAAAGCAGCAATGGAAATTGAATTTGGTTTTTCGTTTCTAATTTTTTTAATAATTTTTTTAATTGTCTCTCCGCTATCTATTAAATCATCAATTATAATAACTTCTTGATTTAATAGTGAAATTGTCTTTTTATAATAAATTTTTGGTTTATTTAATTTTTTATTTAAATAATAAGAACTAGAAAAAACAAAATCAAACATTAAATCAAATTTACATTTTTTTGCAAGATCTAATCCTAGATAAATTCCGCCCTTCATAATAATAAGAAAAACAACCGTTTTGTTTTTAAATTCAATATTTAACTTGTTTGCTAAATTTGAAATTGCTAGTTCAATTTCTTTTTCTGTTTTAATTTTTTTTGTTAAGTAATTATTTTCTGTTGCCATTTACTAGTTAATTATTAATATTTATCAAAAAATAAATAATTAAAATTATATTATATTAACTCTTAATTATCAAATCATTATCAAAAATTATTAAATTTTTATTCTTAATTTTAATAAAAATATTATTCTTTATTCGATAATTTTTATCTCCACGATTATTATTTATAAAATTAATTATCGCATCAAGTTTATTTTTATTAATTGAAATATTTTGATCTATAAATTCAGTTGAAAGATATTTATATATTAAAGCTTCTTTAATATTAGTATTTTGATTATTAAAAAATATAATTTCAAAATCTTTTATTTTTCAATTTTTAAATATTTTTTCAATTTTTCTTCTTTTAAATTCATTTGCTTTATTTAAATTTTGATAATATTTAAATATTTTTTCTTTTTCTTTTAAGGAAAGTAAAAATAAATCCTTTCTAATTTGATTTCTTAAATATTTATCACTAAAATTTGATTTATCAATTTTATAGTCAATTAAATTTTTATTTAATTTTTCAATAATTTCTTCTTTTCAATATCTATCTATAAGAGGTCTAATTAAAATTAAATTTTGATAAGTTGATTTTTTTAAAATTCCATAAAATAAATATTTATTTGATCTTTTTTCTTGCATAATTGCTGTTTCTAAAAAATCATCTTTATGGTGACCTAAAAATAAATAATTAGTATGATATTTATTTGCAATTTCTTTAAAAAAATCATATCTAATTAATCTTGCAAATGCTTCTTGATTTTTATTAATTTTTAAATATTTATCTTTAATTTCTTGGTTTACTGATAATGATTCAAAAATTAAATTATTTTTTTGACAAAACAATTTAACAAATTCCTCCTCTTGATTTGATTCTTTTCTAAAATGATAATTAACATGAGCAACAATAATTTTTTGATATTTTTTTAATAATTTTGTAATTAAAAAAATTGAATCAGGCCCTCCTGAAACAGCAACCATAATATAATTATTTTTTAAAATTTTTACCATTGTATTTTTGCTGCAATTCCTTAAAATCAAATTTAAGATAATCTTCAATTATATTGAAATATAAATAAAAATTATTTTTTAAAATTTCTAATTCTGCTTTTGAAAAAGAATTCAATACATAATTAACAAGATTGTATTCTTTTCTAAAAGGTCCTATTCCGATTTTAAAACGATTAAAATCAGATGAATTCAAATTTAAAATTATACTTTTTAATCCGTTGTGCCCACCTGCAGATCCACTATTTTTTAATTTAAATTCACCTATATTTTGATCTTTATCATCAGAAATAATTAATATATCTTTAACATCTATTTTAAAATAAGAAGAAATTTTAGCAATAAATTCCCCTGATAAATTCATATAAGTATGTGGTTTTGCAATTACATATTTTTCTTTTTCAGAATTTACAATTGTATAGTATCCAGAAAATTTAAATTTATCTAAAATCAAATTATGTTTTTTAAGAAAATAGTCAACAATCATAAATCCTAAATTATGTCTGGTATTATTATAGTTTGTCCCAGGATTTCCTAATCCAACAATTAATTTCATATTAAATAGTAGTATTATATTTTTTGATAAAATGATCAATTATTGATTGATCATTAATATGTTTTAAAATTACATCAGCAATTGCAGTAGATAAATTTACAACTTTTACAAAACTATTTTTAGAATAATTATTAACAGAATTTGTAGTAATAATCATTTTTGCTCCCGCTTTTTGGATTTTTTTTCATACAAGATCATAATCTTCATCTTTTGAAGTAGAAAATAAACCATGTGTAGTTACAACATAAATATCTTTTGCTTTATTTTCTTTTAAAATTTTAATCCCTTCAACAATTGTCCCGCCTGTATCAATAATATCATCAACGATAACACAATTTTTATTTTCTACATTACCGATTAAATTACTTATAACGACTTCGTTTGCTTTAATTCTTCTTTTATCAATTATAGCTATTTCAGTATCAAGAATTTTAGCAAGACTTCTAGCTCTACTAACTCCTCCATGATCTGGAGAGATTATAATTAAATCTTTAATATTCTCTTTTTTAATCGCCCTTGCTAATAATCCATATGCTCTTAAATCATCAACTGGAATTCTAAAAAAACCTTGAATTTGTGGTGCATGCAAATCAAATGAAATTACTCTATTAGCACCAGCTTCTTCTAGTAATCTTGCAACTAAAGCGGCTGTTATAGGTTGTCTTCCATTATTTTTTCGGTCTTGTCTTGCATAACCATAATAAGGAATTATTAAATTTATCTCTTTTGCAGAAGATCTTCTTAAAGTATCTATAAAAATTAATAATTCCATCAAATTTTCATTTACAGGAGAAGATGTAGATTGAATTACAAAAGTTCTTTTATTTCGAACTGAAGTCTCCAATTCAAAATAAATCTCCCCATCTTTAAAATGTTTTATCTCTGAATCGCCCAATTTTATATTTGTTTTTATTGAAACTTCTTTTGCAATCTCTTTTGAAGTAGATAAACCAAATATTATTGCATTACTTAATTTTTTATTTTGCATATTTTTCAATTTCTTTCCAAATTTTTAAATAACTTTGAATTGATATTTGTTCTGCTCTTATATTTAATTTTAAATTATTCTTTATTAAATATAGTTTAACAAATTCAAGATAAGGACTTTCACTTACTTTTAAAGAATTTAATAATGTTTTTCTTTTTGTTGCAAAACATTCTTTAATAAATTTAAGATATAAATTATAGTTAAAATCAATTTCTATTCTTTTTAAAATTATAAAACCAGAATCAACCTTAGGAATCGGATTAAAACATTCTCTTGGGACATTTATTCTTTTATTTAGTGAAAATAAACTTCCAATTGCAACTGTTAATCTTCCATATTCTCTTGTATTTATTTTTGCAAAAATTCGATTAACCAATTCCTTTTGTAGCATAATTGCAAAAATTATAATTTGCTTATATTGAAACATTTTAAAAATAATTTTAGTTGAAATATAATAAGGTAAATTAGCAATTAAGTAAATATTTTCTTCTTGTAAAATAAAATCATTTAAATTTATTTTTAAGATATCATCATGAATTAAAATTAATTTTTCATTATTTAATTTTTCATTATTTTTTAATAAATTAATCATATCTTGATCTATTTCAATTGCAATAATTTTTCGAGCTTTTAATATTAATTTTTCTGTAAAATTACCTGTTCCTGGACCGATTTCAATCACAAAATTATCACTCAAATCAGGAAGTGAATTATAAATCTCATTTATTTTATTTTTATCAACTAAGAAATTTTGTCCTAAATTCTTTTTTGCTTTTATCAATTATTTCCCTTAAAATTTAATTTTTTAAATTATATATAATTTAAGATTTATTTAATTTATATTAAATATTTCTAAAGCTTTTTGCGCTAAATATTTTGATCTTGCAAGAAAATATTCATTAATATCTTTTCCATAATAAGAATTTAAATTTGATATTGATAATATTTCAAAAAATCCATTTTTATTTATTGTAATATTATCTTCTTGAATATTTAAAAGCAAATTATTAAAATCTTCTTTTTCATTTTTTTTTATTTCTTTATTATTTTTATGAGAAAAATAATTTCCTAATTTAAAATAAGATTCTTCTTTTAAATTATCAAAACCTTGTAAAAAATTATTTCATTTTTCGCTTCTTTTTTTAAGATCTTTTTCAATTATAGGATACATTTCATATTTACTATAATTAGTTTCATTAATAAATTTATCCTCACTTTGAACAATTTTTAAAATTACATCTTTCAAAATTTGTTGATTATAAATAGGTTCATTTGCAAGAGTATTATAAAATTTTTTATCATCAGGAAATTTTAAAAAATTGTCTTCATCTGCAATCGTTGATTTTAATAAATCAAGAAAACTATTATTTAAAATTCCATTTCCCTTGTTTTTATCTAATATTTGGTTAAATTTTTTAGAAAATGGAAAAATTTTAACTGCGTAATTTAATTTTGAATTTACAACCCCTAATCTTATTCTCCAAATTTCAAGAAATTTTAAAATTTCTTGAAATTCTTTTGGGTTTTTAATTCTGACAATTGAACCATTTTCTGTAAATACTACATTTTCTTCTGAAATTAAATAAGGAACTAAAATATTTATAAAACTTGTTCCTGCTAATGTATGAAAATATTTATAAAATTCAGATAATGCAGGACTTTGTTTTCAAATTGAATAAGTTCCTACATTCAAAAATAAATAGATATTTAAAAAAACTGATAAATCAACTAATATTTTTTCAAATTCTTTAAATGAAAAATTATCAATTTTGCCAAATTTTTGCTTTAATTGCTCAACAAAAATACTTTTAAATTGAGAAAATAATCTTTTTTCATTTGGCTTATTATTGCTATAAAAATTTATGTATGAATTAAAAAAACTATTTGTTATTTTTTCAAAATCTTTAGTACTATTTTTCTTTAATCAATTATTTATTTTATTGATAATATATTTATCAAATAATTCTGAAATTTCTCTTGATTGATCATTAAAAATTAAACCAATTTCTCCTACTTCATTTTCATATTCATAATCCTTATTAGAAGCAAGTGAAATAATATAATTTTTAAAAATATTAAAATTGGTAAGAGGAACTCCCTTTGAATTTATTGATTCAAAAAGTTCAAATTCATCATAGTCTTTTGTTCAATTTATTCCAATTACTAATTTTTTTAAAGCTCAATATAATTTATCTAAATTTCCAATTACTGTTTCATATTCATTTTTTACTTTTTTAAAATCGGCTATTTTTTTAAACAAGTATTTATAAATTTCAAATAAATTATTGTTTTTAAATTCATTCTCTTCAAATTTAGAAAATTTTTCATTTTTTCAAATTAACTCAAAAATTTTAATTGAAATTTCATCATCAAAGCGATCAATTGGCAAATTTTTATTATTAATAAATTTTGCTAATTTACTATCGATTTTAATAATGTTATTTTTTAATGCTCTTAAATAGTGAATATATAGTGCTTTTACAAACAATGCAATTGTTGTAAATCTTTGTTGGCCATCAACTATTTTTAATAAATTTATTTTTTTGCTACCTATTTTTTTAAAATTATTTGTATTGCTTAATGTAACAAGACCAAAAAAATGATTTTTTTGATCAATTATTCTTTTTTCAAGATCTAAAAATAATTCATCAATTTCACTTTTTGTTCAAGAAAAATTTCTTTGATATATAGGGATAAAAAATTTTTTACCTTCATCAAATAAAACATTTAATATTTTATCATCATTTATTACAATTGTTTTATATGGTTCGTGAGAAAAAGTTTGTTTTATTTTAATGTTAGCTGTTGGTTCTTTTTCATTTGGCTTATAGTATCTGTTTGAAACAAAATCTTTTTTACTATTTAAATCATAAAATCAATACAAAATATTGTAAATATAATCTAAACACATTACAATTTTTGATTTATTAATTTCAACAAATTTATTTTTGTTATTATGAGAAGCATTATTCGCAATATTTTTAATAAAATGTAATGCATCTTTTATATCTTTATTAATAATATTTCATTCTCGGTCTAATTCAATAATTCTTTCATTACTACTACCCAATTTATAATATTTATCATAATCAAAATCATTGAATTGTGGATTTAATTCGATTCTTTTAGGTATAAAATCTATTAAGAAAATTTCTAAAAAATTTCTTAATGCAATGGCAATATTTCCTTCATTTTTAAAAATTTCTTCTTCTGATTGTAATGCATATTCTTCTGTTCTATTAATTCCCTCAATTAAATAATTAGAAGCCTCTTTTTCTACTTCGTATCTTGGTTTATTAGAATCTAAATATTCAATAAATTTATTAAAATTTAAAGTTTTAAACATTTTAATAATCCTCCTTTTTTATTAATTTTATAATAAAAAAGATTAATTATAATTAATCTCTCTTTTATTTAATAAATATTTAAAATTTATATTTCAAGATCTGTAAAAAGAATTACATTTTTGTTTTTCAAAAGATATGTAATCGGTCAATCTGAAGTTATTTCTTTTTCTAATAATTTTTCTACAGATTTTCTTTTTTTTTCTCCTCATGCAACAACATAAATAAGTTTTGATTTTTTAAGAATATCTCTTATCCCAATTGTAATTGCTTGTTTAGGATAATCAGTACGATTTTTAAAATTTGCTTGAATTGTTGAAGCTGTTAAATTAACTATTTTTGTACGATCAGTAATTTTACTTCCTGGTTCATTAAAGGCAATATGACCATTTTCGCCGACTCCAAGAATTGTTAAATCAAAATAATCAATTTGATCTAATTTTTTATTATATTCCTTTACTTCTTGTGGAAAAAATATGTTTTCTTTTTTGATATCAATATAATCAAATAATTTATTTTTCATAAAATTAGAAAAGGAATCTGTATAATATTTTTCTGCTTGTAAATATTCATCTAAATTAAATGTAATAACATTTGCAAACGAAACGATATTTTGTTGATAATAATCAACTAAATTTTTATATATTTCAACTTGTGAATTACCGGTTGCAAGTAAAAATTTTGCATTACTTTTATTATTTATAATTTGAATAAATTTATTTGCAATTGATTCTTCTAATTTTGTTTTTGATCCACTTATTATTTTCATTTATTCTCCAACACTTTATCTCCCATTACATAAACTTCTTTAATATTAAATTTAGAATTTAATATTAAAATATCAGCATCATACCCTTCTTTTATTACTCCTTTTTTTAAATTTAGTAATCTAGCTTGGTTTTTTGAAGTAACATCAATTGCCTCTTGAATTGATGCTTTTTGATATTTTATTCAATCTATAAATCCCTTATGCATTGAATAACAAGAACCATTTAAAGTCTTATTTTCAAATCAAGCAGCATTATTTCTTTTAATAATATTACCATTAGGACCAGAATAAATACCATTTTTTAAACCCTTTATTTGTAAAGAATCGGTTACAAGCATAATTTTGTTTTCAGCTTTTTTATTATAAATTTTATTAGCTAATTCTTTTGAATTGTGGATTCGATCATTTATAAATTCAATATATAAATCATCATTTTTTAAAATGTATTCTGATAAACTATTATCATTTTTATCATCATTTTTTTGCATTGCATTATTAAAATGGGTAATTGATTTAATTCCATATTTTTCTTTTTCCATAAATTCTTTTTTATTTGCATTCATGTGTCCTGCTGAAATAATAATATTTTTATTTTTCAAATATAAAAGAGTCTGTTTTGATGTTAATTCAGGAGCTAATGTGATTATTTTTATTTTACTAAAGTAGTCTTTTAAATATTTATTAACATTTAAAATTATTGGATCAATAATTTTATCTTCTGGATGAGCTCCTTTTTTTATTTTACTTATAAAAGGTCCCTCCATATGTCAACCGATAAAATTTGCACCATTGATTTTTTTATCAATATATGGACTCAAATTTCTAAATGTTTTGCGCATTTTTTCAAAATCAGTCGTAATTGTGGTTCCACAAATTGATGTTGTTCCTTCTTTTACTGCAAGTTTGTTTAAAAAAAATAACATTTTTTTTTGATCAGCAGAGACAAAATCAAATCCATATCCTCCATGTGAATGTAATTCAATAAATCCTGGAATAATGTATCTTTTTTTTATTTTTTCTTCGCTTTTTAAATAATTTATTTTAAAAATTTTATTATCTTTTATAAATACTTCAATTTTTTTTAAATTTGCATCATAACCTTTAATACTAATCATTTTTTTAATCCTTTTTTAAATTATCTAAATTATCAATAAAATATTCCTGATAATTTTCAAAATTATCAAAAATTTCTTTAATATCTTTTGCAATTATTTCTGATTCAGGACCAATAATAAATTGTAGAGCCTTTTTTCCTGGAGCAATTAAGCCAGTATACCCAATTTTAATCGCATCTTCTTTGGTTACTTTTGTATTATCTTTTACAGATAATCTTAATCTCGTAATACAATTATCAACATCTGTAATATTATCTTTTTCTACTAATTTTATCGTCTCTAGTGCCATTTTAAATCACTTGTCATCGCTACCTTTTACTGTTATTTTTTCTGAAATTTTTTCTTCTTCCAAATCGACAATTCCTGATAAATTACCACCGCGACCGGGGGTCGCAAGATCAAATTTTTTAATCATAAATAAAGTCATAAAATAATAAATAGGAGCAACACATATTCCTATTAAAATAACATTTATAAATCCTCCTCATCCATTTGCATAACTACTTATTCCATGAGATAAATTAAGTGAATTAGGAACAGATAAACCAAAATCAATTATTCCTGCAGAAAATCCAAAACCAAATGATGCTCCTGTTGCAACAGTAATTGAAGCGATAATTCCAGATAAAATAGAATAAGCAAAATAAAGCAATGGAGAGACGAACATAAAAGAAAATTCAAGTGGTTCTGTAATTCCTGTTAAAAAAGATACGGCACCAGCAGAAATCATAAAAGCATAAACACTTTTTCGATATTTTTGATCAGCTTGACTTGCAATTGCCAATCCCATAGCAGGAAGACCAAACATCATAATTGGAAAAAATCCAACCTGAAATGCACCAACATTTGCTTCTTGTAAATAATTAAATGCCTCATCACCCGTAACTCCTTGTGGATCAGTAACATTAGGAATCATAATTGTAACATCAGATCCAGATTCTAAGAAAGCATTTATATCACCAAATAAAGGAACAAATTGAGTAGTCCCATCAATAGATGATTGTAAAATAAATATTTGATTTCCCTCTCAAGTAATTGGCATTTGAAATCAAAAAAAGACATTTAATACTTGATGTAATCCAGTCGGAATTAACAATCGATTAATTCCGACATATGCCCCTGCTCCTAATCAAGGAATATATAATAAACCATAAGCTAATTCAACAAGTGCCAATTGAAATCATGGCCAAATAATAGCCATCAAAAAACTAAATAAAACAACTGTAAAAAGCATTACAATCGGAACAAATCTTCTTCCACTAAAAAAACCTAAAGCTTTAGGTAATTTAATATCAGAATATTTATTATAAAGTCCAGCGGCAATTAGTCCCATTGCTATTCCACCAAATACTCCAAGATTTAATAATCAAGTAGCATAAACTTCAACTTCACCCGAAACAGGATCTGTTACCTCTGTTACATAATATAATAACTGTGAATATCCATCTTTTGTTAAAACATTATCATAAATTAAAGAACTTAGAGAATGTTCATTTTGTACTAAAGCAACAAGACCCAAATATCCAATAAGACCGACCATAGCCGCTTCCCCACGATGATCTTTTGCTAATCCAAATGCGACTCCTACTCCAAAAATCATCGGTAAGTTATCAAATATTATTGCTCCTCGGTGTTTCAATAACTCAGCCAACTCATCAAACTGCTGAATATTGATCCCCAGCGCTACTAATTGCATCACCAATTCTTAAAGCTAATGCAGCAGCTGGAAGAACCGCAATCGGAAAAACCAAGGATTTTCCTATTTTTTGTAAAAATGATAAAAATGAAAATCTATCTTTTTTTTTAGTCTCCTTTATTTCTGTTTTTTCTACAATAATGTCTTTTTTTAATTGATTATCTACCATAATTAATTTCTTCTTTTAATCTACCCTTAAATACAATTAAATTATCGAATATTTTTAATTAAAAAGATTTATTTTTGTAAAAAAATAAATAAAATATCATTTACTATAGTAAATGAATGTATTTAAAAATAATATAATAAAATTAATAGAATAAAGGGATAAAAAATGAAAAAAGAAAATTATAAAATTAAAAAAAATGAAAATGTAAAAAAACAAACAATAATTTCAACAGCAAGTATTCAAAATATTTTGAATAATCTTCAATTCCCCAATAATCGTGAGTTAAGATTGCTTTTTAAAATATTGAATAACAGCTTACAGGAAAATGAAAAATTATTACAAGAAAGAAATTTTATTGATAATAAAATAATTCAAGAATATAATAATTTAAATAAATTTAATGAGGAAATAAATATAATAAAAGAAAATATTTTAAAAATAAAAACTGAGATTGAAAATAAATATAATTACCAAGAAAAATTAGATGATGTAAATGCATCACTTGGAAATATTGTTGATAAGTTGAGAAAATTAAACTTAAATGATATTTTTTTAAAAAGAAAAAAAATAAATTTAATTTCTAAGGAAAAAAGAATCGCTGAAACAAGAGATGATCTAGAAGAAATTACAGATAAATTTGAAAATAATAAAAAGCAATTTTCACTTGAATTTGAGCAATTTTACGAAAAAATAAAAACTTTTCCTACTATTAAAATAGATTTTGAAGGATTCGAAAAATATTTTAATAGATTTAACTTTTTAAATACCGAAGCAAGAAATTTGAAAATAAAAATAAATAATGATAATCTTTTACTTGCAAATTGTGATCAAAAAATTTTAAAATTAAGAAAAAAAATTGAACAAGAAGTAGAAGAGTGGATGAATGAAATAAAAAGAGAGATGATGATTGAAATAAGTTCTGATTTAAATACTAATTTCAAATCAAAAATTAGAGACTTAAAAATTAATCAACTTTAATATAAAACCCTAAATTTTAAAAGGTAAAATTAGACATCTAAAATCATTATTTTTTCTACTATCTTTCATTATAAAAGGTTGTTCAGATGTATTAAAATCTAAAGTTAAATCTAAATTTTCTAATTTTATAATAGCTTCCTTCAATAATCTTGGATTAAAATGAATTACAAATTCATTTGCTCCTTCAAATTTAAAATCAGCGGTTTCAACTTTTGATGAACCAATTTCACTTTCATTTGATTCAATCATCAAATTTTCTTTTAATATTTTTAAAGTAATAATTGTATTATTAGATTCTTTATTTAAAACAAGTGGAAGTGCTCGATCTAAAAGTGACAACATTAAATCTTTTTTAATTGTTAATTTATTTTTATTTTGATCAAAGAAAGCATTTTCTAAATTAGGGAATGTACCTTCTATTAAATTAATTTGAACTAATAAATTACTACTTAAAATTAACATCTTATTTTCAAAAAATCTTAATTTTATTTCTTCTGATTCATTAATTAATTTTAAATACTCTTTAATTGCTTTAATAGGAATTATTTTATTTATTTTTTCGCCTGTATAATTTATCTTTTGTTTATTAAAAGCAATTCTTACGTTATCAGATGCTAATAACTTGATAAAATTATCATTAATTTTTATATTTATACCTTGCAATATTTTTCTATTAGATCTTTCGTCCCCTGCAAATATAATTGATTCAATCATTTTTTTAAAATAAAAATTATTAATTATTATTTCATTATATTTTTTATCTGAAATAAATTTTTCATTTTTATAATTTTTATGATTTAGTAAATTTATTTCATAATAAGAATTTTTTGATTTAATTGTAATTAAATTTTCTTCTACTTTATTAAATGTAATTATTTCGTTATTTTCTAATTTTGATATTACTTCATTTAATAATTTTGCCTTTACTAAAAAAATACCTTCATTTATTACTTCTATGTTTTCATTTGATGTAAATTTTAAACTTATATAAGTATTTCTTGCTTCGATAAAAATATTATCTTTTTTTATTTCAAATAAAATACCATTCATTTCTACTAAATAATTATTGTTGTATGATATATTTGAAAAAATTCTTGATATTTTTTTTAAATTTAAACTATCTATTTTGAATTTCATTTTTTTCCTTAATATATAAATATATTATATTTATTTTTTTAATTATTATTATTATTAATGTGGAAATGTTTAAAACTATCAAAAGTGATTAAAAATTGTTGATTTATTTATTTTTTCTTACAATTTTAAATGTTAATTAAGTGTTGAAAAAAATTGGGAAAAATAAATTTATTTTTAAATTTTTAATTTTAATTCATTGATAATTTCTTTAAATTCCTCATTATTTTTTAAATTTTCATCAATTTTATTAATTGCATACATTATTGTAGAATGATCCTTATTAAATTTCTTTCCAATGTCTTTTAAAGAATAATGTAAAATATCTCTTGTTAAAAAAATAGCGATATTTCTTGCAATTATAATTTCTCTTTTTCTTGATTTACTTAAAATATCTTTTTGGTTTATTCCATATTTTTTTGCCACAAGATTAATAATAGAATCAAATGATGTTTTTTCTTCAATACCCATATCTTCAAATACTTCTGAAATAAAATTTATGTTGATTTTTTCACTATTTTCACTATTTATTACATATAAAATTAATCTGTTAAGAGCTCCTTCTAGAAATCTTACATTTTCACCAAAATTATTAGCTATTCATTGAATTGATTCATTTGTAAATTTATTAATATCTAGTCTTTCATTTTTTCTTATTTTAAGTTTTAAAATTTCTTCTGTTGTTTTTTGATCAGGCGGATAAATTCTTACTGTTAATCCACCTTTAAACCTAGTGATAAATCTTTCTTCAAAATCTTTTAATTCTTTGGGATCTTGATCTGAAGTAACAACAATTTGTTTATTATTATTAATAAAAAAATTAAAAATATTAAAAAATACTTCTTTTGTCTTTTTTCTTGATTGAATAAATTGAATATCATCTATTAAAAGACAATCATATTCAGAATATTCATTGAAAATATTTTGAATATTCTTATTAATATCATCTGATTCAAAAGCATTCATTACAATATTTCCAAAATCTTTTGCTTCTACATATTTAATTCTCTTTTCTAAAAAGCTTTTTTTAATTTCATTTCCTATAGAATGCAGAATATGAGTTTTTCCTAGTCCGCTTTTTCCATGAATAAAAAATGGATTTCAATTTAAATTACTACTATTATTTGATAAAGCAATAGCCATTGCTGCCTTATATAACAATACGTTACGATCAGATATAATAAAATTATCAAAAGTAAATTTTTCATTTAATGAATCATAGCTATTATTGATTTTTGTTTTTCCTTTTATTTTTTCTTGCTCTTTTTCTTTTAATTCCTCATATTCTTTTTCTGTAATTATTGTAAGTTTATATTGTTTTCCTAATTTATTTTTGATACTATCCAATAAGAAACTGTAAAAATTATCATTTATTATCTGTTTTTCAAAAATTGCATTAACAGTAATAAAAATTTTATTATTTATTTTATCTATTTCAGCTAATTTTGAACTACTCTCAATTAATTTAAAAAAATTATATCTTCAATCTTCATCAACACTAGTTGAAGAATAAATTTCCTTTCAGGTTTTTTCTAAATTATTTACATCCATATTAATATATAAGAATTATAATAAACATTTTTTAAAATGTGGAAAACTTCTAAAAGGTAGATACTTTTCCACATTGGTGTGGAAAACTTATTAACATTTTAAATCCTTATAGTTATTAACATTTAAATATTAATATTTAAAAAATTAGCATTTTTTCCACATTAATAATTTTTTTATCTTTTTTAAACATTTTTTAAACATTCTTTTAATTTTTAAACATTTATAAATTTTTTAATATCTAAAAGTTAATAAAATTTTAGAAAGTCTTTTGAAATAAGTATTTTTTTAATAAATTTTCTATTATTAATTACTCTTAAATCCATTAATTAATAGTTAAATTATTATATAATAATTCATATCTAAATAAAATTTAAGGAGTAGAAATGAAAAGAACTTATCAGCCTAATAAACGTAAGAAAGCTAAAACTCATGGTTTTCGTGCTCGTAAAGCATCTAAGAACAGTAAAATTTTAAATTCTAGAAGAAAAAAAGGCCGTAAAAAATTAACTGTTTAATAATTAATTATAAAGAATAGCTAATGAAGCAAATATACTCATTAAAAAATAAACAATTATTTCAAAAAGTTCTTGTAGAGGGTAAAAAAATATATACTGATTATTTTTCGATTTTTTATATTTCTGCAGAAGAAACAAAAATTGGTATTTCAATTCCAAAAAAACACGGTGATGCTGTTTTTCGAAATAATCAAAAGAGACAAATTAAAAATATAATTGGGAAATTTTCAAACTTAAATTTATTAAAAAAAGATCTTGTAATAATTACAAAACCAAATTTTTACAATTTTGACTTTAAGAAAAAGGAACATATAATTATAAATTTATTAAATAAATTTATTGAGAATTAGATATAAATGGCAAAAGGTAATCATTCTTTTTATGAAGAAGTAAAAAAATCAGATGAATCTGGTCATTTTTCTTTTTCTAAATTTTTTAAGGGAATTAGAAAATACGGTAAATGAATTTTATTTTCATTTTTAACTGTAGTTACACTTTGAGGTTGTGCTGCCGAGTTTATTCATACCACTACACAACAAGTTTCAAGGGGACTTGAATTTTATGGAAATAAACAGGAAGTTGTTCCTAATATGTATAAGGGACAAGAATCAACTTTTTCTTATCAAATTGTTGCAACAGGGGATAATCCTTTTACTGATCTTGAAGAAGACAATTTTTTATTACCATTTGAAATATACCGTCCCAATTATAATTATCTTATGGGAATAGATAATGAAAATATTGATCCTGAAAATATTGATTATAATTTATTTACTACTCCTGGAAAAAATATAGCTGATTATCAAATTTCTTTATTATCTTCAACGGCTAATCTTTCACTTAGCACTTATTATTCTACTGCCTTTTTAGGATATGATTGAAGTAATGTTGATTTAATTAATAATCAATATTTAATAATGCCATTTAATATTGATTATTTTTCAGATGTTGTTAAAAAACAATTTTATCAATATTCATTAAGTGATTCTAATTATAATCTAGAAAATTATGATATTTATAATCAAACTACTAATCCTTATGGAAATGATAATGAAGAAATTGATGCCATTGAATTTTATGCTTACCTTGCAGATAATAATTCTATTTATAGTGAAGATTTTCTTTCATATATTCAACCTATTTCTTCTGATGAAAATGATAATGTAATAGATAGTAATGGAGATGATATAGTAAATGGAGATGATTATTATTCAACTGTACAGAAAGGTTTTGCTTATTATACGGGTCCATTGCTTGATTTTTCTACTTTGGATCCTACTTCTGAACAAACATTTTCTGATAGTTATGATCAAGTCGGTAATGTTAATTCATCGGATTTAATTAATCCTTTAAATTGAGCTCCTGTTAATAGTGTTATTTATTTACATCAATTAAGTGAAGATCAAAATGAAGATCCTTCAACTATAAGTGAAGATAAATATAATCTTTATCAAAGTGAAGTTAAATTGTATACAAATATTTTAGCTTATTATGGGGGAATAAATTCTCAAACAGGAGGTGATTTTAATTCAATTAATGATAATTTTGCAATACTAACAGCAAATTATCAATATGATTTTGAAAAAATAATTGATTATGAATTAAATTATAGTGATCAAGATCAAACTATTGAAGATATTGAAATTCCTTCGAATGTAGATCGCACTGTAGATGGAATAATTAGTTATATTTTTTATCAAGATAGTAGTCCTCCTTCTCCTGGTAATGTTGATTATACATCTGGTTTTAATTTTTTAATATCTCCTTATGCTCTTAATATTTTAAATAGCGGGATTTGGCAAAATTTAGAATCTACTAATTTAGTTGTTGGTACTTCATATGATGTTATAAATTCTCGTAGTGTTTCTGATCCTTCGGAGGTTTTTTATCCTAGTCAAAAATCAATGCAACTAATTACTGGTTATAATTATGAAAATAATATTTATGATTCAAAAACAACATATCAAAGTGCTTATGATTATGATCTAAGTGATGAGGAAGAATATACTACTTATGAAGATGTCGATGTTTTGCGTCCTTCTGATTGAATGGATGGAACAAAAGCTGGGCAAGCTAATAGAACTGATTATTCAGGATGAGCATTTATGGAAAAAGATCAAAATAATGATTGACAATTAATTGAATTAGCTTCCAATAAAGCTGGTGCTGATACAACATTTGATGCAAATGCTTTTCTTTATTTTGCTAGTGCTTCAGATTTTAATAATAATAATTTTGATAAATTTTTTACAATAGAAGGACAAAATTTAGTTTCAAATTATTTAATTGATTATAGTCAATATATTAATATTGGTTATGAAATTATTTATCATGATGAAGATAATAATGAAGTTTCAGATTTAAGTGAAAAAAGTGTTCTTATTGGAAATCTTAATTTTTATACTCCATTTATTGGTATTAGTTCAACTTTTGATACTGATTCTCAATCTAGTTCTATTGATCCATTAATTCAAACAACGGCTGATTTTGGTATAACTGCTTCACTTTATAATATTTTAAATCAAGCAGAAGGAGACGGTTTAAATAATAATCATGAGGTATTTACAGATGACATTGGTGATTGGCAAGATGCTTGAGATCCTGAGTATGGACCAATGTATGGATTATTTGTTTGACCATTAGCACAATTATCAATTATAATTCAATCTATATTTCCTATTGGAGCTGTCTGGGGAGTTATTATTGGAATTTTTCTAATTACTTTTATTTTAAGAGGAATTGGTTATGCAATGTCTTTTGGTTCAAATAAAAATCAATCAAAAATGCAAGAAGTTCAAACCCAGGTTGCACAAATTAATGCTAAATATCAGCAATATGATAAAAAGAATAAACAGATGAAAATGCGTAAACAACAAGAGACAATGGCGCTTTATCGAAAAAATAATGTAAATCCATTTGCCTCCCTTGGTACCATTTTTGTAACTATGCCTATTTTTCTTTCAATTTGAATAATTATTTCGGCTCTACCGGCTTATAAAATAATTTCAGTGGGACAATTTTCTTTTTCTGTCTCTGCTATTTCAGGGATGTTTAGTGTTGGGAGTTTATTTTTTGCTTACTTATTTGTAGGTATTGCTGTTGGTTTTTCACAAGGTCTTTCAAGTAAATTACCAAGAATGCTTTCTAATAAACGAAAAGGAATCAAAAGAATAGACGAGCAAACAAAAAAAGCTATGAAAAAACAAAATAAAACACAAAATATAATGATCGGTGTATTTATATTTATGGGATTAATTGTTCCGGTTTTACTAGCAATTTATTGGATTTTTTCAGCCTTATTTACGATGACGACAGAAATTATTAAGCATGCTATAATTCAACATAAAGCAAAAAAAGAAGTTTAATTTAATTTATTATTATTTCTTATTTACAACTTATTTTAAATAATCAAAAAATGTTATAATTTATAACAAATGATTAAAGAAATTAATTTACAAAATTTTCGTAATCATAGTGAAAAAAATATTTATTTTAAAAAAAACGTAAACATTTTTTTAGGAGAAAATGGAAGTGGAAAAACAAGCATTTTAGAAGCTTTCTTTTTTGCGATGGAAAATTCCTCTTTTCGTACGAAAAGATTTCAAGATCTAATTAAAAATGAACAAGAATTTACAAAAATAAATTTAAAGCTTACTGACTTTAATAAACTATGAAAAGAATTAGAAATTGAATTGTCTCCATTTAAAAAACGTATTTTGCTTAATGGATCAGAAAATATCGGGGGAAACAAGACAATTGTTTCTATTCCAATTTTTATCAACAATAAGTTAATAAATAATTTTAAATATCAAAAAACAACAAGACAAAGTTTGATTAATATCCTTATTAAATTGGATCATAAAATTTATGAAAAATTATTGTCAGATTTTGAAAAATTATTAATATCTTTACAAGATATTAATAATAATTCTATTGTCATTAATCGTTCTTTAAAATCAGAAGTAGTTGATTCAATTAAAGAATTAGAAGAAGAAATAATTAATATAAGAGAAAAAGAAATTAACAATTTGAATCTTTTTTATCAAAAAAATACAAAACTATATCTTAAAAAAGAACTTAAATTAAATTACAAACGCGCAATTTTTTCAAAAGATAAGATTTTAGAAAATTTGCTTTTAAAACCACCAATTACAATTACTAAAGATGATTATGTTATTGGATATAATAATGATTCTTATTTAAAAATTGCATCAGATGGACAGATAAAAATGGCAATTTTATTACTTGTAATTTCTTTTATTGAGTACTTAAAAAAAGAATATGATTTGGAATTTATTTTGCTTTTAGATGATATTTTTTCAGAGTTAGATAAAAAAAATTCAAATCTATTTTTGCAAATCTTAATTGACAAAAATTTAAATTCTTTTATTACGTCACCAAAAGTAAAATTAGATCAAAAATTAAAACAAAAAGTTCAACTTATTGAAATTTAGGAAATAACATGAAAAAGGAAAATGAAACTACAAGAGAAATTGAAAATAATTATAATCAAGATTCAATTCAAGTATTAGAAGAATTAGAGGCTGTGCGTAAACGTCCAGGAATGTATATTGGAAATATTGATGATAAGGGATTACATCATCTTGTGTGGGAGATAATTGATAATTCGATTGATGAGGTATTAGCAAATTATGCTACTAAAATTGAGGTAATTTTAAATCCTGATGAATCAATTACAATAAATGATGATGGACGAGGTATTCCGATTGAGATTCATCCTAAAACTAATACTTCTACCTTAGAAACTGTATTTACAAAATTACATGCTGGTGGAAAATTTGGAGGAGAAAAATCAGGATATAAAGTTTCTGGAGGATTACATGGTGTTGGAGCTTCAGTTGTAAATGCTCTTTCTGAAACACTTGAAGTTACTTCTTTTAGAAATAAGCAAGCTTATTCTATTTTATTTAAGGATGGCGGAGTTAAGGCGAATGAATTACAAAATTTAGGTCCTACTGATAAAAAAGGAACAAGTGTAACTTTTAAACCTGATTTTTCACTTTTTAACCCAGGAGTAAATAGTTTTGATTTTGAAATTATCAATAAAAGATTAAAAGAGAATGCTTATTTAAATAAAAATTTATTGATTGAATTTACTGATAATAGAGATGTAGATTCAAAAAAAATTAAATATCAATTTAAGAATGGTTTAATAGATTTCGTTGGTTATTTAAATAAAGGATACGAATTAATTACAAAAGAAGTAATATATTCTTCTGATAAAAAAGAAGATATTACAGTTGATGTTGCTTTACAATATACTACTGCTTATCAACCAAAAATTCTTTCTTTTGTAAATAACATCGCAACAGTTGAAGGCGGAACACATGTACAAGGTTTTTTTGATGCCGTTATAAGAATTATTAATAAATATGTAAAAGAGCAGTTGCCTAAAAAAGAACAAGAAATTTTTGTTCGAGATGATGTAAAAGAAGGTCTTACCGCTGTAATATCTGTAAAACATCCTGATCCTATGTATGAAGGACAGACGAAAGGTAAATTTGCAAATATCGAGGTTAGAAGAATTGTAAATAATATTATTTCAGAACAATTTGAAAATTACTTACTTGAAAATCCAACACAAGCTCAACTTATAATTGCAAAAATAAAACAGGCTTCAAAATCAAGACTTGCAGCACAAAAAGCAAAAGAATTAACAAGAAGGAAAGATAATTTATTTTCTAGTACTCTTCCTGGCAAATTGGCAGATTGTTCTTCGAAAAATAATCAAATTACAGAACTTTTTATTGTAGAAGGAGATTCTGCTGGTGGTAGTGCTAAAATGGGGAGAAATCGTGAAATTCAAGCCATTTTACCATTAAGAGGTAAGGTAATAAATGCTGAAAAATCAAGAATTGATAAATTATTTAATAATAATGAGATAAATTCACTTATTATTGCGATTGGAACAGGGATTAATGAGGATTTTAATATTGAAAAAATCAGATATGGGAAAATTATTATTATGACCGATGCTGATGTTGATGGTTCACATATTAGAACTTTACTTTTAACATTTTTCTTTCGTTATTTTAAAGAATTAATTGAAGCAGGACATTTATATATTGCGCAACCACCTTTATATAAAATAACAAAAGGTAAATCATCAAGATATATTTATACTGATTCAGAAAAAGAACAATTTTTAAGCAAATTAGAAAAAAAAGCTAAAATTTCTATCCAAAGATATAAAGGATTGGGAGAAATGAATGATTTACAATTATGAGAAACAACAATGGATCCAACTAGTCGTAAGTTATTACTTGTAGCTATTGAAGATGCACAAGATGCAGATCGTGTTTTTTCAGAACTTATGGGTGAGATAGTTTTACCAAGAAAAAAATTTATTGAAAAAAATGCTTTATTTGCAAAACTTGATTATTAAATTAAGATGAGGAAAAAATTATGGAAAACGAAAAAAAAATAATAAGCGATGAGAATAATATCGAAAATATTAAAAGCATTTCAATCGTAAAAGAGATGGAAAGCTCTTTTATTGATTATGCAATGTCTGTTATTGTTTCTCGTGCAATACCTGATGCTCGTGATGGATTAAAACCCGTTCATAGAAGAATATTATATGCAATGTATGGTTTGGACATGAATTATAATAAGTCTTTTAAAAAATCTGCACGTGCAGTAGGGGAAGTTATCGCAAAATATCATCCTCATGGTGATATGGCTGTTTATGACTCATTAGTTAGAATGGCACAATCATTTTCACTTCGTTATCCTCTTGTAAAAGGACAGGGTAATTTTGGTTCAATCGATGGTGATTCTGCTGCTGCAATGAGATATACTGAGGCCAAATTAGCGAAAATTTCAACTTTAATGTTGGATGATATTAATAAGCAAACAGTTTTATTTCAAGAAAATTATGATGGATCAGAGACTGAACCTATTGTCTTACCAAGTAAAATTCCTAATTTATTATTAAATGGATCAACAGGAATTGCTGTCGGAATGGCAACATCAATTCCACCTCATAATATTAAAGAAATTTTAAATGCAGCAATTATATTGTTAAATAATCCTGATATTAAAATTCATAATTTACTTGAAATAATTAAAGGTCCTGACTTTCCGACAGGAGGAATAATAGTAAACCAAGATGATTTACTAAATATGTATTTAACGGGACATGGACGTGTTGTGATTCGTTCTAAAATTGATATTAACGAAGAAAAAGATGAAGCAATAGTTACTGAAATTCCTTATATGATTAATAAATCAATATTGATTGAAAGAATCGCTGATCTTGTTAAAAACGGTCAAATTAACTCAATTAGTGATTTAAGAGATGAATCAAATCGTGATGGAATTAGAGTTGTAATTAAATTTAAAAAATATTCTGATATAAAAGTAGAAGTTAATAAGCTTTATAAATTGACACAATTACAATCTTCTTTTGCTGTAAATCTTTTAGCATTAAAAAATAATCGTCCAAAATTATTTAATTTAAAAGAATTATTAGAAGTTTATATTGAACATCAATTAATAGTTTTATTAAAAAAATCTGAATTTTTACTACAAAAAGCGCTTGATCGTTTAGAGATTTTAGAAGCATTAAAAAAAGCATTAAACGAAATAGATAATGTAATAAAAAATATCAAAAATTCAAAAACAAATGAAATTGCGGTTAATAATTTAATAAAACAATTGTCAATAAATGAAAAACAAGCAAAAGCAATTTTAGATATGCGTTTACAGAGATTAACCGGTCTTGAAATTCAAAATTTAAATCAAGAATATCAAAAAATAAATCTTGAGATTAAAGATTTAAAAGATATTATCTCTTCTGATAAGAGACAAAAAAAAGAATTGATTGATTTATTCAATGATATTAAAGAAAAATATGGTGATAAAAGATTAACAGAGATCTCTTTAGAAAATTACACAAATATTACAAATGAGAGTTTGATTGAAAATAAAGATATTATTATTACGCTCTCAAATAAAGGTTATATTAAGCGATTAGAAATTGATGAGTATAATGTTCAAAAAAGAGGAGGAATCGGTTCTCGAGGAGCGAAAACAAGTGATCATGATTTTATCTCAACAATCATTTTTGCCAATACTCATTTGGATTTATTATTTTTTACTTCATTTGGAAAAGTTTATCGTTTAAAAGGTTACGAAATAAGAAAATATAGTAAAAATGCAAAGGGAATTCCAATCGTCAATATTATTAAAAATATTGATGACCAGCATGGTGAAAAAGTAGAAGATATGGTTGCGATTAATGATTATCATAAATATGATTTTATTTTCTTTACAAAAAATGGACTTATTAAAAAGACATCAGCAGATGAATTTGCAAGAATAAATATATCTGGTAAAAAAGCTTTAAAATTAGTAGAAAATGATCGATTAATCGGAGTTACAAAAATTCCTAAGGATCAAGATATTGATATTATAATTGGAAATCAAGCAGGGAAAGCTGTAAGATTTAAATCAAGTCAAGTAAGAAATATGGGAAGAGTAGCACAAGGAGTAAAAGGAATTAATTCTTCTGGTGGATATGTTTGTGGATTTGCAACTTCAAATAATGGTAATCTTGTTCTTTCAATTTCTGAACGAGGATTCTCCAAATTATCTGATCTAGATGAATATAGGTTAACACGTAGAGGGGGAAAAGGTGTTAAGACTTTAAACATTGAAAAAGCAGGACGTTTAGTCGGTTTAAAAGCAGTAAAGGGAAATGAAGATTTGATGATAATTAAATCTAATGGAACTGTGATTCGAACAGATGTTTCTAGGATTTCAAAATTTAAAAGAGCAGCAAAAGGAGTAAGTACGATTAAAATAAATGATGATAACAAAATTACAGGAATTACAATTGTAAGAGATATAAATACAAAAATTGAAGGAGAAGCAATCAAAGATTAAAATAATTTATTATGTTTAATTTAAAAGAATTAGCGAATAATAAAGATTATTATTTAAAAATGTTTACAGAAAAAGGATATTTTCTTACAAAAGAATTTGATCTTTTTTTAGATACTTACAAAAAATATTCTGATAATTTAATTATTGAAGAAAATGATCGAAATAAATTAAATAGTTTATCAAAAAAGATAGCAAAAGATGCAAGTTTAAAAGTAGAAGCAAAAAAACTTTCTGAAAAAATTAAAATCATTGCAGATAAAAATAAAAATTATTTATTTAAAATAAAAGAAATAGTAAGTTTTTTTCCAAATATTTTTTTGGAAGATGTTCCTTTGGGAAAAGATGAAAAAGAGAATGTTGTTATTGCTGAAATTAAGCAAAAAAATTATAAAAAAACAGAGATTTTTCATTTAGATATCTTGAAACAAAAAAATTTAATTTTAGAAAAAGAAGCATCTTTTTTATCAGGAAGAAGACATGTTATTTATAAAAATGAAGCTGCTCAATTTATTTTTGCATTAGAACAATTTATGATTGATTTTAATCTTAAGAAAAAATATTTAATGATTGATTGTCCGATAATTGTAAATGAAAAAATGCTCTATAATACAGCACAATTACCAAAATTTAAAGATGATTTATTTGAACTTAAAAATAAACAATTTTTAATTCCAACAGCAGAAGTTCCACTTACAAATTTAGCTGCTAATAAGATTTTCAAAAAAGAACAATTACCTTTAAAATATTTTGCACTTACAAATTGTTTTCGAAAAGAAGTCGCTTCGGCCGGAAAAGATACAAAAGGAATAATTCGTTTACATCAATTTCGCAAAATTGAGATAGTAAAGATTGGTTTAAAAGCAAATTATTTAAATGATTTTCAAGAAATGCTTGATTTAATAAAAGAATTATTAGATCAATTTGAAATTTCTTATCGCTTAGTAAATCTTTGTACAGGAGATTTACCTTTTGCAAGCAAAAAAACAATTGATTTTGAAATTTGATTTCCTCATCAAAAAAAATATCGTGAGATATCTTCTCTTTCCTTGATCGGTAATTTTCAAGCTTTAAGAATGAATGCAAGAGTTATTTTAGAAAATAATAAAAAAGAATCTGTTTATACATATAATGGTTCTGCACTTGCAATTGATCGTTTATTTGCTGCGATTGTTGAAAATTATTATCAAAAAGATGGATCAATTATTGTTCCTAAAGTTTTAAAAAAATATCTCAATTTTGAAAAATTTTAAAATAATAAATGATATAATTTTATAGTCGCAATAATAACCTTGTAACCTGGTCAGGTTGGAAACAAAGCAGCCACATCAAGAAGTGTTATGTGCGACTTTTTATTTTATATTTATTAATCTTATAAATATAAAATAAAAGTTTTATAATATTTAATATATTAATAATATATTAAATAATGTGGGTAAAAATGACAAATTCTTTATATATTAAGTATCGTCCAAAAAATTTTGATCAAGTTAGTGGACAAAAGATTATAAAGCAAATCTTAATAAATTCAATTTTAGAAAATAAAATTAATCACGGCTATCTTTTTTATGGAATCAGAGGAGTAGGAAAGACAACATTAGCAAGAATTTTTGCAAAATCTATCAATTGTAAAAATCGTAATGAATCATATAATCCATGCAACAATTGTGATTCATGTAATGAAATTAATAATTTTTCAAGTTTTGATGTGATCGAAATTGATGCTGCTTCCAATAATGGTGTAGATGAAATTAGAGATATTAAAGATAAATCTAATTATTCTACTACAAAATCTCTTTATAAAATTTATATCATCGATGAAATTCATATGCTCTCAAAATCGGCGTTTAATGCTTTACTTAAGACTCTGGAAGAACCACCAGAAAAAACAATTTTTTTGCTTGCAACAACTGAAATTAATAAGATTCCTGAAACAGTTCTTTCTCGTTTAATAATTTTAAATTTAGAAACACTGAGCGAAAAAGAAATATTTGCAAAATTAAATGAAATAGCTATCAAAGAAAATGCTTCTTTTTCAGATGATAGTTTAAAATATGTCGCTAAAATTGCAAATGGATCTTTAAGAGATGCAATTTCTTATCTTGAAACAATTTTTCTTTATTCAAAAGAATTAAATGAAGAAAAAATTACAAAAATATTAGGAATATTACCTGATAGTCTTTTGGAAAAATATTTAGATAATAAAGAAAAAATGGTTAATTTTGTTCAAAAATCTGAGATTGATTTTAAAAATTTTCTGTTAATTTTAATAAATTATCTTACAGATCAAATTTTAGAAGGAAATTTAAAATATCAAAAATTATTAAATAATTTAATTAATCTTTCAATCAACGTAAAAGATCCTTATTTACTTAAATTATCATTAATAAATATTTTTATAGGTGGTAGTTATTCTAAAGAAAAAGAGACTTTTTTAAATAAAGAAGCAGAAAAATTAGTAGAAGAAAAAGAAGACTATGATTTTTTAGAACAAAAAGAAACTGATAATATAAATGATTTAAATAATGATGAATTAATTGATGATAATGTAAATTTAGATGAAAATGATGATATTGAGGATGAAAAAATATCTTCTTTAAGTACTGAGAAAGAGGAATCTTTAATAATTGATGATGATCCTCTTTCTTCTCAAGAAAGAGAGATTGAAGAAGCAAAAACAAAAGAAATTGAAAATTTTATTCTTGAAAGTAAATTTAATAATTTAAATACAGATTTTGAAATTAAAAAAATTAAAATTACCGAAGGAAAAGATGAGAAAAGTGTAATTACAGATTTTGTAAATATTAAACATTATCTTACCGTTTTATTTGAATTTGACAAAAAAAAAACACAAAAATTTATTGATAGATTTAATTATCTGTCTTCTTATATTAATAAAAAATTTGTCAAAAAATATGTTTCTTGCTTACTCGAAGGAAAAATTCTTGTATCATCTAAAGATTCGATTATTATATTTGGTTTACCAAATTCACAACAATATACGACTTTTAAAGCTTTTTCTTTAGAAGAAGGATTTTTAAATTTTATAAAAGAATTATTTGGTGAAAATGTAATTTTATTACCAATACTTTCTTCTGATTGAAATAAACTTAATTTAATTTATAAAAAACTTCGTGCAGAAGATAAAAAAGTTGTCGAAAGAATAAAAATAGATCAAATTGTAAATCAAGAAATAATTGATAAATATAAAAAAATATTTGGTGATAAATTAGAAATAATTAATACTTAATTTGAAATGAAAAATTTAAATATTTTGATCAATGAATTAAATCTTTTATCTTCAATTGGACCAAAGCAAGCGCAAAGATTAGCGATCGAGTTTGTTAAAAATAAAGAAGAAAATTTAAAAAAATTAGACAAAATTTCAAAACTTTTAAATGAAATTAATTTTTGCAATATATGTAAAACTTTTTATGAAAATGATAATTGTGATAATTGTGAATTAAAAAGCGAACTTATTTATATTGTTGAAAATTTAAATGATTATTTTAAAATAAAAGATTCTTATAAAAATCAAGAATTTAAAATATTTAATTTGAACTTCAATCGTAAAAATGATTATTTAAATAATGATTATTTAAATAAAGTGATTTTAAGATTAGAAAAAATGCTTAAAAGTAATAGCGATATTTTAAAAATAAGTTTTCTTACTCCTCCTTCGCTTGAAAGCGAAATTATAATAAGAGTCTTTCAAAAAGAATTAATTAAAATTTTTCCTACAAGAAAATTTTTATTTTCTAAAATTAAATTAGGAGTTCCAAAAGATTTAAATATAAGTTATTTAAATATTGAAACAATGAAATATGTTTTTGATAATCAGGAGGATATATAATGAAATATCAAAATTTCATTACAATTGAAGGAATTGATGGAGCTGGAAAAACAACGATAATATATGAATTAAAAAAAAGATTTCTTGATAAAAAACAAAATAAATATTTTTTTAAAAATAAAGAAATTATTTTTACAAGAGAACCTGGAAATTCGGGGAATGATTTTCTTCTTAAAACAAGAGATTTGATTGTAAATTATGAAATTCTTCCAATTACAGAATTATTTCTTTTACAAGCAAATCGAGCAGAGCATATTCAAAAATTTATTTTTCCTTTTTTAAAAGATAATAAAATTATAATTTGTGATCGATTTATTGATTCTACTTTCGTTTATCAAGGTTTAAAAGGTATTAAAGATCAAGACATCATTAAAACAAATAAATTAGCTACGCTAGGAGTAAATCCTAAAACAACTTATTTAATTGATCTTGACCCAAAATTAGCTCAAGAACGAATTAAAAATAATAAAAGAGTAATAAATAAATTTGATCAATATGATTTAGATTTTCATAATAAAATTAGGAAAAGATATTTAGATCTAGCAAGCAAAGAAAAAAAGCGATTTGTTTTAATAGATGGAAATAAAGAAATTTCAAAAATAGTTGAAATAATAATAAGGGATTTAAATAAAAAATTTTAATAATGAAAATAATAATTGAAAAACAAATAAACGAACAAGAAAACCTTCTTAATAAAGAAGAACTTTTTAAATTAGCACAAGTAAAAAAAGAATTAATTTTAGATTGAAAAATAATTGAAAATGTTGATAAGTGAAATTATGGTAATTTTAAAAGATTAATTTTTACCTTTTTACAGATGCAAAATGAAGAAAAAGATTTTAAAATAAGTTATTTTAGATGGAATCGTAATCTAGAATTTTTAATTTCTTTTATAAAAAATCGTAAATTCAATTATGATAATTTTAAAATTAATAATGAATTTGAAAATTTATTTTTGAGTAATGATATTATCAAAATAAGACAAGTTTTTTTAAGATCTAATGATTATACAAAGCAACTAATAAATTGTTTTTTATTAACAAAAATTTCTTTAAAAGATCAAAATATAATTAATTTAGGCATTAATACAAGCATCATTGAAAATGAAATATTTTTTAATTATTTATTAAATAATTATTTTAATTTAGAAAGCAAAAATGAATAATAAATTTTATGTTGTTGCGACACCGATTGGTAATCTTGATGATATATCATTAAGAGCTTTGGATGTTTTAAAAAATGTAGATTTTATTTTTTGTGAAAATCCTTTATATTCGCAAAAATTATTAAATTATTTTAAAATAGAAAAAAAACCTTTATATTCATTACATAAATATAAAGAGATAAAAATAAAAGAATTTGTAGAAGAAAAACTAAAAAAAGGTAATTGTGCTTTAATTACCGATTCAGGTACACCGACAATATCTGATCCTGGGCAATTCATTATAAATTATCTAAAATTAAAAGAAGTAGATGTTATTCCAATTCCTGGCCCTAATGCAATAATTACAGCTTTAAGTGGAAGTGGAATAATATTTAATTCTTTTGTTTTTATTGGTTTTTTAGATCGAAGAAGAGCAAAAATAATTGGCAAAATTGAGGATTTAAAATATCTTGTTGATGTGATCATATTTTATGAATCTCCCAAAAGAATTATTAATACATTGAAGATAATTTTAGAATTTTATCAAAAAGATTTAGAAATTATAATTGCAAGAGAACTTACCAAAAAATTTGAAGAAATTAAAAAATTAACTATTAATACTTTCTTAAAAAGGGAAAATTTAAAAGGAGAGTTTGTCGTTCTTCTTCCTACAAAAAATTTTCTAAATTTAGAAATTGAATTGGATAAAATTAAAAAAAATTTAGATTTTTTAAGAAATTTAGATTTAAAGGATCAAGAAATTTTAATGATTTATAATTTATTTGATAATAAAGTCAAAAAAAATCAATTATATAATTTATTGAAAGAGAAAAAAGAAATAAAATAAATGAAAAATTTTCGCTATTATTACCCAGAATTAAGTAAGAAAATAAAATTAAAATTAATAAAAAAAGAAAAATTATATCAACCTTACAAGAGTTTAAATTTTTACTACCTTGAGCAAAATAATGAATTTTTACACATCCCTAGTAATACTAATCTATCAGAATTTCTAAATAAATTTAATGAACCTTATATTCTCCCTCTTTTGGGGGAATATAAATTAAAGCAAATTAAAAAGGAACAACAATTTAATTTAGATTTAAATAATATGGTTAATGATTTTGGTTGAAATTGAATAAATTGAAACTCAGAAAAGGGAAAACGAGTTTTATATGAATTAAAATTAATTCAAGATAAAGTAAAAATGTTTACAAAACAAACAATTTATAGTCAAACCCTTAAGATTTTAGGAAAAATAAAATTACAAGAATCAATTGACTATGGTAAAAAAACAGAATCTGATATTGTAAATTTTTTAGAAAATGAGGAGAATATAGCAATTTCAACTCAATCAACAGAAGTATTAGAATTTATTCAATATTTAGATCAAAAAAACTTTGTCGTAATCGGTCATAATTTAAAATTTTATCATCCAGATGGAATATTTACAGGCGAGATTGATTTTTTACTTATCAATAAAGATACGAAAATGATTCATGTTTGTGATCTTAAAACTTCTTCTGAAGGTAATAATTTTGATTATTGAAGACAGGTAGGTATTTATCAATATATTCTTAAAAAATTAAATCCTCATCTTGAAAAAAATATTTCTGATGAATTAATAATTATAAATATTAATAATTTAAAAGATACTTTAAAAAGCGAATTTTATACAAAAAGAATTACAGAAGGAAAATTATTGGAAATCATTGAGGACGTTTTGCAATTAAAAGAGAAATATCTTTTAAGTTTGGACTTTTTCAATAAATATTCCTAATTTAGTTATAATATTTCTATGTATAAAAAAACTAAGGAAAAATATGAAATTAGAAGCACTTTATAATTTTAATAAATTGGGTTCAGATCTAAATAACTCAGTTGGAACATTTTATAGTGATTGAGAATGATATTGAATTTTTTTATTTTGGTTAGCAATTGCAATTTTGGCTTTTACGTTTTTATTTATTATATTGAAATTTATTTTCAAATTTTCAATCGGTTTAATTATTAAAATAATTGGACCAATTGTTGGAGTTGGAATTTCGGTCCTTTTATTTATTGCCTTTTGTGATACTTTTATCGGAACTGATTGATGACCATCTAGTTGAAATTTAATTGATTGAATAAATGGGTAATAAGATATTAAAATAAAGTTAGTTTCTAACTTTATTTTAATATATATTTTATATAAGAAGATTTAAGAAATTTTATGAATAGTATTTATGGGGAATGAGCATGATATTGAATTATGCTCTTCTGGATATTAGTTATTATTGCATTTATAATAATGATTATAATTATTATTCGTTTTTTTATTAATTATGTTTTTAAAGGATTTTATTTTTTTATCAAATATCTTTTATTGCTTTTTTTAATTAGTATTTTTTTAATTGCTTTTTGTGATACTTTCATCGGAACCGATTGATGACCAGATTCATGATCAATTATTCCAAGTATTAATAATCAGTATTTTTTTTAATTTAATAAAAAAAATTGGAGTTTATATTGCAAACTATTTATTCATTAGTCACAAAGCCAATAAATCAAAATGTTGGAATTATTCGTATTTCAGGTTCCTTTACCTTTGATGTAATTAAAAACTTATATCCAAACTTAGAAATTAAGCCTAATTCTGTTACTTTTCATAAATTATTTTTCAAAAATCAATTTATAGATGATACATTGGTTTTAATTTTTCAAAAACCTAATTCATTTACAGGAGAAGATGTCTGTGAAATTCATTTTCATGGATCTATGATTGTTGCTAATAAAATTATTGAAAAATTAGCAACAATGAATATAACACAAGCAAATCCGGGCGAATTTATGCAACAAGCGTTTATGAACGGAAAAATTAATCTTACGCAGTCAGAAGCGATTAATACGCTTATTCTTACAAACGATCGTACGCTTGCAAATCAAGCAACAAAAAATTTAAATAATAAGCAAGGTCAATTTATAAATAAAATTATCGAAAAATTAGAGGATGTTATTTCAAGAATTCAAGTCGCAATTGATTATCCAGAAAATACCGATCTTCCAATTTATAATATAAAAAAAATTAATCAAGAATTAAAAGTATTATTAAATGATTTTAAAAAAATTATTAATGAATCAACAAAGATATTAAAAATTGGAAAAGGAATCAAAATTGCTTTAATTGGTCAACCTAATGCTGGAAAATCAACATTATTAAATAAAATTTTAAAAGAAGATCGAGCAATTGTTTCAAATTACAAAGGAACAACACGAGATGTAATTGAATCTTCAATTTATTTAAATAATCATTTAATTACATTTCAAGATACTGCAGGATTACGTAAATTTGGTAATAAGGTAGAAAAAATTGGCATTAAAAAATCATTTGAAACATTAAAAGAAGCAGACATTATAATTTTGCTTATTGATGGAACAAAATCAATTAATAAGCAATTGAGTAATTTTAAAGAAATAACAAATAATTATAAAAATAAAGTAATTATCAGCTTAAATAAGAAAGATCAAATTAAAAAAGATATTAAAAATAATTTTTTAAAAATTTCAGCTAAGGAAAATGATATTCAAGAATTAGAAAAAACAATCATAAAATATATTGAAACAAAATTAATTGCAAAATTTGCAGAAGAAAATGCAATTCTTATTACCGATAATCAAATCAATAATTTTAATAATATTAAAGATAAATTAACAAATGTAATTGAATTAATTGATAGTGATTATCAAGAAGATATCATATCATTTGAAATTGAGACGATATTAAAAGATCTTTACAAAATTTTAGGAAAAGAGTTAGATGAAGATTATATTTATCAACTATTTAGTAAATTTTGTATAGGAAAATAAAATGAAAGCAATAGATACACATGCTCATCTTACAAAACATTATTATGGAGATCAATTAGATGAAGTTATTTTAAAATCACTTTCTGAACTTAAATATGTATTCAATATTGGAACAGATTTAGACTCAATAGAAGAAATTTTAAAATTAAGTAAAAAATATCAAAAATTAATTCCTGTAATTGGAATTCATCCCTATGATGTAAAAGAATTGAATCAGAAAAAAGAAAAATGATTAAAAGAAATAATTACTAAAAATAAAAATCAAATTAAAGCAATAGGAGAAATTGGACTTGATTATTCAAGAAGTATTAGTGAAGAGGAAAAAGCAGTACAGAAAAAGTGATTCATATTTCAATTAAAAATAGCACAAGAATTAAATTTACCGGTTGTAATTCATGGCCGTGATGCTTATGAGGATATTTATAAAATTATCATAAATTTTTCTAATTTAAATTACTTAATTCATTCTTATACAGGTAGTAAGGAAAATTTAATTAGATTTTTGGAAATTAAAAATTTAATGATCAGTGTAAATGGAATCATAACTTTTAAAAATGCAAGTAATATTAGAGAAAATATAAAAATTATTCCACTTGAAAGATTATTATTTGAAACAGATTGTCCTTATCTTACTCCTTCTCCTTTTCGAGGAAAAATAAATTATCCATTTTATTTAAAATATACGATTGAGGAATTTCAAAAATTAATAAATATTGAAATAAGTGAATTAATTAATATTACAAATAAAAATGCTGAAAGATTTTATAAAATAAATTCTAAATAATTAAATCTTTTATAAATAAAATCTTATTTTTAAACTTATTTCACTTGTGTTTTGTAATTAATATTTAAATAATTGTTAAAATAAAATAATAATCACAAACTAAAACAAAATTATATTTTATTATCTCATCATATATAATGTATTTTTGCTATATTAATTTTGTATTTTTTATTCTTATATAAGAATAGTTAGTTAATAAAAAATCTGTATCATAATAATTATCAAAAATAATATTTAAATTAATTGTTCTCGATAATTCTAAAAAAGGTATTCTAGAAATTATCAAAATTTATTTTAAAAATTCTTCCAATAGGATTTGAATTTAAAAATAAAAAACAACCAAAAGGGTTGTTTTTTAATAAATATAATAAAAATTTTATTTTCTAATAAAAATTATTCATTTATATTTTAATTCCTTTTACTCCAACTAAATTAAGATGTCCTATTCCACTTTCAGCATTTCAAGTAATTACATTACCACTAATAGTAAAGTAATTATCATTGTAATTACCATATGAGTATTTAGTTGCTCCATCTTGAACTAAATCATTTATATTTATGAATCAAGTACCAGAACTGTTATTACCAGATTGTTCAATATTAAATAATAATAAATCGTATCCTGTGTAATCTGAAATAGTAAATCTACTTCCTGTACTAGAAGTAACTAAATTTGTTATTTCTGTAAAATTAATACCATAAATCATTTCTAGGTATGAATTTTCCCCAATACCTGTTTCTATTTTTAAATTATTATATGTTCAACCATTAAGTCCTGTTTCAGCTGCATTTTTAGCAGCATAAATATAAGATTTTCCAACTGTAGTATCAATTTCTCAGAAAGTGTATGTTTTAACTCCTCTTGTTTCATCACTTCATTTTTGAATAATCATATTATAGTTTGTAATTGTATCTAATCAAGTAAAATTATCATTGTTATGGTATTGTCCTGCTGTAATTAAAGGAGTTAGTCCAACATTTATTCCTTTTAGGTAATAAATACCAGCATAATCACCTGTATTTGTTGTATTAAAGTTAGTTTGAGATGTAAAAGTTAGTTTATCAACTTCGCTTCCATCAATAATTCCGCTTAGGTTTAAATCTCCAATAGCAATTTCTTTTCCAATAAATAACCCATTACTTACATAATCAGGGTGATTATTTTTTGAAATTATAATATCATAATTATCATAATTATCATCAATATCTCCTGTTGTTTTAGAGTTTCCATCATCTGCTTCTGGTGTTAAAGGAATAAATCCATTACTAGGTGCTACATAATCTGGTACAGTTATTGCATCACTCTCATTTATTAATACATCATCACAATATATTTGAATTGTATAATCTCCTGCTGGTAATGGAGAAAATGTTAATCCTATATTATCTCCTGTTGTTAAAGTGATTGGTGTTGTTCCGTTTTCTGGATTTAAAGAAGCAGTAGCAACTCCATCGCAACCATTAACATTTGTATCAAATGATATTGATCCATCATTCCCATCTTCAATACTTGGTGAATTAGAAATAACATTATCTATTGTAGCTGATGCTGGAATATTGGATTCAGAAATTGTAAAAGTAAATTCACTAATTAAATTATTATCATCAAAAACATATATTACATAATCTCCTGGAGGTAAATTATCAAATTCAACTGAATTTGAACCATCATTTAAATCAATTGGAGTATTACTATTTGGATCAGGATTTAATAAAATTCTTCCCTGCCCGGAAAAATTATTTATTATAATATCTCCACTTCAAGAACCATCAGAAGATCCATTACCTGAACCATCAACAATAATTTCATTATCAATATTTACTGTTGGCTCATTTGTTTTAGGGCAGTCTGTACAATCAAATAAAGATTCAATACTTTCTTGAATAGAAATAATAGCATCATTCATATTAGATATAACTGAATTTAAATCATTAATTTTATCGTTTAATTCATTATATTCAGTATTTAAATTATCAATTGCTTCTTTATTAGCTTCATTTACTTCTTGCTGTGTTGCTCCACCTTCAGCAATTGCATCGACTGTAGTAACATTCGAAGTAATTGGATCACTTAAATCATCAAGTTGATCATTAATATCATCGATAGATTTTTTATTAGCTTCATTTACTTCTTTCTGTGTTGCTCAGCCTTCAGTAGTCGCATTTGTTGTATTAATTGTTGAAGTATTTCCTGATGGAACTCCATTATTTATAATATCGTCAATTGCTTGCGTATTAGCATCAATTGCTTCTTTATTAGCTTCATTTACTTCTTGCTGTGTTGCTCCACCTTCAGTAGTCGCATTTGTTGTATTAATTGTTGAAGTGTTTCCTGATGGAACACCATTATTTATAATATCGTCAATTGCTTGCGTGTTAGCATCAATTGCTTCTTTATTAGCTTTATTTACTTCTTGCTGTGTCTGTCCACCTTCTAAAGAAAAATTAGTTGTATTAACTTTAGAAGTATCTATAGTTGTTCCTAAATCATCAATTTTATAATCAACTTTATTAACATAACCACTTAAATTTCCGCTGTTTTTTTCATTTCTTTTATACTCATTAAAATTTAATTTTATTTTTTTTTCCATAATTTAATTAAATTTATTTTATTAAATTTTTAAACCCTTTTTAATTGCTTCACTTAATTTTTAATTATTTATCATTATTATTTATAATAAATATAAATTAATTATATTAAATATAAATAATTTTATATTTATATTTTTAAAAAATTATTATTTTCATTTTTAAATTAACATTATATATAATTTAATAACATAAATTATATAATGGAGATTCGTATATGAATATAGAAGAAAATAAAATTTATTTTGAAATAGAGGGAATAAAAACAATTTTTAAAAAGCAAAGCATAGACTTATATAGTAATAATATTAATTTGCTTTTAGGTTTAAATTCATCGGGGAAAACATCTCTTTTGGAAGCAATTACTTTTTTAAGAAAAAATGATTTAGATCTTAAAACAAAATTTTTAAGAGAAATTAAAGGTTCTGAAAAAATAAATTATGCAATTCAAAAAGAAGAGGATATAGTATCTAAAGTTTCAATTAACTATAATTTTTCTGAAAATGAATTAAAAATTCTTGAAAGTAGTTTAAATTATTTATTTCCTAAAAGTATTAAAGATAATTATATGAATATTTTTAGAAATGAAGGAAGAAAAATAGGAGTAGATTCTAATAATAATAATTATCTTTATGCGTTAAATAATAATTCAACATATAAAAAAATAATTTTAGAATATCTTAAAAATCCTAATAATGAAGATTTTTATAAAAATTTTTATAATCAATTTAGAGATTATAATGTAGGTCTTAAAACACAAAAATTATTAGAAAAAATATTCAATAAAATTAAAAGAGTAATTTCTTATGCAAAAAGCAAGGGTGAATTTGAATTAACATCTGAATTTAGCTATTTGAATATAGATAATATTAAAATTTATGAAAAAACAGAATATATTTTCAGAATTTTTTTAAATATTGAAAAAATTTTAATTAAAAAGCCCGAGATAATTTATATTAAAAATAATTCTAATAAAAATAATATTGAATATATTTTTGATCTAAATTATCTTTTTGAAAAAATAAATCTCGGAGAAGCTTTTTCTGAAAAAGCAAAAATAAATAATATTCTTAATTTTTTATATCCTGAAAAAGAGGAATTAAAATTTTATTATGAAATGCCGAACGGGATTGAAAAAAATGATAAAAAATTAAAAATAGAAGAAAAAATTTACACTAATTTAAAAATAGTTTTAAAAAATTTTGAATTTATTGATTTTGAAATAAAAATTAATATTATTAATAACAAAATAAAATTAGAATTTAATTCTAAAAATAATTGATTAATTGGAAGTAATGAAAGTAAAAATAATAGCGAAGGAACTAAAGCGTTTTTAGATTTCATTATTACTTTAAATTCAATAATATATGGAAGTATAGATGATCAAATTAAAATTATTATGGTAGATGAACCTGAAAATAATTTGTCAATTCCTTTACAAATGGAATTAAAAAAATATTTAAAAAATTTAATTGAAAAAAATCAAGATATATTCAAATATATTTATATTGTATTTGCAACACATTCTCCTTTATTATATGATAGTCAATTTAAAGCTAGTCTTTTTGAACGTGATCAAATAGGAAGCACTAAAATATTATCTTTGTCAAAAGGATTGCATAATATAAAAGATGAAATATTAAAAGAAGATACTTTAAAATTACTTGAAATAATTTTTGGAATGGATAATTATTTAAAACAGGAATTTGATAAAAATATCTTTAAACAACCTAAAAAAGTTCTTTATTATAATAGTGATCGTGAATTTTTACCTAATAGAATCTATGAAACTCATTTTGAATTGCGAGCAATAAATTCTCTTACATCTCTTTATCAAATGATTGGGGAAGTAGGATTAAGAAATTTTGAGCAAATTAGACATGATGACTATCTTGAGGAAAAACAAATACGAGAGCTTATAAATAAAATGGAAACCGAAAACAAAAAATTTGCAGTTATTTTAGTAAATTAATTTAAATTATTTAATAATTTTATAAAAAAGATATCTTATCTTTTTTATTTTTTTACTAATATTTTAGAAATTAATATTTCGTTGCACCATTTGTAATTTTAGAATTTAATATTATCATACTATAATTTTTTATTGTTATCTAAATTCTAATAATGTATAAATTTAAATTTTATTAAATTCTTTTTTGCAAAATTTGAAACACTATTATTTTGAAATAACATAATTAAATAAAATATTGACATTTTATAATTTAATAAAATATATAATAATTTTACTTAGCATTTTTTCTTATTTATTTTTTAAAAATTTTGGAGAAAATAGAAATGAAGATCAAAGCAGAATCTGATTTATCAAATATTAAAATATCAAAAGAAATTGAACAAGAATTAAAAAATTTTCAAAAAAAATTAACAAATTTAAATAAAAGAAATCGTAATATTTGAAGTTCAAAGAGCACAATTTATAATTTTTCCATTTTTAATTTAGAAGAAGACCAATTATTGAAATTAGATAATTTTTTAAAAAAAAATATCAAAGATTTAAAATTAAATTTAAATTTGAAAAATTTAAATTCTGATTTATTAAATTTGAAAAATTTTAATTTATTTTTCTGAAAAGATAATCAAAAAATATACATTAATAAAAAAATTAAGAAAAGTTTAATTAAAAAAACAGATCAAGAAAAAAGTTTTTTAATTTTTAATAATATTGAAAAAGAAAATAAAAAAATTAAAAATGAGATTGGATACGAAACACTTTATTTTATTCCATATTATTTTCTTACTAATTTTTCTAATGCTAATAAAATAATTCCAATTAGATCTCCTATTTTTCTTGTACCAATTACTTTAATACTTGACAATAATTTACACAAAGTAAAAATGTATTATGATGATACAAGAGATATTATTATTAATAATTTTATTGTTGAAAATTTTTTAAAAGAAGAGGAATATTATTTTGATTATGAAAAATCATTTTTAGAAAATATTAAAAAATTATTTTTGAATTTGAAAAAAAATAAGAAAGAAATTAATAATTATATCGATTCATATAATGATTATTTAATTGATTTTAAAAATTACAATAATACCGAAAAATTTGATTTTTTATTTAGAATTGAAAAAAGTTTTACAATTGGTTTTTTTGATAAATATGATAATGCAGTAAAAAGAGATTTAAATTTGATTTTAAAAGATGGATATTTTACAAAACAATTAGAAAAATATAGTTTAGTAAATAAGAAAAGTTCAAAAAAAGAGATCTTATCTTCTTTTTTTGATGATGATAAAAAAAATCAATATAATTTTGATGAAAAAGGATTATTTTATGTTGATAATTTAAATGATCAACAGTTTTATGCCTTAAAAAAAATAAATGATGATAAAGTTAAAAATTTTGTAATTTGAGGTCCTCCAGGAACAGGAAAATCACAAACAATTTTATCTATTATTTATGATGCAATTTTAAAAAATAAAAAAATTGCTTTAATATCAGAAAAAAGAGCAGCACTAGATGTAATTTATCAAAGATTAAAATCATTAAATAAATTTGCCTTCTATCTTACAGATATAAATAATAAAGGAGATTTTTATTATCAAATAAACAAATCTTATGAATCTTCAAGAAAAATTTTAGAAGAAGAAGATTATATTTTTACAAGTAAAGAAAAATTTAATGAAGAAATAAATAAAATTGATAATTTGTCTTCTAAAATTTTTACTAATTTAAAAAAAATGGATTCAATTAATTTTTACAAAAATGTTGATTTTTTTGGAAATAAGAAAATATATGAATTAATTGAAGATAATTATTTTTATTTTAAAAATTTTAATTATTTTTTAACAAAAAATATTTCAGATGAAAAAATTAATGCTTTTATTTTAGAACAAGGAAAAAAGAATGATAATTTTTATTTTTACTTAGCAAAAATAAATGATTTATTCAAAAATAATTCAATAAGTAAAATTGAAAAAATGATCGAAATAAAAGAGGAAATAGTCAAAAATTATGGAGTGGAATTTACAAAAAAAAATGATGGAGAAATTTCGGATTATTTTAATCTTTTAATAAGCGGAAAAAAATTAAATTTAAAAAAAGAGGAAACGCATACAATTTCATTATGAAAAAATTTAATTGAAAATTGAGATGAGAAAAAATATAAAAAAACATTAGAATATTTTTCAAATGATAAATTAAGTTCTTTTTTGATTGAATATTCAATAGATCGATTCGAGCAATTATTTAAATTCAGTTATGATTTAATTTATCTTTCTTTTTTTAATTTCTTTTTTGTTGATTATATTAATTTAGTTATCAAAAACAATTTTAATTTTATTTTATTTTCTAATTTTTTAAATAGAGATGTAATTGAAGAGAAATATTTAAATGCTAAAAATGATTTTGATATTTTAAAAAAACAATTTTTAATTGATAAGAAAAAATATGATAAAAAATTTTCGAATGTTAAAAAGGATTTGCAAGCAAAACAAAGTATGACAAAAATGATTGTATTTTTACAAAATTCATTTTATAAATTAAGAAATTATGAATTATCAAAAAGAAAAATAGAAGACCTTTATAATAAATTATTTTTTAGTAATTTAAAAGAACAAAAAGAATTAATTACAAAGTATAAAAAAGAAGAACAAATTCTTAATTTGCAATTTAATCAATTTGAGGTAATAAAAGATTTGGAAGAAGAAAAATTTGAATTTCTGAAAAATTTTCTTAATTACTTAAAGAATGAAAAAGTTAAATTTGATAAAACTTTACAAATAATTGAATTTAAAATTTTTCGTGAAAGAATCAATAAATATCAATATATTTTTGAATTAAGAGAAAAAATTTTTAATTGAAAAGACAATTATAAAAATTTTCTTGATTTAAGAAAAACAAAAATTAAAAAATTTTCAGAGATTGCGAAATCATATCTTGCTAAGAATTTTTTATTTACTTACGAAAATTCAAATTCACAATTTAAGAGAATAGTTTCTGACCCTAAAAAAAGAATAGGAGTCAAAACTTTTTTAAAAAATGAGGGAGAAACATTTAAAAATCTTTATCGAATTTGGTTACTAAATCCTGAAACAATTTCTAGCATTTTTGATTTAAAAGATCAATTTGATTTAGTCATTTTTGATGAGGCTTCTCAAATGTTTATTGAAAGAAGTTTACCATCTATTGCAAGATCAAAAAAAGTTGTTATTTTGGGAGACGAAAAACAATTAGCACCTACTAATTTTTTTATTTCAAGAAATGTAGATGAAGAATTTGAGAAATTTGAAGAGGAACATTTAATCGATAATAAATTATCATTATTAAATTATGGAAAAACAAAATTTCCTCATATTATGCTTAAATATCATTATCGATCAAATTTTAAAGAGTTAATTGAATATTCTGATAATGTTTTTTATAATAATAATCTTACTTTTATTAGTAAAAATGGTGAAAATAAAGATTTTAAACCAATTGAATATTTTGAATTGAAGGATTCTTTTTATAGAAGCGGTCTCAATTACAATGAAGTAGATAAAATTATTGAAATTTTATATCAAATTAAAAATGATAATAAATTAAAAGATAAGTCAATTGGAATAATTACAATGAATTCAAAACAAGAAAAATATCTTTTTGAAAAAATTTTAAATATAAGTTACAATGATTCTAATTTTTCAAATTGAATTAATAATGAAAAAATTAATTTATTTATAAAAAATATTGAAAATGTTCAAGGAGATGAAAGAGACATAATTATTTTTTCAACTCTTTATGGAAAGAATGAAGAAGGAAAGATTTTATTTAATTTTGGTCCTATTAATAAATATGGAGGAGTAAATAGAATAAATGTTGCAATTACAAGATCTAAATTAAAAATGTATGTAATTACTTCAATTATGCAGAGTGATTTTGAGAATTTTTTCATTAGAAATCAAGCTCATAAAAACAATTTAGAAAGTGGTATTTATGTTTTATATAAATTTTTAAAATATTGTATTGATTCTTATAAGAATAAAAATAAATTAAAAAGCGAAGTAGAAATAGATAAATTTAATTCTAAATTTGAAAAAGACCTTTATTTTGAATTTAAAAAAATAGCAAAAAGATATAATTTATCTGTGATAAATAGAGATCAAACTTATGGATATAAATCTGATTTCTTGTTTTTTACTAAAAATCATAAAGTTTTACTTTTAATAGAATCTGATCAAGCAATTAAAAATTCTTATAAATCAACACGAGAAAAAGATATTTCAAATCAAGATTTTTTAAAAGTAAGAGGATATAATTTTTATAGAGTTTGAATATTTAATTGATTTAATGATCAAAAAAATGAATTGAAAAATATAGAAAAAATAATAAGGAATAATATTTAAAAAAGTTAATGAAAAAAAATGATAAAAAAGCAACTACAGAATTAAAAAGAAAAAATTTAACTGGAATTAACTTTTCAGAAAAAAATTTAAATAATTCTGTTTTTTTAAAATCAAATTTACAAAAAATAAATTTAAGTAAAGCGAATTTAAGTTTTTCTTTTTTTAAAAAATCTAATTTAAAAGAAGGTAATTTTATTGAAGCTAATTTGAAAAAAAGCAGTTTCTTAAAATCAAATTTAGCAGAAACCAATTTTACTAAATCAATACTTAATAATTCATCTTTTAAGAAGATAAATTTTACAAATGCGGATTTTATAGAAGCAAATCTTATGAATACTAATTTTATAAAAGTAAGGTTTTCAAAAACAAATTTTACAAATGCGGATTTAAGTAAAAGTGTAATTAATAATAAAAAATCATTTGGTTTGAATTTTATTGGGGAAAAATCTAAAAAGATAAATTTTAGTAATACAAAACTTTTTAATACTAAATTTAGTTATTTAAATTTAATTTCACCAATTTTTGATGGAGCTAATTTTAATAAAACAAATTTTAATAAATCTATTTTAAAAAAAGGAATTTTTATTAATACTAAATTTATTGATTCTGATTTACAAAAAACAAATTTTATAAACTCAAATTTTAGCGGCGCAAAATTTACTAAAGTTAATTTAAGAAAATCAAATTTAAAATTTTCAATATGAGAAAATTCAGTTCTTGAAAATGTAGATTTATCTTATACAAATTTATCTCATGCAAATTTTACTGGAGCTAAATTATATAATGTAAATTTAAGCCATGCAAATGTTTCAAAAGCAAATTTAAAAAATGCGGAATTAAAATCAGTAAATTTAGACAAAGCTAATTTAAATAAAATTGATTTTACCGAAGTTAAACTTTTTGATACAAAATTATAATTATTTTTATATTTTTTTAAATAAAAAATTTATTTTATTTATTTTTTTTGTAAAATCTTTTTTGTTTAATCAAATTTCAACTTTCTTAAAAGACTCTGGAATAAAAGGAGATAAAAGATAAGAAATATCAAAAATATTTTCTGCTAAAAAATGTAAAATAACCTGTAAATATTCTGCCTTTTTTTCTTTTCAAGGCTCTTTATTTTCAATATATTTATTTAAAATTTCAATGTATTTTATTATTTCTTCAATTGCTTGATTAAGCAAAAATTTATCCATAAATTTATAATAATTATTTTTAATTTCCTGAATTTCTTTTTCTAATTTTATTTCAGAAGATGTTTTTATTATTTTTTCTAAAATAAATCCTTGATTATATTTATTGATCATTTTATCTGTTCTAGCTACTAAATTTGAATATTTATTTACTAAAATTCCATTAATTGTTTTAATTAATAAATTTTCTGAGAATTTTCCATCTTCTCCTAAAATAATATTTTTAACTAAATAAAATCTAATTGCATCACTTCCATATTTTTTAATTAAATCCAATGGATTGATAGCATTATTTTTTGATTTAGACATTTTTTCACCTTGATCTGTTATTATTCATCCATGAGAAAAAATTGTTGGAGTTCGATAATTTTTCATTTTTAAAATAATTGGTCAATAAATTGCATGAAATCTTATAATTTCCTTTCCTATAATTTGAAAAATTTCTCATTTTGATTCTTTGCTTCAAATATCTTCAATTTTATATTTATTATCAGGATTTTTAAATGCAGAAAGATAATTTAATAAAGCATCAAATCAAACATAAATTACATAATTTTTATCATTTAGAGGACTTATTCCTCATTTTAAAGAATTTCTTGTAATTGATAAATTGGAAAATGAATCATTTAAGAAATTATTTATTAATTCCTTTTTAAAATGAGGGGGGATTAATAAATTTTCTTTTTCTAATTTATCTCTTATTCAATTTTTAAATAAGGTAACTTTTAAAAAATAACTTTCCTCTTCCAAATTAATTAATTTTCTTTTGCATTCTGGACAAATATTTCCATTTATTGCTTGTTTTTTTGTAAAAAAAGTTTCATCATATTTACAATATAAACCTTCATATTTATCTTTATATATATATTTTTTATCTAAAAATTCTTGAAATGTTTCTTGTACGTATTTTTCATGATATAGATCAGTTGTTCTAATAAAATAATCGTATTTTATGTTTAATTCTTTTCACAAATTCTTAAAATTCTTTATTATTTTATCTACATATTCTTTTGGTTGTTCATTATTTTTTTTTGCTATATCAGCAATTTTTTGACCATGTTCATCTGAACCTGTAAGAAAAAAAACTTCATATCCTTGCATTATCTTATATCTTTTATAAATATCTGCTAAAACTGTTGTGTATGCATGACCAATATGTAAATTATTATTAGGATAATATATTGGTGTTGTTATTAATATTTTTTTCATATTTCATTTTCATTATAAAATAATAATATTTTAATTTTGATATATATTTTCTTTAATATAGAATTTATTTTTCTTATATTAGAATATATAAGATATTTTAATATAATTAAAATATTATGAATCACAAAAAAATAAATGGAAAAATAATTTTTATAACCGGGGGAGTTTTATCTTCTTTGGGAAAAGGAATTTTTTCAGCATCAATTGCATCAATTTTTAAAGAACGTGGACTAAAAATAAATATGATGAAATTTGATCCATATTTAAATGTTGATCCAGGAACAATATCTCCAATTGAACATGGAGAGGTTTTTGTTACGAAAGATGGTGGAGAAACAGATTTAGATATTGGTCATTATGAAAGGTTTATAAACCAAAATTTTACAAAAAATTCTTCAATTAGTTCAGGAAAAATTTATAGTAATTTAATAGAAGATGAAAGAAAAGGAAAATATTTAGGTAAAACAGTTCAGATTATTCCTAATGTTATCGATAAAATTATTGAAATTATTTTAAAAAATTTACAAGGATATGATCTTTTGATAGTAGAAATTGGAGGAACAGTTGGAGATATTGAATCAATTCCTTATTTTGAAACAATAAGACAATTACAATTTCAAAGAGAAAATGTAATAAATATCCATATAGGTTTTATTCCTTATCTTTCAGTTAATAAAGAATATAAAAGCAAGCCTTTTCAGCATAGTATAAAACAATTACATAGTCTGGGAGTATTCCCTAATTTTCTTGTTACTCGTAGTGAAGAAAAAATACCTACTATAATAATTGATAAAATATCTGCAAATTGTAGTGTTCATAGAGATTATATTTTTGAACTTGAAAATGTTGATAATGTTTATCAAATTCCTCAAAAATTGGTTGATGAAAAGATTGACCAAAAAATTGCCCAGATTTTAAATTTAAATCTTAAATATGATCAAATTAAAAATTATCAATTAATTAATAAATTAATTTTATCTAAAAAAATAGGAAAAATAAAAATAGCTATAATAGGAAAATATCATAATTTAAAAGATTCATATCTTTCAATTATAGAGACCTTAAAAATAATTACTCTTTATAAAAAATTAGATTTAGATTTACTTATTTTGGATTCAAAAGATATTAATTTAAATGAATTAAAAGACTTAGATGGAATAATAATATCAGGGGGATTTGGGATTGATGGAACAGAAGGAAAATTAAAAGTTATTAAATATGCAAGAGAGAATAATATTCCTTTTCTTGGAATATGTTATGGAATGCAACTTGCAATTTTAGAATTTGCAAGAAATGTTTTGAAATTAGATCTTTATCATCAAGAAATAAATTCTGAAAAGGAAGGAAAATTTATTATTCATTTATTAGAAAATCAAAATTTAAATAATCTTGGTGGAACGATGAGACTTGGAGAATATAATTGTAAAATTTTTGATAATACTTTAGCAAAAAAAATTTATAAAAAAGAGTTAATTAAACAAAGACATCGTCATCGTTATGAATTTAATAATTTTTATAAAGAAAAATTAGAAAAAGAAGGATTAATATTTTCAGGAATAAATCCAGAAAATAATCTTTTCGAAATTATCGAATATCCTAAAAATGATTTTTTCTTAGCTGTTCAATTTCATCCTGAATTTAATACAACTTTATATAAATTAGATAATTTATTTAGTAGTTTTATCGATGCTAGTTATAAACATGAAGAAAAAGAAGAGCTAATTAAGAAAGATAAAAATTGAATAAAAGATAAGATTGGTTTATCAAATAATGTTTATTACAAAGATGACATTATTTGTAAATTTTTTAAAAATAATGATTTTACAAAAGTTTATGGTAATCAAGAAATTGATTTATTAAAAGAATTAAATCTTTTCAAAGATTTAGAAACAGGAAAAAATTATTTTTGTGTTGAAAGAATAAATCACAAGATTTTTAATACAGAAAAAGTTAGTGAAAAAATTATTATAAATTGTGCAATTGAAATTAATAGATTACATAATATTAAAATTAATAAAAATACAAATCTAAAAACTCCTAATTTTTATGATACTTGAAATTTTTTAAATAAACAAAACAAAGTTTTTAAATATCCAAATGAAGAATCAATTTTAAGAGAAGCATTAAATATCTTAAATCAAGATTTAGTTTATGCAAATAATGATATTGTAGATGGAAATATTTTAATTCTTAAAAATAATAAAATTAAAATAATTGATTATGAGTATGGGGGAATAAATAGTAAATATTTTGATCTTGCGAGTTTTGTTGTAAAAAGAAAATTAACAAAAGAACAAGAAGAGATATTTTTAAATACTTATATAAATCTTTCAAAAAATTTTGATTATCAAAAATTTGTAATTTTAAGAATTTTCACAGCCTATTTTTGAGCAAAATGAGCAAGATATAAATATCAAGAATCAAATCAAAAAATATACAGTGAAATTGCTGATTGATTAGTTTTAAGAGGAAAATAAAAATATAAAATTGATTAATAAATATACAAGAGAAGTTTAATTTATTTTTTTCTTGTTAGAATTTAATTATGAAAAAATATGAAGTTATCATAATTGGTGCAGGACATGCTGGTGTTGAAGCAGCAAATGTTTTGAATAATCAAAAAATTAAAACAGCTCTTATTACATTTAAAAAATCTGATATTTCTTATCTTTTTTGTAATGTTTCAATCGGTGGTTCAGCAAAAGGGATTGTTGTAAAGGAACTTTATGCTCTCGGTGGTTTGATGCCTTTTGTTGCTGATGAAACACAATTGCAAACAAAGATATTAAATAAATCAAAAGGTCCTGCCGTTCAAGCGCTTCGTGCTCAAGTGGATAAAATAAATTATCCAAAATTAATGCAAGATAAAATTCTTAATATGGAATATCTTGATTTAATTGAAGATGAAGTAATTGATTTATCTTTTGATCAAAAAGGTAAAATAAATGGCGTTAATACAAAAAGAAATCAACATGTTTTTTCAAATTATGTAATTATTACAACTGGAACTTTTTTAGATTCTAAAATAATGCAAGGAACAGATATTTATAGATCAGGTCCAAATAATTTAAAAACAACAAGTGGAGTTTCAGAACAATTTAAAAAATTTAATCTTGAACTTTTAAGATTAAAAACAGGAACACCTCCACGTGTCTATAAAGATAGTATTGATTTTAGTAAATTAAGAATTGAACCCGGTTCTAAAGAACCTCTTTATTTTTCAGAACAACGATTGATTAAAAAAAGTTATCAAAATATTCCTGCTTGAATTTTGTATACTAATCATAATACACATCAAATTATTCGAGATAACTTAAATAAATCTTATCTTTATTCTGAAGAAATGACTGGAATAGGACCAAGGTATTGTCCTTCAATTGAAGATAAAATTAAAAGATTTTATCAAAAAGATCGCCATCAAGTTTTTCTAGAATTAGAATCAGAAAATTTGGATACAATATATCTTTCTGGATTATCATCTTCACTACCAAAAGATGTACAAGACAAATTTTTAAAAACACTTCCTGGATTTGAAAATGTAAAGGTTGCAAAGCATGCTTATGCAATTGAATATGATTCTTTAAATCCTATTCAATTAAAACAAACATTTGAATTAAAAAAAATTCCTAATTTATTTACTGCTGGACAAATTAATGGAACAAGTGGATATGAAGAAGCTGCTGGACAGGGTTTAATTGCTGCAATTAATGTTGCTAATAAAATTAAAAAAAGAGATCAATTTATTTTAGATCGAAATGAAGCTTATATTGGAGTAATGGTGGATGATTTGACTTCAAAAGGAATTTATGATCCATATCGTTTGCTATCTTCAAGGGCAGAATATCGTCTACTATTAAGAAGTGATAATGCAATTAGAAGAATTTATAAAAAAGCTTATAAAAATGATCTTATTGATCAACATACTTATAATTTGTGAAATAAAAAAATTAAATTAATTGATAATTTAATTTTAAAAATAAAAGAAGCAAAAATAAGTAAAAATGAAAAAAAGGTATCTAAATTATTAAAAAATAAAAAAATATTGATAAAAGAAAACTCATTTCCATTACTCAATATTTTAAAAAGACCAGAAATTTCAATATTTGATTTACAAGAAATTCTAGAATCTAAATATAATGAATTTAATGATTTAACAATTGAAGAAAAAAAACATTTAGAAGTTGAAATAAAATTTGAAGGTTACATTAAAAAACAAGAATTAGAAGTTAAAAAATATTTAAAATATCAAAATCTGAAAATAAAAGAAAATTTTGATTATCAAAAGGTATCTAATCTTTCAAATGAAGCAAAAGAAAAATTAAATAATTTTAAACCCTCTACAATTCATCAAGCAAAAAATATTTCAGGAATATCACCAAGTGATATTATTATTCTTATGAATTATTTAAATAAAAAATAATTTATTTATTAAATATTAAATTGTAGATTTTTAATTTTATTTCTTGATCTTTTAATATATTTAACATATCATCTTTTTCAATTAAATAATTTAAATCATTTTTGAGCAATTTTAATTCTTGTAAATAATAATTTAATTCTTCTGAATGAATTTTTGTATAAAAATCATAATCATTTAAAGTACTAAAAACTTCCGTTGAAATTAAATCATATCTCCATAATTTTGAATTTTTTCGATAAGGATATGCTTTATCAAGATAATTTAAACTTCCAATTTTTTTACCAATTAATTCTAATATTTCTCTAATTTTTATTTCTATTAAATCAAAATAATTATTTAAGTTAATAATTGATTTTTTAATTCATTCTTTAAAATCTTTTCTTAAAAAATTATTTTTTTTTCATTCTTTTAATTCAATAAATTCACCTCTTATTTTATTATTAAAATTTAAATTTATTTCTTTTTTTAATAATCCATCAAAAAAGAAATAATCATCTATTAATTTAAAAGCATTATCTATTTTGCTATTAAAAATTTCTAATTTATTAATAAAATTACTAAAAAATAAATTCTCATTTTCGTTCATTAATATTTGTTTTTGCATTTAATTTAATTCCCTTTCAATTAAATTTTATTCCTTAAAAATATTAAAAAAAACAAAAAAACAAAAAATTTAATTCTTTTTTAAAATAATTAAATTTTTTCGTATTTTTTATATTACAATAAATATAACTTATAAAGAGTAAGTTACAGATTTAAAAAATTCTATGTCAAATAAAAAAAAATCTAATCCTATTTATAAACTAGAGTTTATAAATATTACTAAGAAATTTTTAAATGGAAAAATTGTTGCAAACAATAAAATTAACCTCGCAATTGAAGATGCAAAAGTTACTTCTTTAGTGGGTGAAAATGGTTCTGGAAAATCTACACTTACCTCTATATTATTTGGTCTATATAAACAAGATTTTGGGGAAATAAAAATCGATGGCAAAATCTCTGATATGTATCAATCTGGTGCTGCAAAAAAGCATCGCATTGGAATGGTTCATCAACATTTTCATCTTGTTGAAAAATTTACAGTTCTGCAAAATATTATTTTAGGACAAGAAGAACTTTTTTTATCAAATGATAATGAAAATGCATTAAAGCAAAAAATAATTGAATTAGAAAATAAATATAATAATTTTTTTTCAAAAAATGAAAAAGAAAAAAATAAATTTGAAGAATATTATGATTTAACAATAAAATTAAGAGAAAAACGTTTTTCTAGATATCATAATAAATTAGAGATTACTAAATTAGAAAATAAAATAAAATCCCTTATAGAAAATAATTTATTTCTTTATAAATTTAATATTTTTAAAAAAGAATCAAAAATAAATAAACTAAATCAAAAAGTTTTAAAATTAGAAAATAATCAAAATCTTTTAAATAAAAAAATTGAGAATTTAAAATTAAATATTCAAAAATATCTTACAAAAAATACATTTAAACTTGAAGAAATAAAAAAAGAATTAGATTTTTTAAAAATTGATTTAGATACAAGAAACTCAACAAAATATGGAATTTTAAATTATAAAAAATATCATAAAAGATTTGATGCAATTACAAACAGATATGGAATTAATTTAAATCCTGATCAATTAGTTTCTAAATTAAATGTTGGAGATAGACAAAAAGTGGAAATTTTAAAGACACTTTGAGTTGAAAAAGATGTAATTATTTTTGACGAAGCAACAGCAACATTATCGGTTGATGAAATCAATTCGCTTTTAAATCTTATTAAAAAATTACGAGAGGCCAATAAAACAATTTTATTTATATCTCATAAATTACAAGAAGTAAAAGAGATATCTGATAATATTGCTGTATTAAAAAAAGGGAATTTAATCGCCTCTTATAAAAATTCTTCTGATATTACAATCGAAGATATTGCAAAGATAATGGTAGGAGCAAAAATAACTTTAGAATTTATCAAAGAAAAACCGAGTGTAAATAAATTACTTGAAATTAAAAATCTAAGTTATATTACTAAAAAGGGTTTTAAAGCTGTTGATAATATTTCTTTTGATATTAAAAAAGGAGAAATATTTGGTCTTGCAGGAATTGAAGGAAACGGACAAGAAGAAATTTTTAATTGTATTGCCGGTATCAAAAAAGCAACAAAAGATTCTAAAATTTATTTTGAAGAAAAAGATATTACTAATTTTAAAATAAAAGACAAAAATCAATTTATCAGTCATATTCCGATTGATCGTTTTAAGCATGGAATAATTCCAGATAGAAATTTAGTGTTTAATTCTATTATTACTAATTTTAATGATCAAAAATTCTCAAAAATTTATTTTCATAAAAAAGAAAATAAAGAAAAAGGAAAGAATTTAGTAATTGATAATAAAGCAATTTATAAATGAACATTTAAATTAATTGAGAAAATGAACGTAGAAGGGGCGAATGATGTTAATATCGAAATTAGAAATTTATCAGGTGGAAATCAACAAAAATTTGTAATAGCGCGAGAGATATTACGTGATCATAAATTATTATTGGCCGGTCATCCCACACGAGGATTGGATATAAAATCAGTGCGACATATTTATACAGAGATTATAAAAAATGCAAAAACAAAAGCAACACTTCTTTATTCGTTAGAGATTAATGAATTGATGTCTGTTTGTGATCGAATTGCAATTTTATATAAAGGTAAAATTGTAAAGATTATAAATCCCCGCAGATATGATCTTGATGAAATTTCAAAAATGTTTATTGGTGAAATTTAGGTAAGGATAATTTGATGGCAACAAAAAAGCAAGTAAATAAAAAAAGCAAACGAAAAATCCATGTTAATCAGAAATTAATTATTTCTTTAGTAATAATTTTAATTGGGCTTTATATTGGAATGCTTATAATTGCAATCTTTGGATATAATCCACTTACTTTATTTACTGCAACTTGAGAAGGTAATTTTTCAAGTGTAAAAGAATTTGGGAATTTTCTTTCTACTTTTACTTGAATGACTTTTATCGGTCTTGGTGCTTTGGTTGCTTTTCGTGCTAAGATTTTTAATATTGGAATTTTTGCGCAGATGGTAGCAGGAGGATTATTTGGTTATTTATTTGCTGCTCTTGTTGTCTGACCTGGGAGAATTGGCGTTTTATTTTCAATTTTAATTCCTGTCTTTACAGGAATTTCTATTGCTTTATTAATTGCTTTTTTAAAGAATCAATATAATATTAATATTGTTGTTTCTTCAATTATGCTTAATTGAATTGTTTTTTGAATTTATCGTTATTTTCGTAATCCTGTAAATGCTTCTTACTTATTTAATGGCGGTTCTGTTCCGATGAATATTGATCCTTCAAATTCATTGAGATTTGATTGATTAACATCAATTTTTCCTGGATCATCAATAAACATTGGAATTATCTTACTTGTTTTTGTGATTCCTTTAATTTGATTTCTTTATTCAAAAACATCATTTGGAATCAAACAAGGAATTATCGCCAGTTCAGAAGATATTAGTTTATATTCTGGAATAAATTATAAAAATGAAGTTTATAAAGCGATGGCTCTTTCTGGTGCCCTTTCTGGACTTGCGGGGGCAACATTTTATCTTGGAACAAATCAAAGTCTTCCTGTTGTAGGAAATGATCTTCCATTAGAACCATTTAATGGGATAACGATTGCTTTAATTGGTTTTAATAGTCCGATTGGGGTTGTTTTTGGATCGATATTTATCTCTCTTTTTGAAAATGCAAAAGTCTATCTTGATGTATACAGTGATCAAAATATCGTTGATTTTATTATGGGAATTATTGTTTTATTTATTTCGGGCGCAAATTATTTCTTGATTTATTCTCCGCAGACACGGATTTTTAATTGGATTAATAAAAAAGAAGAAAAAATTATCGGACCGACGATGTTTAATGACTTAGAAAATGATAATTTAAATGATAATATTAATCTTAAAAAAGATAGTAAGGAAGAAAAATATAAAATAATTGCATTAGAAAAAGGTAAAAAAGCAAATACCGTTTATAAACAACAATATTTAAAAATTAAAAATAATAAGAAACAAAAAAAATATCAAAATCGACAAAAAGGGGGTAATGATGAATAGTTCACTTGCTTTATTTATGACGGAATTATTGGCATTTTTTTCAATTTATTCTTTAGGATCACTTTCTGGATTATTATCAGAAAAGTCTGGAATTGTAAACATTGCACTTGATGGAAAAATGATTATGGGAGGACTTATTTTTACACTATTTTTTCAAATAAATGGATTTGAAGAAAATCTAATTTGATTTAGTTCTTACATTGCTCTTTTCTTCGCTGGTTTATTTTCAATGCTTTATGCTACATTACTTTGTTATTTTACAATTAATTTGCTTTCAGATCATGTTATTACAGGTACAGCATTAAATATGATTGCTCCGGCTTTTGCATTACTTATTATGTATTCAATTCCAAATGGAGGAGCGACAATAAGTGATGTTGGATATTCGAGTAGTTGATCTGGCAATATGGATTCTTTTGTAATTATAATGACAATTGTTACGATTTTAATTCTCTTATTTTTTACATTTTTTCTTCATAAAACAAATTATGGGTTAAGATTAAAAGCATCAGGAGAGAATCCTTATGCATTAGAAACAGCAGGGATTTCTGTTAAAAAAACAAGATGATTTGCTGTGATGACAGGAGGATTTTTGTCCGGAATGGCAGGGGCGATTTTTGTTGCAAATCTTGATTCATTTTCGGGAACGGTAAATGGGTCAGGATTTTTATCACTTGCAATTTTAATTTTAGGACAATGGACAATCACAGGAATAACATTTTTTGCAATTCTTTTTTCAGTTTTGGTCGCAATTGTATCAGAAATTGATATTGGAATTTCTTCTGAACTTGCACATACAATTCCATTTATTTTACCTTTAATTGTTCTTGTAATTTTTAAAAGTAAGAACAGTGGACCGACAAGTTCCGGCAAGCCATTTAAAAAAGATATGCGTTAACAAGAATGATATAAAATATGAAAAAATGAATTTTAAATTATCGAAAAAGCTTTATTACTATTATTAGTCTTATTTTAGTAATTTTTCTTGTAATGCTTTTATTCTTTACAGGTTTTTTTATTGATTATAAAACAGGTGTTACCCCAGGATTTCAAAGAATTATGGTTATGCCTAATTCTCCTTTTAAAAATGATCGTGGTTTCAATCAAAATATGATTGAGGCGACAATAAAATATGGAGAAGATTTTGATGAAGATATCGGCGAGGTTGTTCCAAATGAGATTGATAATACGGTAGAATATCAAAAAAATATTAGTTATAGTTATGATAATGGAGCAAAAATCATAACAAGCGCTGGTTATAATGTATTGGATGCTTTACTTGGAACAAGTAATTACAGTAATTCAACACGTTTAGATGATGGTTTAATGTTTAATTCCAAATATAAAGATGATTGATTTTTGCTTATTGATGATGCAAATTATGATTCAAGAATCGCAAGAAATGTTATTTCATTTCGTTTTGAAAGTGAACAGGCTGGATTTATTGCTGGTCTTGCTGCTTCTATTTACATTACCGCATTAGACGATAGTGATATTAATAATGTTTCAACATATGGAGGATTACAATTTTCAACTGTTTTTGATTTTATGTCTGGGTATGAGCAGGCGATAAATTGATTTAATTATCAGGTATTGGGTTATGATCTTGAACATAACAAAGTAAATCAAGATGCTTTTCTCTATGATTCTTCTTATTCATCAGATTATGTCCATTTAATAAATCAATATGGAAATGAACCTAATTATTCAAGTAGTACAACACAAAAAAACACAGCAGATTGATATTCTGGTTCATTTAATGTTGGGGATGGAAGAACGATTACAACACGTTTAATTGACAATAAAACAAAAGTAATTTTTCCTGTAAATGGAGGACAGATGGTCGATACAATTACGCTTGTTGAAAGTGAAAATGAGACAAATAAAAGTTCTGATTATAAAGTAATTGGTGTTGATGTTGATGCAACAAAGCAATTTCCAGGCTCTGATGATTCTGTACTAGGATCAGCAACGAAAAATATTCAAGAAGCAGCAAATATTGGATTATGATATATTGATAAATTTATCTTAACTTATAATCAAGATGATGATTTTTTAAATAATCCAGATTATGATGTAAAAAATCCTCAATTAGAAGAAGAATATTATAATAGTATTTCAAAAGATAAAGATGATGGAGGATGAAAAGAGAGTAATCAAGATTATATTGACAGTGATCTTGCTACAAAAACAGATCAAGAAATTGATCAATATTTAAAAGATCCAAATTCTGATTTATTTTATATAGATGGAGTTGATTCTAGTTATTATTATACAGATCAAGATCCATTAATTTATGGTTCAATATTTGTCGGTAATTATCAAAATAATGGCCTCGATTTTGTTGATTCAGATGCTTTAAACGATTCATTTGCAAAATTGTTGATTGAATTTAATCCAAATTTATTAGATTATGATTTCTTTGATTTTGTATCATATGCAATTGAACAACAACCAATCGATCAAAGTGGAAATATTATAATTGAAAAAGCATCAAATACATTTTCTGATGAATATAGTAATCCTATTACAGCAGGATATTATCTTCTTTATCCTTGAATCCCAAATTGGAGTGTATATAGTAAATAATTATGGATAGAAAAAAATTATTATTTGATCTTTTAGATCAATTCAAATTAAAAGCAGAAATAAAGGAAAAATTTAATCTCTTCGTAGAAGAAATTTATCTTTATAATCAGAAAGTTAATCTTACTGGAATAACAAATTATTATCAATTTCTTGATAAAAATATTTATGATTCGCTTTTAATTTTAAAATTAAATATCATTCAAGAGCAAACAACAATTTTAGATGTTGGAACAGGAGGAGGATTTCCTGGATTATTACTTGCAATTATTTATGAAAAAATTAATTTTATTTTGATTGATTCAATTAAAAAAAAGACAAATTGATTAATTTATATAGTTGAAAAATTAGCTTTAAAAAATGTAACGATCATAAATGATCGAATCGAAAATCTTTCTGATTACGAAGAAAAAATAGATTTATTATTGGCTCGTGCCGTTAGCAAACTTCCTTTGCTTTTAGAAATAAGTACTTTTTTATTAAAAAAAGATGCTTATAGTATTTTTTATAAGGGTAAAAATTATCTTGAAGAATCAAAAAAAATAAATCAAAATTTCTTAGAAAAAAGAGGATTAAGATTAGAACATATATATAAAGATAAATTACTTGATAATAGTGAAAGGTATTTTTTGCTTTTTAAAAGAATTAATTTAAATTACAAAAAAGAAATGATTAATTATCAAAGAATAAAAAAAATTATTTAATTTATGATATTTTTTATAATTTAAAAAATAAAAAAAGAAAAACAATGAAAAAAGAAATTGATAATCAATATTCTGAATGATTAAAAAATGTATCTAAAAAAGAGCAGATATTTTTAAAAAATTTATCAGAAGCTAAAAAAGAAGAATTATTTCATAAAAAACTTGATTTTGGGACAGCTGGAATTAGAGCAAAAAGAGGTATTGGTCCATCACAAATTAATAAATATACTATTGCAAAATATACAAAAGCATATTTATTAACATTATTTGAATTTTATGGAGAAAAGATTGTAAAAGAAAAAGGAATTTTAATTTTTAAAGATAATCGAAAGGATAATATTTATTTTTCAACAATTATTTTTAATATTGCAAAAAAAATGGGAATAAAAGCTTATCTTCCTTTTAATAATCAAATTGAAACAACACCCTTTCTTTCCTTTTTAATCGCAAATTATGATTTTATAGGCGGGATAAATCTTACGGCTTCTCATAATTCTTATGAATATAGTGGTATGAAATTTTATGATCAAATTGGAAAACAAATTGATCAAGAAGTTATTGATAAAATAAACTATTTTTTAGGACAAGAAAAATATCAATTTAATTTAGATGATAGTCAAAATGATCTCATTTTCTTGGAAGAAAAATATTATGATTTTTATGTTGAAAGATTATTAAAAGAAATAGGATTTGATAATCATTTTAATAAATATCAAAATTTAAAATTAACTTTTACAAATCATCATGGTGGGAGTTTAAATTTAGCTAAAATTATCTTGAAAAAAATGGGAGTTGATTTTTACATAGTAAAAAAACAAAGCGATCCAGATTCTAATTTTACAAATTCAAAAATACCAAATCCACAAATTCAAAAATCATTCGATCTTGCAATTGAAGAAAGTAATAAAAATGGTTCTAAATTAATCTTTGCAACCGATCCTGATGGAGATAGATTTGGCGTTGCCTACAAAAAAGATAATTATTGAAAGATTTTTTCAGGGAATGAAATTTCTTTACTTTCTCTAAATTATCTTTTAGAAAGAACAGATTTAAAAAATAATAATTATTTTGCTGTTCGATCAATCGTTACCTCTAATTTTGCTGATTTTATCTTAAATCAAAAAAATGTAAAAATTTATAAATCACTTACAGGATTTAAAGAATTATTTAAGGTTGTAAAAAATAACGAAGATCATGATCATAAATGTCTTTATGTTTGAGAAGAATCAAACGGGGCAACAATTAATATGATGACAAAAGATAAAGATTCTTTTCAAAATTTAATTTTAATAATTGAGATGGTTCATTATTATCAAGAAAAAAATTTAGATCTTGTAGATATATTGAATTCATTACAAAAAAAATATGGATTTTTTGTAATGAAGCAAACAATGCATAAAGTAAATGATCAATTTGATATTAATAAATTTTTAGATAAATTTGCAGATAAAAAAAATGAAAAATTAGCTGATTTAAAAATAGCAAAAATTGTTGATATGCGAAAAGAGAATAAAGATTTTACCAAGCAAAACATTGTATTTATTTATTTCAATGATTATAGTTTTATTTGCTTAAGACCTTCAGGAACAGAACCGGTATTAAGAATATATTTTAATATTTTCAATAAAGATCAAAAGATAGCAAATAAAAATTATCATGCTTTACATAAATATTTTAGTGATTATAAATTTAATTAAAAAAGAGCGATAAAATATCGCTCTTTTTTAATATTGATAATTAAGAATTATAATTTTCTTCTGCTTGATCTCAGTTTATTATATTTCAATAATTCTCCAAATATCCCATTCGATCACTATTGTATTTTAAATAATAAGAATGCTCTCAAAGATCGATTGCAATAATTGGTGTAAATTTTAAAAAATATGGATTATCTTGATTAAAAGTTTTAATTATTTTAAGAGAACCATTTTTTCTTTTTACTAGTCATACTCAACCAGAACCAAAAAGATTTTTTACTTCTCTTGTAAATTCTTCTTTAAATTTATCAAAACTTCCCCATTCTCTTTCGATTTCTTTTTTTAAATTTCCATCTTTTAATTGAACTTTAGTTTTTAAAATTGTTCATAAGAAATTATGATTAATCAAACCTCCACCAAATTCACGAACTGCAATTCTTATTTCAGGATTTTCAATTTTTTGATAATTGCGCATTAAATCTTCCAATGTTGGGTATCTTTTTTCAAAACCAACATTTTTAATTTTTGCAATTAAATTTCTTTCATATCCTGCATGATGATTTTCGTAATGTAATTGTACACTTCTCTTATCAATATAAGGTTCTAAGTAATTATACTCAAATGGTAATTTTATCCTTTTATACTCCATTATTATCTCCTATTCCTTTTTACAGACAATAAAATTATATCACTATTGAATAATAGTTATTTTATATTAATATAAAATAAATTAAAAATTAATCTCTTATAAAATAGATAATATATAATTTTTATATGTTTTTAGTTGGGATAATTTTTCAAGAGGATCTTTTTGCTGTTAAATTAGTTTGTGCTTTTTTGTTATCGATTTTCATTTTTTACGGATTAGGAAAAATTATTCTTAACAATTTTAAAGTAGAAAAAAGTAATAATTTTTTTGCTATTTTTATTGGTTTTCTATTCTATCAAATATTCATTTTTTTTGCTTACTCAATTATTATTGTTTTAAATTATAATTTAAATTATATTAGTGATTTTACCGATGTAATCGATATCGTATTAATTATTTATATTTTAATTTCTTATAAAATTTGGTGATTTAAAAGTTTTAAAATAAATTATAAATCGTTACTTAACTTATCATTTATTTTTATTTCATCAATTCTTTTTATTTATATTTTTATAGTTTGTGAAAGTAATTTAGATTGATTTAATGATTATAATAATGATTTGAATTATCTTACGTTAAATAATATTTATTTAAATAATAGTAATACAGAATTATTTAAACCATTCAATAATAATTTAGATTACTATACAATTTTTCAAACTAATTATTATTGAATTCTTGTTACAACAAATTCACTTAAAATTGATCCAGAGTTAATTGTAAAATATTTAATTCCTGCTCTTTATATTTTAATAATCCTTTTCTTAATTAAAGGTTTTATTCTTGAAAAAAATAATTGAAAAAGCAATTTATTATTTATTCTTTTTGGAGCTACTTTAATTTTTGTTTTTGGATATCAAAATGTTATTTCAGAAAAATTTTATATTTTTTATTATCTATTAGCGATGATTATCATCTTTTTAAGATATACAGATAATTATTACAAAGAAAATAGTTATATTAGTTTTATCATCATCATCACTTTGCTTTTTTATAGTTTTACATATTATTCCTTGATTCTTACAATTACAATAGCGCTTGCAATAATTTTTTATTTGATTTATCAAAAAGAAAATATTTTTACTACAATTTATTATTTTCTTTTAATTTTATTCATCGAAGGAAGTTTTTATTTTTATGCCATAAATATATTTTATGCGATTATTTTTATCGCTTTTTCGGGACTTATTATTTTTCTTCCTCTTACTTTTGTTTATTTAAAAAATAATCAAAATCAAATTCATAAATTTGAAATTTTAGTAAAGGAAAATCAAAAAAATGCAACCTTTATTTTATTTTTAGTAATCGGATTGTCTTTTATTGTCGCTCTTTCAATTTCCGCTGATGATTATTTTTCTCTTCTAAGTCAAATTTTTAATAATTCAATTTTTTGAGAGGGAAATAATATTGAAACAATTTATTTTTCTGTTCCCTTTTATATCATTCTTATTTCAATAAATCTCTTTATATTTTTAAATTTTTATTTTCAAAAAGAAGAAGATGAAAAATATAAAAAATTTAATGATTATTTTTTACTTTTTTTAATTCTTTTTTTATTATTATTTAATATGTTTTCTATTCCAGTTTGATTATTATTTTTTGATTTACCAATTTTTCAAATTGACATAATTTTATTAATTTATCTTTTTGCATTTTTAATCTTTTTTGCAAAATTTTTAACAAATTATTATTTTTTGCAAAATGATAGAATTAATACATATATAAAAATGTAAGTTTATTATGAAAGATTTTAATCAATTTAATCAATTAAAAAATGTTGAGCAAAAAATATTTGAACTTAAAAAAATTATTGAAAAATGAAATCAAGATTACTATCAAAATAATAATCCTTCAGTTGATGATTATTTTTATGATCAGAAATTAAAAGAGTTAATCGAATTAGAAGAAAAGTATCCACAATTTAAAACAGATGATTCGCCAACACAAAATGTAGGAGGAGAAGCTAGTAAAGGTTTTAAAAAGGTAAAACATAATATTAGATCAATGTTTTCGCTCAAAAACGCTTTCAATCAAGGGGACTTAATTCACTTCGATGAGCAAATTAAGAAAATTTTAAATTTAGATACTTATACTTACGTAATTGAACCAAAAATTGATGGATTATCAATTTCACTTAATTATCGTAATGGTAAATTATTTCAAGCGATTACAAGAGGAGACGGTAAAATCGGTGAAGATGTAACAAAAAATTGTTATTTATTTGAAAATTTACCGACTACTATTAAAATAAAAGAAGAGATTGATTTGAGGGGTGAAGTATATATTTCAATTGATCAATTTGATCTTTTAAATCAAAAACGAATGCTTGAAAATGAGAAATTAATCCAAGAAAAGAAAAAAATATTACCTTTATTTGCAAATCCAAGAAATCTTGCTTCTGGAACTTTAAGACATTTAGATTCAGATATTGTAAAAGGAAGAAAATTAAATTTATTTATTTTTCAAGCTTTAAGTGCCGCTAAAAAGAGTGATTATTGAGATTCACAAATTGAAACATTAAATGAACTGCAAAAATTAAATTTTCCAATTAATGAAAATAATATCCATTTAAATAATATTAATGAAGTTATTTCAAAGATTGATGATATTAGTAAAATTAGAGAAAAATTAAATTACGAGATAGATGGAATTGTAATTAAAGTCAATGAATATAAATATCATAAATTAATTGGCTATACTTCTAAATTTCCTAAATGAGCGATTGCATATAAATTTCCAACTGAAATTAAAAAAACAAAATTATTAAATATTTTTCCAACTGTAGGAAGAACGGGAAAAATTACATATAATGCAAAATTAGAAAGAGTTAATATTTTAGGGACAAATGTTGAAAGAGCAACATTACATAATGCTGATTATATTAAAAGTTTAGATATAAGAATTGGATCTTATGTTTATGTAAAAAAAGCAGGAGAAATAATTCCTAAAGTTATTTCAATTTTTTCCCTGCAAGATAATGAGAAGAATAATAGATGAGCAGAATCAACAAATTGCCCATCATGTAATAGTAAATTAATAAGATTTGAAGGTGAGGTTGATCAATACTGTCTTAATACAAATTGTATAGGTAGAATTATTGAATCTTTAAATCATTTTGTTAGTAAAAAAGGAATGGATATTGAAGGTTTATCAAAAAGACAGATTGAGACTCTTTACAATAAAAAATTAATTATAAATATCTTTGATATTTATAATTTAAAAAATAAAAGAGAAGAATTATTAAATTTAGAAAGATATCAAGAAAAATCAGTAAATAATATTTTAAATTCAATTGAAAAATCAAAAAAAAATAACTTAAATCAATTAATTTTTGCACTAGGAATAAGAAATATCGGAGAAAAAGCAGCGCTTGATCTTGCAAGAAAATATCAATCAATTTTTAAAATAAAAGAACTTAATTTAGAAGAATTAAATGATTTTAATGATTTTGGTGAGGTGAGGGCAAAATCAATTACAGAATGATTTAAAAATCCTTTAAATTTAAAATTAATTAATGATTTAGATAATTTAGGTGTTAATCTTAAATATATAGGAGAAACAATTGATAAATCAAATCGATTATATAATCATAATATTTTAGTAACGGGGACAATAGAAGATGCAAATAGAGAAAATATTAAAAATTACTTAAAAGATTTAGGTGCTAATTATAAATCAGCACCGACTAAAAATTTAGATTATCTTTTCGTAGGCGAAAATTTTTCACAAGCAAAAGTTAATAAGATTAAAGAAATTTCTAATGCCAAGATTATTTATGTAAGTAAATTATCTGAAATTAAATAGTATGGAAACGCTTCTTTACAAAAAAAATAAAATTAATCATAATGAGATTTTAATTCCTAAAAAAGATCAAGTTCATAAGCGAAAAATTGAAAGTGGAAATAAATTTCAAAACTTTATTCATAAAAATAAAGCAATATTAACTGTACTTCTTTGATATCTTTTCTTCTTAATTTTAGGAGGAATATTACTATATATTCCTGTTTTTCAAAAAGATGATATCGATCAAGTTAGTTTTATAAATTCTTTATTTATTTCTGCTAGTGCTTTTTCTGATACCGGATTAAGTACTGTTGCTATAAGTGAGACATATAATTTTTTTGGTCAATTTATTATTTTTATTCTAATTTTAATAGGAGGAATTGGTTGATTTACAATTAAAGTGATCTTTGTTGAATACATTTTTGAAAAAAAAATAACAATAAAAGATCAAGGCGAGATTATGAATGAAATTGGGGGAGAAACCAATTTACATGCATTGGAAGTTGCAAAAACAGCTTTTATCTCAACAGTGATTTTTATAGTTGTTTTTGGTTTTATTTTTGCAGGATTATTTTATTCTGTTGATCCAAAATATCCAAGTGAATGAACTGATACATCAATTTATCCAAATAGTGATTTTCCTAATGATATTGGTTTGAAAGGGGATTTTACAAAATCATTGTGAACAGGAATATTTCACACCGGATCATCAATAAATAATGCAGGTTTTGATATTTTTGCTGGTAATTATTCACTTGCTGTTTATTATCAAAATTACTTTATTCAATTTCTTACTATTTTTCTTTTTGTATTCGGAGGAATTGGTTTTGCTGTAATTTATGATTGTTATAATTACTTAAAAAATAAAGCAAAAGGACAAAAATTTCGTTTTTCTATTTTTACAAAAATAGCAGCACTTTCTTATTTCAGTGTTGCAATTATTGGGTTGTTATTAGTTTTTACCGCAGAAGGAATTGATACTCTTGTTAGTGGAAGTAAATCATTTTATCAAAATGAACTTTATGGGGATGGTTTTTCAAAATCATACGCTTTAATATTTAATACATTTTCAACAAGAAATGCTGGATTTTCAACTATTAATCTTGCAGATCTCTCTGAATCAACAAAGGTAATCTATGTATTTATGATGTTTATCGGATCTGGTCCTGGATCAACGGCGGGAGGGATTCGGACTACGACTTTATTTATCTTAGTTATTGCATTATATGCAAAAATAAAAGGGAAAAAAGAAGTTTCAATTTTTAATCGAAGAATTTCAAATAATAATGTAAATGATGCTTTTAAAATTTTTATTTTCTCAGTTGTGATTGTCTTTGCATCTTCTTTTCTTATTTATATTCCTGAAAATGTTATCGATAATCAAAATGTAACATATATAGATTCCTTATTTGTCTCCGCAAGTGCTTATGGAACAACGGGACTTGCGACTAAAAATCTTGAATATATTGATATTTTTGCAAGTATAATTTTAATTATTGTAATGTTTATCGGTCAATTTGGAATTTATAATACATTAAATATTTTTAAATCTGATGATGATTTTACCTTTACAAAAAAACGTCATTATTATCGTATCTACAATTCAAAATATCTTGAAACAGAAATTAGATTAGGTTAATTTGCTAAAAATAAAATAAAAAAATTAATTCCAAAAAGGAATTAATTTATTGAAAGAATATTTAAATATTTAATTTTTAAGCATTTTACTTAATTCTTCATTTGACCCAACAATTGATATTCGATCATTTTTTTCAATTTTTGTTAACCCGTTTACAATTACAACTTTTTTATCTCTACGAATTAAAACAATTGAAATACTTCGAGGAATTTTAAGATCCTTGATCATTTTATTTTCTCATACAGGTAATGCTTCAATTGTTAAAATAGAAACTCCTCCATCAAGTTCTGTAAGCTCAGAATTTCTTTCAGATAATTCTAAACTTAAAATTGGATTTAAAATACTAATTGCTGTTCTTCTTGCAGCAATTGTATCAGACATAATCACAATATTTACACCAATTTTTTTCAAAATTGCAGCATGTCTTTTGCTTACTGCTTTTGCAATTACTGTTCCATTAAAATTATCTTTTAAAATTGATGAAGTTAATAAATTACTTTGAATATCATTTCCAATACTTACAACAAAAATATCAGCATTTTTAATTCCAATTTCCTTTAAAAATTGTTCATTGGAAGCATCTCCAACAAATGTTTTATCAACATTTGTTGATATTTCTGCTAATTTTTTAATATCACTATCAATCGCAATTAATGTGAATCTTGGAAACCTTGACAATTCGCTTATTAAAGCTTCAGCAAACCTTCCAACCCCAATAATAATAACTTCTGTTTTTTTCATAAATTAATTATAACTAATTACATATTTTAATTATAAAAAATAGCTTTTTGAGCTATTTTTTATAATTAAAATAAAGACTTATTAGATGATTTTATCAATTTTTTTGTTTACTACGATTGTCTTGATTTTTTTTGTATGTACTATTATTATGATTTAATGTTGTATTGTTGCTATTATTAGCATTTGCTTTATCATTAGGGATTATATTTCTATTCTTCTTTTACATTTATAACGTAATTATAATCTTTCTTTTTTTTGAAAAAAATCTTTTAAATTTAATATAAAAAATCGATATTTACGATATAATAATATTTGTATGTCTGTAATTATATAGGCTCTGGTAGCTCAGTGGTAGAGCAGCTGGCTGTTAACCAGTTGGTCGGAGGTTCGAATCCTCTCCGGAGCGCCATTTAGGCCCATTGGTGAAGAGGTTAACACACTAGGTTTTCATCCTAGCACGCACGGGTTCAAATCCCGTATGGGTCACCAATTTTTGGGGTATTAGCTCAGTTGGGAGAGCATCTGCCTTACAAGCAGGAGGTCATAGGTTCAAGTCCTATATGCCCCACCATTAATGGTAAAAATAATCATTATATGATAATAATTTAGCCGTTGTAGCTCAGCAGGCAGAGCAACTGACTTGTAATCAGTGGGTCGTAGGTTCGATTCCTATCAACGGCACCATGCGGGTGTGGTGGAAATTGGCAGACACGCTAGACTTAGGATCTAGTGTCTTCGGACGTAAGGGTTCAAGTCCCTTCACCCGCACCATTTCTTTGAAATGCGTCTGTAGCTCAACTGGATAGAGTATCTGACTACGGATCAGAGGGTTGTGGGTTCGACTCCTATCAGGCGCGCCAGTTATCGGAAAGTAGCTCAGTTTGGCAGAGCACTGCGTTTGGGACGCAGGGGTCGCAAGTTCAAGTCTTGTCTTTCCGACCATTAATGGGGCGATAGCTCAGTCGGTAGAGCACATGCTTTGCACGCATGGGGTCGCGAGTTCGATTCTCGTTCGCTCCACCATTTAAGGCGGAATAGCTCAGTTGGTTAGAGCAATTGGTTCATATTCAATGGGTCGGGGGTTCAAGTCCCTCTTCCGCTACCAAAATGGTCCGTTAGCTCAGTTGGTTAGAGCCACCGGCTCATAACCGGTTGGTCGCTGGTTCAAGTCCAGCACGGACCACCAACAATTTTAAATGGAGATGTACCCAAGTCTGGCTGAAGGGATCGGTCTTGAAAACCGAGAGACGGCGCAAGTCGTGCGGGGGTTCGAATCCCTCCATCTCCACCATTTATCTTTATATTTATATTATCGCGGAGTAGAGCAGTCTGGTAGCTCGTTGGGCTCATAACCCAAAGGTCATAGGTTCAAATCCTATCTCCGCAACCAAGGTTCTGTAGTGAAGTGGTCATCATGCCTCTCTGTCACAGAGGAGATCGCGGGTTCAAATCCCGTCAGAACCGCCATGTGATAAATAAGGTTCAGTAGCTCAGTCGGTAGAGCAAGGGATTGAAGCTCCCTGTGTCGGCGGTTCGATTCCGTCCTGAACCACCATTTAAAAAGTTTAAGAATTTTTTAAATGGAAAAAAGACTCTTTTTTTAAGAGTCTTTTTATTTTATAAATTTTCTACTTATGTAATAAAATTGAAGAATTTTTAGATCTAGATATTAATTTAATTTTATAAAGATTTCAAAAATATTTAATATTGTTGAAAAAGATTTATTTAATCAGATAAAATACAAAATAAATGATGATTTTTTAAATGGAATATCTTTTTAATATTATCGAAATAAAGAAATTTGAAATGATATTAAACATTATAATAATGAAAATTTGGAAATAAATTATATTAATTAAATTTTAATTATAATTATTTTAATAGGATTTAAATGAAAAGTTTTTTTAAGTTATTTTTATTACCATTTCTAATTTTAAATTTTCTATTTTTTCCTTTTTTAAATAAAAAATCAGAATTAAATGAAAATTATTTAGATTATCAAAATCAAGAAATAAATAATTATTCAGAATATTCTGAAAACTCAATATCTTCTCAACAATTTATAGATGATTTAGAATCTATTCCTAAATATGGGACTTATGAATTGCAATCAAATGTTGATTTTTCAGATTCAAAAAATGATGATGTAACGGGATTGGAATTAGATTCCATTAGAATACAAGGAAATGGGTATACACTTTATGATCGTGATGTCACTGAAATTTTTAATACTACCACATTTGAAGTAAGTGAAGAAAATGGTGGATTAACTTATTATTCTTTTTTCAAGGAAGTTGATGAATGTTATATCTATAATTTAAATTTTGATAATTTTATGTTTCCTTTTGGTATAACTTATGATTCTTGATTTGAGAATTTAAATTTCTATAATTTAGATTACCAAAATTTAATATTTAATGTCAGAAGTGCAAATATCAAAGATGATTATAGTTATCAATTAGATGACGTCATTGTTAATATAGCTACAATAGGTTTAATTTTTCAAGATATTACAGGATTAAACGGAAATTATTTATATAATTGTTGTTTTGAAAATATTAATTTTTCAAATAATACAATTATATTATTTGATCAAAATATTTCTACAGTTGTTTCTTTAATTGGAGGAATTGAAACACTTGGATCTTTTCCAAATGCAATTTCTGTTTATTTTCGTAATATTTATATAAATAATATTATTTTTTCAAATAATCAATTCATTTCAGGAATTGATAACAATTCATTTACTAAAATTAATTCGGAACAGGAAAAATATTTTTCAATTTTTTATAATCCTTTTATTGGTTCTGCTACAAATATTTTTCATATAGATGAACAATATCAAACTAATGCCTCTTTATCTGAAATAATTTTTAATGATATAAATATTTATGGTAATAGTAATAATTTTGCAAATTATACTTTTTATAGTTTATTACCTTCAATTTCAACAGGTGTTACTTTTTTTGGGAAAAATATATATGGATTTAATTTAAATTTAGATATAGAAACAGAATCGGATAATGGTGAAAATATATCAATAGGTAGTTTATCTAATGATGTTTATTATCCTCCATTAGATTTTTATTATACAGGTATATATCAAAGCGACTTAATAAATGATGATGTTTATTATAGATATATTCCATTAGATTATTCATTTTCTGATAATACATCTATGATTGAACAAATGTATCTTGATAATTATCAAGTTTCAAATTATAATGAATGATGATATTATGATAAATTATCTACTGATCAAGATTATAGTTTAGTATTAGCAGGTAAACCGACAATTGTTTATTTTTCAGATAGTTATTATGATCAAGATGAAGAAACATTAGATTTTTCTTTTCGCTTGATTGATGGTAGATATAAAGAACCAAGTGAATTTGACCCAAATCAATATTATTCTAATTATACAATTAGTTTAATAGATCGAAATAATGATGAAATAATATGAAGTCAATATGTAGAATATCCTTCAGAACGAGGAGCGAATAAATTTAAAATATCAATTGATTCTGAATTATTATTTGAAAATAATTTATATTTTGAAATATCCAATGATTATCATTTTTGAGAACAAGATGTAAATTTTAGAAAATATTTACCAGAAATTTATAATGTTTCAAATGTAGTAGAAGATAATAATTTAATGGTTTCATATGATTTTATTGATCCTTACAATTTAATAAATTCAATAAATATCTCTCTTTATGATAATTTAAATAATCAAATAGAAAATAAAACAATTGATTATAATAATATTGAAAATGATTATTTAAATTCTGAGCAAATTATCTTTGATACAGAAATAGATGATCCTAATAATTATTATTTAAAAATTGAGGTTAATTGTAATCTTTATGAATTTAATGACCCAAATATTGTAATTAAAACATTAGATGATAATTTAATTCAATATAGTGAAAATAGTGATATTTTATTTAGAACAGAAGCAATTTTACCTCCTAGTGATGATAAATCACTTTCTTTATGAGCAATTATTTTAATCATATTATTTTCCTTAATTTTAATTACTTTATTTATATTTTCAATTTATTTTTTTATGATAAAAAAGAAAAAAAATTAATTATTATTTTTAAAATTATTTAATTTACTATCAAAATTCTTTACTTATATATACAACATTAAGTTATTTATGATATTTTATAAATTTAATCTTTCTTTTTTATAGAATTAAGAAAAAGAAAGATTATTAAATTAAATGGAAGAAAAGATAAAAGATATTTCAAATAATAATATAAAAATTTCATTTTCGGGTTGAGAAATTGAAAATATTAAAAGTGATGATAAAGAAAATAATATTTTTAAATTAGCTAATGGAGAAATTAATTATTTTTTAAAATTTTCAAAAAATAATTCTAAAAATATTTGTGTTTCTAGAGATGGAAAAAAATATACATTTTTATCAGAAGATATAACTTTAATTGATGAAGCAATTGGAACAATTAAAGAATTTATTAATACATATGATCCAAATCAAAATGATAAATATTTAGGTGTTTGAAAAAAATTAAATAAATATAATCCAGGATTTATTGAAGGTATGACAACAGTTCAAACAATTGCTGGACAAACTAATACAATTACTTCCGGTGATGTAAAAGCTCATACACATAGATTGGCGGATAGATATGTTGGATCAGGAAACAAATCTGAAGGAACTAATGACAATTCAACCGTTGTTGGTTTTATTGATGGTTATGATGAAAATGGAAATATTGTAAGGATTGGACAATCACATAATGAAGTAGGAAATTTAGTTCCTTATTCATTAAATAATTCTGCACAAACGAATAATTTTGCTGCAGGATTACTTACTATTAAATGAGTTCGAATAGAATAATTTAAAAGGAAAGAATAGATGATAAAAATTTTAATTCCGAACAATAACACTAATTGATCAACTAGTGAAAATTTAGAAAATTCTGAGCAAAAAAATGTAATTAGTTTTCCGGGTAAAACAAATGAAGAATCAATTGCAAAACGAAATGAATTTATTAATTATTATCTTTTGGAAGATAAAATTGATTTTTTAAATTTAGAAAATGGCTACTGAGTAGAAAAAGAATTAATCATAAATGATATTTTTAAATCTAAAATAAAATTGAGTATTAACGATTATTTATTAGAAAATGATATCAATAAAAAAAGAGAAAGAATGGAAAATTTAAATAATATTATTATTTATCAAAATAATTTATTTAAATTTTATTCAATTTCTAAAATAGAAATTTTAGATAATGATAATTTTACTGCAACTATTAATTTAGATATTTATCTTACTTACCCAATTTCAACAATTTTAAATGGAGAAACCTTAATAGATAGAGCCCATTTAAGAAGAAATGATGTAAGTAAATTACAGATACGAGAAGATTTTAATATTGAATTAAGTAAAGTCGAAGAAGTAGATGTTCAATTTAAATATGCAAATAATTATTCCAATAATTCAATTATTTGAATAATTGGTCTTAAGAAATTAGATGAAAATGAAAAATCAGTAACAAAAATTGGGACTTTATCTTTAAACTTTAATTTTTATTTATATCCAATAATTAAATTTGAGGATCAAAATAATACAATTGAAGTTAAAAATAGTATCTTAATAAATAATATAAAAGTTAGTGATACATTACTTGATGATACAAATAGTGATGAATTTATTAGTTTTTATATTTTGGAATCACCTTTATATCCAGATGCAATTAATATTGAAAAAATTGATAATGATTTTGTTATTAGTTTATCAAGCAAAAATCAAAATAATTTTGAATTAAATAATGGTAAATTACTGATAAAGTTTTTTGACTTAAATAAAGAAATGGGATGAAGTGAGGGTGTGGGTATTCATGATTTTTTTGAACAATCAGATTCCTATTTAATTGCAAAACAAAATAAATATGAACATAAATTATATGTTTATCCTTTTGAATATTATAAAATTGAAACTAATAATGGAATTAATTCAATAAAATACGATCCCTTACAATTGCTTTGAAATAATCAAAATCATCAAGATTATTTGCGATTTAATTTTTCTTTGAATCCTTGAACACATAGTAGTAGTATTTATTTTGAAAATGCATTAAATAAATTTGAAGTTGACGCAACTTGAAATATTAATCAATATTGCACAATTAGCGATAATGAATATCCTAAAAGAACATTATCTTACGGAGATATTTTAAAAGATATTAAAGTAGAGCAATATTCTGAATTTTTAAAAAATCCTCCAAGTAATCCAAAAAGAGAAAGAAGATATAGTAGAAGAGAAGAAAGAAGAAAGAATAAATATATTAATAATTTAGAAAAAAATAGTACCTCTAAAATAAATGGCGATTTATTTACTTCTTACTTAAATGGAGAAAAGGGTTTTAGTTGGAAATTAAATAAATATAGTTTAAATGCTTCAGAAAGAGAATATTTATTTGATTATTTTTATCAATATGGATATAAATTAAATCAAATAGAAAATATTCAAAAATATTTAAATTCAAGATATTGATTTAATTTTTTAAAAATAGATAAAATATTTAGTTTAATAGATAATAATTTAGCTAAAAAAATAAAATTAAAAATTAATGATGATTTTAGAAATGGAATAACTTTTTGACATTATCGTACTAAAAAAGATTGAAAAGGTATCAAAAATTATGACCTTGAAAATTTAGAAACAGAATTTATAAAAATAAATCAATTAGATGAAAAAATGGGAACAATTAAAGAATTTTTAAGTACTTATGATCCAAATAAAAATGATAAATATTTAGGAATTTGAAAAAAATTACATGAATATAATCCGGAATTTACTGAAGGAATGACAACTGTTCAAGCAATTGAAAGTTTACCTAATCAAATATTCAACAAAGAAGTTTTAGGACATAATCATAAACTGGCAGATCGATATGTCGGATCAGGAAATAAATCTGAAGGAACTAATGACAATTCAACTGTACTAGGATATATAGATGGTTATGATTCTGAAGGTTATATTGTAAGAATTGGTCAATCACATAATGAAAAAGGAATTTTAAATCCATATTCAGGAAAAAATTCTTCGCAAAATTATAATTTACCTGCTGGCATTTTTACTGTTAAATGAGTAAGGGTAGAATAATAAAAAGGAATAAAAATGATAAAAATTTTAATATCAAAAAATAATAATAATTGAGAATCTAATAGTATTGATGATAGTAAAAATGTAATTGATTTTCCAGCAAATTCAAATGAAGAATCAATTGCTAAAAGAAATGAATTTATTAATTATGTTATTTTTAATGATCAAATTGATTTTACAAATCTAGAAAATGGTTACTGAATTGAAAAAAATATTAAATTAGAAAATAATTATAAGTTTGAATTAAAAATAACTATTAATGATTATTTATTTGAACAAGATAATGCAAAAAAAATTGAAAGATTAATAAATTTAGATAATATTATTATCTATCATAATAATTTATTTAAATTTTATTCAGTTTCCAAAGTTAAGAATTTAGATAATAATAATTTTATTTTATTTTTAAATTTGGATATTTATATTACTTATCCAATTTCAACAATTTTAAAAGGCGAAACTTTTATAGAGAGAGCTCATTTAGATCGAAATGATTTTGGATATTTGCAAATAAGAGAGGATTTTTCTTTAAAATTAAGTAATGTGGAAGAGATATCTACTAATTTTAAATATGGAAATGATGTAATTAATAATTCGATTATTTGAATTATAGGAATTTTTAAATCATCAAATCCGATTACAAAAATTGGAAATTTTCCTCTTAATTATAATTTCTATTTATATCCTATTAATAAGGAAACAAATAGTATTATCTCTTCAAATGGAGATAGCATACAAAAAACCTTTTTAGATGATTTAGGAAAGGAAAATTTTGCTGGTTTTTATATTTTAGAATCGCCTATATTTCCAGATAAATTTTCTTTAAATAAAGATGATTTAGGTAATTTAATTTTTAAAATAATTGAGGGAAATGGTGATTATTTATCAATAACAGAAAATAAATTTTTAATAAAAAAATTTAATTTAAACAGCAACATGGGATCAACTGATTGAATTAATTTAGATCATGATTTTAATGATCAATCAAATTCATATCTAGATGATAAAAATATTATTTTTGAACATAAATTATTTACTTATCCTTTTCAATATTATATTATTGAAACAGTAAATGGTAATAATTCTATTGAATATGATCCTTTACAATTAGGATTTTCAAGTAATGAAAATAATAAAATAAAATTAAATTTTACTTTTTCTTTAAATCCCTGAACTCATAATTGTAATATTTATTTTGAAAATTTATCAGATTATCAATATACTAATTATAGTAAAAATTGAAATTCTAATCAATATTCAGTTGTTGTTGATAATGAATATCCGCAAAGAACAGATTCATTTTATGGGATAATTGAAAAATCAAAATCAAAATTAAGATCAGGATTTTTAATAGATTCTAATGAAATAATAGCCGGAGGGGCGGAAACAACAATAGGATATATTTCAAAAAATTCAACACTTATTTTAAAAGGAATTTCAAAAATATTAGAAGGATCATTAAAATTATCAAAAGATTTAAATGACTATTTATTTAATTTGGAAAAGGAAATAATCCCTTATAAAAGTTCTAAAATTAGTGGAGATTTGTTTACCTCTTATTTTAATAAAGAAAAAGGATATAGTTGAAGATTATATAAATATAGCTTAAATAGAAACGAAGAAAAGTCTTTATGAGATTATTTTTATCAATATGGCTATAAATTAGATAATTTAAGAAATTTAGAAGAATATTTAGATAACAGATATTGATTTAATTTTATAAAAGCTTCAGAAATATTTAATTTGGTTGATAAAAATTTATCTGATCAAATAAAAATTAAAATAAATGATGATTTTACAAACGGAATAACTTTTTGACATTATCGTACTAAAGAAAATTGAAAGGGTATTAAACATTATAATAAAGAAAATTTAGAAATTAATTATATTATTAATAATTAAATTTATACTTGTTTTAAATATATTATAAAATGAAATATCTTTTAAATTATCTTTTAATACCATTACTAATTTTAAATTTTTTTTCGTTTAATTTTTTAAATAATGACTTAAGATCAAATATATATAAATTTAATATAAATTATCAAAATCAGGCAACAGAAAATTATTCAAAATATTCCGAAAATTCAATATCTTCTCAACAATTTATTGATGATTTGGAATCTGTTCCAGAAAACGGAACGTATGAATTGCAAGCAAATGTTGATTTTTCAGATTCTGAAAATGATGATGTAACAGGAATAAAATTAAATAATATTACTATAAATGGAAATGGATATACTCTTTATAATCGTGATATTACTGAAATTTTTAATACAGATACATTTGAAGTGAGTGAAGAACACGATGGATTAGGATATTATTCATTTTTTACAGAAATTAGTTATTGTTATATTTATAATTTAAATTTTGATAATTTTATGCTTCCTTTTGGTGTAATTTGATATTCAACATTAAAAAATATTAATTCATATAATATGAATTATCAAAATTTAACATTTAATGTTAATAGTTATAATATTTATGATCAATTTAGTCATATGTATGATAGTGAAATTGAAATAAATATTGCTACAATTGGTTTATTTGCTCAAGCTTTATTTGATTCTAGTTTGTTCAATATTAATTTTGAGAATATTAATTTTTCAGATAATACAATTATATTATTAGATGATTCAATTTCTGTTGTTGTTGCTCCAATAGGAAATATCACAATTGAAAATCATAATTCATTTAGTGTGGCTCTTATAAATATTTATTTAAATGATATTTCTTTTATAAATAATGAATTTATTTCAGAAATTAATAATGATAATTTTTCAAAAGAAAGTGAAGAACAAGAAAAATATTTTTCAATATTTTATAGTCCTTTTATTGGATCTGCAACAACTGATAGATTTGATACTTATGATGCTCCTAATATATATATAAGTGATTGAGAACAGATTATTTTTAATAATATAAATATAAGTGGTAATAGTAATAATTTTGCTAATTATACTTTTTATAGTTTATTACCACCAATTTCAGGGGGGGTTACGTTTTATGGTCGAAATATATATGGTTTTAATTTAAATTTAGATATCCAATTACAATTAGATAATAATGAAAATGTAGCTATAGGTAATTTATCTGATGAGACTTATTATCCTTCAGAAGATTTTTTTTATACTGGTATTTATCAAACAGATTGAATAAGTGATGTTTATTATGAAAACATAGTATTAAATTATACTTCATTTTTAGATAATGAATCTATGATTGAACAAATTTATGAATATAATTATGAATATTTTTATAAATTTAATAGTTTTTGATATTATGATAAATTAAATACTAATCAAGATTATAGTTTTATTTTGGCAGATAAACCAACAATAATTTATAAAGCAGATGATTTTTATGATAAAAATGAAGAATCAATAGATTTTTATATTAGTTTAATTGATGGTCGATATAATCAACCAACTAAAAGTGTTTATTATTCTAATTACAATATAAATTTAATAAATAAAAATAATAATGAAATAATATGAACTGGATATGCTGAATATGCACCTTTTGATTTTGAAATATCAATTGATTCTGATTTATTATTTGAAAATAATTTATATTTTGAAATATCTAATGATTATCATATTTGAGATCAAGATGTAGATTTTAGAAAATATTTACCAGAAATTTATAACGTTTCAAGTTTTGTGGAAGATGATAATCTGATAGTTTCATATGATTTCATTGATTCATACAATTTAATTAATTCAATAGATATATCACTTTATGATAATTTAAATAATGAAATAGAAAGCAAAACAATTGATTATAATAATTTAGAAAATAAGTATTACTTAAATTCAGATGAAATTTCTTTTACAACAAAAATATATGATCCTAATAATTATTATTTAAAAATGGAAGTTAATTGTAATATTTATAAATTTTATGATCCAAATTTGACAATTAAATCATTAGATAATAATTTGATTCAATATGATGAAAATAGTGATATTGAATTTAGGACTCAATCTATTCTTCCTAATGATAATAAATCTATTGCTATTTGATTAATTATCTTAATAGTAATAATTGCTTTAGTATTAATTTTAATATTTATATTTTTAATTTATTATTTCATGATAAAAAATAAGAAAAAAATATAATTAAAATTATATTTAATTAAAAAAGAGTCTTTTTTAACTTATTATTATTTTGCTTTTTCTATATTTTTTTTGTAAAAAAATTATTTTCATTTTAATTAATAAGCATATTAATACTAAATTTTTCAAATTCTTAAATTTAGTTAATTATTATAGTAATTTTTAAAAATATTATTTTGTTTTTGATTATTGCTAAAAGATTCTGCATGGATCATTCATGTGTGATTATATTTATCAATAAATGCTCCCATTGCCCCTCCTCAATTTTGCTTTTCAAAGGGCATTGTTATTTTTGCATTTATTTTTTTAACATTATTCATTATTTTTTCTGCTTCATTAAATTCATCTTTATTATCAGCATTAAAATTAATTAATATAGTCATCGGTGAAATTTTATTATCAGTGAAATTATCAGAAAACATAATTAAATTTTTTGCAATTACAAATACACCATGAATTGTTCTATTTTTATCTTCTTTTTTGTTTAAAAATTTTGCCATTTTTTGATTTAATTCTTTTCGATCTACTAAAATATCATCTCCGAAGATCTTTTTATAATATTCAATTGATTCTAAGCTATTATTAAATGTCATATAAGGGATTATTTTTGCCATATTATTTTAATTTTCCATAATAAAATTATACTATTTGATATTTTAATTTTCATTAAAAGTTAAAATAATATGAATATTATAAATTTAAAATTAGAAGTATTTTTATGAAAAAGAGTAGATTATTTTTTTCTAAATTTTTAAGACCTAATAAATGAACACAAGAAGAATTCTCAATATATATGATTTTAATATTTATTATTATTCTTTTTATTTCATCTATTTTAAATATTATTTTTTATGGTTTTGGATCTGATATTACAAATCAATTAGCATTTGGAAAAACAATCAATGGAAAATATGGAATAGTAACTAAAAGTGGATTATCTAAGAATAATCCATTTTATATTATTTCTTGATTCGTTCTTTTATTTTCAGCAATCGCTTCAATATTTTGATTTATTTCTAATATTTATTTGATAAAATTTTCTAAAAAATTTGTCTTTTATAATCAAATTGCTTTATTATTACTTTTATTTATAGATATCATATATGGAGCATGATGGATTGTAATTACAGATTTAGGAGAAATTATTTTTGTACAATATTCTTATTTTGCATGAGATAAAAGAGAAAAAAACAATGAAGATCCTTATCTTTCTAATTTAAACTATAAATCTATTTTATTAGTAATTATTATTATTTTATTATTTACTTTATGTGCAATAATTTTGATAACTCCAATAATTTTTAATAAAGAATATATATTTTATGATTTAAGTAATCTTGAACCTGATTCTAATAATTATGATAATTTAAGAATAATTTCTATAGATTTAGATACATATGGATATGCATTTGAATATTCTAAAGAGATGGGATTAATATATGATATTGATCCACTATGAGATACATTATTTGCAATAATGCAAATATCAGGAATAATATTTCTTGCTAAAAAAAATTGAATCGCATGATTATTTTTTGAAATATCAACTGCAGCTCAATTTATAATTTATTTAGATGCTGGGAATTTAATATTATTAATAGAAAGTGTATTATTATTTATTTCCAATTTAATTTTACTTTGCTATTGATTTATGATGAATAAAAAAGCAAAAATGAAGATAATAACTAAATAAAAAATAAAGCAATTAAGCTTTATTTTTTTCTATGCTTTTAAGAATAATTTTAATTTCACTTAAATCATGATCTAAAATTAAAAATTTGGTCTCCATTTTTGTTTCCAAGGAATTTAATTTATTGTTTATACTGAATACTTCATTTTTTAAAATACCTACATCAGTTTTCAAAATACCTACATCAGTTTTTAAGATATTTACATCTCCTTTTAAAATATTGACATCACTTTTTAAGATATTCACATCATTTTTTAAGACATTTACATCATTTTCTAAATTTTTATTTCGATTATTTTTTGTTGTAAAGAAATTTATTTTCATTTTTATTTCCTTATATTAAATTATTTTTAATTTTTTAAAATTCTTATTTTTAAATTCTATTTATCTTTAATAAAACTATAATATTTAATATTATTAAATATTAATAAATAATTATTAAGGAAGACAAAATGGCTATTAAGATTGGAATAATAGGATTACCAAATGTTGGAAAATCAACTTTTTTTAATGCAATTACTAATTCAAATGTAGAGGCAGCTAATTATCCATTTGCAACAATAGAACCTAATGTTGCAATTTTAAATGTAGAAGATTTTAGAGCTTATAAATTAAAAGAAATTTATAATTCTAAAAAAATTATATTTACACAAGTTTATTTCTATGATATTGCTGGTCTTGTAAAAAATGCAAGCAAGGGAGAAGGACTTGGCAATAAATTTCTTTCTAATATAAGAGAAGTTGATCTTATCTTACATTTAGTAAGATTATTTGAAAATGATAATACTATTCATGTCGATAGTAAAATTGATCCAGTAAGAGATATAAATACTATTAAATTAGAACTTATTCTTAGTGACTTAGAGCAAGTTGAAAAATGAATTTCTAAGAATAAAAAAAAGATTGAAGGGGAAAGAAAAAACTTCGATAAGCTTTTATTAATGCAAAAAATTAAAGAAGAATTGGAACAAGAAAAGGAAATAAAAGATTTAAAATTTAATCAAGAAGAAAGTAATTTTATTAAGCAATTTAATTTTCTTACCGAAAAAGAAGTAATTTATCTTGCAAATATTAATGAAGATAAATTATCTAATTATCAAAAAGATAAAATTTTTCAAAAATATAATAATTATGTAAATAAAAATAATTTAAATTCAATTGTAATTTCAGCCAAGATTGAAGATGAAATAACAAAAATAGATTCATTAGAAGAAAAAGAACAATTTTTAAATGAATATCAATTAAAAGAAAAAGGAATAAATTTAATTTTAAAGGAAGTATTTAAGTTATTAAATTTAGGAACTTTTTTTACTTGTGGTCCGGAAGAGATTCATTTATGAAAATTTAAATTAGGAACAAAAGGACCACAGGCAGCTGGGATTATTCATACAGATTTTGCAAGAGGATTTATTAAAGCTGAAGTATTTTCTTACCAAGATATTATTAAATATCAAAAAGAGGAAATATTAAAGGAAAAAGGATTAATAAGAATTGAAGGAAAAGATTATCAAATAAAGGATGGAGATATAGTTCATTTTAGATTTAATATATAAAATAAAAAACAGAACTTAATTTCTGTTTTTCTCTAAATTTTTTAAAATAATTTTAATTTCATTTAGGTCGTGATCAATTAAAGTAAATTTAGTTTCAATTCTATTTTCCAAAGAATTTACTTTACTATAAAGATTTATTACTTTACTGTCTAAATTAATTACTCTATTATCAAGATTAATTAATTTATTACTTAAATTATTTAATTCATTTTTTATTAAATTATTTTCAGATTGTTTTTTTGCAGAAATAAAATTTATTTTCATCTTAATCTTATATATATTAAAAATATTTTTTTAAAATTCTTATTTATTTAAATTTATTATTTTTTTAAAAAATTATATTAAAGATGAAGTATTTTTAAATTAAAAAGAAAAAAGAAGATTATATCTTCTTTTTAAATTATTTATTTTTGATATTTAATCTATTTTTAACAATAATTTTTCCTGTTCCATCTCTATTATTTACAATTTGAAAATATTTTTTATTTATAATTCCATGTAATTTATCGCCTTTTTCTTCAAGTGATTTAGGACTTAAAATTATTGCATTTTCAATTATTTTTTTTCCACCATAAGATTCAGGAAGAACTAAAGATGCACTAGAACAGCATTTATCTGTAGAACAACATTGGCTGACAAATCTGCCAAAAACATCATATCCTGTAAAATGAGTTCCAAATTGTTTTTTTCATATTATTTTTTTTTCTATTTTTGAAAAAATAGTATTTTCCACTATTAACTCCTAAGTTAAATAATTATTTTAATTAATACTAACTGAATAAACAATCAACAAAATAATCAATATAATTTGAATTATCTTTTGTATAATCAAATTTTCGATCCCACATATAATATTTGTTAACTAAATAGACATTAGTATTTTGATTTATTTCTTTTATTTTTTCTCTATAATCTATAATAATTTTTTCTAAAAACTTATAATTTAAGTTTTTATATTCTTCTTCAATATTATATATTTCCTGATTAATTAAATTTATTTTATTTTTTAATATTAATAAATTTTTATTTTCTTTTTCAATTGATAATTTTTCTAAACTTTGAGAAATTTGAGTTATTCTTAAATTTAATTTTTTCTGAAAGGATATTAAGACTATTTTTCTTTTTTCTCTTTCTTCTATATAAATTTTAATATCATCTAAAATATCGTTAAAGATATTGATTCATTCTTCATAATTTTGATAATAATCTCAATTATTATCAAAAATTTCATGAATATAAATTTTATTATTAATATTTTCATTGACTTGATTTGAATTATAAATATATCTATTTTTAATATTTTTATTTGAAATTATAAAGATTTTTATTTCATTAAATTTATCTTCTAATTCAGTTAGTTGACTGATAAATTTTTTAATTTCGTCATCTAAATATTTTTTAGCTTCGCTTACTGATCCTCATACATTTTTTACAATTTTGTCAATCTTTAAGTATTTGTTATCAATATTAAAAATATCATTTTTATTAAATCTCTGTTCTACTTCTCTTATTGATAATTTTTTTCCATCAATTTCAGTATTTAAAATATTATTTATTATTATTGCCTCTTCTTCTCTGATTCCATTAGTTTTTAGAAAAGATAAATAATTTTGTTCAAATTCAAATATTGGTAGATCAATATATTTTTCAATCGGATATTCATCATTTTTTTCTTTTTTATTATCATTTAATTTATTTAAATTCATCGGTAAGATGAAGCAAAAATTATCAATTTGAGAGATTTTAAAAATAGCTTTTAAAATCTCTCAAGATGATTTTCCGATTCTTTCAATATTATCAAATATTATTAAAGTAGGTTCAAGATCATTTGAGATATTATCAATTATTTTTTCAGTTTCATTTATCTCTTTAATTTGTAGTTTTTCAAAGTTAGCTTTTCCAAAATAATTTATTCATGAAATAGCGGTCGCATTAAAAAATTTAATTGCAAAGCGATGTAATTTTTGCATTAATTTTTTTGTATCTTCCTTATCATATATTTTAGAAAGAATAAAAAATAATTCTGCCATTATTTCATCAGGAATATGTTTTGAATTAGAATATTTTCAAACATCTAAAATAATAATATTTTTAAATGTCTTAAGGTTTATTTTTTGGTCAATAAAGTTTTTTGCAAGTTTCTCAATAAAATGTGTTTTTCCGCTTCCTCAAGGGGCATTTAAGATCGTAAGAGGAGATTTTTTTAGTATTTTTTCTTGTGAAAAATATACATTATTATTTTCCCTATATCTTTCAAATTCTTTCATTTCTTGCCTTAATTTATTTTTATATTTAAGATATTCTTTATTTATTTCAGAAATAAACTCATTTCCTACATTAATTAATTCTGCATCATCTTCTTTTACAATTAAACTTATTGAATAACCTTTATTTACAATAAAATTTTCCATTTAATAACTCTTTACTTTTTTAGATTATATAAGAATATGATTGAATTTAAATATTATAATTTAGATTTCATATATATGAAATAATAATTTAAATAAGAATTATTTTAATTAGATTCTAAGTACTTAATTATTTTCTTTCTTTTATATCAACTATCGTTGAATTTATTTATACATAATATATTTTATTTTTTATATATTAATTCTATTTTTAAGGGCTTTAAAAAAAGCAATTATTTTAAAAGATTTTTTGATTTTTAAAATTCTATTATAATAATCATTTTTCAATTTTCCATTATTTTTTTATTTTATGGAATTCTGGATTTGAAAAATTTTTAATATCATATTTTGTTTTAAATTTTTTATACAAAAAATTTATATCTATATAATTTTTCTACTTATTAAAACTATACTCATTATAAAAAATAAAAAGAATAATATATTTATGATATTTTCTTATTTCTAATAAATTTTTAATCTTTTATATATTAAAAATAATTTTCTTAATATTAATTAATAAAATTAAAATTAAGAAAAAAGGAATCATTTTTTTAGAATTAGTATTAAGAAAATTAAAATAAATTTAATATATAATTTAACTGATATTTTAAGAATAATTAAAAGATTAGAATTATGAATAATAACGAAAATAAGATTAATGTAAAAATACAGAGATTTAAAACTATTCTTCTTCCTCAAGAAATTACTTTTTACAACAAAAAGTTAAATGTTTTAATAGGATTGAATGGAGCTGGAAAATCAAATGTTTTAAAGGCAATAAATCATATGAAGAATCCTGAAATAGAAGAAAATTATATTCCGAATGTTAATGAAACTAAAATAACTAGTGAATATAAAAATTTTTATGATTTAAAAACTGAAATTTTTATTAAAATGAATCTTAGCAAAGAAGAAATAAAACAAATAAATGAAAGACTAAAATCTATAAATTTAAAGGGAATAGATAATTTATTAAAAAATAAAGAATTTACAAAAAAAGTAACAAATATTGTAAATTACAGTTTAGAAAAAAAAGAAGGAATTTTATTTGAATTAATAAAATTTATCTTTAAAGAAAAAGGAGAAATTTTATTTTCTTATATTACTGATTTTTTCCCCAAATGATCTGATGATTTTAATTTTTTATCATTAATTGAAGACAAAACAAAAATTCAAAATAAATTAAAAAAAGAATCCAATGATAATATAAAAAAAATATTTGATGTTATTTATTTTTTAATAGAAATAATATTTAATAATGATGTGAATATTTTATATGTAGAAGACGCTAATAGTGGAAAAATTAGTCATATTTATAAATTAAGAGATTATTTTGAAAAATCTAATGTTGATTTAAATTCAAAAAATGAAATGCAAGAAATGTTTTATTTTTTTGATCCGAATGAGGAATATAATTTAAAATCTAAATTATCTGATTATTATAATAATACAAATTTAAATAGTAATAAAGCTATAGATTTAAAAAAATCAATAGAAAATGTAATTAATAGTAAATTAAATAATATTTTTAAAAAATTTTCCATTTATGCTGAATTTATTTTTGAAATAACAAATGATTCTTTTAGAATAGATTTTACAAATAAAAATAATAATTATTTTATTGATCACAAAGATCCTGAGAATAGTAGTTCTGGATTTAATGCTTTTTTTCAAATAATTTTAAAAATAAATATTTACAAAAATAAAAAAAATGATGATAAATTTATTTTTCTTTTTGATGAACCTGAAAAAAATTTATATTTGCAACTTCAAACAGAACTTTTATCTTATTTAAGTGAAATTATTTCAAATAGTAATAATATTTATATTATATTTTCAACTCATTCGCCTTATATGATTAATAAAAATCAAAATATTATTAATGTTACTAGAGATAAATTTGGTTCATCTATTTTAAAAAAAATACAAAATATAGAAGATAATTATATATCATCAGAAAATCAAAAATTAATTAGAGACTCATTAACATTAGATGAAGCTAATGCAAATTCTAAAAATAATTTTATTAATGATAAAAGCAAAAAAATTTTTTATACAAATGAAGTTAGTGGGTTACAAGAATTCAAAAATTTAAAAAAAGATATTAAATTGAATGAAAAATTTCAATTTATATTAATAAAAGAAAATGACGAAAATTTTAAAAATATAGCAAATAAACATGATTTTTTAGATAATATTGAATCAACAATTTCAATAATTAAAGATTATTATTCTAATCTTGATGAAGATCAGTTAGATATACTTTTATATTAATCTAAATTATCATTTTTTTGTTTTTGTTTATTTTTATATAAATTATTATTTTTTTCTATTCTTTCAGATATTTTAAAATTTATATCGTCTTCTATAAAATCTATTATTACTCTTAATTCATCTAAAAATCTACTTACTAATTCTATTATTTTTTGAAAATATTCTCTATTATCAATATTTTTAATTCTTTCTAAAATAGGAAGAAAGTTATGTAAAATATAATTTCTTAAAGGTTTTTTATTTCAATCATTATCTTTAATTATCTCATTTTCAAAATTTATTTCATTTATTTTATTTCATGTTTTAGTTAATTTATCATAATTTTCTTTTAAATTTATATTTTCTTTAAATAATATATCTTGATTAATGCTTAATCTAAAATTTATTTTGATTCTTTCTTCTATTGTTAATCAAGAAAAAATTTCTTTTTCAATTTCTTCTTCATTTAAAGTAATATTAATATATTTTTCCTTATTAAATTTATCTATTTCATCTAAAATATTTTCTTGTCATTTTTCAAAATCACTATTTGATTTTTTAACTTTATCTAAAAATTTATATTTTAATTTCATAAAATTAATGACTTTTAAAATTTCATTTTTAATATTTTTATCAAGTAATCCATTTCTTTTAATTATAAAAAGATTTAAGTAATCAAAAATTATTCTTAAACCGGCGAATGATCCAATTATTTCATATAATATTTCTTCATTTTTTGAATTTGATAATATAAATTCATCTTTTGGAATTAGTATTCATGTTAATTCATATGTAGTTATTCAATTTATTACTTTTTTTAAATTTTGTAAAGCATAATGTATATTTTTTAATTCATCAATATAATTATAAATATCATTTTTTATTTCAATTTTATATATATATTTATTATTTTGAGGATTTATTTTCTTCTTATTTTCTTCAATTTGTTTATATAATGTTGCTTCTTTTTTTAAATCATCTTCAATTTTTTCATTATTTTTTCTTTTTTCCTTATATTTTAAATATGATTTTTTTAAACTATATTCTTCTATTCCAAAAAAATTTAATAATTTGTAATTTTCATTTTCATTTTTTCATCCTCTTGTTGTAAAATTACCATTTTCAAAATTATCAAATAAAAAATTTGCAAGATTATTTCAATTTGTATTTTTTATTTCAATATTATTAATAGATATAAATTTTAATTTTATTTTCTTTTGTAATGTTTCAATTTTATTTTCTTTATTTTTTATTTTTAAAGTAGAGGGTGAAATTTCAATTGCAGAAATTTTATAATTCTTATTTAATAATATTTTTTCCCTTTTTTCATTATCTAAATTATTTAATAATTTATCAATTCAAAATGATGATCTTAAATCTTGATTTACTTTTTTAAAAGCTATTTGATAATCTTTTGATATTTCTCTTATTATTTCCTCATAGTTTGCATATTTATTATTGTAAATTTTAAATATTTCCAAATAAGTTTTTAATACTAATAATCTATTTCAATCTTTTTTTCCTTTGATATTTGGAACCATATGTTTATTTCTTAAATTTTTTAAAATTTTATTTTTTGTTTTTTCAAAATTAAAACATTCATTTTCTATTAAATTTAAATCATTATTACACTTCTCAAAAAAAATTCTTGTTGACAAAAGAATATTTTTTTTATCAAAATTATTTTCTTCAATTTTATTTTTAATTTTTTTAAAAAATTTTTTTTTTTTATTTTTACATTTATTTTTTTCTTCAAGATTTGAAAAATTTTTACAAATATCATAAGAAATTTTTTCTTCGTTTTCAAAGAAAAAATTTCTTAAATTATTAACATTAAAAATTATTTTTAAAAAAAGAATTCTTCTATTACCCTCTAAAACATAATTATTATTATATTTTGTTTTAATAATTCATATTCTATCGATATATTTATCATATCCGTTGTCAATTAAACTTTCAAATAATTCATATGAACTTTCTAAATTTTCTTCACTAGAAAATATTTTATTAAATGTTTCAATTTCTGTTTCTTTATTAAAAGATTCATAGTAAATATTTTCTATTGAAAAATTTTCACTTTTATTTCCAAAATCTGTAAATCTTGGATTTATAGATAGCAATTTAAGATTTTTTAAATCTATTTCTTTAAATTTTTCAAAAATATATTTTTCTTCTGTATTCATTTATTCTTCTTTTTTTTCAATTATGAAATATCAATCATAATTTATTAATTTTCCTTCTTTTGATTTTCCCATTTGTCTACTTAATTTTAAATTAATTTTTTCTTTTTTTATTTCTTCTGATATTTTTAGATTTTTTATATTTAAAATTATTTCTTTAATAATTTCTTCAATTTTAATTTTCTTATTTTTCAAATCTCCAATTACAATTATTAATTTTCCATTTTGATCTAATATTTTTTCCATTTCAACAATAAAATTTTTTAAAAAATTCTTGTATTTTTCTTTACTATGTTTGTCATCAAGTTTTATGTTTTTATTTTCTTCTTTATTAAATCCGAGTAATCAATATCTTAATCAATTTTGTTCTACATAATTAACTGCATTTAAATATGGGGGAGATGTAAATATTAATTTAGGTTTTTCTTTTCTTATAAATTCTTTTGATTTCAAAGCATCTTTGTTAAATATTTTAGATTCTAATTTAAGATTATTTATTTTATTATTTTTTAATTTTACTAACACTCTGTCAATTATTTGTTCAAAAATATTAGTTTCAGGAAGAATTAAATTATATTTATTTTTATAGTTTTTAACATAATTAGGAGACATTGAATATCCATTAGGCATAGATATTGAAAAATAAATTGTTGAATTATCTTTTCTAATTTGTCCATGCATTAAACCTAAAGCAATTGCTAAAATAAAATTATTAATTTTATCTAATTTTTTATAATTTTTACCTATTTTTTCTCTCAGAAAAAATAATTGATTTAAATTATTTTCACTATAAAAATATTTAACATCTTTAAAATCTTTATTATTTAAATCAATTTTATTTATATTTTTTCATTGATCATATTCTTTTTTTAATTTATTTACTCTTTTTATTATTTTATTTAAATTATCATTAATTGTTTTTGCTCTTGTTAAAACATAAGCTAAAGGTGCTAAATCATTTCCAATTGCTTTTCTCTCTAAAAGTAGTGATTCTAATATTGTTGTTCCTCTTCCGGAAAAAGGATCATATACAATGTCTCCTTTATTAGTATATTTTTTTATATATTCATGTGGAATATTATGGGGAAACATTGCTAAATAAGTGCAAATTGAATGTAATTCATTTTTATAATTATTTGTTTTTTCTTGCATTATTATTTATTATAAATTTTAAATTAAATTTATAAACTATTAATTAATTTCTTAAATCCTTCTTTATTACAATAAAAATTTTTACTTTCACTTAATATTTTATTTAATTCTCCAGAGTTTTTTTCAAAAAATTTTTCAAAAATAAAACTTTCTATAATCGATATATAATAAATATTATTTTCATTGTAAGATATGAATTTTATTGTTTCTAAAATTTGTTTAGATTGTGCTCCTCCAAATTCTTTTAAATATTTATGTTCCCCAATAAAAAAGGAATTGTCAAATTTAAAAATAAAATCAGGATTTTTATTTAAATTATTTTTTTTATATTCAAAATTTATTTTTTCTTTTTTACATATTTCTGAAATTTCCTGTTCCTTTATAGAAAATTCATTGTTTTTTATTTTTTCAGATTCTAAGTAATCAAATTTTTTAAAATTATTTTCTAATAATATTTTTGATATTTCCTTTTGCCCGTATTTACCTTTTTTTCTTGATGAATGCTCATCTTTTAATATTTGCATAACTGCTGAATTTATAGGTATATTTAAATTTTCATAAAGTTTTATTCTTTCTATATAATATAAATTTAATAATTTTTTTATTTCTGATTCAGATATAGATTTAAGAACTGATTTTGTTATATTAAATGTAAATAAATAAGAAGAAAAATCTAAATAAGAAAACATTTCATTATTTAAAAAATCTTTTTTTATTTTTTTGAAAATTTTTTCTTTTTCCGAGGAAGATTCTATAGTTGAAAAAGATTTAACTAAATCTATAAAGTTTTTATAAAAATTAATATTATTTTCTAATCAATTTTCTGTTTTGATATTTTCAATGAAAATTTCATCTTTATTTTCAATGGATAATTTTAAAATTTCTTTATTTTTTAACATAATTTAATTCTTCAATTGATTTAATTAATATTTTTCTTGCTGTAATGAAATCTAATCTTCTTCTTCTTTTATTAATTTCATTATTTCCTTTAAATGGACTAAAAATTAAATCATTTGTTTCATTTCTTAAAAAATTTAATTTTAAATTAGATAACTTAATAATTTCTTGAAAATCAAGGTTTTGTAAATTAATATTAATAATTGTTTCTGATCTAGAACTATTTTTTATTATTATTTTTTTACTATTATTTTCCAATAAATCAAAATAAATTTTCCTATCTTTATTAAAACCATCAATACATTTTAAAAATATTTTCCCTGATGGATTATTAAATGAAATTAAATCTTTTTTTATATTAAGTTTACTATTTAAATTTTTTGTTTTAAAATTATTCAATTTACTTTTTGTAAATAAAAATTTTCCATTTTTATATATTTTATAATCTAATATTTCTTTTTCTGCATCAAACAAAACGGATATGACTGGAAAATTAGTATCTAAAAATATTTTTTTTTCAATAATATTGACAGATATAATGTTTTTTTCAAATGGATTATTTTTCAAAAATAAAAATGTTTCAGGTATTATAAATATTGAATATCTAGTTGCTTTCAAGGAATTTTCAATTGCAAACATATATATATCATGATATTTTTTATTTTTTTCAAAATAAAAAAAAATATCTTTGTTTTTTTTTGTTGATGCAGAAATTTTTGAAAAATAAGGTGGATTTGTAACAATAATACATTTTGATTTATTTTGTTTTGGTATTTTTATTAAAGAGTCATTAAAAGATATATTTTTATTTAAATAAAAATAATCAACATCAAATCCTTTTTTTATTTCTATATTTTTAAATATTTTTAATTTTAATAAATCACAATTTCCAGCAAAAGGATCTAATATTTCTTTAAAATTATTTTTTTTAATTATATTTAAAATATCTTCATATATTCAAAATTTTTCTTTTGTAAAATATTGACATAATTTTTTTTTATTATTTTCCATTTTTTAAAACTTATTTTGAAAAAAATTATATATAAAAAAATAAATATTTCATTTCCATTTTCATTTTTTAAATTAATAATTCATTTATAAATTTTTCTTTTCAAAAATTTGAATTATTATAAGTAAAATTAATCTTTTCTTTTCAATTTATATATTTTTTCTTTAAAAATGTATCAATATTTTCATTTAATTCTTTTAATATATTTTCGTATTCTATTTTTTTATTAATTAATAATAAATTATATGACTTATTTTTTTCTTTTATATTTTGAATTTTTTTCTTTTCTATATTTATATTTTTTATTTTTATATATATTTCATTTAAATCTTTTTTTTCCATCTCTATTTCATTTAAATATAATGTTTTTTTATGATTATCTTTTGAAAGTCCTTTTTCATCTTCTCTATTAATTTTTTCTTTTAATTGAATAATATTTTCTTCTTTTTTGCTTTTGATATCTTCTATTTCATTTACATTTTTGTTTTGATTTTTGAATTCAATATTTATATTTTTATCACATTCCTTTATTTTATTTATTATTTCATTATATTTCTTTATTCAATCTGAATAATCAATAAAAAAATCTCAATTTTTCTCTTGAATAAATTTAATTAAATAATCCAATTCTTTATCTATATTTAAATATAGATTTTTTATTACTAATACTGTTTTTTTAAATTCATTAAAATTATTTAATAAAGACTTTAAATAAAATAGTAAATTTTCAATATTTTCATTATTTAAAAATTGTTTTTTAACATGTATTTTGGATTCTCAAATTTTATTTATTATTTTATTCATTTTAGAGAAATAATTTTCGTCATTTAAAATATTATTTGCATTAAATCTTTGTTCTACCTCTCTTATTGATAATTTTTTTCCATCAATTTCAGTATTTAAAATATTATTTATTAAAATTGCTTCTTCATTTTTTACTTTATTATTTTGCAAAAAAGATAAATAATCTTGTTTAAATTCAAAAATTGGTAAATCCACATATTTTTCAATTGGATATTCATTAGATTTTTTATTATCATTTAATTTATTTATATTCATTGGTAAAATAAAGCATAAATTATCAATTTGAGATATTTTAAAAATTGCTTTCATTATTTCTCAAGAATATTTACCTATTCTTTCGATATTATCAAATATTACTAAAGTTGGTTTAATTTCTTTAGAAATATTAATAAATAAATTTTCTATATCCCCTTTTTTCTTTTCTTTAATATTTTTTTTAATATTTTCGAAATTCATGTATCCAAATTTATTTATTCAAGAAAGAGCTGTTGCATTAAAAAGATTTATACTTAATTTTATAAATTTTTCTTTTAATTCATTTTTTGTATTTTTTTCTGATAATATATAAAATAATTCTGACATTATTTCATCAGGTATATTTTTTGAATTTGAATATTTTCAAGCATCTAATATAATTATTTTTTTAAATTTACTAGCAATTATTTTATTATCAATAAAATGCTTTGTGAAAGATTCTATAAAAAATGTTTTTCCACTTCCTCATGGAGCGTTTAAAATTGTAAGTGGTGATTTTTTTAATAATTTTTCTTGTGAAAAATAAGCATTTTTTTTATCTAAATATTTTTTAAATCTTTCTTCTTCTTCTTTTAATTTTTTTTTATATTTTTTATATTCTATTTCTATATATTTAATAAATTTTTTACTTACTTCAATTAATTCGAAATCATCTTCTTTCACAATTAATTCAATTGAATAACCTTTATTTATAATAAAATTCTCTGATTCTTTTTCCATTACAAAATATTCCTTTTTTATTTTATTAATCACTTTATTAGCATACTTTCTTAATTTTTTTAAAGTATTTTTCAAATAAATTTAAAATAATTTATTGTTGTTTTTATTTATTTTTTTTTTTAAAAATATCATCTTTTAATTCATTTAAAGTTTGAATTATTAATTTTCTTTGTTCGGGATTTAAATTAAAAGTAATGTAAGGATTTCTTGAAAAAGGATTATTAAAATAATCAAAAAATCACTTTCTACTTTCATGATTTTGTTGTATTTCGTAATTTTTAATCAAATTATTAATAAAACCTAAATTAATTGATTTATATTTTTTTTGTTTAAATGGAAATTTTTGTTCAAAAAGCAAAATTTCCTTTAGATCTTTTATATTTTCTTCTGAAGAGCAAATTTCTTTTAATTCCAAAATTAAATCTTCTTTATTAAATTTATTTTTATCTTTTTCCATAATTATAATTCATCTTTCTTTATCTCAATCAATTCTTACCATCTGCTTGTACAGCTTTTATCTTACTTTTAGCAACTTCTTTTGCCTGATTTATTCCTTCTTGAAAGATTTTTCTTAAATCAAAAGCATCAGGATTTTTATACATATATTCTAAGATTCCACAGATAATAGCTTTTTTAAGTTCACTATCAAAATTAGCTTTTCTAATTCCCGCTTTTACAGATTTAGTTATTTGATCTAAAGGAACTCCTGTTCCACCATGCAATACTAAGGGCATCTTTGTTTTATCATAAATTCTTTTTATCAATTCAAGATTTATTTTAGGTTCTTTACGATAAAAACCATGACTAGTACCACAAGAGATAGCTAACATATCAATATCTGTTTTATTAATAAATTTAATTGCATCTTCTTCTTTTGTAAAATGATCTGAATCTTCTTCGATATCATCTTCTTTTCCGCCAATAATTCCAAGTTCAGCTTCAAGTGTGATATCTTTATTTTTAATAAGTTTTCTTACTTTATTTGTAATATTAATGTTTTCTTCAAATGATAATACTGAACCGTCAATCATAAGTGATGTATAACCAAGTTCAAGTGATCTTTTATGATATTTAATATCACGACCATGGTCTAAATGAACAGCTACAGGAACTTTTGCCTTTTTAGCACAAGCAATAGCTATTGCTGCTAATTCTTCATGCCCGGCATAATTGATTCCCCCTTCAGTTGTTTGTAAAATAATCGGGGCATTTAATTCTTCTGCAGCTAAGATCGCTGCTTTTGCTCCCTCTAAATTCACAATTCCAAATGCGGGGATTGCATAATTTCTTTTTATTGCATCTTTTAATAAGATTTTTCCACCCATAAGAGGCATAATATCTCCTTTATGATAATTATAATAATTATCATTTTTAATATTAATATACTAAAAATTACGAAATAATTTAAGGCAATTATGAACTTGTATATACAAATCTATTTTTATTTATATTAATATAATTAAAATAATATTTTTTTAGATTAAATTAATATAATTAATATATGAAATTAGGAGGTATTAATATGCCTAGAATAAATATTTTTAATAGTCATCGATGAAATCAAGATGATGAAGAGAATAAAAAATTAAAAGATTGATTACATAATGATGATTACTATAATTTTAATTTTTATGAAATCAGTAAAGGAGATGTTCCTTATGAAACTAGAATAAAAGAACATATTAGAAATTGTATAGATTTAAGTAATGTTTTTATCGCTTTTAATAATCAAACTTCCTCTTATGATAAAGATTCTTTACACTCATATGAAATTGATTATGCAATGAAAAAAAATAAACCAATAGTTTTAATTAAAAAATGAGGAACTTATCAAATCCCTATTGTTTATCAAAATTATAATAATATTGAAATTGTAAATTGAAATAAAGAATCATTAAGAAATGCAATTAAAAAAATGAAATAATAATAAAAATCAAAAACATAAAGATTTATTAGATCAAAAGAAAGAAAAATATAAAAATTTAAAATTAAACAATGTAGAAGAGAAGTTTCTTTTTGAAACTTATATAAAATTTATTGACACAGAAGAAAATACTACTAATAGAAGAATTTTAATAAATACAACTTTTTATTTAACCCTAATTGTTTCGCTTTTTTCTTTAACTATATTTATGGAAACGATTGAATATTGAATATCTTTAATTTTATCAATCATAATTTTTTTTATATGTATTTTGTGATATAAACAAATAATTTATTATAAAAAATTGAATACAGCTAAATTTGAAATAATGAAAATAATATCGGAAAAATTAATGAAAACATCAATTTTTGATGATGAATATGATATTTATCAAGTGTTACAAAAAAAGTATTATAAATTTACGGATATTGAAAAATTATTTCCAATTTTATTTTTATTTTTATCTTTAATTATTATTATTTCTTCATCAATTTTGATGTAAAAATTTTTAAAATTATTAACTTGTATATACAAATTTTATTTTTGTGAGATTAAACTTAATTTAAAGTATTATTATTTAGTTGTAAAGATAAAATTAGTTGTTATATAAAAGGGGATTTGTTAATTAATTTGATTTGTTTTTTACAAAATTAAAGCATAGTATAAAAAAGGTTACAAAGGTATATTATTAATAAATGACAAAAGAAATAAAAGAAAAAACGGAAGTTAAAAAGACAAATAGTCACGATATTAGTTCTGTCGAACATCGTGATTCGTTTATTGATTTTTCAAGATTTTTTCATCCTAAAAAGTGATCGCAAGAAGATTTTACATTGTATACAATGATAATTTTCATTGGGATTTTACTTTTGATCTCTATTATAAATATAATATTATTTGGCTTAGGGAATAATGCAAGTAATCAATCAGCATTTGGGAAAACGATAAATGGAAAATACGGAATAGTAACGGCAGATGGTGTTTCTAAAACAGCACCATTTTATGTTATTTCGTGATTTTTATTAGCACTATCTTTGGTTGCGTCATTTTGTCAATTTATGGCAAATATCTTTTTGATTAAATTTTCAAAAAGATTTATCTGATGAAATCAAATTTCAATGGGTTCTTTCTTGATTATAGATATTATCTATGGAGCATGATGAATTGCAATCTCACAAATTATCGGTCTTGTTTTAGGACAACAACGTTATTTTGCCTGAGATAAACAAGATAAAAAAAGTGATACTGATCCTTATTTATCACAACTTAATACAAAATGAGTATTAGTTGTGGTGGGGGTCGCAGTCGTATTTGTTGTAGCATCATTACTATTAATCACACCAGCAATATTTACAGATACTAAAACATTCTATACTTTTAGTGAGACCGATCCGACTTTAGATGATCCAACAGCTAAACTTGTTGATACTGTTGATATTGGAGGATATGGTTATGCTTATTCTTATGTTGTTGAATCTGGTGTTATTTATGATGTAGCTCCTTATTGAGATATGGTGGTGGGAATTTTCCAAGTTTCAGGATTAATTTTACTTACTCGTAGAACATATTGAGCTTGAGTCTCATTTGAAGTCGCAATGATAGCACAGATGGTTGTTTATTTTCAAGCAGGAAATTTAATTCTCTCAATTCAAAGTATTTTACTATTTGTCTCTAATTTATTGCCTCTTTACTATTGATTTACAATGAATATAAAATCAGCACGAAAAGCAAGAAAACAAACCGCATAAAAGGAAACAAAATGAAGATTTTTATTATTGCAAAATATAATTTTAAAGAATATGCTAATAATTTAAATAGTTATATTAAAAATAATCTTAAAAAAGATACCGATCTTGTACTTAAAAACGATGATATTTCTTATTTAAATGAAATTGTTAATGTTAGTAAAAAAATAGTAGATAAAAATGCAATCGATCGATTAATTTTAATTGATGAATCAGGTGGACTTGGTTTTTGTGCTGCTGCAAAAGTTAAAAAAATGATTGTCGCACAATGTGCAGATGAACATTCAGCACACATGACAAGAGAACATAATAATGCAATTGGGATTAGTTTAGGTGCAAATATTACAAATATTTATATTGCAAAAGAGATTACAAGATTATTTCTTGGAACAAAATTTGCTGCTGGAAGACATATGATTAGAATTGATATGTTAAATAAATTAGGATAAGCGTGAGAATATGAAAATTGCAATAGGTTGTGATCATATCGTAACTGATGTTAAGAATAAACTAAAAGATTCCTTAATTGAAAAGGGACATCAAGTTTTAGATGTCGGAACATATGATTTTATCAGAACACATTACCCAATATTTGGTCAAAAAGTAGCAGAAGCTGTTGTAAATGATAAATATGATTATGGAATTGCGATATGTGGTACTGGAGTTGGAATTTCTAATTCTGCACAAAAAGTAAAAGGAGCAAGAGTTGCACTTGTAAGAGATCTATCAAGTGCAAGAATTTCTCGTAAACAATTTGATGCTAATATCATCGCTTTTGGCGGAAGAATTACCGGTCTTGGAATTATCGAAGAAGCAGTAGACATTTTTATAAATGAAAAATTTAGCGGTGATCAAAAAGTTGTTGAATTTTTAGACAAGATCGTAAAGGAAAATAAAGATGTATCTTTTGCAAAAGAATTAGCAGATTGAGAAAAAGGAAAATATCATGATTAACATCAAGGATAAATATAACAAAAAAGATCTATTGCTTGCTGTTGACATCGGTGGTACTTTTATTAAATTAGCAATAATTACAAGAGCAGGATTAATGCTTGATCGTTGAAAAATTAAAACTGATTTAAGAGAAAAAGGAAAATTTATTCCACAAGAAATTACAAGACAATTTCGAAATAAATTAAAAGACAAAAAATATGAAGGAAAAAAAGCGATTGCAATGGGGATTGGTATTCCTGGTTTTCCTTCACTAGATGGAGTTGTAAAATTTTCCGGAAATATCGGTTGAAAAAATTATGATGTAAAAAAAGATCTTAAAAAATGATGAAATGATCTTCCTGTTGCTGTTCATAATGATTGCGACATGGCTGCATTAGGGGAAAAATTTATCGGAAAAGCGCGCGATGTTGATAATTTTGTCTTTCTTACATTAGGAACCGGTCTTGGTGCAGGAATTGTTATCAACGGTAAACTATATCAAGGTTCAGGTGGAACTGCAGGTGAAGTTGGTCATATTCCTTTACAAGGATTTAAAACAAGATTTCAATGTACTTGTGGATTACCTGAATGTGCAGAACCTACTTTTTCAGCAACAGGTATTATTAATATCTTTAATCAATTAAAGAGAAATAATCCTAATATTAAATCAATTCTTGATGGTCAAGAAATTAATGGCAAAAATATTTGAGATGCAGTACGTAAGGATGATAAATTAGCGATAATGGCAGCAAGGGATTTTGCCGAATATGGGGGAAGAGAATTAGCTACAATCGCAATGATTCTAAATCCCGAAACAATTATTTTAGGTGGGGGATTAGCACACGATAATGATACATTACTAAAATATCTTGAACCTGTTTATAAAAGGTTTACGCATGATTTTATAAGAGAGACAACAAGAGTTGAATTATGTAATGTTGGAAATGATGCGGGATTATATGGAGCTTCATATTCTGCTATGCTTTTATACGATCAAAAATAAAAAATAAAGTTTAATAAATTTAAAAAAGAACACCTTTATGATGTTCTTTTTTATTTAAATTCTTTTAATTTTTCTTTAATATAATTTGCTATTTTTTCAAAATTTAAAATTTAGTTTTTAGCAAAATTTTCTAATGTTTTTTTAAATTCTGGTTTTTTAGATAATTCATTTAAAAGTTGCATTTTCATTTCATCTTTATTAATTAAATCTTTTAATTCTTTTTTATTCATTTTATCCTACTGTCCTACTTTCTTTAAATCTAAATTATAATTATAGAAACATTTCATTATATCTATATTAAATTATTAATTGTTAAATTTCATTATTTTTTTTATTTTTTACATTTTCTTTTATTATTTAGTATAAATAATATATATGCAAGATTTATAAAATATTTTAGAAATTTAACTAAGCATAAGAGGTTAGAATGAAAAATAAAGAAATATTAAATGAACTAAATCAAATGGATGTAAAAAACATCCATAGTTCAAGTCCAATTAATGAGATTTTAAAACCAAAGTCAAGACAAGATTTAAGAATTACAGATAGAATGTTTATTGAAGGAAAAATAAATGATCAAATTGAAAATATTGAAAAAATGTATCAATTAATTTCTAAAATTCTTATAAATAAAACACAGATTGATGTATTATTTAAAATTTTTGATGATCATAAAGATAAAGATTTTAGTGATTTCTATAAAAATCAAACTTATGAAAAAATAAGTAAAAAATTAACTTTATTAAAAACAAAAGTTAAAATTTTTGAAAAAGAATTAGAAGAAAAAGCAAACGAAGAATACGAAGCAAAATTAAATATTTATCTAGGTGTAAAAGTAAGAGATATGGTTAAAAAAATTGATCAAAAATATCAAGATTCTTATAAAATTAAACATCAGTAATTAAATTTTAAAATAAAAGCAAAGCAGATTCTGCTTTGCTTTTTTATTTATTAAGAAAATTTAGTTTTATATTTTATTTTTCTTCTTTTTTATGATTATTTTTTTTCATAATTTCTTTTGGAAATTTTAAATATATTCTATATAAATTTCATATTAATACTATAGACGCTGTAATTATTCCTAATACATATAAAAATGCTTCTCCACCATCTTTTATATTTAACACATTCATATCATGTAATTCTACTGAACAAAAAGTAATTATTGCCATCATTGATAAAAAAGCAACTATATTTCAAATAATATTATCTTTAGTTCCATTATTTTTATTCATATTTATTTTATCCCCTTTTTTATTTATATATATATTATATATTGTCATTAATTTCTTTATTAATATTTGTTTATTAATTTTTTAAATTAGAAACAAATTTGTTAGATTTATCTCTTATTATTCTTAAATAGTATAATAATTAATAATTTATGTTATGGAAAAAGAAATAAGAACAAGATATGCTCCTTCTCCTACTGGAAGATTACATTTAGGAGGAGCAAGAACCGCTCTTTTTAATTATTTATATGCAAAAAATCAAAAAGGAAAATTTATTCTAAGAATTGAAGATACTGATCTTGCAAGAAATTTAAAAGAAGGTTCTGAAAATCAATTGAATGGTTTAAATTGATTAGGAATTTCTCCTGATATTTCTTATCAAAAAGAAGATCAATATGGTCCCTATTTACAATCTAAAAGATTGGATATTTATCAAAAATATATTGATATTCTTTTACAAAAAAAATTAGCTTATAAATGTTATTGCACAAAAGAAGAATTAGAAGAGTCAGCAAAAAAACAAAAAGCAAAAGGAATAAAGGCAGTAAAATATGATCGAAAATGTTTTTATAATCCTATTGTAAAAAAAGGAATAAATCCAGTAATTAGATTATATGTAGAAGAAAATCAAAAACTTATTTGAAATGATCTTGTAAGGGGAAAAATTGAAATACCTTCTAGTTCACTAGGTGATTTTGTAATTTTAAAATCTGATGGAATGCCTACCTATAATTTTGCAAATGTAATTGATGATCATTTAATGAAAATTACAGATGTTTTTCGAGGAGAAGAACATATTTCAAATACAGGAAAACAATTATATCTTTATAAATTATTTAATTGAGAACCACCAAGATTTGCCCATCTTACTGTGATTGTAAATAATGACAATAAAAAATTATCAAAAAGAGATGAATCAGTAGTTCAATTTATTGATTCTTATAAAAAATTAGGTTATCTTCCTGAAGCAGTATTTAATTTTTTAAGTTTGCTTGGTTGATCACCAAACACAGAAGAAGAAATTTTTTCAAAAGCAAAACTAATTGAAATTTTTGATGTAAATAGATTTTCAAAATCACCTTCGCAATTTAATTATCCAAAATTAAAATGAACAAATAATTATTATATTAAAAAATTAAGTCTTAGTAAATTAAAGGAATTTTTAATTCCTTTTATTGAAAAAAAAGATCTTATTTTTCTAAAAGATAATTTAGATGAAATTTTACTACTTTTTCAAGCACAGCTAAGAGAAGGAATAGAGATTAAAAATTTAGTAAAAATATTTACTATCTTCCCAAATTGAAAAAATATTCAATATAAATTTAATGAAAAAGAAATTAATTTAATAAAAGATTTTTTAATTGAAAGTAAAAAGATTAAATTTACAGATTTAAATCTTGAAAACTTAATAAAAAGATTAGGAATCAAATTTGATCTTAAAGGAAAAAATTTAATGCACCCCTTAAGACTTGCTTTTACAGGAAAAGAACAAGGACCAAGTTTAATAAAAACAATTCAAATTTATGGAAAAGAAAAAGCAAAATTAATATTAGAAAGGTTTTTAAAAGATGAGATACATTACAGATAATGTTTTAAAAAACATTACATTCGAAGAAGAGTTTTTAATAAAACTTTTTAATACAAAAGAATTTAAAAGATTGGCGAGAATAAATCAATTAGGATTAACAAATTTTCAATTTCCTGGTGCTACCCATAATCGCTTATCGCATAGTTTAGGTGTTTATCAATTAGCAAAGAAATTTTTAAAAAAATTTCAAGAAGATAATATTAAAATCGATAGATTAACTTATCAAGCAATACTTGCCTCTGCTTTATTGCATGATATTGGACATGGTCCATTTTCACACTTATTTGAACAAATTTCAAAGATAAATCATGAAAAATATTCTCTTAAAATAATTAATGATCAAAGTACAGAAATTAATAAAATTTTAAGAGAAGAAAATGATAAATTATTAGAAGCAGTTAATTTAATCTTACAAGGAAAATATCATTTGGATTGAGTTAACCAATTAATATCTTCTGAAATAGATGTTGATCGTTTAGATTATTTATTAAGAGATTCATATCACGTTGGTCTTGATTATGGCAAAATTGAATATAATTGATTAATCCGTAATGCTAAAATTATTGATAATAAATTAGCATTTTCACAAAAAGCGATTTCAACAATTGAAGCGATGATTCTTGGAAGATATCATATGAATAAAGTTGTCTATAATAGTCCTAAAAATATCGCTTGTTCAATTCTTTTCATATGATTTTTTAAAAGATTAAAATACTTATTTAATTTAAATAAATTAGAAAATGATTATCAAGAAATTATTCCACTTTTAAAAGAAGAAGAATTATCAACAGAAAAATTTCTTAATCTTGATGATAATACAATTTGATGTTTTATTAAGAAGGCATTTTCAGAAAAAGATCAAATTCTTCATAAAATTTCAACTCATCTCATATACCAAAAAAGAGCGACTGTTTGTGATATTGATGAATTAAAAAATATGGATGCAAAAGAAGAAGGATTTACATGGGAAAAAATTGACCTTAAAACTTCATTTTCTTTTTATCAAGAAAGCAATCATAGTAAAGAAGCTTTAATTTTATTTAATGATCATAAAATTAAAAAATTACGCGATGTCTCTACGGTGATTAATATTAAAGTTAATGATTATCGCAATTTAAAAACAGAAAAAATAGGTTTAAAAATTTAAAATGAAAGAACAAATAATTTTTTATTTGCAAAAATATTTAAAACATTCCAAAATAGATTTTTCCTCTACTGAAATCTTAGTTTTCCAAGGCAAAAATAAACAATTTGGTGATTATAATACAAATCTTGCCCTTATTGTTGCTAAAAAAAATAAAGATAATCCTTTTGATGTAGCAAAAAAGATTAAAGATTTTTTAGAGACTTTTGCTTATTTTGAAAAAATTACAATAACTAAACCTGGATTTATTAATTTTTTCATTAAGAAGGAAAAAATAATTGCAAAAGCCCTTGTTTATTTTGCAAAGGATTATCAAGAAAAATTTGATACTATTTCAAAATTAAAAATTAATTATGAATTTGTTTCTGCAAATCCTACCGGTTATTTACATTTAGGACATGCAAGAAATGCAATAATTGGTGAAACAACGATAATGCTATTAGATTACATTGGACATAATGTAATTAGAGAATATTATATAAATGATGGTGGGAATCAAATTGATAATCTTGCTAAATCAATTTATTATCATGCTTCAAAAAAATTAAATCTTAAAAATAATTTTGTTGAAAGCTCTGAATATAATGGTTATGAAATTATTGATTATGCTTATGAACTTGCAAAAAATAATAAGGAGATCTTTTATTTAAAAGATCAAAATGAAATAATTGCTAAAATTAAAAAAATGGCAATTGAGCATTATTTGATTGAGATTAAAAGAGATTTAAAATCTCTTAAAATTGCTGATTTTGATATTTATACTTCTGAAGAAAAATTATTTCAAGATCATAAAGTTGAAAAAGTATTATCGGATTTGAAAAAAACAAAATACTTTTATCAAAAGGATGGGGCAAGTTGGTTGAATACAGAAGCTTTTTTTGATACTAAAGATCGTGTTCTTGTTAAGAGTGATGATAGCTTTACTTATATGGTCGCTGATCTTGCAAATCATGTTCAAAAATTTACAAGAGGTTATGATTTAATGATTAATCTTTGAGGTGGTGATCATCATGGATATGAAAAAAGAATTAAATCAGGACTTGAAATCTTAGGATATAAATCAAATAAATTAGAAGTTGATTATATTACAATTGTTAAATTACTTGAGAATGGGCAGGAATTTAAGATGTCCAAAAGAAAAGGAACAGCGATTAGAATAAGAGAAATCTTAGAAAAAGTTGATCTTGGTGTATTTAAGTTTTCAATTTTAGCAAAAGCAAAATCACAGATGCACGCGATTGATATTGCTAAAATCAATAAAAAAGATATTAATAATGTTTATTGATATATTCAATATGCAAATTCACGAATTCATCAATTATTAAATAAAGTTGAAAAAGATAGATTAAATAAACTTAAATTAAAAACTAATTATAAATACCTTGCAGAAGAAGAAATTGAAGAAAAATTACTCTTAAAAATTGCTTCTTTTCATGATCAAGTTTTACAAGCAGCTTTAAATCGCGAACCTTTAATTCTTACAAATTATTTAAAAGAATTGGTACAAATTTTTCATAGTTATTATAATAGCTGTAAAATCATAAATGATAATAAAGAAATAGAAGATGAACGGCTAATTTTAATCCTTGCACTTAAAAATTTATTGGATCGTATTTTTAATATCTTAAAAATAGATGTAATTCAAAAAATGTAGATTTAATTTATAATATTTTTATTAACAGAATACAGATTTTATACATCAAAGGAGAATATAAATGCTAAACGTAGATCTTGCAATCAATTTTATTAAAGAAAATGGTGCAAAAAAATTTGATCTAATTTGAAATAATATTAAAAAAGATCTTTTTAATGAAATTGAAACAAATAAAAAAGAAGCAGAGATAAAATCAGATTTCTTTATTTCGATGATTAATGATGAAAAATTGATTATGATTGGAAATGAAATTTGAGATTTAAGAGAAAATTATTCATTAAAAGAGATCGGGGTTATTAATGTTAATGTTTTTGGTAGTCAAATTGAAAAAGAAGATGATCAAGAATTATTAAAAGCGAATGATTTAACTTTGGATGAAGAAGAGGATGAGGTTGAAGATTCTCCAGTCTTTGAAAATAACGAAGAAGAGGATAATTAATTTAATTTTTTTATTTTATAATACTTACTGTATTTTAATTTTTTAGAAATATTAAATAAGAAAAGAAGGAAACATAACTATGTTATCAAATGCAAAAAAAATATTGAATGATGCAAAAAAAGGTAAATATGCTGTCGGTCAATATAATATTAATAATTTAGAGTGAACAAAAGCAACGCTTGAAGTCTGTCAAGAGATGAAAGCTCCTGTTATTTTAGGAACATCAGAGGGTGCTGTAAAATATATGGGTGGTTTTAATGCTATTGTTGGAATGGTAGAAGGTTTAATAAAAGATTTAAAAATTACAATTCCTGTTGTTTTACATTTAGATCATGGTCAATCTGTTGAAAATTGTAAAAAAGCAATCGACGCTGGATATAAATCTGTGATGTTCGATGGATCTAATTTAGATATCAATGAAAATGTAAAAAGAACAAAAGAAGTCGTTAATTATGCAAATAAACATAATGCTTCTGTAGAAGCAGAAGTTGGAACTGTCGGTGGAAATGAAGATGGTGTTGTCGGTGGGATAAATTATGCTTCATTAAAAGAATGCGAAAGTATTGCAGATACCGGGATTACAATGTTGGCTGCTTCATTAGGTTCAGTTCATGGACATTATGAAGGGAAACCTAAATTAGGATTTGATGAAATGGTTAAATATGCAAAGGCAACTAATTTACCTTTAGTATTACATGGGGGAAGTGGAATTCCTGATGATCAAATCAAAAAAGCAATCGCTTCAGGAGAAGCAAAGATAAATGTAAATACAGAGATTCAGGAAGCCTTTACAAAGGGAATTCGTAAATACATAGAAGAAAAACTTGATCGAAAAGGAACTGGATATGATCCAAGAAAAGTAATTGGAACATACGCTTATAAAAATATGAAAGAAACAGTTTCTGAAAAAATTAAATTATTTGGAACAGCAAATAAAGCAAGATAAGATTGCTTTATTTTTGTTCAAAAATTGTTATACTTTATAAAGTATATTAAAAAGAAGAAGGAGAATTATCATGAAAAAAGAATTACATCCAGAATACTATAAGATAGTTGTAAAATGTTCTACATGTGGCTCAGAATTTACTGTAAATTCAACTAAGAAACATTTACAAATTGATGTTTGTTCTAAATGCCATCCTTTCTATACAGGAAAAATGGGCGCAAATATTAAAGCCGGAAGAATTGATAGATTTAATAAAAGAGTCTCACAAACAAAAAAATAATTTTCTAATTCTTTTTAACTTAAGTAAAACTTCTCTTAATAAAAGAGAGGTTTTTTTATTAAATTTATCAGAGATAATAATAAATTTTGTTTATAATTCTTGTATATATATACAAAAGTATATATAGTTTAAATTTTGCTAAAACTTAGATTTAAAATTATTTTTATAAAATCTTAAACAAGGAGAAAGATATAATTTATGTCAAAAATTAAAAAAATTTATGCCCGTCAGGTAGTAGATTCACGTGGTAATCCTACTATTGAAGTAGAGGTTTTTACTAAGAAAAATGTCGGTCGTGCAATCGTTCCTTCTGGAGCATCAACTGGAACTCGTGAAGCTTTAGAACTTAGAGATGGTGGTATGGAATGAGATGGGAATGGTGTTTCAAAAGCAGTTGCAAATGTAAATAGAATTATTGCTCCTGAACTTATCGGAATGAGAGCAGAAGATCAACGCGAAATTGATTATAAAATGCTTAAATTAGATGGAACAGAAAATAAATCTAAATTAGGAGCAAATGCAATTTTAGGAGTATCGATGGCCGCTGCAAAAGTCGCTGCAAAAGATCTTAAAATTCCATTATGAAAACATTTTAATTCAATGAGTGAAGAGAGCGAAATTTCACTTCCTGTTCCGATGCTTAATGTTTTAAATGGGGGAGCGCATTCTGATAATAATGTAGATTTTCAAGAATATATGATTTTTCCGTTAGGAGCACCTTCATTTCAAGAAGCGATTCGTTGATCAAGTGAAATTTTTCATCAACTTGCTAAATTATTAAAAAAATCTGGATACAATACTGGAAAAGGTGACGAAGGTGGATTTGCACCTGATATGAAAAGCAACGAAGAACCTTTAAAATTTATTGTAAATGCGATCAAAGCAGCTGGATATAAAGCTGGAAAAGAAGTGTTTATCGCTTTAGATCCTGCTTCTTCAGAATTTTATAATTTAAAAACAAAAAAATATGAATTAAAAGGTGAAAAGAAAACACTTACATCACAACAAATGATCGAATATTATGTGAATCTTGTAAAAAAATATCCAATCGTTTCGCTTGAAGATGGAATGGCAGAACAAGATTGAAATGGATTTAAATTACTGACAGAAAAATTAGGTAATAAAGTACAAAATGTTGGCGATGATATTTTTGTTACAAATAAAAAAATCTTAAAAGAAGGAATTGAGAAAAAAATCGGTAATTCAATTCTTATTAAAGTAAATCAAATCGGAACAATTACTGAAACAATCGAAACAATTGAACTTGCAAAAAGAAATAATTATACAACAATTGTCTCTCATCGTTCAGGTGAAACAGAAGATACAACGATTGCTGATTTTGCTTGTGGTCTTAATTCTAAACAGATCAAAACAGGATCAATGTCTCGTTCAGAAAGAATTGCAAAATATAATCAATTATTAAGAATTTCAGAAGTTATCCAAAAATTCAATGGGAAAAATGCTTTAAATGTTGATTTTAAAGGAAAAAAATAAATTATTTGCAAAAAGAAAGTGATAATTTTTCGCTTTCTTTTTAATTTAAAATAAATTAAAAGGAATGATATGATTAAGAAAATTGCTATTTTAACCTCAGGTGGTGATTGTCCTGGAATGAATGTTGCCTTGAAAGCGATTGTAAATGCTGCGATCAACAATAATATTGAACCATACGTAGTCTTTGAAGGATATAAAGGTCTTTATGATAATAATTTTGAAAAAATTACAAAAGAAGAAGTTAAGTTTATCGATCGTAAAGGGGGGACAGTAATTTATTCTGCAAGATTCCCTCAATTTAAAGAATTAGAAATTCGTAAACAAGCAGTAAATAATTTAAAAGCAGAAGGAATCGAAGCTCTTATCTGCATCGGTGGGGACGGTACCTATATGGGTGCTGCAAAACTTACTGAGATGGGAATAAAAACAATCGCTCTTCCAGGAACAATTGATAACGATATTTCCTCTACTGATTATACGATTGGATTTAACACCGCACTTGAAACAATTGTAAGAGCGGTTGATAATTTAAGAGATACATCAGAATCACATAATCGAATTAATTTAGTTGAGGTTATGGGACATGGTTGTGGTGATCTCGCAATAAACGCTGCTATCATTACCGGAGCTGAGGTATTATCTACTCCCGAGCGAAAATTAGATGTAAAACAAATTATTGAAAAATTAAAAAAAAGTGATTCCAAACGTTCTAAAATTGTTATGATTTCTGAATATATTTATAAAGATTTAAATAAAGTTGCACAAGAGATTGAAAAAGCAACTGGACAAGAGACAAAAGCTACTATCTTGGGACATATTCAACGTGGCGGAAGTGCAAACCCAATTGAAAGATTGCTTACAATTAGGATGGCAAATTATGCGATCAAAATGCTTATTAAAGGTAAAAATGGGGTCGCTGTAAATATTACAGATAATAAATTGAATACAAAAGATATTCTCGAAATCGTAAAAATGAAAAGACCATCAAAAGAAGAATTATTAAAAGAGTATGATAAATCAATTTAATATTATTTAAAAAGGAGCAAAAAATTTATGAAATTAGATAATACTTTCATTAAAAAAACAAAAATTATCGCAACGGCAGGCCCAACTTTTGAAACAGAAGAATTAATGGAAAAAATGTTCAAACATGGTGTAAACGTTGTTCGTTTAAATATTTCTCATGGCGACATAGAAGAGCATGGAAAAAGAATAAAAGTAATTAAAAAAGTACGAGAAAAATTAGATCTACCGATTTCAATTCTTTTAGATACAAAAGGTCCAGAGATTAGAATTCATCAGATTGAAGGAAATAAATTAAAAGTAAAACGTAATGATATTCTTGAAATTTATTGTAAAAAAGAAATCTTAGGAAAAGATAATAAATTTTCAGTTACTTATAAAGATCTTGCAAATACCGTAAAGATCGGTCAACTTATTATGGTTGATGATGGAAAACTTTCGCTAATTGTAAAAGCAATTAATAAAGAAAATGGAATAGTAACCGTAAAATCAGAAAATAATCACTTTATTGGTACAAAAAAGGCTGTGAATATTCCAGGAGCAGATCTTACCTTACCATTTTTAAATGAACATGATAAAGAATTTATCAAATGAGGAATTAAAGAAGGAATCGATTATGTTGCCGCTTCTTTTGTTCGTAGTCAAAAAGATTTAATTAATCTTCGTCAATTCTTAAATAAAAATAAAGGTCAAGATGTTTTAATTATGTCTAAAATTGAGGCATTAAAAGCGATCGAAAATTTAAATGAAATTATCAATCATTCTGATTCTATTATGCTTGCTCGGGGAGATTTAGGTGTTGAAATTCCTTATTATGAAGTTCCTTTTTATGAAAAACTAATTATTGAAAAATGTCGAGCATGAGGAAAACCAATTGTAATCGCAACACAGATGTTAGATTCAATGATGGAAAATCCTCGACCTACAAGAGCAGAGGTAACAGATATTTATTATGCTGCGATCTCAGGAACCGATTCAACAATGCTTTCAGGAGAATCTGCATCGGGTGATTTTCCTTTAGAATCTGTTGAAACAATGGCAAGAATTAATTTAGAAGCAGAAAAAAATTATAATTATTTAGATTCATACGAAAAAGCATATGCTTACGTTGATTCTTCTAATGCCGAAACAGCTTATCTTGTCGCTAAGAAAGCATTAACAAATGATGCAAAATATATTGCTGTCTTTTCTGAAAAAGGGAGAATGATCAATGCACTTTCTCGTTTTCGGGCAAACGCAATTATTTTAGGATTTATTAAAGATAAATCAAAAGTTACGAAATTTGGGGCAAATTATGGTGTTTATGCAAAATACTATCCAAATTTAGAGGACTATTCTTCTGATGAAAAGGTACGTAAATTATTAATTGAATGTGGTATTAAAAAAAATACCAAAGTTTTATTAGCAACAAAACAAGAATTTCGTAAAATTACAGTTTAAATTAATTAAAAGTGGAAAAATGGAAAAAGATATTTTTTTAAAAATCATCAATGGTGAAACCGAAAGTTTTAAATTATTTGAAACAAAACTCTTAATTGCGATTATGGATATTTATCCTTTTAATCCTGGACATATTCTTATTATCCCAAAAGTTTGAAAAGAGGATATTTATCAAGAAGCAGATAATACAATTATCTCTTTATTTAATGCTGCTAAAAGAGTAAAAAAACTACAAGAAGAAAAACTAAAAGCAAAAGGAACAAAGATTCTTTTTAATAATGGTGCTTTTGCAGGACAAAAAGTTTTTCATACACATATGCATATAATTCCTTTTTATGATGGTAAAGTATCAGCAAAATTAAATAAATATAGTGTAGAAGAGATTTACAATATTCTTAAAGATAAAGATGATAATTAATATATTTTTTTAAAATGAAAACAATTGAATTAGTAGGATATGGACATCCGGATCGTTTTGCTGATTATATTTCAGAAAAGATTTTGATCGAAAATTTAAAAAAAGATCAAAATGCAAAAGTCGCTGCTGAGGTAATGGTAACAAGAAATGTTGTTTTTTTGGGAGGAGAAATCTTTTCGAAAGCAAAAATTGATTATCAAAAATTAGTTTATGATGCGATCGAAAGAGTTTATGGGCAAAAATGATGACCTAATTATCAAAAGATAAAAGTTATAAATGACATAAACTCACAATCACCAGAATTAATAAAAATCCAAAAAAAAGAAATTGTTGCTGCTGATCAAGGTGTAATCTATGGTTTTTATAATCAAAAAAGATATGAAAGAATTTTAATGCTTTATCAAATTATTGATAATTTAAGAGATAAATTTGCGATTGCTCCGGATTGAAAATTACTTTTCAATCAAAATTTACAAGAACTTTCGATTTCAGTTTGTGGAATAAAAAAAAATAAACACAATCAAATTAAATTATTTTTACAAGATCAATTTTTAAAATTTAATTTAAAAATTGATGTTATTGTCAATCCAAAAGGAGAATGATTGATCTGCGGTCCGTTATCAGATACCGGATTAACAGGACGAAAATTAATGATTGATACTTTTGGAGCCGGAGTTAGTCATGGAGGCGGAGCTTTTTGTGGAAAAGATTTTTCAAAAGTTGATAAAACAGGAGTTTTAATCGCTTCTGAACTCGCTTATAAATTTGCAAAAGCAAAAAAAGTAAAAACAGCTCTAGTCGAACTTAATTATAAGATTGGTGACAAAATTCCAAAAGTGATTGTTAGAACCTATCAAAATAATAAAATGGATGAATTTGAGTATGATGATTACAAATTGTCATTAAATGATTGAATTAAAAAATCTAATGTTTATAATCTTGATTGATCAGAAATTGTTTTAAAAGGAGGAGTTATTTTTTATCTAAAAGATATTTTAAAATAACTTTATGGAAAAGTTTTTATTAACAACGGAAAAAAAACCAGCTGGTGATCAAAAACAGGCGATAAGAAGTCTTACTAAGGCTTTAAATGAAAAGCAAAAATATAATATTTTGCAAGGAGCGACTGGAACAGGAAAAACATTTACGATTGCAAATGTAATTAAAAATGTTAATAAAGCAACGCTTGTTCTTGCTCATAATAAAACCTTAGCAAATCAACTTTACGTTGAATTTAAAGAATTATTTCCTGATAATCGAGTTGAATATTATATTTCAAACTTTGATTTTTATCAACCAGAAGCATATCTTCCAAAAAGCGATCTCTATGTAGAAAAAAGATCTGTTCAAAATTGACAGATCGAAATGATGCGAAATTCAACCTTAAATGCCCTTACTTCAAGAAATGATGTAATTGTCGTTGCTTCGGTCGCTGCGATCTATGGTCACCGAGAACCAGAAGAATATAAAAAACACCATTTTGAAATTTCACTCGGTAAAAGTGTAACTCGAAAAGAACTATTAACAAATATTGTTCGATTGGGATATAAAAGAAAAGAAGATCTCTTTCCTGGTTCTTTTATTACACGAGGCGATATCATTGAAATTGTTCCAGCATGATCTGATCAATTTAATATTAGAATTGACTTTTTTGGTGATCAAATAACAGAAATAGTTGCAATTGATTCTCTTAAAAAAACGCCGATAAAATATTATGATAAATTTACAATTACGCCAGCAGATGCAAATGTTGTTTCAAATTCGCTTTTAAAAGAAGCAATCATAAAAATTAAAAAAGATTTACAAAAAAGGTTAGATTATTTTGAAAGTAAAAATCTTTTACTTGAAAAACAACGTTTAGAAAATCGAACAAATTTTGATCTTGAACAATTACAAGAATTTGGAATGACTAGTGGAATTGAAAATTATTCAATCTATTTTGAACCGTGAAGAAAACATGGCGAACCACCCGCTACTCTTTTTTCTTATTTTCCAAAAGATTATTTACTTATAGTCGATGAATCTCATATTACTATTCCACAAGTTGGAGGAATGTATGAGGGTGATTATTCACGAAAAAAAACATTAGTAGAATATGGATTTAGATTGCCAAGTGCTCTTGATAATCGTCCTTTAAGATTTCTTGAATTTGAAAAAAAAATGAATCAAATCATTTTTGTTTCTGCTACTCCAGGTGATTATGAACTTAAAAAGACAAATAATAAATATGTTGAACAAATTATCAGACCAACGGGACTTTTAGATCCTGTAATCGATGTAAAAAATGTTGAAAATCAATTAGAAGATATTGTAAATGAGATAAGAGCAAGAAAAAAAGCAAATGAACGTGTCTTTATTAATACAATTACGAAAAAATTAGCAGAGGATATCGCAAAATATCTTACAGAAACAGAATTTTCTGTTGCCTATCTTCATAGTGATTTAAAAACATTTGAAAGAGAAGAAGTAATTCGTAAATTAAGAATTGGCTTTTATGATGCAATCGTTGGAATTAATCTTTTAAGAGAGGGATTAGATGTTCCTGAAGTTTCTCTAATTGCAATCTTAGATGCAGATAAAGATGGTTTTTTACGAAATAAAAGATCACTAATTCAAATGATCGGAAGAGTCGCAAGAAATGTAAATGGAAAAGCGATTCTTTATGCGAAGAAAATAACAAATTCAATGCAAGGGGCGATCGATGAAACAAATCGAAGAAGAGCTATTCAGATCGAGTTTAATAAGAAACATAATATCACACCGACGACAATTGTAAAGGCGATTCCTAAACCATTAATTAAGGAATTTGAACAAGATAAAAAGTTAAAACTATCATCATTAAAATCAAAACAAAAAATTGCTGTTTTGGAAAAAGAAATGAAAAAAGCAGCAAAAGAATATGATTTTGAAAGAGCGATCAAATTACGTGACCTTATTACTGAACTTAAAAGTAATTATTAATTTTTGAATATTTTTTTAAAAATTTCTGTGGTATAATTCAAAAATTGAAAGGGGGATTAATTATGGACGACTTTAAAAATAAACTTAAAAGTGGTACTGGATGAAAGATTCTTGCTACAATAATGGCATTTATTTGATTACTTAATTTATTTATTGTTTGATTTTCAACTGAAGCATTTGAATGAATGAAAAGTAATACATTAGTTAGAGTGCTTATTTCAATTGTTCTTGTAATTTTCTGAATTCCAGCGATCATAATCGGAGTATACTGAATTTGATTTGTATAGAGTAAAGAATGTAAAAGAGGGTAATTTTTATTATCCTTTTTTTATTTTTATAATATTTTCTGATTAATAAGATTAATAATCTTATTAATCAGTGTATAATTATATTAGTTTACATTTACTTGTACACTAATGAGCGGTTCTCCACGGGGCTTAGCTCATTTTTTTATTTTATAGAATTTATCTAATTATTTAAATTAATAATAGCTTAACTTAATAAGATTAATTAATTTCTTTCTTCTTAATATTATTAAGTTAATTTAAGAATATAATTTAATTAATAGTAAACAAATAATATATATGAGACATGATAAACGATAAGATAATAATTAAAAATGCACAAGAAAATAATTTAAAAAATATTGATTTAGAATTACCAAAAAACAAACTAATTATAATTACCGGTGTTTCTGGTTCAGGAAAATCTTCACTTGCTTTTGATGTTATTTATAACGAAGGAAGAAGAAGATATGTTGATTCTTTATCAAATTATGCAAGACAATTTTTAGGAGGAACAGCAAAACCTGCTGTTGATTCAATTGAAGGATTGTCACCTGCAATTGCAATTGATCAAAAAACTACTTCTAATAATCCAAGATCAACAGTTGGTACGATTACAGAAATTTACGATTTCTATCGTTTATTATTTGCAAGAATTGGAATCCCTTATTGTCCTAATCATAATATACAAATTTCTTCCCAAACAATTACTCAGATTATTAATCAAATTTATAATTGAAAAGAAAATTCTAAATTACAAATCTTTGCTCCACTTGTTTCTGAAAAAAAAGGAACATTTAAAAAAGAAATCTCCGAACTTAAAAAAGAAGGATTTTTACGGATAAGAGTAAATGATGAAATATTGCATTTAGATCAAATAAAAGAATTAAGTGCTCACAAAAAATATACAATTGATATTTTAATTGATCGTGTTATTTTAAATATTGAAAATAGATCAAGAATTTATGAAAGTTTAAGTCTTGCGACAAAATATGCTGATGGATTAGTAAGTGTTGAGAATCTAACAGAAAAAACAGAAGAATTATATTCACTTAAATTAGGTTGTAAACATGGTGATTTTTCGATGCCAAAAATTGAACCTAAATTATTTTCATTTAATTCTCCATTAGGGGCTTGCAGTAAATGCAACGGATTAGGATTTATTCAACAAGTTACTTGAGAAAAAATGGTTGATCCTGAAAAAACAATTCTTGAAGGAGGAATTAAATATTTTGGTGATAAATTAAGTGGACTTACTTGAGAAAAATTTGTTACTTTATTTAAGGAATATGATATTCCTCTTAATAAAAAATTAAAGGATTTTTCTGAAGAAGAACAAAAAATTATTCTTGAAGGTTCAGATAAACCAATTTCATATAAAATCACCTCAAAATCACATACAATCCGTAAATATGATTATATTGAAGGGTTGGCAACAATGATTGAGAGATTAAATCTGGAAACAACTTCAGATTTTGCAAGAAGCTATTATAAACAGTTTTTTGCTACAAGCATTTGTGATAAATGTAAAGGATCAAGATTAAATGAGCATACGCTTGCGATCAAAATTAATCATAAAAATATTTACGATGTTACAACTTTATCAATTGAAGAAGCCAATAAATGAATTAGTGGACTTCATTTAAGTGAACAAGAATTAAAAATTGTTAGTTTAGTAATAAGCGAAATTAAGTCAAGATTTAATTTTTTAATAAATGTCGGTTTAAGTTATCTTACTTTAAATAGAATGGCCAATACTCTTTCGGGAGGAGAGAGTCAAAGAATAAGGTTAGCTTCACAATTAGGTTCTAAATTAACAGGGGTGATTTATGTATTAGATGAACCTTCAATCGGATTACATCAAAGAGATAATGAAAGACTTATAAATACATTAAAAGAGATTCGTGATCTTGGTAATACCGTTATCGTTGTTGAACATGATGAAGAAATGATGCTTGAATCAGATTATTTAATTGATATCGGTCCTGATGCAGGAATTTATGGAGGGAAAGTTGTCGCTTTTGGAAAACCAATTGAAGTAGCAAAAAAAGATACCCATACTGGTAATTTTCTTTCTGGAAAAGATCAAATTTTAATTCCTAATAAACGAAGAAAAATTAAATTTCAAAATTATCTTGAAATTTATGGGGCAAAAGCTAATAATTTAAAAAATATTAATGTAAAAATTCCTTTAAAACAATTTGTTGTTATTTCTGGTGTTTCTGGATCAGGAAAATCAACACTTGTAAATGAAATTATTTATAAAAGAATTCATAATTTAATCTCACATGGAAATCATTTTGATGTTCCAGGAGAATGTAGTGCTATAAAAGGAACAGAAAATATCGATAAGATTGTTCGGGTTTCACAAGATCCAATCGGAAAAACACCTCGTTCAAATCCTGTTACCTATACAGGTGTATTCACTGATATTCGTGAACTTTTTGCAAATACAAATGATGCAAAAATAAAAGGATTTAATTCTGGAAGATTTTCATTTAATGTAAAAGGTGGGAGATGTGAAAAATGTCAAGGAGATGGGATTTTAAAAATTCCAATGCACTTTCTTCCTGATGTCTATGTAAAATGTGATGAATGTAATGGTAAGAGATATAACGAAGAGACATTGCAAATTAGATTTAAAGAAAAAAATATCGCTGATATTTTAGATATGTCAGTAGAAGAAGCGAATCAATTTTTCAAAAATCAACCTAAGATTAGTCGAAAATTAAAATATCTAAAAGATGTCGGTCTTGATTATATTAAACTAGGTCATTCTTCTACCTTATTATCGGGAGGAGAAGCACAAAGAGTTAAATTAGCGACTCATTTACAGAAAAAAGCAACCGGAAAAACATTATATATTCTAGATGAACCGACCACAGGATTACATCATCATGATATTAAAAAATTATTAGATGTTTTAAATCAAATTGTCGATCAAGGAGATTCAATTCTTATTATTGAACATAATCTTGATGTAATTAAAGTTGCTGATTATATTATTGATTTAGGTCCTGAAGGGGGAGTAAAAGGTGGAAAAATAGTCGCAAAAGGAACTCCAGAAGAGATTATAAAAAGTAAAGAATCAGCAACAGGAAAATATTTAAAATATATTTTAAAATAGTTAACGTGCTATAATAACTAATTGTAAAACTAAACACTTATTTTAGTTATGAAGAACGGGAGAAAAAAAGGGGTGTTTGTGAAAGATCTTTTACCTAAAAAAGTGAATTTTAATTCACTTTTTTGCTTTTAAAAATGAAAAAAAGATAAAATTTATGTATGGGAAGAGTACGGATAAAAACAGGTGCTATAAATTATTTAAAAAATTCAAAATATCTTTTAAATACAGCAAAAAGATATCAAGATTTTGTTAATAATAGTAAAGATATATGACTTGAAATAGGGAATGGAAAAGGAAAATTTATTTCTGAAATCGCACTTGAAAATAATTTTGCTAAAATTATTGGAATTGAAAAGATCGCAACAATTCAAGCAAAAGCATTAAAAAAGATTGAAAAATTAGAATTAACAAATGTAAGATTTATTCTTTCTGATATTAATAATTTAAAAGAATGATTTCAAAAATCATCAATTGAGAAGATTTTTATTAATTTTCCTGATCCTTGACCTAAAAAAAAGCATCATAAAAGAAGATTGCTTACTAAAGAATTACTTCTTTATTATTATCAAATTTTAAAAGAAGAAGGAAAATTAATCATTAAAACAGATCAAAAGATTTTATTTGATTTTGTTTTATTAAATCTTTCAGAAAAAGAATTAAAAGATAAATTTTTTATTCTTAAAAAAATATCTGATTTACATCAATTAACAAACGAAAAAATTGTCAAAACAGAATATGAAGAAAAATTTCTTAAATTAGAAAAACCTGTTTATTATCTTGAAATTTCTAAAAATATATTGTAAATATTAAAATCAGAGATTGATTTATCAATCAAGGAGAAAATTATAAAATGGCAAAATATCAAATTCGCTGAAATCCAGAAATTCAGATATCATCAAATGATATTGAAGATTATCTTATACATAAAAATAAAGATGATATCCAAGTTATTTTTAAAAGTGGAAATACATTAAGATATTTAGGACATGTCAGCCTTACAAAAATTGAAAAAGAACTTGAAAATCATTTTGCAAATCAATTTGAAGTTCGCCAAATTAATTAATATTATTAATTAATAGTTTTTATATTTTATATTTATTATAAGATTTGTTAAGATATAATATATGTCATTGTATTTTAATTAATAAATTTAGTTTATTAAAACTAACGATATTTTAAAGAAAGTGAGAAAAATGGCAAAAGAAAAATTTGATCGTTCAAAAGAACATATTAATATAGGAACAATCGGTCATGTTGATCATGGTAAAACAACATTAACAGCAGCAATCACAAGTTATCTTGCAAAAAAAGGTTTTGCTAAAAAAATGTCTTATGATGCTATTGATGCAGCGCCGGAAGAAAAAGAACGTGGAATTACAATTAATACAGCACATGTCGAATATGAAACAGCAAAAAGACATTATGCACATATTGATGCTCCTGGACACGCAGATTATGTTAAAAATATGATTACTGGAGCAGCACAAATGGATGGTGCAATTTTAGTTGTTTCAGCTACTGATGGACCGATGCCTCAAACTCGTGAACATATTGTTTTATCTAAACAAGTAGGAATTCAAAAATTAATTGTTTTCATTAATAAAGTGGATATGGTTGATGATAAAGAGATGATTGAACTTGTTGAAATGGAAGTTCGTGAATTATTATCAAAATATGGTTTTGATGGAGATAATACACCATTTATTTATGGTTCAGCTTTAAAAGCACTTGAAGGTGATGAAAAATACGAAAAAGCAATCGGTGAACTTGTTGATGCATGTGATTCATATTTTCCTATTCCTGTACGTGAAAAAGATAAACCATTTTTACTACCAGTAGAAGATGTCTTTACAATTACTGGAAGAGGAACTGTTGCAACTGGAAGAGTTGAACGTGGTGAAATTAAAGAGGGTTCAGAAGTTGAAATTGTCGGTTTAAGTAAAAAAGTTAAAAAAACAATCGTTACTGGAATCGAGATGTTTAGAAAATTATTAGATTATGCAGAAGCCGGTGATAATGTTGGATTATTACTTCGTGGTGTTGACCGTAAAGAAGTACAACGTGGTCAGGTTATTTGTAAACCAGGATCAATCACTCCTCATAAAAGATTTAAAGCACAAGTTTATGCGCTTAAAAAAGAAGAGGGTGGAAGACATACTCCTTTCTTTACAAATTATCGTCCGCAAGTTTATTTAAGAACAACTGATGTTACGGGAATTGTTACATTACCTAAAGGAACTGAAATGGTAATGCCAGGTGATAATACAGAATTAACAATTGAATTAATTTCACCGGTTGCAATTGAAAAAAATACAAAATTTTCAATTCGTGAAGGTGGAAGAACAGTTGGAGCTGGAACAGTAATTGATATTATTGAGTAATTTAAAAATACTAATAAATTTAGAAAGAACCTATTAATAGGTTCTTTTTTGTTATCTAAATTTACGGTATAATATCTAAGATTAATATTATTATTAGTGGCGCGGTAGCCAAGCTGGTAAGGCAGAAGACTGCAACTCTTTGATCGTCGGTTCGAATCCGATCCGCGCCTCCATTGTTATTTTAGTTAAATTTATAAAAAAAAATTGAAAAAGCAAATTTTCTTTATAAATTTAATGTAATGAAATATTACATTGGAATTGATGAATCTGGAATAACAAATAACCATCTACAAAAAGTTTATAAAAGTAAATCAAAGAAAAATTTTACAAAAAATGAAACCTTAAATTTTATTACTCTCGTTTTAATAAATAAATCAACTTTTGATTATCTTAATTTTAAAATTAAACAATTTAAAATAAGATATTTTAAAACAGAAAAATTTGTTTTTCATAGTTATGAATTTTTCAATTTTAAATTAAAATATGATAAAAATTATCAAATATATATCCATAAATTTCTAAATTTATTAGAGTTACAAAATTTTAAAATATATCAAATAAAGATTGATATAATCTCTCTTTATAATAAATACCAAGAAAAAACAATTGACCCTTATTTTAATTCAATTAGGTTTTTATTTAATAAACTTTTAATTGATAACTTTTTCTTCAATAGTCAAATATTTATCGAAACAAGAGGACAATATCTTGATAATAATCTTCTTAATTTATTTAAATTAAATTTTAAATCATTTAATCAATTTACATTATTTCAAAAAAATATTAATTTTATTGATAAAAAAAATAAAGAATACTATGTAATAATAGAAATTGCTGATTTAATCTCTTATCTTGAAAGATGGTTTAATTTTCATCAAAAACCATTTATGAAAAAAAATTTTTATATTGATCAAATTTATTTCAATAATTACTTGATTAAAAGTGATTATTATCGCTTAAAAATGAATAATTATTTTCTATTTAAAATAAATTAGATAATTTTGAGAAATAAAATTTTCAAAAGATATAATATATATTGCCTAGTATCAAAATAATTAAATAAGAGAAAAATAGCAGCATTTATGCATTCTTATTTAATTAAGATACTTGGCATCTCGCATAAATGTTGCTCTTTTTTATTTTTAAAAAAGAGCGATATCATGTTTCATTAAATATTCAAAAGATATTAATCCCCTAAGTGCATTTAATGATTGAGTAGATAGGTTTTCCTATCTACTTTTTTTTCCAAAAAATTTTGAATTTTATGAGATTTCAAAAATCAAATGGATATAATATATATTGCCTAGTATCAAAATAATTAAATAAGAGAAAAATAGCAGCATTTATGCATTCTTATTTAATTAAGATACTTGGCGTCTCGCATAAATGTTGCTCTTTTTATTTCAAAGAGCGGCATCATTTCATTAAATATTTTAGATATCTAAATCCTTTAAGCACATTTATGATTAAGTAGATAGTTAAATCCTATCTACTTTTTATTTTATTTATTATAATTTTATCAATATGTTTATAGTAGATTTTTATACAAAGCAAAAAATTGAATTTAAGAATAAAATTGAATTTTATCTTTGTGGTCCTACAGTTTATGATTATCCTCATATCGGTAATTTAAGATCCGTTGTTATTTTTGATGTTTTACATCGATTGGCAAAAGCAAATAAACAGAAAGTAATTTATGTTCATAATATTACTGATATTGATGACAAGATAATAGATAGAGCTTTAAAAGAAAAAGTAAAAGAAAAAGAAATATCAGAAAAATATTTAAAAGATTATCTTGATCTTCTTGAAAAAATGAATATCCTCGAACCAACTTATCTTCCGAAAGTTTCCGATAATATCAAAGGAATGATAAATTTTATAAAAAAATTGCTGGATTTGGGTTATGCATATCAAATTGAGGGAGATGTTTATTTTTCAATAAATAAATGAGAAAAATATAATTCAAAACTTAATATAGATATGGGTGAATTAATAAATAAACAAAGCAAAATTATTATCAAAAAAAATCAAAATGATTTTGCTCTGTGAAAAAAAACAAAAACAGGTATAAACTTCGATTCACCTTGAAGCAAAGGTAGACCGGGTTGGCATACTGAATGTTCTTATCTCATTGAAAAATATTTTGGTAGTAATGGAATTGATATTCATGGTGGGGGAATTGATCTTTATTTTCCTCATCATGTCAATGAAATGGCTCAATATGAGGCAATTCATACTAATCAATTAGCAAAAGCATGACTATACGTTGGCCATATAAATTTTAATAATAAAAAGATGTCAAAATCTTTAGGAAATATTGTTTATGGAAGAGATTTTTTAAAAAATCATTCGGCAAATGTTTTGAGAATGCTTTTTTTATTAAGTTACTATCAAAAACCAATTAATGTTAATGAAAATGTTATCAAAAATGCGAAAATTCAAATGCAAAAAATATTTAATTTTTTAGAAAAAGTCGATAAAAAATTTGATACTAAAAAATTAAATTTTTTAGTAGATCAAAATTTTATCAAAATTTTAGAAAATGATTTAGATACACCAAATTCAATTTCATATTTAATGTTACAATTAAAAAATTTGAATAAGAAATTTGATGGAACTGAATATCAAAAATTTATTTTTAATTTAAAGATTCTTGGATTTGATTTAAAATATTTAATGAAAAAATAGTGTTATGCAAATATATGGAATAAACTCCGTAAAGGAAATTTTTAACAAAAGGCGTGATTTAATTAGAAAAGTTTATTTAGATAAAAATAAACATTTTTTATTTTATCAAGAGCTCAAAAAAAATGAAATAAATGTGCTAGAATTTGATTTTCATTATTGGAAAAAAAAATTTCCGAATGTAAGTAATTTTCAAAATGTTATTGCCGAGATTGATCTCCCGGAAAAAATAACATTAGATCAATTACTAAAAAAAATAGAAAATGATAAGAATCCAATTTTATTATTTTTGGATAGAATACAAGATCCGCAAAATTTAGGAGCAATTATACGAAATGCTGTTGCTTTTAATGTTAGTGGAATTTTAATTACACAAGATAATAGTGCGCAACTTACAAATACTGTTATTAAATCTTCTTCAGGAACATGATTAGATATTGATATTGTAACTATAAGTTCAGTCGCAAATGTTATTAAAAAATTAAAAAAGAATAACTTTTGAATTGTCTCAACAATTCTAAAAGGGAAATATAAACCAAAAGAATTAAAAAAATTAAATCAAAAATTAGTTTTAATCTTTGGAAATGAAGGAAAAGGTATTCGCTTATCATTAATTAATTCATCTGATTATACATCGAGTATTAATATCGATTCTAAAGTTGAATCATTAAATGTTGCAACTTCGGTCGGTATTTTTCTTTACGCTTTAAATAGTGATAATTAAAGAAAATGAGCAAATAAATTATCAACAATTAGATTATGAAGAACAAAAAAGACTAATTTTACAAATTCAAAAAAATAAAGATAAAAAAAATGATATAAACTTTAAAATACTGTTAATTAAATACGAATCTTTTATTAAAAAAATATCAAATAAGGTAGCATTGAGATTTGATAATTCCCCTCTAAAATTTGAAGACTATTTTCAATATGGAATATATTGCTTTTATAAGCGCACAATTAATTATAAATTAGATGGACTAAAAAAATTTGCAAGTTATATTGAGACATTTATTGAATATGACTTAAAAAATTATGCAAAAAAATTTACAACAAAAAATCATATTTTATTAAATTATGCAATTCCAATTGATAATGATAATTTTAATTATAATCTTATTTTAAAAGAGGAAACTTTCAAAGATGATGAAGATTTTATGACATGAGTAATTAAAACAATTGATTTCAAAATTTTTACAGATAAGGAAAACAAAATTTTAGAAAAATTATTAGAAACAGAAGGAAGCGTAAAAGAAACTGCGGAAAAATTAAACATTCCAGCGAAAACTATTTATCGTTATCGCAAAAAAATTACAAACAAATTAAAAGTTTTTAGCAACATAGAATAATATGTTGCTTTTTATTTTTTTAAAATTTTTGATTTTTAATATAATTTGTGTAACAAATAAAAAAAATGAAAAATAAAAAAGGTAAGAATAAAGTTACTTTAGTTTGCAGTGAATGTTTTTCAAGAAATTATACAGTTAATAAATCTTCTGGAATTAATAAAAATTTAGAATTTAATAAGTATTGTAAAAATTGCAATAAAGTAACCTTACACAAAGAAACAAAATAATGAATTTTTTCAAAAGACTTGCACTTCAATTTAGAACAATTAGATGAGCAAAATTTAAACAAGTATTAAAAGTCTTTTTTCTTACATTGCTTGTAATTGTTATTCTTACAGTTATTATTGTTTTATTTTCTTGAGGTGTTACTTCACTAATTGATTATTTATCATAATAATTTACACGAAAGGAAATATTATTAATGGAAAAAAATAAAAATATTAAATGATATATAGTACAAGTTATTTCAAATTACGAACAAAAAGTAAAAGAAGACTTGGATAATCGCGAATTTGAGGATAAAGATACAGGAATTTCAGAAATTTATATTCCTTTCAAATATCATCAAACAAAGACAAAAAAAATTAAAAAGAAACCATTATTTCCTGGTTATATATATGTAAAATTGGATATGACTGATAAATCTTGATATATCATAAGAAATACACAATATGTTACCGGAATTGTTGGATCTAGTGGACAAAGAACAAAACCGACTCCTATTCCAGAGGAACAAATTGCAAAAATAAAACAAGATGAAATAAATTTAATAAAAAATTACGAAGAGTTACAAAAAGTAACAGATAATAAAGAAGCGATCGCAAACGTTAAATACGAAATCGATGATTATGTTGTAATTAAACAAGGTGAATTTATCGGTAAAAAAGGAAGAGTAAAAGAGATTTCTTTTATTAAACAAAATGTTATTGTTGAAATTGAAATGTTTAGTAGAAAAATAGTAATTGATCTTCCCTTAGATTATTTAGAAAAAGTTTAAAAAGTTTAATTTTATGTTAAAATTTTATCGTGTTTAATTATTTAAATAATTTAAACCAAAGAAAGTAGCCACAAATGTTTAAATACGCTACTGAGGTTATTATTAAATAGTTTATTTAATAAATATACTTTAGTAATAGAAATAATTTACCTGGTGAAACTAAAGTTTACTTTTGAAAGGTTAGAATAAAGAAATGGCTAAAAAATTAACAAGAGTTGCAAAATTGCAATTTCCAGCTGGACAAGCAAAACCAGGACCAGCACTTGCTGGACTTGGAATTGATATGGTTGGATTTACTCGTGCTTTTAATGATGCAACAAAAGATCGGAACGGTGATATTGTTCCTGTCATAATAAAAGCTTATAGTGATCGTTCGTTTGAATTTGAATTGAAGACAACCCCAACTTCAGTAATGATCAAAAAAGCTTTAGGAATTAAATCAGGTTCACAAAAATCTGGAAAAGAAATTGTCGGAGAAATAACATTAGAACAAGTAAAAGAGATTGCTAAATATAAAATGAAAGATTTAAATACTGTAGATCTTGAAGCAGCGATGAGAATGGTAATTGGAACTGCTAAAAATATGGGAATCAAAATTGCTGAAAAAGAAAACGGAGAAGATAAATAATGGTTAAAAAAATATCAAAAAATTTACAGAAAGCAAATAAATTAATTGATAAAGACCATTTATATTCAATTGAAGAAGGATTAAACATCATAAGAAAAATTTCTTTTGAGAAATTTAATCCTTCTGTTGAAGTTTCTTTTAATCTTAATTTGGATGTTAAAAAAGCTTCACAACAATTACGTGGATCACTTGTTTTACCCAATGGAACAGGAAAAATAGCAAAAGTATTGGTAATTGCAGATAAACATGATCAAGAAGAAGCAAAACTAGCTGGAGCTGATTATGTAAATGATGAATTTATTTTAGAAAAAATTCAACGTGAAAATTGATTTGATTTTGACTTTATTGTTACAACACCTAAATATATGGCTAAATTTGCAAAATATGGAAAACTTTTAGGTCCAAAGGGACTTATGCCCAACCCAAAATTAGGAACAGTAACAACAGATATTAAAAATGCAATTACAAATATTAAAAAAGGGCAAATTGAATATCGAACAAATGATCAAGGATTAATTAATCTCTCAATTGGAAAATTATCCTTTTCAGACCAAGAATTGAAAGAAAATTATGAAGCAATTTTCAGTTTGATTAAATCAAAAAGACCTAGTGAAGTAAAGGGAGAATATATTATTGATATCTTTTTATCAACAACAATGGGTCCTGGGATTAGAATTGCAAAAGATTAAGGATAATAAAAATGCTAACAAGACAAGATAAAAAAGTTCAAATTGAAAACCTTACAAAAAAAATAAATAATTCATATGCAATTATTGTTTGAGGTTATCATGGTTTAAAAGCGACTGATATTTCTTTAATTAAAGCAAAAATTAAGGAAGTTGAAGGACTAGACAAAGTTTATAAAAATAGAATTGCAAAAATTGCTTTTAAAGATGCAAGTAAACCAGAAATCGTTGATTATTTAAAAGATTCATCATCATTTCTTATTATTCCAGCAGAAAAATCACAAGCACTTGCTGAACTTTATAAATTAATCAAACAATTCACAAAAGGAAAAAAAGATCCTCAAATTAAATTAAAAGCGGGTTATATTGATAATATATTCTACGGACCAAAAGAAATTTTAGAAATTGCTTCTTTACCTGGAAAAGATATTTTATTATCAATGTTATTATCGGCTTTACAAGGAAATATTCGCAATTTGGCAGTTGTATTAACAGAAATTGCAAAAAAAGAAAATTAAGAAGGAGTATAGAATGGCACTAAATATTGAAAATTTTATTAAAGAATTAAAAGAAATGAAAGTGGTTGATTTAAATAAATTAATCAAAGCAATTGAAGAAGAATTTAACGTTTCAGCTGCATTACAAGTTGCTGCAGCAGGACAACAAGGAGATAACGCTGAAAATTCTGAAAAAACTGTTGTATTAAAAGGACCGGGAGAAAATAAATTAGCTGTAATTAAACTTATCCGTGATGTTTTAGGATTAGGATTAATGGAAGCAAAGAAATTTGTTGATAATGGTGGAAACATCAAAGAAAATATTGATGCTGATGAAGCTGAAAAACTTGCCGCACAATTTAAAGAAATTGGTGCAGATGTTGAAATTAAATAAGTACTCTATCTAAAACTTAAAAAGAGAGGATAATCTTATCTTCTTTTTTCTCTTTTATAAAAGGTGATTTAATTTTAAAATCTTAATGATATAAAATTTATTAATTGGAGAAAATATGAATTATAAAATTCAAACTTATGGTAAAAATACCAAACGAAGAAATTATCAAAAAAACGAACTAGATCTACCTGTTTTTAATTTATTGGATATTCAATGTAAAGGTTTCGAAAAGTTTATTGAATATGGAATAGATGAAATCTTTCGTGAAATTTTTCCCGTACATTCTACTAAGGATAAAATTCGTGTAGAATACACAGGTCTAAAAATCAAAATGCCTGATAAATCAAAATATATAGATCTTATAAATGAAGCAAAAGAAAAAGGAATTAATTTTTCAGCTCCAATATACGCCCATTTTAAAATGATTAATTTAAGAGAAGGGGTCGTTGTTGATGATAAAGATGCATTTATCTTAAATTTACCGATCATGACTGAAGGTGGATCATTTCTTATTAATGGTTCTGAACGTGTGATTGTTAGTCAAATTGTTCGTTCTCCTGGTGTTTATTTTGAAAAATTAAAAGCATCAAGAGCACAATCAACTTCTGATTCTTCTGTTTATAAACTATCTTCAATTATTCCTGGTCGTGGATCATGAATTGAATTTGATTATCGTGATTATAAATTATTAAATATAAATCCAAGTGATATTAAATTAAGAATTGATAAATCAAAAAAATTAAAACTTGTTACATTATTAAATGCTTTTGGATTAACAAAAGAAGATGTTTTAAATATTTATTCTAAACATGAATTGATTGAAGAATCATTTAAAAAAATCACAAAAGAAGAAATGGAACCTTATAAAGCAAGAAGAGCAATTTTTAAAGTTATCCATTCTGGTGATCGTTTTGAGAAAAAAGCAGTAAATGATTCAATTTCTAATTTAATATTTAATTCTAAAAGATACAATCTTTCTAAAACAGGAAGATATAAATTGAATGTAAAATTTGCTCCTAAAAGTAGAGTTTTAGGGCAAACTTTAGCAAGAGATTTAGTTGACGCATCTGGAAATATAATTTTTAAAAAAGATACTAAAATTGATTTACAAAAAGCACTTCAAATTGACAATTATTGAAAAGCAAATAATTTGGAATACACAAATTATAAAATTGATCATGAAATTTTTGGTGAATTTAATCCACTTAAAAAATATGATCTTTCAGATAAAAAAAATTCTGAAGATAAAATTATCAAAAATTTTACACAAGTTAATATTATTGAAATTTATGATCCAATCGATAATAAAAAAACAATTAACATCTTATCATCTTCTTATAAAGAAGATGTAGTCTTAACTATTGCTGATATTATTGCAACTATCGGTTATTTTATCAATCTTGAGCAAGGAATCAGCGATTATGATGACATTGATTCTCTTTCTAATCGAAAAATAAAATCAATCAATGAATTATTACAAAATCAATTTAGAATTGGTTTAATCGGAATTGAAAAAAATTTAAAAGGAAGAATTTCTGCAAAAGATACTTCAAATGTTACGATTAAAAATTCTATCAATCATAAGTTAATTGAATCTGTATTCAAAGAATTCTTTAATTCTTCTCAACTTTCTCAATTTATGGATCAAATTAATCCGCTTGCTGAATTATCAAATAAAAGAAGAATTACTTCCCTTGGTCCTGGAGGTCTTTCTCGAGATACAGCTTCTTTAGTGGTTCGGGGAATTCATGATACCCACTATGGTAGAATTGATCCAATTGAGACTCCAGAAGGTCCTAATATCGGTTTAATTTTAAATTTAGCAATTTATGCAAGGATAAATGAATATGGAATTTTAGAAACACCATATTTTGAAGTTAAAAAAGGTCTAATAGACAAAAATAATCCTAAATATATGACTGTTGATGATGAAAAAGGACACATTATCGCTCCTGCAAATGTTGAAATAAAGAATAATAAAATTGTTGCTAATTCTTTAATTGCGAGAAAAGATGGTGAATTTCTTTCTGCTAAAAGAGATGAAATTACCTTAATTGATGTCTCAGCAAAACAAATTGTTTCAATCGCAACTTCTCATATTCCATTTCTTGAAAATGATGATGCAAATAGAGCCTTAATGGGTGCTAATATGCAAAGACAAGCGGTTCCTTTAATTAAATCAGAATCTCCTATTGTTGGAACAGGAATTGAAGAAGTTTCTGCAAAATACTCGCCAACAGTATTAAGAGCTTATGAAGATGGTAAGGTTACTTTTGTTAGTTCAAAATTAATCAAAATAAATAATAAAGAGAATAAAGAACAAATTTATAAACTTAAAAAATTCTTACGTTCAAATCAAGCTTCTCTGATTAATCAAAAACCAATCGTTAAGTTAAATGAAAAAATCAAAAAAGGTGATATTATAGCTGATGGACCTTCAGTTGATGGAGCTGAACTTGCGATCGGAAAAAATGTTCTTGTTGCCTTTACAACTTGAAGAGGTTACAACTATGAAGATGCAATTATTATTTCTTCCCGTTTAATCAAAGAAGATGCTTTTACTTCAATTCATATTGAAGAACATAAAATTGAAGAGAGAAATACAAAATTAGGAAAAGAAAAAATCACAATTGATGTTCCTAATTCTTCAAAAGAATCGATGCGTAATTTAGATAAAGATGGAATAATAATTGTCGGTTCAGAGGTAAAAGTCGGTGATGTATTAGTCGGTAAAGTAACTCCGAAAGGTGAAGATGATTTATCACCAGAAGATAAACTTTTAGATGCTATCTTAGGAAATAAATCAAAAAATACAAAAGATTCATCATTAAGAGTTCCTTACGGAGCAGAAGGAATCGTACAAGATGTACAGATTATTTCGAAAGAAAATGGTGATCGTTTAGATGACGGAATTGAAAAAATTGTAAAAGTATTTATCGCCCAAAAAAGAAAATTAAAAGAAGGCGATAAAATGTCTGGAAGACATGGAAATAAAGGAGTTGTTTCTCGGATCTTACCAGAAGAAGATATGCCTTATCTTGATGATGGAACACCGGTTGATGTGATGTTAAATCCATTAGGGGTTCCTTCAAGAATGAATATCGGTCAAATTCTTGAAGTTCACTTAGGAATGGCTGCAAAAAAATTAAATGTAAAAATTGCAACACCAATTTTTAATGGAGCAACACAGCAAGATATTGCAAATATTTTAGAAGAAGCAAAATTAGATCAATCAGGAAAATTCTATCTTATAGATGGAATCACAGGCCAAAGATATGAAGATAAGATAACTGTTGGAGTTATGTATATGCTTAAACTTTCACATATGGTTGATGATAAAATGCATGCTCGTTCAATCGGTCCTTATTCACTAATTACACAACAACCATTACGTGGAAAAGCACAAAATGGAGGGCAAAGATTTGGTGAAATGGAAGCTTGAGCACTTGAAGCATATGGTGCTTCAAATCTTTTACAAGAGATGCTTACATTAAAATCTGATGATATTAAAGGAAGAAATGAATTATATAACTCAATTGCAAAAGGAAAAAGATTACCAAGACCAAATATTCCTGAAGGTTTCTGAGTTCTATTTTATGAGTTGCGTGGTTTAGGAATCGATCTTCGATTCTTGAATGATAAAAATGAAGAAGTAGAAATTGATAATTCATTATAAGGAGCAATAAATTATGGATAAAAAAATCAATGCAAAGCAAAATTTTTATGATGAAAATCATGAAAGATATAAAAAAGAAGATCAAGCTAATCTTTATAAAAAAATTGAAATTGCAATCGCTTCTCCTGAAAAAATTTTAAAATGATCAAATGGAGAGGTTACCAAACCAGAAACAATCAATTATAAAACTCATAAATCAGAAAAAAATGGTTTATTCGATGAAAAGATCTTTGGAACAACAAAAGATTATCGTTGTCCAGTCTGTGGTAAAAAACATAAACGTTCTGATGCCGGAAAAAAATGTACAGCGTGTGGAGAAGCGATCATTGAATCTAAATTTGTTCGTAGAAGAAGAATGGGTCATATCAAACTTGCAACTCCGATTGCCCATATTTGATTTTCAAAAATTGATTATTCTGTAATTCGTTCAATTATCGGTCTTAAGCAAGATGAATTAGATTCAATAATTTATTTTAAAGCTCACATTATCTATGATAATGGTGGTTTTTTTTCAATTAAAGAAAGAGATATTATTCAAATTCAGGACGCTGGTTCTAAATATCGAAAAATTTTACTTACTTTAAAAAATAATGCTAAAAATAAAGAATTAGCAAAAAAAGTCGATGAAAAGATTAAAACATTAGAAAAAGAAGCTTCTTCTGATAGTGGACAAAATTATGGAATTGATTTCTCAGAATATAATAATTTTATTACTAATCATTCAAATATCAAAATTGGAACGGGTGCTGAAACAATTAAGTATATTTTGGAAAAAATAGATCTTAAAAAAGAACTTAAAAAGATTAAAAAAATCGCTTTAAAAAATCCTGAACAAAATTCTAATTTTAGAAGAATAAAAGTAATTGAATCATTTTTAAAATCAGGACAAAGTCCTGCTTCAATGATTGTTGATATTCTTCCTGTAATTCCGGTCGATCTTAGACCTTTAATTCAACTTGATGGTGGAAGACATTCTACCGTTGATATAAATGAACTCTATCGAAGAGTAATAATTCGTAATAATCGTTTGAAACAATGATTATCAATCGCTGCTCCTGATCTTATCGTTCAAAATGAAAAAAGAATGCTACAAGAATCAGTCGATGCTTTAATTGACAATGCAAGAAAGAAAAATCCTGTTAATTCAAAAGATAATCGTCCACTTAAATCATTATCAGAGAATTTAAAAGGAAAACAAGGACGATTTAGACAAAATCTATTAGGAAAAAGAGTCGATTATTCTGGTCGTTCCGTAATTGTTGTCGGTCCGGAATTAAAATTACATCAAGTTGGATTACCAAAACAGATGATTGTAAAACTTTTTGAACCATTTATTGTTAATTTACTTGTAAATGAAGGTGTCGCAAAAAGTATTAAAATTGCTAAAAAAATGATCGAACTTTATGATGATCGAATTTGAAAATACGCCGGTCGTGTTATCAAAAATCACCCTGTGCTTTTAAATAGAGCACCGACATTGCATAGATTATCAATTCAAGCTTTTGAACCTATTATTACTTCGGGAAAAGCAATTAGATTACATCCATTAGTAACTCCATCATTTAATGCTGATTTCGATGGTGATCAAATGGCTGTCCATGTTCCTCTATCTTATACAGCAAAAAGAGAAGCATTAGAATTAATGATCGCTAACAAAAATATTTTAGGACCTAAGAATGGAAAATTAATTCTTACCCCTTCGCAAGATATCGTATTAGGAATCTATTATCTTACAAAAGTGTATGCCGATAAAATTGGTTCAAAACATCTTTATTATTCTTATACAGATATTACTAATTTACTGTTTTTAAATAAATTACATGTTCATTCGCTTATAGCATTGCCTTTATCTTTAATAAAAGATAAAGTAAGTCCAGAGGTCTTAGAAAACTATAAATATATCATTACTACTGCAGGAAGAGCATTGATAAATTATATCCTTCCGACAAAATTTAAATACTTTAATGATTTAAATTCATTGGATGATACCGGTAGTTTAATTTATCTTGTAAAAAAAGTAGAAGAGTTACCGAAAAAATTTGAAGAACTAAAAAATAAATTTAGACCATTTAGAAAATCAACTGTCTCTCGTTTAATCGAAGAAATCTATCAATTTAATAGTGAAAAAATCGAAACAATTCTAGATTCAATCAAAGAATTAGGATTTAGATATTCAATGCTTTCAGGAGCTTCAATCGGATTAAGAGATATTATTGATATCCCTAAAAGAGAAGATATTATCAAAAAAGGTGATAAAGAGGTAAACAATTTATTATCTCAATATCATGAAGGACTTATTACTGAAGATCAAAGATATAAAAGTGTAATTGAAGTTTGAGCAAAAGTAAAAATAGGAATAGAGATTTTATTAGAAACGGAACTTGAAAAAGATCAAGATAATCCACTTTATATGATGATGGATTCTGGAGCAAGAGGAAGTATTTCTAATTTTGTTCAATTAGGTGGAATGCGTGGTTCAATGTCTAAAGCAACACATGAATATGTTGCATTACAAAAACAAGGAATCATTATTAGAGATACAGAAGAGATTCCAATTAAATCTTCTTTTAAAATTGGTCTTACTCCGTTTGAATATTTCTTATCAACTCATGGAGCTAGAAAAGGATTATCAGATACTGCAACCAAAACAGCTGAATCTGGATATCTTACAAGAAGATTAGTTGATGCAGTACAAGATATTACGATTACAGAAGAAGATTGTGGAACAAATAAAGGTTTCAAAATTAAAGCAATCGTTGATACAAAAGAGAATTCAGAGATTGAATCTCTTTATGATCGAATTCTTGGACGATATGCAAGTGAAGATATTATTTTAAATAAAGTTAAAATAGTTGCAAAAAATCAACTTATTACAAATGATGTTGCGAAAAAAATTATCGAGAACGAAATTGATGAAGTTTCAATTCGTTCTGTTCTTTCATGTAATTCACATCGTGGAATCTGTAAAAAATGTTACGGTCTTGATTTATCAACACAAAAAGAAGTTAATATTGGTGAAGCGATTGGAATTATTGCTGCTCAATCAATCGGAGAACCGGGAACACAACTTACAATGCGTACATTCCATACAGGTGGAGTTGCTGGGGTAAGTGATATTACAAGAGGATTCTCTCGATTGATGGAACTTGTTGATGCGAATAAAAATCCTAAATCAATGGCTATTATCTCTCAAGTATATGGGAAAGTAAAAAGTATCAATCCTTATGCTCATAATAAAGATAATCGACCTATTCAATATCAAGTTGTAATTAAACATCAAATAAATAAAAAAGACGAAGATATTGAATATATCATTGATACTACACAAAAATCAAGATTTAGAATTAAAGAAGGCGATCAAGTAGAACCAGGAAGTAAAATTACTGAGGGTTCAATTCAATTGAATCAATTACTTGAATTTGGTGGAACAAGAGCTGTTCAATCTTATTTAATAAAAGAGATCCAAAAACTTTATCGAATTCAAGGAATTGAGATCTCAGATAAATATATCGAAGTTATTATCAAGCAGATGCTTTCAAAAATAATAATTATTGATAGTGGTGATTCAAAATTATATATCAGTCAAATCATTTCTCATAATCAATTAAGAGAGATTAACGCTGATTTGTTAGCAAAAAATAAAAAACCAGCTTTTGCAAAACAGATTATTATTGGTGTAAAACCATTACCATTAAAATCAGAATCATTTTTATCTGCTGCTAGTTATCAACGAACTGCAGAGGCATTAGTAAATGCTTCAATTTCAAAACAGATTGATAACTTATATGGAGTAAAAGAATCGCTTATTGTTGGTAAAAAAATTCCTGTAGGAACAGGAATTAAAAATCCTGATGGTAAATATAAATTATTTAGTAATAAACAGCAGACATCAGAGATTACATACAAAAAATATGATGATTATCAACAGAAAAAAATAAACATCGATGAAATATTCGATGAATTAAATCTTGAAGAATTAGATCCGTTGAATTAGATATTTTTAAGTAAAAAAAATAAAAGCATTTCTTATAATAGGGATGTTTTTTTTGTTTATAATATATTTGAGAAGTTTACTTATAATTTTTATATTAAATAAGTTTACTAAAAAGCGAGATTAAAGATGAATAAAGAAAATGGATTTTATAAAGAAATTAAAGAAGAAGAAAAAAGAAAAAAAATAAATTCTCTTTTTGAATTTTGAAATTTATTCCAAAATGAAACAATCAAAAGAAATATTGAAATTAATGAAAATTTTTATAAAACTATAAAAGATAATGAATATTATAGAAAAATTTGAAATTTATTTAATAGAAATAATAAAATTGATTCAGAAGAAATAAATAATAAAATAAATAATAATATTCCTTTTACTTCTGAAAATTATTTAAATAATTTTTTTAGTATTTCTAATACTTATAATTACAAATTTATTGAATATATTTATGATAAAATACTTAAAATAAATTATAAAAAAAACGAAAATATTAGTTTTCAAATTTTTGGTTTATTTTATAAATTGCAAGATACTTTTAGAAAATTAATTGGTGATCAAATTTATAATTTTGAATATTTTTTAAGAATTATGCTTATGGTGATAATGAGAAAAAACAATTTAACTTTTTCAAAAATAAAATTTTGTCCACAAATTTTGCAGAAAATAAATAAAGAATCAGATTTTTATAAATCTATTAAATTGCTTGGGACAGATGTAGATAAATTAAAAGAATCAAATGAATTCTTAGAAATAATATTTGAAGAAATGAATTTTGAAGATTATATTGGTTTAATTCAAAAAATAAATGATGATTATTTTTCAGAATTATTAAAATTACTTTTTTCAAATTTAAGAAATATTAATTATTGAGAAAGTATAAAAAATGAAAATATTGATGTTGAGATTTTAGAATTTAATAAATTAGAATCCATAATTTTAATTAAAAAAGAATTTATTGATGAATTAGAAAAAATTAAATTTTTAAGAAATAAAATATACCACAATAAAACAATTATTTTTAAAAATTGATTAAATCAAAAATATGAACCATTATGTGATTCAATAGAAGCATTATATAAATTATTTTATTTTTCTGGAAAATTACAAATTTTAGGTTTTAAAAGTCAATTAAAAAATATAGTTGAAAATTTTAGAGAGAATTTAACTATGGATATTCCTTATAAACAAAAAGAAATAAATGATTATTTAAAAGATTTAATTTAAACATAAAACTTGTTAAATTTATAACTATATTTTTTTATAATTTATTAGATGAAAATAAATAATATAGATAACTTTAAAAATAAGATTATATTAGGAGATTGTTTAGATAAATTAAAAAAAATTCCTTCTAAATCAATAGATTTAATTTTTGCTGATCCTCCTTATTTTATGCAAACAGGATCAGGAATACTTTATAGAATAGATGGAAATAAATATAATGGGGTTAATGATGATTGAGACAAATTTAATTCTTATAAAGAATATGATAATTTTACAAAAAAATGATTAAATCAATGTAGAAGAATATTAAAAGATAATGGATCTATTTGAGTAATGGGTACTTTTCACAATATTTATAGATTAGGATTTATTATCCAAAATTTAAAATTTTGGGTAATAAATGATTTAACTTGAGAAAAAACAAATCCTACACCTAATTTTAGAGGAACAAAATTTGTAAATTCAAATGAAAATTTAATATGGTTTGTAAAATCTAAAAATTCTAAATTTACATTTAATTATAAAACAATGAAAAATTTAAATGAAAATAAACAAATGGGTAGTGTTTGGCGTTTTTCAGTTTGTTCGGGAAAAGAAAGATTAAAAGATAATAAAGGTAATAAATTGCATAATACACAAAAACCAGAAGAATTATTGAAAAGAATTATTTTGTCATCCACAAAAAAAAATGATATTATTTTAGATCCATTTTTTGGTACAGGTACAACTGGTGCTGTTGCGAAAAAATTACATCGTAATTTTATAGGAATAGAAAATAATGAAAAATATGTAAAATATGCTCAAGAAAGAATTGACAAAATAGAAATTATTTTAAATGATGATTATCCTTTAATTGATCAGGTTAATGCTATATTTGATAAAAAAGTTAAATATCCTAAAATTATTGATTTAATAAAAGAAAACAAGATAAAAACAAAATATTTATATAATTCAAGAAAAGAAAAAGTTTTTTTAAATTTAGAAGGTAGAATAGAAGTAAATAAAAATGAATATTCAATTCATAAAGCAACTGAACTATTTGAAAACGGAAGATATTTAAATGGATGAAAATATTGATATATTAAAGAAAAAGAAAATTATATTTTAATTGATGATATAAGAAAAGAGAATAAATAAAAATGAATATAAATCAAGAGAAATTAGAAAAAATAATTTCAAATAACATGAATGATTTAATAGAATCTAAAATGGAATTAAAAACCTTTAATAAAAAAAATGTTAATAATAAAAATAAAATACATTTTTTACCTATTGAATTTAGAAATTTAATAAGTTTTATGCAATCAATAAATATTAGTTTTGGAAATTTTATTGAAAAATTAATAAGAGATATTATAAAGGAAGATAAAAAATATAACTTATCAGATTTATCTGGAAAAAAAATTCCTGGAATTATTTCAAATGAAGAAAACAATGCAATAGAAAATTATATGAGAGAAAAAAAACTTAATTTAGATTTTTTGATTAATGTAGAATATAAAGATTTTTTATTAAATACTAAATTTAGAAAAAAAGATATTGATCTTTTATTATATGATAATGATAATAATTATTATTTATTTGAAATAAAATATCTAGATAATCATGATACAGGAAAACATGAGAATATTTATAAAAAATTATTTGAAACTACTTTTGCTTTAAGACGATATTTTGAGCAAAATAAAATTAATTATAAAAAAATTGAACCAATTTTATATTTTTTTAATGAAGAAAAAAGATGAAAAGTTGATTATTTAGAAGAAAATAAAAACTTGCTTAGAGGAAAAGAATTTTGAACTAAATTTTCAAATATTTCTTTTGAAGATTTAAAAAAAGTTTTTAGTAATATTTCAAATAATGAAATTATTAAAAATAATTTAAAAAGTAAAGTTAATAACATTTTATTTAATCACATTTTATAAAATTATTTTTATAAATATATCTTTTAAAACAATTTATTTAAACTTTAAATATTTTTTATCTTTATTTTTTCTTGTTATATTTTCTATTCACTCTTTATAAAAATTAAAAATATTCCAAATTAACATTATAATAGAAAGAATTAAAGTAATTATATCTGCACCTAATAATCCTTTATATAAAGTAGGTCATTCGCGAGCTGGATCTTCATTTAATCATTCTATTTCAAAAATTATTATTGAAATAGATAATACTATAAAAATTAAAGAAATAAATATTTTAAATACATATTTTTGAAGATTTTTTTTCATATTACTATCATTTTTCCTTATATTTTAAAGTTCTTAGATCATTTCTATTTTCCATAAATATTTATATTCCTTATTATTTAATTTATTAAATAAATTATATATTTTACGAAATTAATTTAATTTAATACTTATATAATTAAAAATATGACAACAATCAAAGAAAAAGTTAATATTCAATATCAATTTTATAAAATAAATCAAAGGCTAAATCTTGATAATTTGGATAAATTATCAAAAAAAGATATTAAAGAAATTGGAAGAAATTTTGATTATTTATTATTTAATGATTATAAAAAATTATTATTTGAGGATTGAAAAAAAAGAAATTATCATAATAATCAATTATTTCTTAATAAGATGAAGCGTTTAATTTTAAAATTAGATTTAAGACTTTATAATTATGAAGACTTAAATTTACAATATATGCTTGCAAGAGATTTTACAAATCGAAGATTTTTTAAAACAATTGAAACACCTTATCCTTCTTCTTATCAGGGAATAAAATTAAGCAAGATAGCTTATTTTCTTTATAAGAATGTAAATCAATATTTACTAGATCAAAATCATATATATCAATTAGAAAATAAAGGAGAACTTATTTTTTCTGCTTTTGAAATTGTTTTTTATAATCAAAAAAAACAACAGATTATCGATGTATTTAAATATAAGGAGATAAAAAAAGTAATTTTATATGATTATGGATTTGTTATTTTTGCACGTGGAGATAAAAATATATGTTTTAGATATAAAGATAATTATATTCTTTATATTACCTTAGCAAGAATAATCAAAAAATTTTATTTTAAAGTTAAAATTGAAAATAAAGCTGATACTATTAAGATTCTTTAGATTTCAATTATTTTCAATAGAAATTAATAAATGGATATTAAAATATATTTAAAATTTATCATTATTAATAAAAAAACCCTTTTTAAGGGTTTTTATTTTTGATTAAATAATTTAATTTTTATCTTTTACAATATTTATTAATTCTTCTTTAAATTCTTCTTTATCACTTGAAGAATGAGCTCTACGATGACATGTAGGACAAAGAGCGATTAAATTATCTTTTTGATCTTCTCCTCCATTACTTAAAAATGTAATGTGATGTACTTCTAAATAATTTTCATTATGATCATCTTTAAAAGTTTCTTGCCCACAATATTCACATTTACCATTTGCTCTTTCTTTAATTTCAGAAGCTAGTTCTTCATTTAATGTAACTTTTTTTGTAACAATCAATTTTAAATCATCATCTAATTCACTATTCATTTGATTTGATGAATTTGATTCTTTTTCTATTTTTTTTGGTTTTGTTATTTTTTTAATTTCCTTTTTGATTTTTTCAAAAATTGAATCATCTTTTTTTGAATCCTTTTTTTTATTAGTAGATGAAATTTCTTCGTATTGATGAAATTTATCTCCTACTACTCCTCAAATTCCTTCTCCAATATTTCTATTTTCAAAGATATTATTTTTTTGATCTCATAATTTAGAATCTTTTGAATTTACTTCTAAATTTCATTTAATCGCACTTTGATATGATTCTTCATTTTTGTATTGACTTTTATATTTAGCCAATTTTTTATTTTCAAAAATTTGTTGTAAACTCAATGAAGCGAAGTTATTATCTTTAAATACTTCTTGAATTAATTCAACTGCTTTTTCCCTAGACAAAATAGTTTTTCCCATTTTTTTTAATCCCTTTTATTATTAATACTATTACTCTCTCAATTTTCTAAATTAAATTATAATATAAATTAAAGATTAAGTTTTGATAATTTATATAAATTAAAGAAAAAATATTAATAAATTTAATACTATTAAGATCCTTTAGGTTTTTTTTTATTTTCTAGATTTTCAATAAAATCTTCTCCTTCTTGTTCTACTAATTCGTTTGCATTTATTGATTCAACTTGATCGGTTTTATTTTTTTTATTTTGTCTTTTAATTAAGAAAGTAATGTAAATATTTACAAGTTCATCATGTCTTTGTCTTTCGGAATGATCAACATTATTTGTTGTAAGGAGATTTAAAATCTCTTCTTTTGTTAGTCCTCGATATTTTTTTCATAATTGATCACGGGTGAGTTTATTTTCTTTATTTATTCTTTTTCTTACTTCTTCTAATTCATCTGTAAAACTAGTAACAATTATAGCTGTAATGATTGCAATAATTGAAATACCAACAAGAGAAAAAATAGAAACAACGATTCTTCCTCCTGTTGTTACAGGCGAGATATCACCAAATCCAATCGTTGTCATCGTAATAAACATCATATAGACAGCATCTCAAAAAGTATTTATATTTGGATTATTTCCATCTCCTTCGAATAATCAGATAAAAGCCGCCCCAAAAAAGATCATAAAAATAAAATTAATAAAAACAATTGTAAGGATTCTCCATCTTCTGAATAATGTTTTGTTTATCAAAGCAAAAGCCGAACTTATCCGAGGGAAAAATCTTATTATTTTAAATAGTCTAAATATTAAAAAGATTGCAAAGGCATCTGCTCCAAATCAGATTGGAATGATTCCTAAAAAATCTATCGCTCCTCAAAAAGAAACAAAAAACAATAAGAAGGATTTATAACCTTTTCTTAGTGTATAGTCCGATGTAAATCATCTTAAAAAATAATCAATTGTAAGAATAATATAAAAATAAATTTCATTGTCATTTAATCAATCGATAAAGAGATGGTTTCCACTATCAGATCAAAAGGCAGGAAGAAGAATAAGAAAAGCAACAACTATTGTAAGAATATTATATATATAACTAATATATGCAAAGGTCTTATTTTGATCAGGGTAAGGTTCAATAATTTTATAAATATAAAATCTTATTTTTGCAAAAATATTTTTTGAACTTTTAACGTTGTCATCTGTTAATACTGTTAACATATTTATTTAATATCAATTGTATTTTGATCATCGTTATCTTTATTATCTTTATCTTTGTGATCTTTATTTTCCTTTTTATTATCATCAATTTTTATTTCATTACTATTTGGATTATTAATATCGTTTGGAAAATTATCTTGCATTTTTTGGATATTTTTTTGATAATTATTCATAAATAGAAAGATTTGTATAATAATCACAATCGCAACGCCACAGATATAAAAGGGAATCGCAAGTAACAATGTTCAAAGACCAATTGGAATTAATCAAAAATTAATCATTACAAAAGTTCAACCGACGATTGGAAAATAAACGTCTTTTTTAATCTCTTTATTTTTTTTACTCATCATATCAATAATTATTAATGATAAAAGTGCTCAAACTAATGCAATTGCCCATTGAATACCATAATTAATCTCTACGTATGCTAATCTTGTCGCATCATTTTGATTTAATCATAGAATGAAATTACTTCCATCTCCTCCTCCGAATAAAAGTCAGAAGAGAGTATAAGGAATAATTGTAAATCCTAAAATTAAAATTCATTTTAATTTTGAATTTGTTTTTAATCTATTTAATATTAATTGAATATTTCGTTCATCTATTCTAAATTTAAAATTTTTATTATCCATAATAAGGAATTATACCAATTTACTTTTTTTTAAATTAAATTCTATCCGAAAATTAACTTAAAAAAAAGTAAGGTTAAACTTACTCTCAATTTTTCTTGTGGTGCCCAGAGCGGGACTTGAACCCGCACAGTCTAATGACCAAGGGAGCTTAAGTCCCTCGTGTCTACCAAATTCCACCACCTGGGCATTGGTGACCCCAGAAGGACTTGAACCTTCGACCCACTGGTTAAAAGCCAGTTGCTCTACCGACTGAGCTATGGGGCCAATAATGGCTGGTCTGGAAGGAATCGAACCTACGCATACATGGACCAAAACCATGTGCCTTACCGCTTGGCTACAGACCATTTAATGGTGGAGGGGGAGGGATTCGAACCCCCGAACCCAAAGGGAAATGATCTACAGTCACCCGCGTTTAGCCATACTTCGCTACCCCTCCAAATAACTTGGATTTATACCTCATTAATTATACATTTTTTAATGAAAAAAGCAAATAATTTTTTATTTTTTAGATAAAAAAAAATTAGATTATTAAATCTAATTTTTTAAAGTTATTAAACTTATTTTGCTTTAATTTTTAGTCTCATTTAAATGTTTTTAATGAAACACCGATTGCAGCTGCTGCGAATAGAATTGGTACAACTATTTCTAATCATAATTCTTCGACGTTAGTACCAATTACACCGAAGTTAATTACATCATTTGCTCATACCGTAGGGTTAAAGTATCCGACCCAGACCATTCATGGTATCTCTTGTCTTATTTCATTGTTTATCAATAAACCTGCAAGTAAGATTGTAAAGAACATATAGAACATTGCCATCATTGCAAATTGTTCATCTGTTCTTGCAAGTGATACAAACATCATACCGATTGCATAACTAACAAGAATTGAAATAATCATTCCTAATACTATATATCCTCAATTAACTACAGAACCAAAATCCATATGTAATGTATGTCCGTCGATTGATGATTGATAATATCCTGAAGCTGAAAGGATAAATGTGAATGATGTTGTTCAAATTAAACTTATTAATAACATCGTCCATCCATAGAAAATACTTGCCATCAAAACTTGTGGTTTAGTAATTTTTGTTGCTCCGATTCTTTTCAACATGATTGATTTTTTCAGGGCAATCATATTAAATCCAAATCCAAAGGTACCAGATTGCATTAGCATTATTGAAATGATCTTGAAAAACGATGCCGTAAGTTCTTGATCATTTGTTCCGGTTACAAAAACCAAAACAAAAACAATAGGTGTTACAAGCGGAAAGGCTAATGCTGGTGATTTAATATTTGTTTTTAAAATTAATTTATAAAGCGAACTCATTTTTTCATTCCTTTCCCTCTATTGATCTCATTTGAATGCCTTCACAGTAAATGGCATTACAACAATCATAAATACAAATGGCATAAAGAAGTCTAATGCACTTGTGTAACCTTCAATTGTTTGAACACTATCAAATGGTGGATTAACAATATTATCAGCGGTAAAGTTAAAGACATCAAATCCATTGATAGAACTTACTATAAATTCTCTATTTCAACCAATAGGTGTAAATTTACCGGCTATTTCCATTCAATCTCTGGTGCTTGCAATTGTTACTCCTCCACCTAAAAAGGCGGCGAAGAAGAAGTAAAATAATGTGATTATATTATAAGTATCTGTATTAGGAGAAATTGAAATAAAGAATAATGCAATTATATAACTAACTATTGCTCCTATTAAGATTGCAACGATTAAACCACCTCATTTAATTGTTGCTCAATCTGTTTCAATATTTTGTCCATATAATGGATTTAAAGGAGTAACATCATTATATGTTCCAAAAAATCCTGTAACTCCCAATAATCATTGTAAGAAGAAAATTCAAATCATTACAAAAAATAATGTTGTAACTCCTCAAAGAACGATTTCTGAGATAACTTGCGTTTTTGTGATTTTAGTGGCTCCTATTCTTTTTAAAAGAACGGAATCTCGTAAATTAAATACCGTAAAACCAAAGTTATTTGCTGAACTTATGATCATAGCAGAAATAGCCATTCCAAATGATGTTTGGACTAGCAATTGTACCTGTTGATCACTTACCCCCGCTGTTGTATCTTGAACTCCTGAAATAGCTCCTAATACAACAAGGAAAAATGTCGCAAATATAAAATTGAAATAAGAAAAAGGATTCTTAAATCATACTCTGGCTTGCATTCTATAAAGTGCAAACATATTTATTATTTATTTTCTCCTTTTTTTTCTTTATTTTTTTTATCTTGCTTTTCACGTCCTGTTTTATTCACTCTAAGATCAAGATTTTTTTTGAAAACATTTAAATAAAGATTATTCATATAATCATCAAATTGTTTTCATTCTTTTAAGATTGATTTTAAAGTTCTATCTTCATATATCTTTCCACTATGAATAACAACAACACGATCAACAAGTTCAACAACTTCATCTGAATTGTGAGAAACAAGTAATAATGTTGCAGCATTTTCATGAATATAAGATTTAATATATGATTTTATTTTTGTTCTTGATTCAACATCTAATCCAGTTCCAACTTCATCTAAAATTAAAATTTTAGGATTATTTACAATTGCAAGTAGAACATTTAAACGTTGTTGTTGACCACCTGAAAGTCCTTTTGCGACATCTTTTTTAAGATATTTAACATCAAAAGTTTCATAAAGGTGCTCTAATTGCTCAGGAGAAATTTTAATTTCTGAAGCATCAATAATAAATTTAACGATATCACTAACTTTGTAAAAATCAGGATAAGATGAATCTTGAAATTGAATTCCAATTTTCGCTGAAATTCTTTCTTTTGTTTTTCCAAAAGAATAATGAAGTTCACCACTTGTTGGTTCTTTTACTTGCGCGATAATTTCAGATAATGTACTTTTACCTGCACCATTTGCTCCAACAATTGCTACTTTTTCTCCTGGAAGAACTTTTAAATTAATACCATTTAAAACTTCTGTTTTTCCATATTTTTTCTTAAGGTTTTTAATTACTAATTGATATTTTCCTTCAATTAATTTTTCTTTTCCTTCTTCGTGTTCATCGACATGTCTTTTTTTAAATAATCTACAAAATAATCTTTTAGAAGATTTTTTATTATCGTTTGTTTTATCTTTTTCTTCTAATAAACTAATTAGTTCTTTTTTATTATTGGATGATTTAAATTTTATATTTTGTTTTTTAAGTTCATCTTTAAGTTGTTGAACTGTCAAATTTTCTAATTTTTTATCCATACATTTCCTTTATTTTTTAAAATTATAACTAATTAAAATTTTAACACTAAAATAATAATTAGTTATTATTTACTTTTAGATTTTTATTTAGATTTTTTTTATAGATTTCTACCCCTGGTTGATTAAAAGGATTTATTTTTAATAAATAACCTGAACAAGTTACACTAATAAAAAAGAAATATCATAAATACCCAAGTGTATATTCATCATTTTTTTTAAAACTTATTATAATGTTTGCAATATTTCCATCTTCTGTATGAGCTTTTAAAACTCCTCTTAAAGCTTGTTTATTAATATAATCAATTGTTTTTCCTTCTAAATAATTTAAGTTATCTAAATTATCATCATCTTTTACAATTTTTATATCTTCTTCTCTATTTTCATTTCAAATAATTGTTTCAAAAAAAGTTTTTTTTCCTTCTTGAATAAATTGACCAAGTGAGTGAAGATCTCTTGTGTAAGTTACAGCATTTGGAAATAATCCTTTTCCTTCTTTTCCTTCTGATTCACCGAATAATTGTTTAAGTCATTCTCCTAACATTATTAAATCTTCATTATAGGTAACAAATATTTCTGATGTTAAATTTCACTTTTTATAAAAAATGAATCTTGCAACCGCATATTGATAAGCAATATTATCTTTTAATTTATTTGAACTAAAATCATTCATTGCTTTTTTAACTCCATCTAAAAATTTTTTAATATCTATTCCAACAAAAGCCATTGGAAAAAGACCAACAGAAGTGATAGCAGAAAATCTTCCTCCAATTCCATTAGGAATAACAAATTTTTGATATCCATACTTATTTACAAAATTATTTAATAAACCTTCTTTTTGATCCGTAACAACCGTAATTAAATCTTTCATTTTTGCTTTTCCAACTCTTTTTTCTAAAAGTTTTGAAAAATGTCTAAAAGCAATCGCTGGTTCGATTGTTTTTCCTGATTTAGAAATAACACAGATTGCTCACTTTTTATTTTCAAGTTTTTCTTCAATTTGTTTGTAATGACTACCTGAAATATTAATTCCAGTAAATATAATTTTATTATTTGATCTTATTGAACCTTTAATAAAATCAATTCCTGCTTTTGATCCTAAATAAGAACCACCGATTCCTATTACTAATAATGTATCTATTTTATGAATTGTTTTTAAATTTTTGATTTTAAAATTTATCGCATTAATTTCTGTATTTGTAATTTTTTTTGCTCAATCATATCAATCAAGCATTTCATTTCCTTTTCCAGTACGATTTATAATCATCTGGTGAATATTATCAATTTGAGATTGATATTTTTGTATTTTGTTTGCAATTTTTGCATATTTTAAGTTAAGTTTGATCATTTTTTACCTTAATTTTTTTGATAATAAAATCTAATATTAAACTAAGTGCATTTAAAAATATTTATAATCTAAAATAATTTTACTATTTTAGATTTAATTTTGTTATTTAATCATTATTTTTATAAAACATAATTTTTTTTTTATTATAATAATAATAATTATGGCTCAGCATAGAGAAGTAAAAGATTCACTTATTTTTAATGAAGACATTTTGAAAAATAAAGATGAACAAAGTAAAAAAAAGACCGAAATAAAAGAAAAGGAATCAAATAAAGAGAAAAATGATCATTCTTTTTATGAGGATAAAAATAATTCAGATAAAGGTTGATTTAGAAGACATTTAAAAGCAATTATTATTATCTTTATTATTTTTATTATTTTGTTAGCTCTTGGATTGGGACTTGGATTAGGATTATCAAATAAAAAATCACTAGATAGAATCTGTATTGGTGGTAAATGTTATACAAAGGAAGCTATTCAAGAATATATTGATAAACAAAGTAATCCTGCTCAATATGAAACAAAATATTTAAAAGATAATTCTGTAATTTGAGCTTATCAAATATTAATTGATGATGATTTAGGTTCACAAAAAAATTTAGATGATGCTGAAAATAAAGCAGATAATCAAATAAGTGATGAAAAAGATACTTATCGTGATCAATATGGGGATGATTGAAAAGATAAGTGAGATGAAAATCTTTTATCAAAGGGATTTGATACAGAGGGACAATATCGTAGTAATTTAATTGCAAATTCTCTTTTATCATCGATTTCTAATATCATCACCTCAGATACATATCTTTATTTTGATGATAATACAGATCCAAATACAAAAAAATATCGTTCAACATTAGATACAGAATCATCGAAAAGATATTATGCTTTGAATGGTGATTATAATCAGCAAGAAATTTTATATGATGATCCAATTTTAAACCAAACAGTTTTAAATCATCAATTTCTTTTTGATTTTTATCAAAAAATTTATCAACCGATCTCTTATGAAGATATTTTAATTCCTTTTACTTTTGAATCACCAATTAAAAATGGATTAGTTAGTGAAACACAATCATTTGCACTTACAGCCGATAATATCGATGACGTTTGAATATTTCTTTCTGATCTTGCGGTTATTTCTTATCAAGCTGTAAATGGATCAGGGATTGATGATTGAGAATTTTTAGATTTTAAAAATCCCGATTATGTTTCAACACCGACATTTACTGATTCTGGTGTTACTGATTTATCAAGTAGTATCGGCAATAGTTCTACAGTTTCACTAGTATTGATGGAAATTTATGGTAATTTAATTAGTCAAAATTATACAAATCCTGATTTTGATACATCTATCTATAATTCACAATCAGGAATGTTTGATTATTATTATTCTTTTCATGAAGAATTAGCACTTGAATATCGTGATGTATTTAAAGATATTTATAGTGCTTATGGTGAAACATTACCAATTACAGCTCTTAATAAAGATAAATTTTTTATTCCCGCTTATGGATCAGAAACTACAGATGGAATAACTTGAACTGATGATTCATTGCCGATTACAGATTTTGATAAATATAATTCAATTGATGATACTTTTAATGGTGAAAATACTGATACTTACATTAGCAATTTAACAGGCACAACAGCAGGTAGTCAAGTTGTTGCACAGGTTAATAAGGGATTTTATGCAAAAGTTGATTCAACAACTAATTTAATAAGCGAAACTGATCGACAAATTTTTTATCATCTACAAATTCCAACTATTAATCATTATAGTTACGATGGAACTACTTTTACATTCAACAATGTCAAAGCTGATATTATTGATAATGATTTAATAGATAATGATTTAATTATTGAAGAAGATTATTATCTTACACAATCAATCGATGGAATTCATTTAGTTCATAATAATGTATTGAATGAAAATGATCCTGCAGAAATAAGTGATGCACAGGTTATGCTTGCTTATCAACTTGATCAAAAATTATTAGAGAATAATCCAAATTCAATTTATCAATTGTATCAATATGATTATGATATTTTATCAAGTTATCAATCTTGATTAAGTTCAGAGGCAAATGATATTATTTTTAACCAATATTTAAATTATATTAATGATACTTATAATTTTGATGGTGGTGAATTTAGTGATGAGGAAGTAAATGAGTTTAAAAATGGAGAAGATTTAGATTGAGATTTAAAATCAGATCCAAATTCAATTTTAAATCAATTTTATAATCAAATTTTATGAGATGATATTTCAAAAACAACATCACAAGTGGCAAGATCAAATAATTTCTTTGATACTTACGGTAGCATCTACTTAGATGGATTTGATATTAATAATTGAGATGCAAGTTTACATCAATTATTATCATATTTTTCATTTGATGGTGATAAGTATGAACTTAAGACAATCGATCAATTATATAATTCAGGAAATTTAAGCAATTAGAAAGAGTAGATTATGAAAGAAAAATTTTGAACAAAAAGATTTATTATTACATTAATTATTTTAGGATTAATATTTGTTAGTTTGATACTTAGCTTATCATTTTCTTTTGGTAAAAATGTTAAAAATAATAGTTCTCAATTAACCGTTCATTTTGCAAATGAAGAAAAAGTTTATTCTGAAAAAGAAGTTAATAAATTTTTATTAAAAAAAGATCAAGAATATTTTCCTAAAAGCAATTCTAATTTATCTTCTTTTTATAATTTAGGTGATGGTGAAGATTCAGATTCTTCTACTGATGTTTATCAATATAGCACTCAATCAGAAGAATATGCTGCAATTATTTTGAAAGAATTTTTACAAACTTCGCTCACAGGAGCTGATTTTTTAAGTGAAGTTGATGAAAATACTGAAATATTACCAGGATCAATTTTAAATCCAACTGAGGACGATGATTGACTTACATCTGAATATATAAATACTCCTAATTATGAATATGATATTTATTATCAATTAACAGATCATTTTGCAAAAATAAAATTATTTTTTGATACAACCTTACCGACAAGTGAAGATATGTATCAATATATTGAAGCATTTGCAACAAAATATTATGATATGATCAATATTCCTGGAATAATTGATTTTGTAACAACTGAATTTCCCAAAAATGTCTGAGATGTTTTAAATTATTATGAAGATAATAATGATCAAGCATCTTATCAACAATTATTATCATTTTTAAATAATACAATCGAATATCAAACAGAAATTGCAAAATCACTTTTTGTTTATAGTTATCTTTGACAAAAAGATCCTAAAGATGATTTTGATTATTTTTTAACAGAGGAAATGTATTTTGATCGTCCAATGTTTATTTGAAGTATTGAATATGATAATATCTCAAGATCAAATCAGCCAACAGATGAAATTACTGTAGATAATTGAAACACCATATATCCATATGATGGAACGTATGCGAATAGTGATGGAACATCAACGGCTTTCCTTGATGAGATTAATAAAAGTTATCAAAAAAGTTATTTAGAAAATAATGATCAATCTCTAAGAGGATTTGAAGGAATTGTCAGTACTTCTACTGCCAATTTATATACATCATCATCATTTACTGATTTTAATCAATATTATAATTATAAATACGATGTAAATGATAATGATGGGATTGAACAGGTATCTTTAATTACCGATTCAGCTGATAAAGAAAATCAATTTGGTAAATTAAATATTTATAAACCAGATTATTTTTATTCTCCTGAAGATGAGACATGAAAAACAACCGCCAATGGAACGGTTGTTAAAATAAAAGTTGATGATACTCCAGATGATGGAACAGATACTGTTTCACAGACAAATCTTACTGATTTACCATCTGATATTGGAAAATATACCGGATATTCATATATATACTATCCGATGTTTCCATTTGTATTTGCAGAAAACTATCATGATGATAGTCAAAATGTACAGCAATATTTTTATCAATTAAAAGTTATTGATAATGGGGATGGTACTTATTCTCCTTATGATGAAACCTTAGATAATCAATCAACACTCTTGTTTGATGTATTATATGAACAATATATAAGTAATGGTAATACTTTAACTTATCCATTGGAAGATGTTGTTTATTATTTTGTTTATTCAATTTATATAAATCAAAAAGATACTTTATTGTCAAGTGCATATACACATTGAAATAATGAAGGATTTTATCTTGTTTTACAAGGAGATCTTAAAGATCAATATGGATCACTTTTACCGCAAGAGATTCAACGAGATAAATAAATAAAAAAACAAGCAGATCTGCTTGTTTTTTTATTTATAACTTACTAAAGCTATGTTTTCTTGTCCTTTATTTTTTATTGTTTTTATCATTTTAGTTGATAACATTAATTTCTGTTCTTTTCCATTAATAGTTACCTTGATAGGTTGAAGGTTAGCATTTCATTTTTTTCTTCTAGCATTCAATGATTTTGATCTACTATTTCCATACTGCGGACCTTTATTTAAAATATCGCATTTTCTAGACATACTAAAATAATATCAAAAAAGCGATATTAATATTATTTTGCTAAAAAAAATAATTTTATAATAATGTTATAATTTTTTAAATGTCTGTATTTTTTATATAAAAAATAAAATAGATTTTGAGGGAGAAATAGTGCTATAAATGAAATCACATAAGGAAACAGTTTTAAGTATACTTGAATCAGGAATTGCAAATATCCAGCAAAATGAAGAGAAAATAAACAATTTAAATGTTTTCCCTGTTCCTGATGGTGACACAGGTTCTAATATGATTGGAACATTAGTTAATGCCTGAAATAACATAAATGAAAATTCTGAAACTGATATTGAAATCCTTACTGATTTTGCTCGAGGAGCATTACTTGGAGCAAGAGGGAATTCTGGTGTTATTAGTTCACAATTAATTAAAGGACTAGTAGAAGGGGTTAAAAAAGTTGGTAAATTTTCAACTTCAATTAATGATTTAAAAATAATTTTAAAATCAGTAAAAGATTATGGATATAAAGCCGTCTCAAAACCGGTTGAAGGAACAATTCTTTCTATTGCTACAGCAATGGAAAATGAATTTCAAGAAGAGCAATTGGATTTTGTTTCAGCCATTCGAAGCTTGAGAGATATCGTAAAAAAAGCCGTTGATAATACACCAAATCAACTTAAAGTTTTAAAAGATGCCGGTGTTGTTGATTCTGGTGCTTTCGGTGTTCTTATATTTTTAGAGGGAGTTTTGCGTGCTGCAGAGGGGAAACCACTTACAATTAAAGCAAAAGGTCCGATATCACATGTTTCAAAACAAAAAATTAAGAAAGTTACATCAAAAGCGAATCCAAATAAAAATATCGGTTATTGTACTGAATTTATCTTGACTTTAAAAAACCCAACTAAATTTCCTTATGATAGATTTAAAGGACAATTAAAAAGAATCGGTGATTCTTTGGTCATGATTCAAGAGGATGATATTTTAAAAGTCCATGTTCATGTAAAAGAACCGGGTGAAATATTTAATATTGCACAAAAATATGGTGAATTTACAAAAATAAAAGCAGATAATATGGCTTTACAAGCAGAAGCAGCGGGTCACATTGTAACCTTAGAAGGAAAAACAAAATTTCAAAATAAGGATGATAATTTAATCAATGATAAATTAGCAATTATATCGGTTTCGAGCGGAATTGGATTAGATAAGGAATTTTCAGATCTTGGAGTCGATATTGTGATAAATGGGGGACAATCTTATAATCCTTCTGTTAATGATTTTATCGATGAAATTAATAGTTTAAATTATCGTAATATTTTACTTTTACCAAATAATTCAAATATCATTCTTACTGCTGAAGCTGTAAAAAATAATGTCGATGATAAAAATATTTTTGTTTTACCAACAAAAACAATTCAACAAGGAATTTTTGCTCTTTATAATATAAATAAAGATAATATGGTTGATTTTGTGAAATATCAAAATTCACTTAAGACAAAGATTAGTGCTTTAAAAGAAGTAACGATCACAAAAGCAATTAGAGATACAAAGCAAAATAAAATAAATGTAAAAAAGAATCAATTTATTGCGATAAATAAGAAAAAAATTATTAATTCAAATGAAGATTTATTTATTTTACTAGAGGAAGTTTTAGATTTCTTAATTGATCCTAAAATAGAAGTTGTTACCGTTTTTTATAATGACGAAATAGCAAAAGAAGATCTTAAAAAAATGGAAAAGAGAATTTTTAAAAAATTTAAAGATGTAGAATTTGAGTTATCTTATGGTGGCCAAGATATCTATCATCTATTATTATTTATGGAGTAAATATGGCAAAAGTAATTGCATTTGATTTTATGTCTGGTGATAAAGGGGCTGAACCGGCTTTTCAGGCAGCAGAACAATTTTTACAAAAAAATCAGGATTATAAAATTTTAGCTTTTATAACTAATAAGTTTTCAATTCCTAGCGTTTACAATCAAAATATTGAATTTATGGAATGTAAAGAAATTATCTTGCAGACTGATGGACCGATGCAAATTAAACGCAAGGAAAATTCTACGCTTATAAAAGCGATCAAATCAGTTCTTGATAAGAAAGCAGATTTTGTTGTTTCTGCTGCTAATTCTGGTCCTTTAGTTGCGGCCGGTTATATCTATTTTCGAACAATTACAAAAGATTTAAGACCGGCCTTTTCTCCTCTTTTTTCCAATATTTTTGGTGACAAAAAGGTTTTAATTGATGCGGGAGCAAATGCCAATCCTGATTCTGATACTTTGGTAACTTATGCTATTATGGGATCAGAATATTTTAAAGCATTAGGAATTTCAAATCGTCCTCGTGTAAAATTATTAAATATTGGGGAAGAAGAAATAAAAGGAAATGCCTTATTAAAAGAAACTTTTATCAAACTTAAAAATGAAAAGAGAATTAATTTTTTAGGAAATGTCGAGGCTGATAAAATACTTTATGCGGATGAAGATATCATCGTCGCCGATGGAATTAATGGTAACATCGTAATTAAAGCTTATGAAGGATCTTTTAATATTGTTTATAATCTTATGAAAGAAAGTGCAGATAAATCATTTTCTACTAAAATTGGTCTATTATTAGCAAAAAATATGCGAACAAAATTTAGAAAAGCTTTTAGTGCAAGCGATGTCGGGGGGGCGATTGTTCTTGGTTTAAATCACTTATTAATTAAAGTTCATGGGGGATCTGATACAAAATATTTTCTAAATTCCTTAATTTTAGGAAAGAAATTATTAGAAAATCATTTATTAGAAAATATTCAAAAAAAACTTAAAAATGGAAAATAATCTTGAAGATTTCTTGTTAAAAAATGAAATTAATTTTAAAAACATTAAATATTATCAAACAGCCTTTACACATATGTCTTTTAGTCATGAATCAAAAGATAAAGCTGAAAGTTATGAACGCTTAGAATTCCTTGGAGATTCAATTTTAGGATATATTGTCGGTGAATATATATATAAAAATTTTCATAATTTACCACCAGGGGAGATGACTTTGATTCGTTCCAAACATGTTGATAAAGCTAATTTATCTAAGATTGGAAAAAAATTAGAATTTGAAAAATATATTTATCGTGGATTAGGAGAGATAAAAAATAAACCTTCTAATTCAGTCTACGAAGATGTATTCGAATCTTTTGTTGCTGCGATTTATCTTGATCTTGGTTTGAAAATAACAAAAAAATTTGTGCAAAAAAATATTTTAATTGATATCAAAAAAAATTTGCGAAAAAAATCAACATTTAAAGATTATAAAACAAGATTACAAGAAAATTTACAATCAGATGGCGGAAATACCGCTTTTTATAAAGTTACCAAGCAATGAAGAGAGAAAAATAAGAATTTTTTTGCTGTTGCTGTTTTTCATGATAATAATAAATTAGGAGAAGGGGTCGGTAATTCAAAAAAAGAGGCAGAACAAGAAGCGGCCAAAAATGCAATTAGTAAAAGGGTGGATTTAAAATAATGTTTCTTAAAAAAATTGAATTAAAGGGTTTTAAATCATTTGCTTTTCCAACAACAATTGAATTTAAAAAGGGACTTACGGTAATAGTCGGTCCAAATGGTTCAGGAAAATCAAATATAAATGATGCTTTAAAGTGAGTATTGGGTGAAACTTCAAAAAAAACATTAAGAGCAAAAAAAACTGACGATATGATCTTTAGTGGCACAGTTACAAAAAATGCAGCAGATTATGCTGAGGTTAGTCTTTTTTTTGATAATAGTAATAAACTTTTAGAGCATCAAGAACAAGAAGTAATTATTACGAGAAAATCTTATCGTAATCAGAATGAAAATAAATATTTTATCAATAAGGAAAAAGTGAGAAGAAAAGATATTCGAAATCTTTTCTTAGATACGGGATTAGGAAATACCGATCTTTCAATTATTTCGCAAGGATCGGTTGCAAAAATAGCAGAAGCAAGACCACAGGATTTAAGATCTCTTTTAGATGAAGCATCGGGGGTTAGTAAATATCAAATCCATAAAAAAGAAGCTCTTCTAAAACTTGATAAGGTAAAAACAAATTTAGATATTTTTGAAGTAAAATTAAATGCTTTAAAAAGACAGATTGAACCCTTAAAAAAAGCAAGTGAACAAGCAAAAAATTATTTACAAATAAAAGCAGAATTGACAAAAATAGAATTACCTCTTATTCAAATTATTTTAAAAGATTCATATCATAAGCAGAAAGAACTTATAGAAACAGAAAAAAAATCAAAAAAAGAAAAAGAAATTATTGAAAAAAATTTAGATAAGTTTGCAAAAGAATTAAAAGAAAATCAAGCAAATCTTCTTAAATTAGATCAAGAAATTATGGTTTTGCATACAAAACAAACTGATCTACAGAATAATTTGAATAAAAAAATTAATTTTTCAGGTGATAAAAAGGAATTTTCAAATAAAATTAAACACTCTCTTTATAGTATTAATGATTTAAAAGAAATTATTAAAGAAGCAGAAAAAGAAGAACAAAATTTAACAAAAGAAATTAGTAGTTTTAAGATTAAAATGTCTGATTTAAGACAAGAGACAGAAGATTATATCGGAAAGTCAAATCAAATCAAATTTCAATTAGAACATTTAAAAAATGCTGATAAGAATTATAATCGTGCCGTAAAATCTATTTTAGATAATAAATTAATTTTTAATTTAATTTATGGAACGGTAAAAGATATTATCAAAGTTGAAAAAAAATATGAATTAGCACTTGAAGCAGCGGTTGCAAATAAATTCCAAAATATCGTTGTAAATAATGAAAAAACAATTAAAGATGCAATTTCTTTTCTTAAAAAAAATAAATTAGGCGTTGCAACCTTTATTCCTGCAGAAAATGTAAAAGAAAAAACAATTATCAGCGAACTTAAAAATGTCATTTTAAAAATAAATGGTTTTACTGCAATTTTAAGTGATGTAATTAAAATTGATTCTAAATTTAAAAATGTTGCCCTCTCTTTGGGCGGAAATATTGCAATATTTGAGGATTTAGATTCAGCTTTAATTGCAGCAAAATTTATTCAATATCGATTACCTATCGTAACATTAGAAGGTGATATTATTTATCCTGGATTTACTGTAAAGGGTGGTTTTAATAATAAAATAAGCAAGAAAATTGAACTTGAAAAATATCAATTAGGACAAGAAAAATTAGAAAAAATTATCAAAAAAAATGAGATGATGATTGATAATTTGGAAACAAATATTTTAGATTTCAATGCAAAAAGAGATTTAGTACAGAAAGAAATTATTCGAAATGCAGAAAGACTTCATCATTTAGATTGAGAATTTCAACAATTATTGGAAAATTATCAAACTATTTTTAAGGAAGATTTTGATCTTAATAAAGTAGAGACAAAAATAAAAACAGAAAAACCATTATCACTTGAAAAAATAATTAATCAAATTAAAAGTTTGAATGCACAAAAGCATCAATTGTCAATTAAAATAATCGATGCTCAAGATGATCAACAATTGCAAAATAAAAGATGACAAGAACTTTTACAAAAGATTCAATATTCTGAAATTAATCTTGATAAATTGATCAGAGTAATAAGTGAAAATGTTGACATTTTGAATAAAGATTATCAATTAACATATCAAAATTTAGAAGAAAAAGAATTCCCCAAATTAAAAGAACCATTGGAAGAAATAATTAAAAATCAACAGCAATATCGAAAAGAACTAAGAGCAATTGGTTATATTGATCAAGAGGCAATTGAAAGATATCAAAAATTAGAAAAAGATTATCAAAAATTAAATCATGAGGTTTCAGATTTAAGTGAAGCTAAAGCTAAATTAAATTCTACTGTTAAAATTATGGATCAAGAAATGATCAAAAGAATCAATAAGACATTTGTAAAAATAAATGATCGTTTTGATGCAATATTTAAAACATTGTTTAGAGGAGGGAATGGACGTTTGGAATTTTTAGAACCAGAAAATTTACTAGAATCAGGACTTGAAATTAAAGCTTCTGCTCCTGGAAAAGCTGTAAAAAATCTTTCTTTATATTCAGGAGGAGAGAAATCATTAATTGCACTTTCATTAATCTTTGCAATTAATGAAATTCGGAATCTTCCGCTTTTACTTTTAGATGAAGTGGAAGCTGCGCTTGATGAAGCAAATGTAGAGCGATTTGCTAATTTTGCTAAAATTTTAAATAATCAAACACAATTAATTATTGTCTCTCATCGACCAGGAACAATGGAAAAAGCAGATATTCTTTATGGAGTAACGATGCAAGAAAAAGGAATTACAAGTATTTTTAATGTTAGTTTAGATAAAATTAAAGAAGAATTTATTAATTAAGGAAAAAATATGGCAATATTTAAATTTTTAAAAAAGAAAAAAGAAGACCAAGTTTTATTAAAGATAAAAGAACAAAAAGCAGATCAAATTCAAGAAAAATATCAAAAAGCATTAAAAAAATCTAATAAATTATTTGCTTATCGATTAAAAAAACTAGCATCAAGAAAATTTAAAATTGATCAAGAATATTTTGATGAATTATTAAGTATTTTAATTGAAGCAGATATTGGGGCAATCTATGCTAATACTTTAATTGATAAAATAAAAGATAATGTAAAAATTAAAAAAATTAATGATCCTAATAAAATTAATCAATTTATAATTGATTATTTATTTGATTCTTATTTAGAAAAAGATAAAAATCAAGCCAAATTAACACTTAATTTAGAAGATGATTTAAATATTATTTTAATTATCGGTGTAAATGGAACAGGAAAAACAACATCAATTGCAAAAATTGCTAATTATTTAATAAAGGAAGAAAATAAAAAAATCGTTCTTGCTGCTGCTGACACCTTTCGCGCAGGGGCAGTAGAACAATTAAAAATCTGAGGGGCAAGAATAAATATTGATGTTGTTACTCCTGATAAGATAGGACAAGATCCAGCTTCTGTTGTTTATAAAGCAATTCTTGAGGCAAAAAAAATAAAAGCAGATGTTTTGATTATTGATACCGCAGGAAGATTACAAAATAAAACAAATCTAATGCAAGAACTTGAAAAAATTGATAAAGTTATTTTAAAATTATGTAATAAAAGTGCACAAGAAAAACTATTAGTATTAGATTCAACGATCGGTCAAAATGGAATAAATCAAGCTGCTGAATTTGACAAATTACTTAAACTCACAGGAATCATACTTACAAAAACCGATTCGAGTGCAAAGGGTGGAATTATTCTTGCTATTAAAGATGTATTTGATATTCCTGTTAAATTTATTGGAATGGGAGAAAAGATCACTGATTTTGCAAAATTTGATTTAAATCAATATTTATTGGCTTTACTTTCTGATCTCTTAGAGGATGATGAATATCAAGAAAATAAATAAATTATCAAAATTAACAAAATATTTTGATCTTTATAAATTACTACTTACAGAAAAGCAACAACAATTATTCGAACTTTATTATTTTAAAGATTATTCACTTACAGAAATTGCTTCCTTTCATAATGTTAGTAGAACATCTGTTTATGATATTTTAAAAACAGCAGAAAGAAACCTTGTTGATCTAGAAAATAAATTAAAATTGAATGAAATAAATGAAGAATTAATAAAATTAATTGATAAAATAGAGGATAAAAAATTAAGAGATGATTTTTTTAATTTATTAAAAAAATATTAATTACATTAAGTTATAATTTTTTTGTTATATTTATATGAAAAAATCAACAATTATGAATATGGGGAAAACAACATCAACTATGAATTATGATGTTTTAACCGATCAACAATTACTAGAGCAATTAATTTTACGAAAAATACCTTTTGAAGTAGGTAAGATAACACGTGAAGAGATGCTTAAATTATTAAATGAAGATGATTTAAAAAATCCTAATAGGAATACTGGAAAAACATCATCAACTATGAATTATGATGTTTTAACCGATCAACAATTACTAGAGCAATTAATTTTACGAAAAATACCTTTTGAAGTAGGTAAGATAACACGTGAAGAGATGCTTAAATTATTAAATGAAGATGATTTAAAAAATCCTAATAGGAATATTGGAAAAACATCATCAACTATGAATTATGATGTTTTAACCGATCAACAATTACTAGAGCAATTAATTTTACGAAAAATACCTTTTGAAGTAGGTAAGATAACACGTGAAGAGATGCTTAAATTATTAAATGAAGATGATTTAAAAAATCCTAATAGAGTTCAAAGTAATTTTGAACAATATAATCATCAACAGACATTTTATGCAGATGAAATTTCAGGAGCTGTAAAAGCTGGAGCGATTCTTAATATTATTGTTGGATGTCTATTTAGTATTTTTATATTTACACTTTTTTATACAATTCCTTGTATTTATTTAAATATTACATTACTTAAAGGAAACACAAAATATAAAACAGCTGCTGGAATTTTGGGTTTATTTTGTTCGCTTGCTGGTGGTGTTTTGGTTCTTGTCGGTTAATTTATTTATTAATTATGAAAAATAAAGAGATATTACTTATAGATGGAAATTCTTTACTTTTTAAAGCATATTATGGGACACATAAAATGCTTGAAAATAAAAAAGGTTTTAATTCTAAAGGAGAACCGGTAAACGCATTAAGAGCTTTTAGTTTGATGATTTTAAAATTGCAACAAATTTTTCAAACCTCAGAAGCTATTTTTGTCGCATTTGATTCCAAAGAAAAAAAAACATATCGACACCAATATGATTTTTATAAAGCTAATCGTAAGGGAACGCCAAATGAATTAATTTTACAGATTCCAATGGTCTATAAATTTTTAAAATTATATGGAATTATTGCTGCTAATGATCCATATAATGAAGCCGATGATTTAATTGGTATCATTGCAGATAAAGCAAAGAAAAATGATTATATTGTAAATATTGTGACAACAGATTATGATTTTTTACAATTAGTTGATGAAAATGTAACTGTTTATCTTGCAAAAAAAGGAGTACAAGATTTAGAAGAATTTAATATCTCTAATTTTGCAAGAAAATTTAATAATCTTAGTCCGGTTCAAATTCCGGATTTTAAATCAATCGCCGGTGATAAGTCTGATAATATTTTGGGAATAAAAGGAATTGGACCACAAGGAGCGATTAAGTTATTAAATTATTATAATAATTTAGAAACGTTACTTTTAAATCTTGATCAATTACCTAAAAATTTAAGTAAAAAAATTGAAGAACAAAAAGAATTAGCATTAAGAGATAAAAAATTAGCAACAATTAAAATAAAAGATCAAAATTTTAAATTTGAATTGGATGATTTTTTTTATCATAATCCAAAAGATATAAAGGCATTAATTGATTTTTTTACAAAAAAAGAAGTCTTCAGTTTGGCTGAAAGATTTAAAAAAATATTTAAAATTAATGATCTAGATCAAAAAAATTAGGAGATTTGAAGATGCCTGAATTACCAGAAGTTACTGTAGTTGCAAAACAGTTAAAAGAAATTTTATTAAAAGAAAATCAAAAAGTTAATTATATGAATCTTTATTGCGATAAAGCATTAAGAAATGTTGAAAAAACAAAATTAGAAAATTTAAGGGATTTTAAAATAATTAATGTCTTTCAAATTGCAAAAAATTTAATTATTGAAGCGGAAGAAAAATATCTTGTTCTTCATCTTAGAATGGAAGGGAATTTTAAATTATTAAAAAAAGCAATCTTAAATCAAAATGATTTAAAACATACGATTTTAAGTTTTAAATTAAATGGTGATAATTGATTATTGTTTGATGATCATCGTAAATTTGCGACAGTCGATCTTTTTGATAATAATAAACAGATTAAAGATCATACTTTTTTTAAAAATTTAGGACCTGAACCTTGGGATATTGATTTTAAGAAGTTCTATCAAAAAATTAAAAATAATAGAAGTACCATTAAAAGTTTGCTTTTAAGTCAAAAACATTTATCAGGATTAGGAAATATTTATGTAGACGAGGTCTTATATCGAACAAAAATTCATCCACAGGAGATTTCAAAAAATATTACAAAGGATCAATTTCAAAAAATAATTGATGCTTCAATTTTGATTTTAAAAGCCTCAATTGAAGATGGAGGATCAACAATTAAAACCTTTAAATCTTTTGGGACAAAAGGAAATTTTCAACAAAAATTAATGGTTCATGGAAGAAAAGGATTAAATTGTAAGATTTGCAATGCTAAGATTGAAAAAATCGTTGTTGCAGGAAGAGGAACATATTTTTGTCCATTAGAACAAATATTAAAGAGTAATAAAGAAAATGTTTGATAAGATAAATTCCTCTTTTGATCATTATTTTAATTTAAAAAAAAATAATACAAATATTAAAAAAGAATTAATTGCTGGATTAATAGTATTTATTTCAATGCTTTATATTATTTTTGTTCAAGCTAGTATTTTATCAGAGGGAATAACAATTTGAAATGATGCAAACCCTGAAGATGTTTTAAATTTTAATAAGGGTTCAATTATGATAATTACAGCAATAGTCGCTGGATTTGCAACGATTATGATCGGTCTTTTTGCTAAATTTCCTGTTGGAATTGCTGCTGGAATGGGAGTAAATGCCTTTATTGCTTATAGTGCAATTTCATTAATTGGTCCTTTTGCTAGTTATCTTGCAATTTTAATTTCAGGAATTTTTTTAATGATAGTTTCACTCACAGGAGCACAAAAAAGATTATTAAAAGCAATTCCTGATGATTTAAAATTAGCAATTACAGTCGGAATTGGAGCATTTATTTTTTATGTTGGACTTTATAATACTGGGATTATTACACAAGGAGAAGGAACACCTACAGAGCTTGGTGATTTATATAGTCTTGTTGCTTTACTTGCTTTACTTACGATTATATTTACAACAATTCTTTGAGCTTATAATATAAAAGGAGCGATTCTCTATGGTATTATATTTGCAATCGTTTTGGGTTTATTTATGAATTTAATTTTATATTATACTTCAGAAATAAATGATGATTTACCATGGATTAATTTTGATTTTGATGGATATAAAGCATCTTTTAATAGTATCGGTGATTTTAGTCTGTTGTTTATTGATGGGTTAACAGATAAAGCAACTTGAACGAATATTGATTTTTATATCGTAATATTTATTTTATTTTTAATATCATTACTTGATAGTTCAGGAACAATTTTTATGATTGAAAAAGAATTAGAAGATGATCCTAATTATCAAAAAGATCAAAAGAAAAGTAAAAGAACTTTTTTTATAAATTCATCTGCGATTGCAGCAGGTTCATTGATAGGATCTACCAATACAATCGTATATGCTGAATCAGCAACAGGAGTAGCATATGGAGGAAGAACAGGATTAACTTCAATCACAACAGGATTTCTCTTTCTTTTAATTATTCCTTTTATTCCCTTTTTTGAATATTTGGTAACAGATGCGGTTACAATCGGAGCGTTATTTATTGTTGGGTTTTTAATGTTCAAAAATATTGCAAAAATAAATCTAAAAGATAGTGCAATATTAATTTCTACCTTTACGATAATTATTTTTTCAATTCTAACTTATTCGATCGGTGATGGAATTATTTTTGGTTTGATTTTTTATGTATTGATGATGATATTTACAAAAAGATGAAAAGAATTAGATTCAATTCTTGCATTTGTAACCCCGATTTTAATTTTATTTATCGTTCTTGAAAGTACGCTTTAATTTCAATCTTTAAATAAATTTTCAAAATCATTTCTATTCATTTCAATATTTTTTACGATATCAATCGTATTTATTTTTTTGCCTTTAATTAAAAAAGATAGATTTTTATTTTTAAAATACTCATAAATTCAATTATTATATTTACTTTTTGCAATAATTGCAGCACAAGCAATTTCAAGATATTTTTCTTCTCCTTTTTCTTGCAGTACAATTTCAATATTTATATCTGCTTGATTGTTTCTTTTTAAATATTCAAAATATTTACTTTTATTTACAAACTGATCAATTACAAAAATTTCTGGTCTTTTTTTATTTAAAAAATGTTTTTGTAATTGATGATGCATAAGAGCATTGATTTCTTTTGTGTTTTTTCCTTCTTTTAAAAATTGATTATATTTACTTGGTTCCAATACAATACATTTATAATCAAGATATTTTTTTATTTTTTCACTTATAATTGAAATTTTTTTTGCATCTAGTTTTTTGCTATCTTTAATTCCTCCTGTTTCCAAAATTGCATCTTTTTTTGCTTTAAAATTTAAAAATTTAGTAGCACAAACGATAATCGGACCGATTTTTTCGCCAACTCCGACCTCATCGCTTCCTACGTAAATATTATGGTCTATTAAAATTTCAATCTCTTCTTCTAATAATTGACCTAAATCATTATCAAAATTAAATAAAATAGTTAGATTATTATAAAAATTAATTTTTACATTTTGATATATAATTCTGTCAAAAAGAATTTCTTTATTAAAATCCTTTTTTGCTCCCCCAATTTTATTATAAAATTGGAAATAACTTTGTTTTGAATAAGCCTTAATTGTTAAATACATAAAAAAATTATAATAATTAATTTATTAAATTCTTTTATTTGTTTAATTATTATATAATTAAAGATATTTTTTAAATGGAGATTAAAATGATTATCGCACTCACCGGTTCACCTTTTGCTGGAAAAACAACAATCTTAAAAAAATTGCAAAAAAAGAATATTAAAATTTTTCATACGGATTCTTTTGTTAAAAAAATATATCTTAAAGGGGGAGAGGGATATAAATTAATTGAGAAATATTTCGGAAAAAAATTTGTTACAGATCAAGCGGTTGATCGTAAAAAATTAGGGATATTTGTTACAAAAAATACTGAGAATTTAAGAAAATTAAATGAACTTATTCATCCAATAATTAAAAATCATTTAGAAGGAAAAGATAATTATGTTGCTGAATTACCGATTATTTCTTCTTCTCCAATTAGGTTTAATTATGATAAATTAATCTTAATAAAAGCTAACAAAGAAGAAATTATTAGAAGAGCAAAAAGCAATAATTCTTATTATCCTTTTATTGAAGAAATGATCAATCAATGAGATAAATTAAATATTAAGTTTGATTATGTAATTGATACAACAGATCAAATAAATGATCAAGATCTTGAATATATTAAAAATTTATTAAAAAACAAATAATCATGAAAACATTTAAATGTAATTCTACTTATAAAATTTACCTTCCTTATTCCCGGGCAGTTTTAAATGAAATTTTTTTTAGTTATACATATCTTTTATTACTTGGGACAGAAGGATATTTTTTATTTTCTTTTTTGCTTGCAGAAGGAGAAAATAGATTAATTAATAATCTGTTTGTTCCTTCTTTAAGAATTTCTGAGAGTTTAAATTTAAACCAAAATCAATTAATCGAAGATTTTTCTTTAATTGAAAAATTAAATCTCATAAATATATATTTTGATCAAAATAAAAATCGATATATCTATGAATTAAAAAAACCGCTAGATTGTAAAGAATTTTTTGAAAATACTTATTTTTCAAATCTTTTACTTGCTAAAATAGGAAAGGAAAATTATGATTTAAATTTAAAATTTTTACAGGAAAAAATTTTTACAAAAAAAATAGAAAATTTTGAGCTAATAAATGATTTTTCTGAAAATAAAGAAAATTTTAATAAAAATGATTTTTTTTATTTAAATCAAAAAGAAAAAGATCAATATAATTTTAGTGTATTATATTTACTTTTAAAACAAAAAGGTATTAAATATGAGCTCTTTTTTGATTTAAAATTAAAAAAATTACTAAATGAATTTGCAACTATTTATGGTTTAGATAATTTTGAATTTGCAAGAATTATATCAGAAGCTTATGATTTCTTAAATGGCTTTAATATTGAAAAATTTAAAGAAATTATCACAAAAAATTATCAAAAGCGAATTTTAGACAATCATTATAATTCTTTTGTTGAAAGAGAAAAATTAAAATGGAATCATTTACAAATAATAACACCAGAAAAATTTTTACTAGATCTTTTAAATATCGATAATTTAATCAATTCTCATCAAAAATTAATTATAATTCTAAGAGAAAAGTATAGTTTTTCTGATTATTTTATAAATATATTATTAGATTATTCTTATTTAGTAAATAATCATCAAATTGTAAAAAATTATATTTTAAAAATAGCAAATTCAATTAAAGAAGAAAACATTAAAGATCCATTTTATTTAATTAACTATTTAAAACAAAGTTTTCGTTTAAAAAATAATAATATAGCAAAAACAAAGGAAATTAAATGAGGACAATTTAGTCTTAATAATGAATTAAATAATGTCTCTTTAGAAAACAAAAATCTTTTCAAGGACATTTTAATTAAAAATGAAAAATAACGCAGAATACTTATTAAAAAAAATAGAAAAATTTGATAAAAATTTATTTTTATCAATTAAAAGTAATGATATTTCAGAAAAAGAAATTATTTTAAATCAAAATATTTTATTAAAATATATCGATCAATTTGAAGAAACAAATCAAAATTTAGGAAAATATAATTTGAATCTCTCAATTGAAAATGGACAATTTGTTTTTAATTTTTCAATTAAAGATTTAGAACAAAACAAAGAATTATTGATAAGCAAGGTTGCAAGAAATTATTATTTTCCCCTTCCCGCTAAAAGTAATTATTTAATTGATATTGATAAAGATATTTATTGAGATAAGGAAAGATTAATTTTGCAAAAAAATCTCTTTACAACTTTAAATAAATTAAAGAATAAAGAAAAAAATAAAGGTTTTTGAATTTCGGGTGATTTTGGTGTTGGTAAAAGTTATATTATGTTATCTTTTTTAAATTTTGTTGCTAAAAATTTAAATTTTAAAGTCGCTTATATTTTTTGACCAGATTTTATAATTGATTATCAAAATAATATTTCATTAAATTCAAGTGAAATTTCAAGTGCACAAAAATTTAACTATTTAAAAATGGCTGATGTTTTAGTTATCGACGATATTGGAGCTGAGAAATCAAATAGCTGAATTCGTAATAATTTTTTGCTTCCAGTTATTAATTATCGATTAGAAGCAAATAAATTAACTTTTTTTATTTCTAATTATTCTTTAATTCAATATGAAAAAATTTTATTAAATGAGATGAATAATAAAAGACAAAATGATATTTTTGAGAAAAAAAATATCATGCGTGTAATCGAGAGAATAAAAGGATTACTTTATGGAGAAATTAAATTAGAGGGAAAAAATTATCGTGATTTTTCAAATTAATTTAATATAATTAAATTGAAAAAAATTTACTCAAAAAGGAAGAAAATGAATAACAAAAAAATTTGTCAGTCTTGTGGAATGTCTTTAAAAAAAGATCAAAATGGTCCGGCAAAAGAAAAAGATGGTTCACCATCAGAAAAATATTGTTCACATTGTTATAAAGATGGAGAATTTACTTTTCCAAATTTTACTGTAGAAGATATGCAAAATAAAAATAAAGAAATGATGAAACAAAAACATTTCCCAAATTTTATGATTAATATGTATAATAAAAAATTACCTGAACTTGAAAGATGAAGTAAAGTTTCTTCAAAATCACAAGAAATAATAGAAGAATAAATTTGGAATTATTTAATTTTTATGTTAAAATAAATGTTGATTGGGAAGTAGATTAGAAGATAACCATAAGAACGCAGAATTTTGTAGATTTTAGATTTTAGAACGCAGATAGATGGTAACTCAATCAAGAGATAAGTACTAAAAAATTTAGAAATAGGTGCAAGCATTGCTTGTGCCTTTTTTTATGCTTAATCGAAAGTTGCTATTATTTTATGTATAATCTTATTAACATAAGATTATTACTTAAAAATACTATAAGTTAGGTGTTAAGAATGGAAAAAAATATAAATGAATATATCGATCATACTTTATTAAAAAGAGATGTATTAACTAAAGAAATAGATCAAGCGGTAAATGATGCAATTAAATATAAATTTAAAGGATTGTGTATTGCACCCTTTTGAATTTCTCATGTAAGTAAGATATTACATGAGAATAATGTTTTAGTTGTTACAGTAATCGGTTTTCCTTATGGTCAACAATCAATGAAAACAAAAGCCTTTGAAGCTAAAAAAGCAATAAAAGATGGAGTTGATGAACTTGATTTTATTATTAATGCAAGTAAATTACATGAAAAAGATCAAGATTATCTTAAAAAAGAATTATCACTTTTAAGAAAAGTAACAAAAAATAAAACAATAAAACTTATCATTGAAACAGGACTTTTAAATAAAGAAGAAAAAGAACTTGCGACAACATTAGGAGTAGAGGCCGGATTTAATTTTATCAAAACATCAACAGCTGTAAATACAACAGGAGCAACAGCAGAAGATGTTAAATTAATGAAAAAAATAATTAATGGACGAGCAAAAATAAAAGCATCAGGTGGTATTAGAAATTTAAAACAAGCACAAGAATTAATTAAAGCTGGTGCTGATCGAATCGGAACATCGAACGGAATTGATATTATTAGAGGATTAGAAGGAAAAAGCGATTACTAATAAAATAATAAAGAAAGGATGATATTAAAATTATGTCTGGACATTCAAAATGAGCAAATATTAAGCATAAAAAAGCAGCACAAGATTCTAAAAGATCAAATCTTTTTCAAAAGTTTTCAACAGAGATTTTGGTTGCGATCAAAGCAGGCGGGAATGATCCTGACAAAAACGCAAGATTGAGATTGGCGATTGAAAAAGCAAAAGCTAGAAATATGCCGAATGATAATATTAAAAAACTGTTATCAAGAAGTGAAAAAGATCCAACAAATTTTACTGAAGTTACATATGAAGGTTATGGTCCTTTCGGTGTCGCTTTTCTTGTCGAGTGTCTTACCGATAATATTAATCGAACAGCATCTTTTGTAAAATCAGTTTTTAATAAATTAGGTGGTAATTTAGGTACAAGTGGTTCAGTATCTTATTTATTTAAAGTAAAAGGTCAAATTATTTTAGATGAAACAAAGTATGATTCCGAAGATGTTTTTACAAAATTATTAGAATTTGATATTATAGATTTTTCTACTAAAAATGAGCTAATAATAATTGATGTATTACCGGCTAATTTGATTAAAATAAAGGAAAATCTTGAAAAAAAGGGAATAAAAGAATACTTATCCTCTGAGATTACAAAAATTCCTAATTCTTATATTAATCTTTCAGAAGAAAATTTAATTAAGGTTCAAAAATTAATCGATTCGTTAGAAGATAATAACGATATACAAAATGTGTACACAAATTTAGGATAAAAATGAAAATTGGAATATTGGGAGGAACTTTTAATCCTTTTCATAGAGGACACCTTAGTATTGTAAAAAATATTAAAAAGGAATTTGGTTTAAAACAAATTTGAATAATTCCTACTTATATTACTGTAGATAAGGTTTTTTTAATTGAAAATATTTCTGCACAAGAGCGATATAAAATAATTAAATATACCTTAAAAAAACTTAAAATAAATTGAATTAAATTATTAAATATCGAAGTTAAAAATCATAATGTTTCATATACATATGAAACATTATTAAAATTAAAAGAAAAATATCCTGATAATCAATTTTATTTTATTATGGGAGAAGATAGATATCAAACTTTTCACACTTGATATAAATATCAGGAAATTCAAAAACTCGCAAATATTATCGTTTATCGAAGATTTATCAGTGGATCTTATCATAATAAATTTATTGATGAAAAATTTATCGAATTTTATGATGAAATTATTTATGATATTTCATCTACTGATATTTTGCAAAATTTAAGGTGAGATGAGCTTTTAGAACCAACAAAAAAATATCTTGCAAAAAGACATTTTTATTTAAAAACAATCGTCTTTAATAATCTTAAATTCAAAAGATATCAACATTCAGTTTCGGTCGCCTCGCATGCTAAAAGATTAGCCAAAAACAATCGCTATCGTAATTTAAAACAGGCTTATTTTGCAGGACTTGTACACGACCTTTTTAAATATCATCCAAGAAACTATTTAATTGAATATGTAAGTAAAAATTTAAAAGAAAATGAAAAATTACCTCCTTTTCCTGCATTACATGGATATGCCGCCTCGTATTGATTGGAAAATGAATACAAACTAAAAGATCAAAAATTTTTAAATGCTGTAAAAAAACATACTACGGCAGCAAAAAAAATGACTAAACTTGATAAGATTGTTTATGTTGCAGATAAGATTGCATCAGATCGTAAAGGAAAAAAGATCGGACATGAGCGAAAACAAGCTTATAGAAATCTTAATTTTACTTTTGCAAAATTACTTAAAAGACAGGTTGAAAAATTACAAGATGAGGGAATCAAATTTGAAGAGTTAGATCAAAATACCAAAGATGCTTATCTTCGCTATGTTTTAAAATTGAAATCAGATAAAAATATTAAAAAATATTATCAAAATACCAAAGGTGATTATGAAAATAAATGAACATCAATTAAAAAAATTAATAAGTAATAAAAATGTTTGATTTAAAAATCCCGATGATGTTTATTATTTAACATCATTTAAATCTTCAAATTTAAATTTATTTTATATAGATAAAAAATGATACGGAATAACAGACGATAGATATTATAATCAAGCAAAAAAGGATTTGATTTGAATTAATATTCTTAATGTCAACGATTCTCCTTTTAAAAATATTTTAGTTCCTGAAATTTTAAAGTCAAAAAAACCATTATCTGTAGATTATGAATTCTTAAATTTAAAAGAATTTAATTATTTAAAAGCAAATTATCCTTTGCTTAAAATAAAATCAGAATCTTTTAATTATTTAAGAATGCTTAAAAATGAAAGTGAAATTGAATTAATTAAAAAGGCTGTTTTTGTTACCGATCAAATTTATAAGAAACTTTTATTATATATAAAAGCAGGGAAAACAGAAAAAGATATCAAGCAAAAAATGCATAAATTATTGATTGAATATAAGGATTGTGAATTTGCTTTTGATCCGATGATTGCGGCCGGTAAAAATAGTGCAAATCCTCACATCGAACCGACAAATAGTACCCTTAAAAAGGGTGATATAGTCGTAATTGATTTTGGTGTTAGTTATAAGGGTTATAAATCTGATATGACAAGAACAATCTTAATCGGCAATGATGTAACAAAGATGCAAAAAAAGATTTTTGATCTTGTTCAATATGGTTTAAATAAGGTAATTGAGATTATTAAACCTGGAGTTTTAATAAAAGAACTAGATAAAGTAATAAGAGAAATTTTTCAAGAAGAAGGATATGATAAGTATTTTATCCATGCTTTAGGACATGGGGTAGGATTAAATATTCATGAGGAACCGGTTATTAGTGGGAGAAGTAATTTAATTTTAGAACCAGGAATGATAATTACAATTGAACCAGGAATATATCTTCCAAATGAATTTGGGGTTCGTTTGGAACAAGATGTATTAATCACTGAAAAAGGACATCAAGTTTTAAATAATTCTCCAATTGGATTAAAAATATAATTCATTATATTTTTTAAATCTAAATGAAAATGTAATAATAATTTTGTTATTAATACGAAATAAACAGGAGAAAATATGGCTGATCAAATCAATGTAAATGAATTTAAACAAGGTATGACTTTTTTGAAAAATAATCAAGTTTATCAAGTATTAGAAGCAAATCATGCAAAATCTGGTCGTGGACAAGCGCATGTAAAAGTAAGGGCCAAAAATCTCTTTACAAGTTCTTTACAAAATTTAACTTTTATCGGTGGTGAAAAAGTTCAGAAAGCTTATATTTCTAAAAAAAGTGTTCAATTTCTCTATTTTGAAGGGAATAAAGCATTTTTTATGGATACAAAAAATTTTGATCAAATAGAGATAAATGATGAACGAATTGAAAAAAATCGTGATTTTTTAGGAACGGAGATTATTTTTAATTTAATATTTTATGAAGATCATTTATTGGATATTGAAATTCCAAAAAATATAATTTTGGAGATAATTGAGACTACCGATGCAGTAAAAGGAGATACTGTAACAAATGCAACAAAGAGAGCTATTTTGGAGACCGGACTTTCAATCGATGTTCCACAATTTATCAATGTAAATGATAAAATTTTGATAAATACAGAAACAAAAAAATATGTTTCAAAAATTTCTTAAATACTATTAATCAAAGGAGAATATAAATATATATTATTATGAGAATTGTAATTTCTGGAACTGTTGGTGTTGGAAAATCAACTGTTTCGAATCTTTTGTTCGAAGAACTAAAAAAAAATAATCAATTAAATTTATTAAAAGAAGAGACAGTAAGATCAATTTATCTTGATTATTACTATCGAAATCCACAAGAATGAGCTTTTATTTCACAATTAGATTTTTTATTGGGCCGTTTTAAACAATGATTATTAGATGAAAAAAAACGAGAAACTTTTGCAAAAAATAGTAATAAAAATTATATTACAATTTATGATCGTCACTTCCTTGATGATTATGTTTTTGCTGAATTGCATACAATTAAAGAAAATATTTCAAATATAAATTCAATTACATATCAAGCAATTTATAAAGAATTAATCGATAAAATGAATTTTTTAAAAGCTAGACCAAATTATTTCTTTTTACTAACCGCTGATTTTGATATTGTTATCAAAAGACTTAAAGAACGTAATCGAAAAACAGAACAAGATGTCGATTTAAAATATTGACAAGATCTCTATTATAATTATTATCAAAGACCGATGATTCAAAATCATTTTAAAAGAAATGTTGAAAAAATGATTATTATTGATACGGTCAATAAAACTCCTGAAAAAGTAAAAGAAGAAATTATTTCTTATTTAAAAAAAGAACAACAAATATAATTATTAATAATATGGATATCATAATAAGTGGAACTGTTGGTGTTGGAAAATCAACGATTTCTGAAATGCTTTATTTAAAGTTAAAAAATGAATATAAATTAAAAACTAATTTAATTAAAGAAATTACGGAAGAAAATCCTTATATTGATTATTATTATCAAAATAAGGAGGAATGATCATTTCTTACCCAAATTGATTTTTTAAGATTGAGATTTAAAGGAGTATTTTTAAATAAAGATAATGATTTCATAAATATTTATGATCGGCATTTCCTCGATGATTATGTATTTTCATCTCTTTATCTTGTAAAAGAATCGATGTCAACTTTAAATTTTAATATCTACAAAGAACTTAATCAACAGTTTCTTGAAAAAATTAATTATCAAAAGAAAAAAATTTATCTTTTTCTTTTGATAAGTGATTTTCAAATAACATTAGATCGTATTAAAAAAAGAGGAAGAAAAGCAGAATTAGATTCAAAACTTAATTTATATTGAAAAGAGTTATATCAAAAATATTATAGTGATTCAAAAATAAGAGAATATTTTAAAAAAAATAGTGATTACTTTTATTTAATAGATGCAGATCAAAGCAAAGAAAAAATTTTAAATGATATTTTACAAATAATAGAGAAAGGAAATATTTATGAAAATAGTTATCAGTGGAACAACCGGAGTTGGGAAAAGCACAGCAGTTAATAATTTAAAAAATTATTATCAAAAAAAAGGCAAAAAAGTAATTATAATGGGAGAAATTTTAGTTTATTCTCCTTATTTTGATCTATATTTTAATAATTTTTCAACTTGAAATTTTCTTGCTCAACTTGATTTTTTATTCGAAAGATTTCATCAATTTATTGAAATTGAACAAAAATACAAAGATCATAAGGATATTATAATTATTTATGATCGACATTTTATTGAAGATAAAATATTTTCTGAACTAAAACTTATCAAAAAAGGAAGAACAAAATTATTGGACGAAGCATATAAAAATGTTTACAATTCAATGCTTGATAAGATTAATTTATTCGAGAAACCAGATTTTTTCATCGTTCTTCGTGCTTCTTTTGATGTAATAATGGAGAGAATGCAAAAAAGAAATCGTTCAGAAGAAAAAAAATTTGATCGAGAATATTGACAAGATCTTTATTATCGTTATTATTCTAAAAAAGCAAATAAAGATATTTTCCGTAAATATTCAAAAAAATATGTTGAATTAGATACTGATTATCTTACAATCGATGAAGTGACCGAAAATATTATTAAATATATTTCAAAAAGAATTTAATAATTAATTTTTCTAAATTCAATTTTTCTTCATTTTTTATTGGACATTCTTCGATGAGAGATAATATCATTTTTTGCGATATCAAAATTTTCAATCGTTTTCTTGGGCAATATATAGATAAATTTAGCATTCTTAAATCCTTTTGTAAAACTATTTGTTTTAAAGCTTTTTTCTAAATAAAAAACTCTATTATCTCAATCTGTAAAAATAATATCAAGTTTTTCGCTTATTAAGAAAGAATTAAATCCTTTTGGTTTAAAAATAAAATAACCAAAATTAGCAGGAAATTCCTTTATTTTAATTAAATTTTTTCTATAATCATGAAAATTAATTATTCTTGTTAGATAAATTTCAGTGTCCTTATTTTTTACGAAAAAATAATACCGAGTTTTATTGTTGTAAATTTTTTTAAATGCCATTACTAAATACTCATTATTAAAATTATATCTTTTAACAATAAATTATATTTTATTGCCTTTTTATTTTAAAATATAATTATAAATTTCATTTATAGATTATAAATGAAGGGAGAATTTAGAAATTTTATTTATGAAAAAAACAACAAATAAAATCGCTCTAATCGGAGCAGGAGCAGTTGGAACTTCTTTTTTATATTGATCAATGTCTAAAGGGATTGCAGAAGAATATGCAATCATCGATATAAATAAAGAAGCTGCAAAGGGACAACAATTGGATTTTGAAGATGCTTCACCATCATCTTCATATCCTTATTTAGTAAAAAGTGGTGGATATGATCTTTTAAAAGATGCTGATCTTTTAATAATTACTGCTGGGCGTCCACAAAAACCCGGGGAAACGCGTTTAGAAATGGTCGCTGATAATGCAAAAATTATGAAAAATATCGCATTAGAAGTTAAAAAGACAAATTTTGATGGAATTACTTTAATCGCATCAAATCCAGTTGATGTAATGACAACTATCTATCAATTTGTGACAAAATTTGATCCTAAAAAAGTTATTTCATCATCTTGTACATTAGATACAAATAGATTAAAAATTGAGTTTGCCAAAATATTTAATGTTAATGCAAAAGAATTAAATATGTTTGTAATGGGTGAACATGGTGATTCATCTGTTTCAACAATTGAGAATGCAACTTTAAATGGGATTCCTTTAAAAGAATATTATTCTATTAATAAAATTGATGCTGCAAAAAAAGCCGAGATTCATAAATATGTTTATATGAAAGCATATGAAATTATCAATAGAAAAAGAGCCACTTTTTATGGAATTGGGGCTGTTCTTTCAGAAATTTCACAATCAATTTTACGTGATGAAAAAAAAGTATTTTCTGTTGGTTCACTTTTAAATGGTGAATATGGGGAAAAAGGAATTTATGCAGGAATTCCTTCAATTATAGGAAGAAAGGGAATTATTAAAACTTATCAATTTCCGCTTGCAAAAGAAGAATTAATGCAATTTAAAAAATCTGTTTCAATATTAAAAAAAACAACAGAAAAGGCATTTGAGGCAATAAAATAAATTTAAAAATTTATTTATAATATAAGTATTAATAAATCTCTTTTTAAAGAGTTTTATCTTTAAAGTTGTGGAAAATAAATCAAAAAAAGCAGAACAAAAAAATTTTAATAAAGATAAAAAAGAAAGAGGAAAAATAATTACAGCATTTTTTTCTGCTTTCTTTTTTATATTAATTTTAATAGGTTCTACTTTTGGTTTATTGAATTTTAATAATCCAAATGATTATCAGATTGGAAATAATTTTAAAAATTATTATCAATTTGAGATAAGCGTCGATTGAAAAGATCAACAAATTAATCAAAAAGAAGAAATTAATAAATTAGCTGATTATTTTAATCAGCAATTATCTGAAGATGAAAATTATTATAATAGTCAAGTTTATATTGTTGATAACGATACGATTTTAATTGATATTCCCATAATTTCAATTCAAAATGGTAATTATGGGGATGATCTTATAAATAAACCATTTTCTGATCCAGCACAAGAGGCTTTGCTTGAAGAAATTATCTATTTACAAGCGACTCTTATCAATCAAAGTTATTTAGAATTTCGTAGTTATAATGGTGAATTATTATTTCCCAATGGAACTGAATTTGTCGCCCCTGCTGTTACAACCGATGATTCAAGTGTTAATGCAAGTGTTTCAAATTCACAGGGAAATTTAATTGATAAAGCAGAAGTTGATTATTATAAAGGTAATCCCTATGTTAAAATTTATCCTAAAGATCCGACGATTTTTCGTGATGCTTTAACTTGATATCAACAACAATCAGAAGCTGCAACCTCATCTGATCCTAATTCAAATTATTGAACTGTATGATTTGATTATAATCAATTAGAAAATATTTTACTAAAAGGAACAGATAATGGTATTTTTGATTATGTTCCTGTAGATTATGATCCAACGGGAGAACAAACGCAAGTAAATGTCTATACATATACACATACAGATGATGAAGGTAATTTAACAGATGAAGTTACAAAGAAAATTGCTGAACCTTATTTTGTTACGATCAGTGAAATTTCAAATCAAAATACAAGTGTCTATAATGATTATTTTGCAATTACGGGTGATTTTAGTGTAGCAAAAGCTAATAATATTGTAAGAAGAATTAATTTTTCTGATACCGCACAGTATTTTGATTTAAGTATTGAAAATTATAATCTTGTTGACAACAGTAATTCAATAAAAGATTTAAGTTGAGTATTTTGATTATTTATCGCCTTTATTATATTGGTCGGTTTCTTTTTTGTTTTCTGATTTGGTTTATTAGGATTAATTGCAACATCGAATAATCTTCTTTTTGGATTACTTTTTAGTTATTTTATTTACTTATTTGCCCTTCCAATATCGTTCGCACTATTATTTGCTTTATTTTTAATAACTTTTATTACGAGTTTTTTTACTTTTTATGCGTTAAAAAAATATAAAGATATTGATAATAAATTATGGAATGCAAAGACAAAATATAAAAATATTTTTAAAGATTTTTCTGTTTCTTTTTTACCCTCATTATTTGTAATTTTAATCTCTTTTTTAATAGGTGGATTTTTTCTTCCGATTGAAATTCAAATTTTTGTTTATTTTTTAATTTTTGGAATTGTTTTTTTCTTATTGATAAATTATCTTATTTTACTTTTCCTTTTTTTTGTCATTGATTTGGCGACAAATTTTACAAATTTTACATTTAAAGATAGTGATAAATATTGAAATTATTTTGTCGGGTTAAACCAAGATCGATTATTTAACAATAAAAAATTATTTGACAATAAAAATTTACTTAAAGAACGGAATAATAATAATTTTAAATTTATTTTTATTATTACAATTTTTAGTTCTGTCTTGTTTGGGGCTGTTTTTGCTTTAAATTATTACCAAAATGGTAGTGGAATAAACAAAAATTTTCTAAATGATTCACTTTATCGTTATGATATTGTAAAAACATACCAAACCTCAACTAAAGATACATATTCAAGTTATGATAGCTTAGATGATCAAATAATTACGGGTGATGAGCGTCTCCAAGATCCACAGAATCAAATAGGCCATCTTGAAGAAATAAAACAAAATATTAATGATATTTTAAATGTACTAAAAGAAAATGATGTAAATATTGATCATTATCAAATAATTCGATATGATAAATTAATTTATCAAGAAACTTATAAACCTGATGAAAATCAAGTAAGTACAATCGTTAATTATGATTATCAATTTACATATGGAATTTCAGTTTATTCTGAAACAGAAATTACAGCAGATATGTTTATTGATATCAATAACGATCTCTATCAAAATCAATATAATACAAATGATGAAGATTATAATTTAAAATACGCTTATTTTGATCAATTACAAAATTCCCCTTATTATTATGATTATGATTATTATTATCAATTAATTCCAACATCTTCAATCTCAATCAGTGATCAAAATTGAAGAGATTATTACCGTGATACTTATGATAATTATGCTTATGCTTTAGACTTAAATGATAGTAATATTAGTGCGCCACCAATTTATTTTAATTTAACAAATATTACTGATTATTTCGTTTCTAATCTTTCTAATACGACATTAAATTATCACACCTTAGATATCTTTATTTCAATTTTGATTATCTTTATTGCAATTTTATTTTTTGGATCTATAATGTATCGTTTTGCTGTTACATTTGCAGTACTAGCAACAACTTTATTGGAGGTTATTTTTACTCTTACATTTACATTACTTTTATTTACACCTTTTTCAAATATGATTGCTTTTGTGATTTTAATTTCAATTTTTACAAGCTTATTTACAAAATTAATACTGATCAAAAAAGATCAAAACCAAGAATTTCAATTTAGGGAAAATTTTACTTTATTTTTATTTAAATCAGTCTTTTTAAATTTTATCTTTTCAATCTTTGCGATGATTATTTTTGGTAAAATTTGCTTAATTGGATTTGTTTATATTTCAATATTTATAATTATCGAAATTTTCACTACTATTTTTGTTTTTCCTACAATTGTTATCAAATTAGATCGAAGATTTAAAATTAGTAAAAAAAGAAGAAAAGATAAAGATCATATATTATCAAAACAAGAGGATGTTGTGATCGAGGAAATAATTGAAGGAATAAATGATTAATATGAAAAAATTTGCCTACCAAAAAATTAAGGGAACAAGAGATTATTATTTAGAAGAGGGATTAAAACTTAAATTTGTCGAAGAAAAATTAGAAAAGTTAGCAACTAATTACTTTTTTAAACCGATCAAATTTCCGATATTTGAATATAAGAATTTATTTCAAAAAACGGTTGGAAAAGAGACTGATATTGTAAATAAGGAAATGTATCATTTTTTAGATCGAAAGGGACGTGATATTGTTCTTAGACCAGAAGGAACAGCATCAACGATGCGTTTAATTTTAGAAAACAAATTACTCGATACAAATAAGAATGATTTACGTTTTTATTATTTAGAAAATATGTTTCGTTATGAACGACCACAGAAAGGAAGACAGCGTGAATTTATTCAATTTGGGGTAGAATTTATTAATGCTGATTCTATCTATGCAGATTATGAAATTTTAGATTTTGCGATTTCTATTTTAAAGCAATTTAAAATAAATAATTATTGTTTAGAATTAAATTCAATCGGTTCATTAAAAACAAGAAAAAATTATATTAAAGATTTAAAGAAATATCTTACAAAAGTAAAAGATCAATTATCAATTGATTCTAAAGTTCGCTTTGAAAAAAATATTTTAAGAATTTTAGATACAAAAAATCAAAATGATATTTTACTTTTAAAAGATGCACCCAAGATTATTGATTATCTTGATCAAAAAGAAAAAGATAATCTTAATAATATTGAAAATCATCTAAAGGCAAAAAAAATAAATTATAAAATTAATCCTTTTTTAGTGCGTGGATTGGATTATTATAATGATTTAGTTTTTGAGTTCTTTGAAGCTGATAAAAATTCTCTCGGAACACAAAAAACAATAATCGGTGGAGGGAGATATGATTATCTTGTAAATGATTTAGATCAAACAAAAAATGCAAAAGCGATTGGTTTTGCATTAGGAATTGAAAGATTAATTCTCTCCGCAAGTGATTATATAGATAAAAATTATCAAAAAAATATTTATTATTCAGTAATACCTGTTAGCAACCAATATATTGAAGAAGCGTATCAAATTACTGAATTTTTAAGAAATAAAGATAAAAATATCTATTTTAATTTTAATGACCAAAAATTTAATAAAAAGTTATTGCAAGCTATAAAAAGTAATTTTGATTTTGTAATAATTGTTGGGAAAGAGATAAAAAATAATAAAATTGTATTGAAAGATATTAAATCAAAAACAGAAAAGGAAATATCAATTGATAAATTATAATGGAAAATTTTAGAAGAATATTTATGTCTAAGCATTCTTTGATATTATTAGCAAAGGGAGATGTTGAGATTGCGGCACAGCTTTTTAGTTATGATCAAATTAGAGAAATTCGTGCTGATTTAAAGACTTTTGAAGTTAAGATTTTAATGAATTATGATGAAGCATATTATCGTGTTTTTTCAGTTAAGCCAAAAGATGAAAGCAAAGAAGAGATTGATAAAGCTGAAAGTGCAGTTATCAAATTTCATGCTAATTTAGTAAATGCTTCAATGAAATTAACACCAGAAGAGATAAAGCAAATTCAAAAAGTACAGCAAAATCAACTAGATGAAGATCAAAAAAATAAAAAACAATAATGAGAAGAAAATATCAAAGTATTAACCCTGCAGTTTATATAATAATTGCATTAGCAATTTTTATCGTTATATTTATCTTCTTTTATCTTTTATTTAATTTCATCGTAAAAAAATCACAAAAAAAACAAATTAAAGAAGACGAAAAAAAATATCTTGAAAAAGATTTAAATGAAAAGGATCGAAATGAGTAAAAATAATCGCATTTTAATAATTGCCGCTGATGGCTATGAGGATTTAGAATTCACAGCATCTTTTGATATTTTACAAAGATGAGGATTTAATGTTGATGTTGCTTATCTTTTACAAGAAGGCAAAAAATATGTTACATCTGCTTGTGGATTGAATGTAATGGTAAAAGAAACCTTGGAATCAATCACTCCTAAATTAGATAATTATGATCATCTAATGATTCCTGGAGGGGATGGAAATGTTTGAAGACTTGATAAATCAGAATATACTTCAAAAATAATCGAACATTTTATTACTAAAAATAAAAAAATAGGAGCGATCTGTGCGGCTCCAGTTCTTTTAGCAAAAAGAGGTTATTTAAAAGATAAATATGCAATTTGTTATCCTGCGAAAAAATATCAAAGCATTCTAATAGCAAATGGAGCAAAAATTAAAAACTTAAGTTGTAAAGCAGACCAAGATTGCTCCGTTGTTATTGATAATAATATTATGACTGGACTTGATTTTAAAACAGCCGTTAAATTTGCAGACAAATTAGTAACTTTTTTTAATTAAAAAATATAATTGTTATTATGAATAATAATTTTAATCTAACCGAAAAATCAATTGACAAGAAGGTTAAATTATCTGGTTGAGTTGCCAAGATTCGTAAATTAGGTGATTTAATTTTTTTAGATTTAAGAAATTCAGAAAAAATCATTCAGATTGTAATTACTAATCAAAATCAAAAAATTTATCAAATAGCTAAAAAATTAACAAAAGAAGATGTAATTTTAGTAAAAGGAATCATTAAAAAGCGCAAAAATATTAATAAAAACTTATCAACAGGATCGATTGAATTAATTGCCTCTGATCTTGAACTTATTAGCAAAGCAAAAATATTACCTTTTATTATTGCAAATCAGACTGATGGATTAGAAGCTTTGAGAATGCGATATCGTTATCTTGATTTTAGAAGAGAAAATATCTATAAAATTATCAAATTTCGCTCTAATTTTAATAAAATAATCCGTAATTATTTTGATAAATTAAATTTTATCGAAGTTGAAACACCGACAATTACAAAGATAACTTTTGGTGGGGCGAGCGAATTTAAAGTTTTATCAAAAAATCATCTTGGTTATGAATATGGACTTGCACAATCACCTCAAATTTATAAGCAATTATTAATGTATGGGGGTATTGATAAATATTATCAAATAGCGAAATGTTATCGTGATGAGGATTTAAGAAAAGATCGACAACTTGAATTTACGCAATTAGATCTTGAAAAAGCCTTTACAACAAAAAAAGAAATTAAAAAAATAATCGAAAAATTATTATTCCTTTTATTCAAAAATCTTTTAGATATTGAATTAAAAATTCCTTTTCAAAGATTAAAATATCAAGAAGCAATTGATAATTTTGGAACAGATAAACCAGATTTAAGATATGAAGGACAAATTTACAATTTTAATCCCTTGAAAGATCAATTAAAACTTAATTTAGAAAAAAATAAATCATTATTCGCTTTAATTTCTCCTAAATTTATTAATGAAAAAAAAATTAAAGATTATTTTAAAAAAGAAGAAATAAAAACAAATTTTTATTTTTTTAATTTTGAAAAAGAAAAGATAGTAAATTCAAATTTAAAAAATATAAATCAAATTAATATTTTAAATTTTTTAAATAAGCAAAAATTAAATATCTTAAAAGAAGAACAATTTTCAATTTTAATTATTGAAAATGATGATTTAATAGCAAAAGAAATTGCAGGAAAATTGAGAATTATAATAGCAAACGAAAATAAATTAATGAAAAAAGAACAATTTTCATTTTTATGAGTTGAAAATTTTCCTTTATTTGAATTACTTAAAGATTCAAAATTAAGTCCAATGCATAATCCCTTTACAGCTCCTAAAAAAAGTGAATTAAATAAATTTTTAAAATTAGAGGGTAAAAATAAAAAGGAATTACTTAAATTAAATTCAGAAGCCTATGATATTGTTTTAAATGGGATTGAAATTGGTGGGGGAGCGATGCGAATTACAGATCCTTTAATTCAAACTAAAGTTTTTAAACTTTTAGATTTAAATGAAGAAGAGATTAAAAATGATTTTTCTTTTCTATTAGAAGCTCAAAACTATGGTGTACCAAACCATGGAGGAATTGCCTTAGGACTTGATCGTTTACTAGCGGTTATGTTAAAAATCGATAGCATAAAAGAAGTAATTCCTTTTCCTAAATCTTCTAAAGGAACAGATGAAATGATGGGTGGACCAACAAAAATAAAGGAAGAGGATCTTAAAAATGAATAATAATGAAGAAAATATAAATAGAAATATTAAAATTTCGAAGAAATTTCGTATTCTTGCGATCGATGGGGGAGGAGTAAAGGGTTTTTTTACAATTCATGCGATTAAGAAATTAATGGATGAATATAAAATTGATTTATATGATTATTTTGATATGATAGTCGGTACATCAACAGGGGCAATTATTGCAATTTTAATTTTACTTAAATTAGATATTGAAAAGTATCATCAAGAATATGAACAGATTCCTAATCGAATTTTTTCTAAAAGATTAGATATTTTATCACAGACAAGAAAACCTTTTTTTCCTCAATTTGATTCAGGAGAATTTAAAAAAACTTTGGATGAAGAATTAGGTGATCTTAATTTTGATGACTTTGAAAAAAAAGTGAAAAAAAGTTTTGTTTTTTGCGCTTCAAACGTAAGTAATGGTAAACCGGTTATGTTTGCTTCTAAACAATTTGAAAGTGTAAATCAAAAACATCGAAAAGAATTAGTAAGAAATGCAATTTATGCTTCAAGCGCGGCTCCTTTTTATTTTGAGCCAATTAAATCATCTTTTACAGAAGATTATTTTGCTGATGGAGGATTGTGAGCCAATAATCCTGTAATGGTCGGTGTAATTCTTGCGTTGGGTGATTTAAAAATTAAGATTGAAGATATTGAAGTTCTTTCATTTGGACAAAATTATATTGAAAACCTTGAATTTGAAATCAAAAAAATAATTAATTTTGATAGTATGAGAAATAATCAATTTTCATCCCTTTTTTCTTCATCTTTACTTGTAAATCAAAACTTTGATAGTTTTTGTGCTTCTATTTTATTAAGGGAAAATTATTTTCGTTATTCTCCTGAACAAAAAATTCCGGATATTAAAGTTAGTTATATTGACAAAAATTTTATCAATTATTCGAAAATTTATTGATCTCAAAACAAAGAAAATCTTGTTAAATTTATAAAATCCGGACAAAATGCAAAGTATTATAAAGGGATTGAAAAAATGTATAATTAACTTATGGAAATGTGACTACAATATTTTTTATTGCATATGTTTTTTTTAGGAATAATAATATTATTAATTGTTATTATTCTTTTTGCGCGTTGACATATTTATGGACCAAAATTAAATAATAAAATTAAAAATTGAAGAGTTAAATCAAAAACAATTTTTGATAAAGATAAACCAAAAGTTCAAAGAGGAGCTATTATTGAAAATGTTGAATTCCAAAATCAACTAAAAGTAAAAGAACAAAAAGCACAATCAGCACAAGAACTTTTATCGATTCATAAAGAACAGATTAATTATCAAAAAAATGTTGAAAATTTAAAGAGTAAAATTGAGCAGAAAAATATTAAACAACAAGAAAAAGTTCAGACAAAAAAAGAACGTAAAGAATTAAAAACTCAATTAAAAAATGAGCAAAAAGAATTAAAAGCACAAATTAAAACTGAGAAAACAAAAACTCAAGGGAAAGAAAAAACAAAAAAAAATAAGAAGGAGAAATAAATTTATGGCTTGAGAGATTACAGCAATTGTTTTTATCTGTCTCTTACCGATTACAATATTTTTTACATTTTACTTTACAAAAAAATTAATCGAAAGACAGATCAAAAAAAATCCACCAATTTCTGAACAACAAATAAGAGCGATGTTTCAATCAATGGGAAGAAAACCTTCTGAAGCACAAATTCGAAATACAATGAATGCATTAAAAGGTAAAAATCGTCAAACTTATAAAAAACGAAAATAAGATGAGTAATTCAACAAATTTTAAAAAAGATCAAGATTTTAAAAAATGATTAAAAAAAAACGATAAATTTTATAAAGATTCATTTATTACAAATTTAATTAATTTTGATTACAGAGAAAAAAAATTTAACAAATATTTTTTTGAATATTATATTTTTAAAATTGAAACAAAAAAAAGTACAAAAGAAAATTTTTATGATTTAATTGATAAAGAAGTTTTAAATTTAAAGATTGAAGATCGATTTGATTTTATAATTAAATTATTTAATTTTTATCATAGAGATTGTTCTTATATGAGTGAACTAAAAATTTTTTTAAATTTTTATTTTAATAATCAAAATCAAGAGGAATTTGATGCTATAAAAGGACATCAATTATTAAAAATTTATCTTAATTTAAAAGATTCTCTTTTAAAAGCAAGGGTAAGAAATTTTAATTATTTATTAATTTTAATTAATAATTCCTTTTATAATATAAAATAAGCAAAATTTATGTATGAAAAAAATAAAAGATTATAATGCAAGTTCAATTGAAATTATTGAAAATTTAGATGCTGTGCGTAAACGCCCAGGAATGTATATAGGTGATACCAGTTCGAGAGGATTACATCATTTATTTAAAGAAATTCTTGATAATGCTGTTGATGAATATCTTGCTGGATTTGCAAACAAAATCAAAATAACTCTTACTAAAAAAAATTCAATAATTATAAAAGATAATGGAAGAGGTATTCCGGTTGATATTCATCCTAAAACAAATAAGACAACCGTAGAAACAATTTTTACTATTCTTCATGCTGGGGGAAAATTTGGAGGAAAAAATTCTGCTTATTTTATTTCAGGAGGATTACATGGAGTCGGTGGTTCTGTTGTAAATGCTTTATCAGAATATTTAATTGTAAATATTTGAAAAGATCATAAAGAATATCAAATTTATTTTAGAAATGGCGGGAGAACAATAAGCAAATTAAAAATACTCGGAAATACAAATCAAACTGGAACACAAATTGAATTTAAGGCCGATAAAAATATTTTTTCTACAATTAATTTTAATTCTCATGAAATATTAGAAAGAATCAAAGAGATCGCTTATTTAAATCCTAATCTTATCGTTGAATATCATGATGAAAAAAATGAAGATCAATATACTTTTCATTTTCCAAAAGGTCTTTCTTCTTATATTGAGGAATTAGCAAAAGATGAAATTAAAATTACAAATACCGTTAACTTTAATTTAAATAAAGATAAAAAAATAATGGCAAGAATTTCTTTTTGTTATACAAAATCAATGTATGAAAATATTTTTTCTTTTGCTAATAATATTTCAACTTTAGATGGTGGCTCACATGAAACTGGTTTTAAAATTGCTCTTACCAGAGCGATTAATGAGTATGTAGTTGAGCAAAAATTACAACAAAATGGAAAAAGTTTAGAAGGGCAAGATGTAAGAGAAGGAATTTATTGTGCAATTTCTGTTTATCTTATAGAATCTCTAATTCAATTTGAAGGACAGACAAAGACTAAATTAGCATCGCAAAGTGTACGTCTTTTTTTCGAAAAAGATTTATATCAAGCGATTAAAGATTATCTATATCGAAATAAAAAAGATGCTATTGAAATTATTAAATATGCTTATGCAACAAGAAAAGCACGCGAAGCAGCAAAAAAAGCAAGACAAGTAACAAGAGAATTAAATGTAAAATCAAAAAAATCTTTTGCAGGAAAATTAGTAACCGCACAATCAAATAATCCCTTAGAAAGAGAACTTTTTATTGTAGAAGGTGATTCTGCTGGAGGTAGCGCTAAGCTAGGCAGAAATCGAAGAATACAGGCAATTTTACCTTTAAAAGGTAAAATTATAAATACAGAAAAAGCAAGCTTAAAATCTATCGTCGCAAATGATGAATTATCTACTATTATTAATGCTATTGGTGCCGGTTTTGCTGATAATTTTTCGATCAAAAAAGCAAATTATGGAAAAATTATTATTATGACCGATGCTGATACCGATGGTGCTCATATTCAAGCTTTATTATTAACTTTTTTTTATAATTTTATGGAAGATTTGATTAATAATAAAAGAATATATATAGCCCTTCCTCCTCTTTTTAAAATTACAAATAAAAATAATAAAAAATTTTCATATGCTTGATCAATTCAAGAATTAAAAGAAAAAACACAAGATAATTCAAATTACGAAATCCAAAGATATAAAGGACTAGGAGAGATGAATTATGAGCAATTATGGGAGACAACAATGGATCCTAAAACAAGAATTTTAATTGAAGTAAAAAATACAGAAGCGGCCCAAAAAATAATTGAAATATTAATGGGACAAGATGTTGAAGCAAGAAGAAGATGAATTGAAGATAATGTTGAATTTACCTTGGAGGATACATATTTAAATGAAAAGTAAGAAATTAATTATCGAAAATGAAAAAATAATTATTAAAAATTTAGATAAGTTAATTGGACAAAAATTTGGTGATTATTCTAAATATATTATTCAGGAACGAGCTTTACCGGATTTAAGAGATGGATTAAAACCCGTTCAAAGAAGAATTCTTTTTGCGATGAACCAATTGAAATTAAATTATGATTCTAGTTATAAAAAATCAGCAAGAATTGTTGGTGATGTAATTGGAAAGTATCATCCACACGGCGATACATCAGTTTATGAAGCTTTAGTTAGAATGTCTCAAAGATGAAAATCTTCTATTCCTTTAATTGACATGCATGGTAACAATGGATCAATCGATGGTGATTCTGCTGCTGCGATGAGATATACTGAGGCAAAATTATCAAAATTTAGTTTTTTTCTTTTAGAAAATATTGAAAAAATGCTTACTCCTTTTACAACAAATTTTGATGATTCTGAATTTGAACCAATCATTCTTCCTGCTCAAATTCCTAATATTTTAATCAATGGAGCGATTGGGATTGCTTCAGGATATTCAACAAATATTCCTCCTCATAATTTTTTAGAAGTAGTTAATGCTTTAATTTATGCTCTTAAGAATGAAAATTTTTCTGTTTCTGATTTAAGAAAAATTATCAAAGGTCCTGATTTTCCTACAGGGGGAATTATTGAATCAAAATTAGGAATAAAAGAAGCTTATCATACAGGAAAAGGAAAAATTGTAATTAAAGCAAATGTGATTTCAGATTCTAAAAATAATCAAATAATTATCGATGAAATTCCTTTTGAGGTAAATAAATCAGATCTTGTTCGCAAAATTGACGAATTTATTCTACAAAATAAAATTCCCGGGTTATTATCAATTCGAGATGATACTGATCGGAACGGATTGCAAATTACTTTATTTACAAGAAAGAATGTAAATCATGATGCAATAATAAATTTTCTTTTTAAAAATACTGATTTAAGGAAAAATTATTATATTAATATGATTGTGATAAAGGATAAAAAACCACAACTTGTCACGTTGGTTAATATAATTGATGATTTCAAGGATTTTCAATTTCTAATTTATAAAAACTTATTCAAATATGAATTAGATAAATATGAAAAAAGATTATCAGTAATAAAAGCCTTAATAAAAATAAGTTCTGAAATCGATGAAGTAATTAAAATTATTAAAAATTCCTTAAATAAACAACAGGCAAAAATAAATTTAATTAAAAAATATAAGTTTAGTGAATATCAAGCAGAAGCGGTTGTTAATTTACGTCTATATAGATTAACAGCTACTGATATTGATAAATTAATAGATGAACATCAAACTTTATTAAATTTAATAAATCATTATCAAAAAGGATTAAAAAATAAAAAATATCTTGCAACAATTATCATCGAGAATTTAAATAAAATAAAAGAGCAATTTAAAACCCCTCGGAAAAGTATTATTAAAGATAAAATTGAAGATGTTTCAATTAGTGAAAAAGAATTATTGATTGAAGAATCATTTTATCTTTGTCTTACAAGAAATGGTTATATCAAACTTGTTGATTTAAAAGCGAAAGAAAATTTTGAAGATGATAATTTTGCTTTTTTAAATGGTGATATTCCGTTAGGGAAAGCGATAAAGGTTTCCAATTTAAATAATTTATTTATATTTACTTCAAAAGGTAAATTTTATAAAATACCTATTTATAAAATAGGTAAATTTAAATATAAAGATATCGGCGATCATCTTTCAAAATATATTTCAATCAACGGAAGAGAAACGATAATTTCTCTTACTGTAAATAAAAATGAAATTAGCAATTTAAATTTAAAAATTATCATAGCAACAAAAAATGGAATGATTAAGCAGACAAAAATTAGCAATTTAAATCTTAATATTTCTAAAGGAGGACAAAAATTTATTAAGTTAGAAGAAAGTGATTATGTTGCTTCAATTAATTTTATTGAATCTAATAAAAATTATGAAGTTATAACATTTACAGAAAAAGGATATTATCTGAAATATAATTCAAATAATGTACCGACAACATCTCTTAATAGTAGTGGAGTGAAAAATATAAAATTACTACCATCAGATTATGTTATCAATGTTTTTTTAATTTTGGAAAAAGAAATTAATGAAGGAAAAAGTAAGTTTTTAATTTTTACAAAAGAAGGAAAGGGAAAAAGAATTAGAGTAAAGGATCTTAAAGAAGGAAAACGTAATTTAAGAGGTAATTTAATTTTAAAAGAAATTAAATCTTACCAAGATAAATTAATTGGAGTTTATCAAACTGATCTTGATCAAAAAATAAATATCCTATATAAGGATAATGAAATGGAATATTTTGATCGACCAAACGAAATTATTTTATCTGATTTTATGAGTGGATTTTCAAAATTTAGTAGCAAGAAAATAAAATTAATTCAAAATGATATTTATGTAAATTTTAAAAAATTCTTTCAAGTAAATGTAATAAAAAAAGATAATAAAAGTGAAGAATTAGATATTGAAGAGATTCTTAAAATAATAATTTAAAAATAAGATTAATTATGGAAATATTAGCGGTTTTTTTAATTTTGATTTTTATTCTATTTTGAATAGTAAGTTTTTGGTTTTTTTTTATTTTAAAAAGACAAAATAATAAAAAAATTTTAAATATTTATTATTCAGATTTAAGTAAATATCAAATTAAAGATTTGTACAAACTTTTTTTTCAATTTAAAAAAGAAAATAAATTTCTTGAAGAAGAGATTTTTAATGATCTTGAAGATACTATTAAAAATTTAAATTATGTTTCTTTTAATAAATTAAAAATTTTTTATCAAGAATTAGAAAAAGAAAATAAATTAAAATTTTATTTTAATAAAAAAGTTTTTAAACAAAAAATTTTGAAACTTGATAAATTGCAATTTGATTATAAAATAACTTATGCTAAAGTAAAATTTAGAATTAATGAACTTAATTTAATCAATGAAATTAAAGAAAATTTAATTTTTGAAGTAAGCGAAATTTTTACAAATTTTTTTAATTTAGTAAAAAATTCAATTGATCAAAAAAAATTAAGAGAACAAAAATATTTAGAGCAAATTCAAAAAATAAATTTAAAAATTAAAAATCTAGCAATAAAAAAAATTGATCTTGATGATTTTATTCAGAAAATAAAATTCATAAATCAAGAGATAAAAGATGCAAATGAGGATTTTAATTTTTATTTAGATATTGAAAAATATTTAGATTTTGAATATAAGAAAATTCTAAGTGATTTAAGAAAATTAATTAATAATAAAAATATTCCTCTTTTTTATCTTAAAGAATCAAAAAAAATATATAGTAATATTCAGTATGAATTTGCAAAATTAAAAACATATTTTTTAAATTTTAATTTTAAAAAAGCAAAAAAAATAAACACAAAAATTGTAAATGATATAAATTTTCTCTATTTTAATACAAAAATTATTATTAATAAATTCAAATTTATGAAGAAAATAACTGAAAATATAAGATTATTTATTGATAATATTAATGATTACAAAGATTTTATAAGATATAAATTTTCTTTATTTATTGAAGAAGATAAAATAAATATCAAAAATTTAATAAATTTAGAAATTAAAATTATTAAGGAATTTGGTGAGTATGAAAATATAGAAAAAGAAGAAAAAAATAATATCTTTGAAAATAAATATCAAAAAATAATTTTAATTTATGAAGATTTAAAAAATTATCAAAAAATATTTTTAAGCGAAAGTGTTTTAGAAAAAAAAGATCAAGATTTTTTAAAATTAAATTTTATTTTTAATAAGATGGAAGATCTATTCACTGATTTTCCTAATAAGTTTCAAATTAAATATCATGAAAAATTAATAGAAGCTAAAAAAAATTTCAAATTTATTTTAAATCAAAATAAAAATTTCAAAGATAAAGCTTTTAAAAATTTTTACTTAAAATTTGAAGAAAAAATAATAACTCTTTATCAACAAATTTTTAAAGATGCTTTTTTGATTTTTTATTTAAATGAGATAATTTTTATATTAAATAAATATCGCTTTGATAAAAAAATTGTTTTCTTAAAAGAAAAAATTGAATCTTTTTATCAGGAGGATAATTTAATTGAAGCTTTAAGAATTGCTTATAAAACAATTATTTCTTATCGCATAAATAGATAACTAGAAATGATAACAATTTTAATTAAATACTCTGAATTAACATTAAAAGGTAAAAATCGTAATCAATTTATAAATTGATTAATTGATAATATTAAATATCGACTAGACAAAAATAATATTAATTATGAAATTATAAAGAAATATGATCACGCAATTTTAAATGCAAAAAATTTAAAAAGTGAAGATGAGATTTATCAAATTTTGCAAAATATTCCTGGAATTCACTCTTTTGCTCCAATTTATATTCAAAAAATAACAATTGAAAATATAATTTCTGATCTTGAAAAAATAATTGCTAATATCAGAACTAATTTTAAATTTAGAATAACAATTAAGAATTCTGGATTTGCAAAAAAGATTTTTTCTTCAAATCAAGATGCGATTATTTTTATAGCAAAAGAAATTTTTAAGATTAATAATAATTTAAAAGTAGATCTTAAAAATTTTGATTATAATTTTGAATTTAATTTTACTGCAGAAAATAAATACCATTTAAATGTAATAAAATATAATGGAATAATTGGACTTCCTTCGGGTATAAATGGAGAAGGATTATCGATGCTTTCGGGAGGAATTGATTCTCCTGTTGCGAGTTATCTTACAATTTGTAGAGGAATAAATTTAAGTTTTATTTCATTTTTAACTTCTACTACATCAACAAAAGAAACTTTAACAAAAATAAAACTTTTAGCAGAGAAAATTAATCAATTTAATGGAAAAGATCATTTTTTATATTTAATTAATTTTGAAAAAATGCAAGAAGCAATTGCAAAATTAAAAGGAACTGAATATCGCACCATTTTGTTAAGACGAGCTTTTTTTAAATTTGCAAATATTCTTGCAGAAAAAGAAAATAAAAAATTAATTGTAACAGGTGATTCTTTGGGTCAGGTCTCTAGTCAAACTTTAGAATCCTTAATAGTAATTAACAAGGCAGTTGATTTATTTACGATGAGACCACTTATTGCGCTTTCAAAAGAAGAAATTATAAATAAAGCAAAAAAAATCGAAACTTATCAACTTTCAATTTTAAAAGGGGAAGATATGTGTTCTCTTTTTACACCTAAAAACCCAAAAACAAAACCTACTTTAGAAAAGACGATTTATTTTGAAAATCAAATTGAAAATTATCCAAAAATATTAGAAGAAATTTTCGAAAGATATACTCGGAAAATTAAATTAGGATAATAAATTGTATAATTTTATTATGCGTAAGATATCTTTAAAAAAATTTATTAGTAAATTTAATCTAAAAATTGATAATTTTTCTCAAAATGAAAATTTTGAAAATTATCAATTTAATGCAGTCGGAACAACTTCGGGAAATTTGGAAATTTTATTAATTTCACAATCAAAAGATAAATTAATTATTTTTGATACCAAAGTTAATCAAATTTTTGCATTTCTAGGAAAAGAAAAATTTATTGATGGACTTAAAAAAATTTTTAAAGATAATAAAATAATTGTTCTAAATAAAAAACAAACGGATCAAGAGATTTCTAAGATAATAAAAACGATAGGTTTTATTATCTTAGAAACAAATCAACCATCAACTGAGATAAGAGCAGCAATTGAACCTTATCTTGTAAAAATTACACAGAATCCTGAAAGAATCCATGCTACAATGCTTATTGTATATGGAATGGGTGTTTTATTAACAGGAGAAAGTGGAATTGGAAAAAGTGAAGTCGCTTTAGAATTAATCAGTAGAAAACATCTTTTTGTAGGTGATGATGCAATCGATGTTTTTCGTGTGGCCGGTGAACTTTATGGTAAAAGCCCAAGAATTACACGGGAATTTTTAGAAGTAAGAGGAATTGGAATTATAAATATTAAAAAGCTTTTAGGAACGCAAATCATTAAACCAGAATCAAAAATAGATTTTATTATTAATTTTACAAATTCAAATAAAGAAAAAGATTACGATCGATTAGGAAATAATTTTTCAACAAAAACAATTAAGAGAGTTGAAATTCCAATCATTCAATTACCAATTTTAGTTGGGCGAAATATAGCTGAACTTGTTGAAATAGCAGTGATGAATTTTAAACAAAAGAAATATGATAAGTATTTTCCGCTTGAAGATTTAAATAATCGTATCAAATTAAATAATAAAATTAAATAAATGATAAAAATTGATAACAGAAGTTAATTCAGATTTTGCAATTGCTTTTTGAATAGGTCCTATTCCAATTCCATGATATGGTTTAATGCTTTTATTGGGTTTTATATTTGTTTTTCTTATTAGTTATATCGAATGAAAAAAGAAAAAATATAAAACATTTGATTTATTTCTTTTATTTTTTGTCGGTGTAATTGTCGCTATTTTTGGTGCTAGGTGATGATATTTATTATTTAATCCTAAAGATTTTAATGGTTTTATCTCTCTTTTTCAAATTGGAGAAGGAAGATCAATTTTAGGATCAATTTTTGCAATTTTAATTTGACTTTATATTTACACAACTTATTTTGCGAGTTATATTGAATTTAGAATCTCTTTTTCAATTATTGTTCCAAATATTTTAATTGGACAAGCTATTGGAAGATGGGGTAATTTTTTTGATCAAAATGTCTATGGTCAGATTGCAACAAATGAATTGGCTTTTCTTCCGGACTTTATTAGTGATCATATGTTTATTGATGGCTATTATCGACAACCCTTATTTTTATATGAATCTATTCTTGATTTTTTAGGTTGGATCATAATTGCGCTTTTTCTTAAAACTTCAACTAAAATAAAAGCAGGAGTTCATGGAGGATTTTATTTATTTTGATATGGAACGGTAAGAGTTAGTATGGAATTATTGCGTGATGATAAATATATTATGAAAATTGGAGATGTTCCAACCTCGTTTATTCTTTCTTTTTTCTTTCTTTTTTATGGAATTATTTTAATGATTTATTATCAATATTATTTTGAAAGAATCGCCATTTTTAATCATACTTATGGAAAATTTTATTACGAAATAAAGAGAAAAAATTTTAAATTATGAACAATGTATATTTTTAATTATAAATATAATAAAAAATATAAAAATTTAATAAATCAAAATAATTTAAATTATAATAATTTTAAGAAATTCTATCCACAAAATGAGTATTTTGATGTAGTTAAAAAATATAAAAAAGATTATTAAATTCTTATAAATATAAAGGAAATAAATGGAAACAATAGATTTACTTATAGTAGGCGGAGGACCTGCTGGTCTTGCTGCTGCAATTTATGGAGCACGAGCAAATTTAAAAACAGTAGTAATAGAAAAAGGAGTTCCTGGGGGAAAGTTATTAAATACACATAAAATTGATAATTATCCTGGTTTTAAAGGACTTTCAGGAACTGATCTTGCAATAAAATTTATTAATCATGCTAAATTTTTGGGGGCTTTAATTGAAGGTGATGAGGTTTTAAAAATTGATGATATCGAAAAGGATTATAAAACCGTAATTTTAGCATCAAATAAAAAATATAGAACAAAAGCGATTATTCTAGCAACAGGGATGAATCCAAAAAAAATACCATTAAAAGAATATGATATATATTTTGGCCATGGAATTTCAACTTGTATTGTTTGTGATGGCGCATTTTATAAAAATAAAGATATCGCTGTAATTGGAGGAGGCACTTCTGCTTCCGAAGAAAGTTTATTTGCATCAAATATTGTAGGAAATATTTACATCATTAATCTTTTTGATAAATTAGATGTTGTTGATAGTGTAAGAAATAGTATTGAAAAAACAAAAAATATCCATTTAAAATATAATTCTGAATTAATTAAAATTAATGGTGATGGTAAAAAAATTTTTTCAATTACAATTAAAAATACGAAAACAAAAAAAACAGAAGATATAAAAGTAAGCGGTGTCTTTTCATATATTGGATGAATTCCAGCGAGTGGCTTTTTAAAAGATATTGGGGTTTTAAATAAAAATAAATTTATTACAATTAATTTTAAAACAGGAAGCACAGGAATTAAAGGTATTTTCGCGGCAGGAGATATTGCTACAAAAGAATATCATCAAGTAAGCGGTGCTGTTTCAGATGGAACAAATGCCGCATTATCAGCTAAAAAATATATCGATACTTTATAAAATGAATTTTTCAAAACAAATTAAAAATGAAATATTAAATTTAAATTGAACTAAAAAAGAGCAACAAATCTTATTTTATATTTCGTTATCTTTACTTATTCAAAATAAAAAAGATTTATTTTTTACTCGAAAGATAAAAAATGAGGATCTTTTTAAATTTATTTTTACAAATTTAAAAAAGTTAAATCAAAAAAATTATTATATAAAATTTATAAAAAAAGATCAAAAAATATTTATTGATAAAAATTTTTTTGATGATTTAAAATATAAATTTTTATCAATTGAAGAAGAAATTTTAAATAATAAAAATTTATATCAAATAACAGTTGCAGCAATTTTTTTAATAAAAGGTTCAATTAGTAATTATGACGCGAAGAATAATTATTTAGAAATTAGATTAAATAAAATAAATAATGAGGAAATTTATAGAATTTTTTGTAAAATTAATAATAAACTAAGTTTTAAATTTAATTTTTCAGATAAAAATAATTTTTTTTATCTGAAAAAAGCAATTTATATTTCTGATTTTTTAAAATATATTAAAACAACAGATTCTCTAATTGATTTTGAAGAAAATCGAATTATTAAAGAGATGAATTTAAATCTAAAAAGAGCAGAGGTAATTGAAAAATTCAACAAAGAAAAAATTATAAATAATTCTTTAAAACAAATTGAAGCTATTAAATTAGTTTTAAAGGATCAAAAAAAATTTAACAAATTGACCGAAGGGCAAATTAAATTAGCAAAATTAAGACTTGATTATAAAGATAGTTCACTTGAAGATTTAAAATATTATTTTTATTTAAATTATCAAAAAAATATTTCAAAATCAACGGTAAATAATTGATTAAAAAAAATTAAAGAAATTGCTGATAATTTAAATTAAATCATGGATACAAATTACACTTTAATTTGATGAATATTATTTCTCTCATTTTCCTTTATTATTATTTTTGCTTTAATTTATTATTTTATTCTTTATAAAAAAGAGGGTCGAAAAGCATTAACAATTTATAAAATTCCCATATTCGCTTTTTTTTATGGAATTTTTTTATTGCAAGCTTTTCTTACAAGAATAATTCCTCAAGCGGGGGATTTTATTCCTTTAAGTTTTGATGATGCTACTATTGTTGCAACCGGTATTTTATTTGGGCCGATAGAAGCAATTGTTTACGGGGCAATAGCAGATTTATCAAGAACTTTATTAAATGGATGAGTTCCATTGCCATTGCCTTTTTTGATTTTTCCTTTTACAGGATTAATAGCAGGAATTTTAGGTGAAAGTTATCGTAATAAGAAAAAAGAATTAAGTATAAAGACACAATTTTGGATTTTTCAAATAGCTTTACTTTCCTTTCTTGCAATTTGTTTTATTCTTGTTTATTTTCTTGGGCGAACGGGAGAAGAAGAGAATTTTTTGAAAAGCTCATTATTAATTCTTGTAATAATTTCGCCTATTTTTGTAATTTTGCTCGAATTTCTTTTCTTTTATATTTATAAATATAAAAAAGAAAATTTGAGTTTGCTTGTATATCTCACGCTTATTTTTATTATTGTAAGAATTTTTACTGGTTTTATAATAAGACCATATTCGCAATTTTATGCTTTTGATATTCCATTTAAATTAGAATTTTATGAAAGAGTATTCAGTTCTACTTATTTAGTTCCTAGTAAAATATTTGTAACTTTTTTATTTATAATTTCTTGTAGTTATGCAATAAAATTAAAAATGGAAAATAATGGTTATTTAAATTAATTTTTAAGGATAATTATAGTGTTAATGAATTTACAAATTTTGGCTTATGGAACAAAAAATTATTTTGGATGTAAAAGATTATAAATATTTTAATCTTAAAGACCAAAAAAGAACAATCAAATATCTTGATTTTAGAGTTAAAAAAAATTCTTATTTTGGATTTTTACAGGTTGAAAACGATCATTTTTTTACTAATTTTTTCAAATTAAATAAGGATAAAAATATTTTTAAAAAAATTAATTATATTTATATTTCAGAAAATAACAATTTTTCTTTTAATAAAAAAATTAAAATTGGAAGACAACTTTATTTATTTTTTTTATTAAATTTTAAATTAGATAGAGATCTTGCTAATAAAAATTTAATTGATTTTTATGTAATGATTAATTGAGAAATAGGAACATCATATCATCATAAGCATTATAAAGATCTCAAAAGAATTGAACTTATAAAATTGGCAATTTTAAAAGCCTTGATCTTAAAAAAAGAATTAATTATTTTAGATAATATTGATCAAAAATTAAATGCTAATGAAATTCTTGATTTAAAATCATTTATCAATAGATTTCATGGTAAATTAACAATTTTTATTACATCAAAAAATATTGCTTGATTAAGTTCAATTGTTGATGAGTGTATTGTTATTTTTGACAATAGAATTGTAGAAGGTGGGGATATTAAAGAAATTATAGAAGATCCTTATCACCCAATTACATGAGAAATAGTTTTAAAAAGCCAAGATTTAATTTATGATAAATTTTTCTCATATTTTAAAGATCTAAAATATGATTTTAATAAAAATTTATTTGATTTTAATAAAAATTATATTTTGAACATTGAACTTTTAATTTTGCCAGTAAAGAAAAATATAACTAAAAATCATTTTGTCTATTCTTGATTATATAGTGATTTGAATTTAACGCAATTTATTAAACCTAAAATAGATCAATAAGGAAATTAAAATGAAGCAAAAATTAAATAAATCTTTATTTTTGAAAATTAATAATCTTGATTTTCGTGATAAAAATCTTAATTTAATTATTAATGATTTCACTTTAAATATAAAAAATGGTGAAATTCATGCTTTTTTAAGTAATGATAGAGTTCAATTAGAGAGTTTAAAACAATTATTTATTGAAAATTTAAATGAAAGAAAACGAACAGAAGAATTTATCTTTGATCAAGGATTAAGATATTCAAGAGCAAATTTATTATTAAATAAAAATTATTCCAATCGACATAATGTTGATACTAATCTATATTATAAGTTTATAAAATCTGATTATGCAAGAAAAGAATATAACTTAAAAATTCATGAATTGAAAGAAGAAATAGATAAACTTGAAAAAAAAATAAAAGTAATTAGATATCAATTACCAAAATCTAATATTTCATTAAAAGAATTAATAGATGATTTTTTTAAAGATGAAAAAAGAAAATTTTTTAAAAATAATAATTTTGATTTAATTAAAATTTTAGATGAAATTAAAATAATTAATTTAAATATTAAAAAAGATAAAAATTTTTATAAAAGAAATTTAAAATATATCAATAAAAAATATTTTTTTAATGTTAATCAATTAAAAGATAAGAAAATAGAATGAAAAGAAACTTTGCTTTTTTTTAGAAATCTTAATAAATCATGATATTCATTAAGCTTAAAAGAATTTAATTTAATTAAAAAATATTCTTTGGATCAAAGAGATTTTAATAATATTAAAAATGAAATAAAAAGATTTGTGCGTTTATTAATATCTGAAAGTGGAGAAAAACATAATTTTTTACTGACAAATCCAATTAGAATGCATTTGTTTTTACAGATAAAAAATTTGGAAAAAGAAAATATTTCAGAATCTAGAATTGAATATGTGTGAAAAAATGTTTTAAATATTATTGGCAAAAATGAAGATAAAATAAAAGAAAATATTAAAGAAAAAATTGAAAATTTTAAAAATTATATTAATAATCTTTTATTTGAAAAAAGTATTATAAATACCAAAATTAATCGTCTTACATATAATTATCTTAGTCAATATGTAAGAAATAAAATAAAAGAAGTAGAATATTTAATCTTTGATATTAAAAAAACGCAAGGAGATATAAATTTAAAAAATAGAGACGAATTTGAAATAAATTTATATATTGCTGATTTAAGACATTATAATTATCAAATTTTTATTTTAGAAAATTTACGGAATTATTTTATAGATTTGGTTGATTTTTTTAATAATACTTATTTTTTTTATGATCTTGATTATTTGCAAAAATTTCACAAAATTATTTTTATAAAAATAAAAGAAATTTATTTTAAGTATAAAAATTATTATGATTGACAAATTAAAAGTTCTTGGGATCGAAAAAAATTACAAAAATACATTTTAAAAAAAGAATTAAATGAAAAAATAATAAATTATCAAAAAAGGAAAAATCATTTAAATGAATTATTATTTAAAAATCGTTTATTGATAAATAAAAGTAAGCAATTTTTTAATGAACGAAAAAAAATTTTTTTAAAAAACACAATTAACGAAAGTCAAAGTCAAGAGGATAAATTTAGTGAAAAAGCGCTTTTAAATAAAAATCAGCAAATTTTAAAATTAAAAGAAGAATTAAGTCAAACTTATAAGAAATATGAGGATTTTAAAAAAGAAAAATTTAATAAATATGAGAAAAATTTATTTATCAAAAGATTAAAAAATTTTTCTAATTACTTAAATTTTGATGAAAAAAATTGGACAAAAAAATATAAAAAGTTAAATGTAAATGAAAAAATTTTAGTTCAAATTTTAAATCTATTGATTATAAATAGTAAATTAATAATCGTTGATGATTATTTGTTAAATGATTTTAATATTCAACTATCAGAGGTAATTAGAAATTTAAATACAATAAATCAAGATTATAAATTTACAATTTTTCTTTTTGTGAATAATCTAAAATTTATTCAATTATTTGCAAAAAGAATTACCTTTTTTTATGAAGGGAAATATTTAGAAACAATAAATATTTCAAAGGATTGAATTAATAAATTAAAAAATTCAAAAAGTAAAGATTTATTATTTTATATTTCAAAAGATTCATTAAAAAGTCATTCTTTTTTTAATGTTTATAAACCAATAGGTGAAAGATTTATTGCAAATAATTATAGCAATGGAAAAAATAAGAAATTTAAAGATAATCATGTTGTATATACAAGGTAATAATTTTGATTGATTTTGATTGAATAAATTAAAATTTATGTAAAATTAAATTATTGTTTTTTCTTGGAATACAAATGAATATAAGTTGGTTTTTTTTTGCGCAAAATTTAGAAAATCAAGATCAAACAGTTGCGATTGTAGAAATAATATTAGCGGTAGTTTTTCTTGCATTGACTGTTTGATTTTTTTGAATGTATTTTTCACAAAAAAGAGATCAATGAAATTCAAGAGTTAGAAGAGATAGAGAAAATAAGTCAATTGGTTCTTTTAGGGGATTTTGATATGAATATAAATATCATATAATAATTTTTACAGGCTTTCTATTTTTACTTGTTGGACTGGGATTATTTTATCTTGCTATTAGTGCTTTTGTTTAAAAAAAGAAAACAATAAATTAAATTTTGAGACAAATATAGATATATTGTCTAAATTTTATTAGATATTGTTTTTTTAAAAAAATATATTTTTAATAAATTAAAGGAAAAAAATGTCAAAATTTAAACAATTTTTTGTCAATTTAAAACAAAAAATAAAAAAATCTTATCTTAAGATTAAAAATTCAATAAATAATTTTATTGAAAAAATTGACAAAAAAATAAAACCAAAAACAGGATATTTTTGATATCGATTTTTTAATATTTTTTCACGTATTTTATTTATGATCATATTTCCAACAATTATTATTTTAATTGGTGTTGATGCCTACAATGTAGTTTTAAATGATGATGAAATTCATAGAGTTGCAATAATAGTTTGTGGAGTTCTTTACATATTTTTTCAATTTATTGCAATATTTATGAAAAAATATTTTGCAAAATGAAGAAATTATTCAGTTGTTAAAACTAATTCTTTAAACAAAAAAAAAATAAAAAATGATTCAAAAAAAGAAAAAAAACAAGTAGAAAAAATTAATTAATTTTAATTAAAATTTTATAAAGGGATACAATGGATAAAAATATAGAATATACTCGTAAAAAAGATTATAAGAGCGAAGGGGTTCGTGGATTTTTATCTAAACTTTCTAAAGGATTAATGCTTCCCATTGCAGTTCTTCCAATTGCAGGTCTATTTTTAGGAGTAGGGTCGGGAATCATTAATATTATGGATACGGTTGGTTTAGATAAAGAAACAAATGCGTGATATTTAATTCCGATAATAATGCGAGATATAGGTAATATTATTTTTGCAACACTACCAGCTTTGTTTGCTGTCGCGATTGCAATTGCATATACCGATGAAGCGGGAATTGCTGCTTTTACGGGGTTTTTAGGTTATGTAGTTTTTTGTGTTACACAATCTGTTTTGATATTTGAAAATATTGATAATAATGGTATTTTAACTAGTTATCAGATTCTTTGATATAATGATGTGCCTACCTCTGTTGTCGGAACAACATTGGGAATTACCTCTTTACAAACATCTGTATTTGGAGGTATTACTGTTGGGTTTGTTGCTGCTTGATTATATAATCGTTTTCATACTTTAAAATTACCAAATTTTTTAGGATTTTTTAATGGAACAAGATCTGTTCCAATTATTGCATTTATGTTTATGCCTTTAATTGCTTTTGCATTCTTGGTAACTTGGCCTTTAATTGGAATGTGATTAGATTCGTTTGGTCAATTATTACTAGGAATGAATTATGGATTTGATGCTTTACTTTTTGGAATTATTGAAAGAGCATTGGTTCCATTTGGATTACATCATGCTTTTTATACACCATTATGATTTACATCGGTGGGGGGGCAAATAATAGCTGTTGATCCAAGTACAGGAGAGAAATTAGTCGTCGCTGCTGGAGATGAAAGTATGTGATTTGCTATTCAAAATTATGGACTTGATTATAATTCATTAGCTACAGAATATTGAGTTACACAAAATGATGCAATATCAAATATTATTAATTTAAATGGATATTGAATTTTTGATCCAAGCGGAAATGGAGGTACATCAACAGATATTAATAATTATCTTCTTCCCGTTCAAGGTTTAGATTTTCAAAGTGGGACTAATGAATGTGTGTATTGTATAACAGAGGGTGCAAATCCAGGGCAGTATTTACAAGGTAAATATCAATTTATGATATTTGGACTTCCTGCGGCAGGATTTGCAATGATAATGTGTGCAAAAAAAGAGAATAGAGAAATGGCGACATCTTTAATTGGAGCAGCAGTTCTTACAACATTTTTAACAGGAATTACAGAACCAATTGAATTTACATTTTTATTTTTAGCACCAATGCTTTATATATTTCATGTACTGATGGCAGGAATTTCATTCTGAGTTGATGATCTTTTAGGAGCTTCAATTGGTTTAACTTTTTCTGGTGGAATAATTGATTATTGTTTATATGGAATTTTACCTTTAGCAACAGGATATAATACAACAGCTTGAGTTGTTATTCCGATTGGAATAATTTATATGCCTATTTATTATTTCTTTTTCCGTTGATATATTTTAAAATTTGATGTACAAACACCTGGTCGTGGTGATAATGATGAAGAAATGAAACTTGTAAGTAAAAAAGATTATTTAGAAGCCAAAGAATCGAAAAAAGAGCAAAAATCTACCTCTATTCCAAGTAAAAGAGGACAATTTGATGAAAATAATCCTCGTTTTGAGAGAACAGTAAGTTTACTTGGGTATTTGGGTGATTTTGACAATTTAAAATCAATTAACGCTTGTATTACGCGTTTGAGACTTTCAGTTGTTGATCCTACAAAAGTTGATGAAGAAAGTATTAAGAAAAAATTGGGCGCAAAAGGAATCGTTAAATTTTCTGGTGGAATTTCAATGCAAATTATCTTTGGTGCTGAAGCAGACACATTTAAAGCAGAATTACAAATGCTTAAAAAACAAGGATTTACTTATAAAGAATGAGAAAAAAATAATAAATAATAAAGTAATAAAAAAGAATAAAAATAACCTTATTTTAAGGTTATTTTTATTAAATTTAAGAATGTTATAATTTTAATGTCTAAATTTTACAATTAAAATAAATTACAATATGAAACAACAAGAAATAGTAGAAAAAATAATTATTGATATAAGAAAAAAGAAGTATAAAGTTGGTGATAAAATACCAACTGAAAAAGAATTAATCGAACAATTTTTTTGTTCAAAAGAAACGGTAAGAAAGGCAATTCGTCAATTAGTAGATAAAAATTTTCTATTTTCCTTACAAGGAAAAGGTGTGTTTGTTTCACAATTTTTTAATTTTGAATTTAATTTAAGAACAATTAAAGATGAGGCAAGACTAGCGACATTTTCCCGTCATCCAATAAATTATAAAATTCCAAAAATTGTAAAAGAAAATTTTCCTTTTAATTTTAATTACGAGAGTAAAAAGAGTTTAAAATATATTAAATTATATTTTAAAGGAGATAAAACAATTTTTTACACAATAAATTGAATTTTAACTGAAAATATATTAAATTTAACAGAAAAAGAGTTACTTAATAATGGGAAAAGAAAAATTTTTGAATGTAAATTAATAAAAAAAATTTATCAAAAAAATATTCTTACAAAACCAACAAAATTTGACAGATTTCTTTTTAATGATAATAATGAGTATTATCCTACAACATTTAATTATTATTTTGATAAAAATGAAAAATTAATCGGAATAAGTTTGATAAAGATATTTCCTAATTATTATCAAAATGAACAAATAAAAAAAATGGATAATAATAAATAAAAAAAAGAGAATATTTAATTCTCTTTTTTAGTTTCTAATTTTTGAATTTGAGCAACAAGTCTTGCCGATTTATTTTTATGAAATAATCCTAATGTCACTGCTTGATCAATTAATTTTACAGCATAATTTTTATTTTTTTCAGTAGGATCAAGTTTTGCTTTTTTTATTGCTGTTTTGATTTTAGATTTTTGTGTTTTGTTTCTTAGATGTTTTTTATCATCTTGTTTTCTGCGTTTTTCTTTGGATTTTATATTAGCCATTAATTCTCCATTTATTAAATTGCTTATTTTTATTTAATTAATAAAAACTTCTAGTCATTAAAATAAATTCTATTATAATTAATACTAATTATAATCAAATTTCAAAAGAAAATATAATGAATTTTAATAATAGAAAGCAAAGTTTTACTAAATACACTTTTTTAAATTACTTAAAAGGAGAATTTTTTGCTTGACTTACAGATGATAACAATTATTTAAAAGCAGCAGAAAAATACAAAGATCTACAAAATTTATCTTATTATCGATATAAACGTTTAAAAAATCATGATTTAAATATTTCAGAATTAGAATTACCAACAACAATTATCGATGGAAATGATGTCTCTTTTTGATCAAAAGAATATTACAAAAAAAAATTTCAAGATCAGAATTTTAAAATTTATGATTTTAGTTTAGAAGAAGCAAGTTTTGAAATAATTGCTCATAAAACAGAGAAAATTTTAAAAGAAGAAGGAAATATAATTATTTTTGAAGGTGCCTTTTCTTATAATGATTTTAAAATTAGAACCGATGTAATAATTAAGAATAATCAAAAATTTAAACTTTGTGAAGTAAAAGCAATTACAAATTGTTTAGATTATCATGCTCTTGATATTATGTTTCAAGCTAAAATTTTAGAAAAACTTAATTATAAAATTGAAGATTGAATTTTTCGCTTAACAATTTTAAATAATAATTTTGAATTATACTCAAATAATAATCAAGTTGAAATAGATGATTTAATTCAATTTAATTTATTGAATCTTTTTGAAGAACATAATTGTTATTTTAAGTCAAAACCGAAAAACTTAAAAAAATCCCTTTCGGAAGGAAAAGGATTTTTAATAAAGGAAATTTTTAATAAAGAAGAATATTATGATATATTTTCTAATTTTGATAATTTTTTAGAAAAAATAAAATTAAATCAACGAAAATCTAATTTACCAAAAAAAAATTATTTTGAAGAACGAAACTTTTCTTATTTAGATTCAGAATATTTTTCATTTTTTTTAAAATATATGGGTGTATCTATTTATAAAAGCATTTTTTTATTGGGTGGAGATAGTTGATTTAATAATAAAAAAAAAGGCAATCTATTTAATAATGAAATTAGGGAGATTGATCAAATAGAAAATTTAGATCTTATTTCTCCTTCTTTATTTAAAAATACCAATTTAAAAATAAAAACAATTTTACAAAATAAGAATTTAAAAATTTTACAAAATGCAGATTTTATAAATTTTTTAAAAAAAGACAATAATGCTAAAAAATATAAAAGAATTATTCAAAAAAATTCAATTCTTACAAATAAAAAATTCAATTTGCTTGATAAAATAAAGATTCATTTAAATGAATATCAAAAAATAATTTATATGTATGATTTTGAAACAGTTTCACAAGCAATTCCGCGAATTAAAAATATGTCAACATATGAACAAGTGCCTTATCAGTATTCAATTCATGTAATTTTGGATAAAGAAGACTTTGATTTTAAAACAGGAAAAAATGTTGTTCATTTAGAATGATTAGCTTCTAATAATAAAAATTTTTATGAAGAATTTTGAAAAAATTTCATAAAAGATATGCAAAAATATGGGAGTGGAAGTTATGTTTCATATAATAAGCAATTTGAAAAAGGAATTATTTTAAATTATATTAATCGCATTGAAAATAATCAAAAAAATCCTGATTATTTGTTTTTAATAAAAATATGAAATGAAACATTAGATATGATGGATCCATTTTCTAATTATTGATATTATTCTCCTGATTTTTTAGGTTCTTATTCAATAAAAGTAATTGGACCTCATTTTGTTTCAGATATTAGCTATAAAAATTTAGATAAAAGAGTGCAAAAAGGTGATCAATCAGCAAAGCAAGCAAAAATTTGACTTATTCAAAATAATAGTTATTATGATGAGAGTTGACATAATGTTCGAGAAGCAATGCTTAAATATTGTTGTTATGATACATTATTAATGGTTGCTATTTTTCAAAAATTAAAAGAATTTGTAAAAAATAATGACTATAATTTTAATTTATTAACAAAAGAAAAAATTAATTTTATAAGTGAATATAATTAATGAATAAAAAAGTTACAAAAAAAAAAACTAATAAAAAAATAAATAATAAAATTCAAAAATGGAAAGCTGATTTTGATTTTATTTATTTACAAGAAATTATAAAATCCAATATCTATATTGATAGAAATATAGATTTTTTTGATATGTTATATTTTCATATTAAAAAATATTTTACTTCATTTACTACATTTTTTTTATATTTTATTCCTGTTCTTTTTATTGTATTTCTTGGTACAATTGCTCCAATTTATTTACTTACAGCAGGAATATATTCTTCTTCATTAATTGTTTCTACTTTTTTTGTATTTTCTACATGTTTTTTTAGAATTAAATCATCTACTTTAATAAAATATCATAAAATAAAATTAAAAAATTTGTATATATCTACTTTAATTACTGTTTTTATTTCAAATTTTTTAATTACAGTTTATGTAACTTTATTGATATTTATTTTGACTCAAATAGGATATATATATAATGATTGATTTTTTAATTACAATATTAATCTTACTGAAATTACAACAACTTTTAATTCGATAAACTGAGGACTTTTTGTATATTTTTTCTTTGCTACAACAATAATTACATATTTGATTGCCTTATTTTTTACGCTTTTTGTAAAAAGTCAAGCAAAATTTCTTTTTATTACTGTTTTCATTCTTTTTTATACTTTTTGTTTTGGGGGTGTGCTTCAACCTTGATTTTATCCGAGTCCAATTTATAATTCTGAAAGTTATTATGATCCGAGTAGTAATTTAATTATTGTCGAACCTCAAATACTTTATGAAGATAATATTGTTCCTTTCGTTTTTTCCTTATTATGTCCTTTTTGATATATAAATGTATTAACAAGATTTATGTTTTCAAATATCTCGATGCATTATAATAATTTTCAAGAATATATAAATCTTTTACTTAATAATAATGCTCTTATAGGCAGTTCTTATATTGGTCAAGAAGTGAAAATTGATTATTTTTATTTTAGTAATATTCTTTGAGATTTTATTTTATTTGGTTCTTTTATAGTAATTTCAATATACTCTTTTTTAATAGAACTCTTTTTTATAAAAAAACAAATTAAAATGGTAAAATGATTTTATTATCGATCTAATTAAATAATCATGGAAAAATTAAAAAAGAATTCAAATTTAAATAAAAAGCAAAAATTAACGATCGAAAAAGAAATTTCATTAAATTTAGATTCTGAAATTAAAGCCTATAAAGAATTACAAAATTCCAAGCAAAATTTTTGAAATATTTTTTGATTGTTTTTTCGAAAATATTTTACCTCTGTTTCAACAATTTATATCTTGATAATTTGTTTAATAATGTTAGTTACAATGTGTCTAATATTTCCACCTTTTTTTGGTATAACACCGACATTAGCATTTAATTTTTTAATAAGCGGATTTTTGGTTTATGGTATATATTTTTATAATATTCGTAATTCAACCTTTTATAATAATTTTTCAATAAGTCGTAAATATAGATTTTATATATATACTTCAATTTTTTTATTAATGATATTTTCTAATATGATTGTAATGTTATTTACGATTGTTTTTACCTCTTTAATGTATTGAATAGGTGTTATCTGACCTGTTTTTCCTTATCCTGTTGGAGTTCCAAGATTTCAAGGTCAACAATTTTTTTCTGTTGATTATTCTTTTATAAATATTGGTTGAGGAGTTATTATATATTGTTTATTACTAATTACAACAATTTGTTTTGCATTATCATTTGCAATTCAAGTTAATTCAAAGAGCATTAAAGGTTTTTTTGTAATTACTTCAGGAATAATTTTATTAAATTTAATTTTTGGGGGATGTTTATTTTTTGCTTTTGGACCTAATTTTGAAGGATCAAAAATTGACTATAGTCAATATAATTCAAATGGTGTTTTGCAAAACGAATATAAAGGTTTTTTTATAAATCCAAATTCTAATTATGTTGAAATAACAGGATCGGGAACGATTGATGATCCTTATTTAATAAGTATTTCACCTTCGCAAGTTGCAATACATGATATTTCATATATTTCTGAAGATGAGATGACAATTATAAATTATCGCTATTATGAAGTTACAAATTTTGGTGATTTAAATACAAAATCATTTTTATGAATTCTTTCCCAAATCTATCCTTTTTATCATATAAATCAAATGTTATTTAGTGCTTTTTATCATGATATGAATATAATTCCATATGATCCAAATTATATTCCACCAATAAATGATTCTACTTTTCCTGATTATACTGATATTTTTCTTTTTACATTAAATCCGCAAACAGATGATATTGATATTGTTAATTTAAATGCCGTTGATACATATTCAGATATTGAATTTTTACCATTTAGAGCGACAAATGCTGGATGATGATTAACATTAACATTTCCTTATATCTATATCATTTTATATTGATTATTAGGATTTTTTATATCTTATTTTAAAAAGGAATCTTATTAACTTTTAAATTAAATAAAAGTTAAAAAATGTAAAATATTTATTAAGTGGTATTCTATTTAATTTTAAGAAAATGAAAAGCAAATTTGAAAACGAAAAACAAAATAAACAAGAAGAAGTTAAACAAAAAGAAAAAAGTGATTTTAAAACAGTTTTTTTAAATGTCGAATATCTAAAAGTTGTACATAAATATAAAAAAATAATCGATAATAAAAATAATTTACAAAAAAAAATTAATAAGCCAGATAATAAAGATAATTTATCAAAAACAGAAGAGAATAAAATTAATTTAAATAATGAACAGGAAAATTATTATTTTGAGCAAATTAAAAAATTTGAAAATATTTTTAAGGATAATTATTTTATTGAATTAAAGGATATCCATAAAAATTTTGGAAAAAGAGAAGTTTTAAAAGGAGTTAATTTAAAAATTAAAAAAGGTGATCGTGTTTCAATTATCGGTCATAATGGTTCAGGAAAAACAACACTTGCTGATATTATTTCGGCAGTTAAAAATGCAACATCTGGTGAACTTATTTATTATTTTGGAAAATCAAGAGAAGATTTGGGAGATAGTATTGGAATTCAATTTCAAAAATTAAATTATCCAGAAGGATATAAAGTAAGTGAAATTATTGCTTTTTTTAATAGAATGGTTAGTAAAAAAATTCGTTATTCTAATCAAGAGTTAAAAATTTTAATAAAAGAATTTGGAATAGATAAATTTTATAATTCAACTTTGATTTCTCTTTCAGGTGGACAAAAACAACGTATCAATCTCTTTCTTGCATTTATAAAAAAACCTAAATTATTAATTCTAGATGAATTATCAACAGGTCTTGATATTGATATTTATGAAAGAGTTATTGATTTATTTAAAAGATATATTGAAGAAAATAATGTAACTGTTATTTTAATTTCGCATAATCTTGAAGAAATAAAATCACTTACAGATAAGGTTTTTTTATTAAAAAATGGACAAATTTCGCTTGAAATGCCTTCTACAAAATTAACAGAAACAAATTTTTTTGATTTTATTAAAAGAAATGAAGAAGAAATAAGTTTTGATTTTAAATTTAATATAGAAAAAAAATATGTTAAGGGAAGATTTTATGATTCAATATTTCGATTAACTGGAAATATCAAAAAAAAATATGATAAAGTTGAAAAATTTAAAGTTTATATTGATCAAAAAAATACAAAAATTATTAAAATTAAATCTGAAATCTATAAATATAAAACAAAAATAAGTATTTTAAATGAAAAAAAAGATACATTAATTGAAAAAACAATTGAATTAGACAAAGAAAAAAGACGAACAAAAAATTTAATTGACCAAAAAATTAGAAGAGTTGATCGAAAAATATGAAAAGTTAATTCAAAATTAAATAAAATAGATGATAAGGTTTATTCAATTCAAGAAAAAGTTGTTGATATATATCAGAAATTAATTGCAATATTTGATGAAAATAAAACCAAAAACACTCATTTATTAAAAAAAGAAAAAAATAGTAAACTTGAATTAAATAAACAGAAAAAAGCAGCAAGAAAAGATAAGAGAATAATTTTAAATCAGGAAAATATTACGACAATAGAAAAAGAAATTTCTGAAAATAAGCAAATAATAGAAGAAAATAAAATTTATTTAAATGATCAATATAATTTATTAAAAGAAATTCCTGAACAATATTCACAAATTTTTAATAATGAACTTTATAGAAATTATCAAAAAGAACAGATAAGAATCATTAACGTTAAAAAATATTTTGGAATAAAGCCTGCTGTTGACGGAGTTATGCTTAATTTTAATAAAGGAGAAAGAGTAGCTATTACGGGACCAAATGGAAGCGGGAAAACAACACTTACAGAAATATTAGCAACTACTTTGAATAGCACAACCGGAAGAATAAAATATTATTTTGCTCCGACAAAATCAATTGCTAAACATGAAATTGGAATGCAATTTCAAGAATCAAAATTTCCATCTGATTTGAAAGTAAAAGATATCTTACTTTTATTTTTGAACACATCGATGTGAGCAATTTCAGAAGAAGAACTTTGAAAATTAGTAAATATATTTAAATTAGATCATATTTTAAAATCAAATGGTGATATTTTATCAGGAGGAGAAAGACAAAGATTAAATGTAATAATTGCACTTTTAAAACAACCTAGTCTATTAATTTTAGATGAAATTTCAACTGGTCTTGATGTAGAATCAATTCAAGAAATTAATCAATATATTAAATATTATTTAGATCAAACAAATGCTAATCTTGTTTTAATTAGTCATAATCCAAGTGAAGTTTATCGTTTGGTCGATAAACTTGTGATTTTAAAAGATGGAAAAGTTTCACAAATTCACAATGTTAAAAAAATGACACTTGCAAATGTAAGAAAAGTTTTTATTGATATTTATAAAGATGTTAATAATAAATTTATTAATTTAGATAAATTAAATTTAAAATCAGATACTGTAGAAAATAATTATAATATCTCTGATAAAATTGACAAAGAGAAAATAAAATTATAAAGATAGGTAAAAAGAGAGAAAGAAATGTATTATTATACAAAAATCTTATTTAAACAATATTTTAAATCGCCTTATACTTATGCGGCACTCTTTTTTCCTTTTATTTTAATTTTAGGATTAGGAAAATTAATTCCAGCCGCAATTATAATTCCTTCTGCGATTACGGTTGGAATTACAATTACAATTCTTTTTTTATTTGGGGGATCGATTCAAGAGGTAAGAAGAACATCACTTATAAAATCAATGTCGCTTACGAGATTATCAAAGTCAGTAATTTTTTCTATTAATATAATTGTTGCAACAACTTTTTCAATTTTGACAACAATTTTAATTATGTCTTTTTCTTATGGAATATATGAAGCAGGTTATCTTGTAGTTGATTTTTCAAATTTTTTAAATACCTATCCTAATCCTCTTGTTCTTTTAAATTTTGATATTAATTGAGATCAGATTTATTGATTTACATTTATTTATGCCGTGATTCTTACTGTTTGTTTATCATATTCAATTACGTTTGTGATAATTTCATTTACAAAAACAACTAATGCTCTTTATATAATTTCTATTTTATATTTTCTTTTGATTTTAATTTTGGGAGGAATTATTCTTCCTGTTGTATTGGGGATGTTTTTAAATTCACCGGTGCAAGATGTTTATAAATTTATTCCTCATTATTATACAAATCAATTAATGTCATCTGCACTTGCTTCTAATAATTCTTATCTTGCTAAATTTTTAGAATCTGATTTTGTTCAAACATTAACAAAATATCTTAATGTTCCACTTATAAAAGATGATATTGCAAAATTAGGTGATTATGCATTAACTTTAAATGGAGATTTTAGTCAAATTACAAATCAAGATATTTCAAATCTTGGATTTGAATCAGATTTATTTATTATTTTAAGTGCACATGGGCAATTTGAAAATCTTAACATTGAACCACTGGTAATTACGGTTATTGATTTGGAATTTGGAGATGCAATAGCAACAGCGGCGTCTGCTGCAATTTCAAGTGCAACATTATCGGGCGAATTTGATAATTCTCTTTTAATGTTTATTTTAAATCCGGATTTAAATACTTTTCAAATTAATCAAATTGAAGCAGATATAATTTTAATTCCAGGATTTGGTAGTTTAATTCCTGAAGGAGAATTAAATGGAGAGATTATTATTTCAATTTTTGATCTTAACTATCAAATAATAGGAGATCAAGGTGCACGTGAAATTTCAATTATAATTACAGGATTGGGAGAGATTAGTGCTGATACTTCAGAAAATATTAGTTTATATATAAGACTTGTACTTGAAAATCTTGATGGATTAAAAAGAGTATTTGAAGCAACAGAACCATGAAATTGAGGTAATTTAGATTCAATGCTTAATTCGTTTTTACCATTAGTTTTAATTATTTTCTTTGGATGGATAGGAATTCATTATTTTAAATGGTCAATTAGATAAGATTTATATCTTATAATATAATGAATAAAGAGAGGTAAAATAAAAATAATATAATGTGACATTATTTTAAAACACTTTTAAAACAATATTTAAAATCACCTTTTACATATATTTCAATTATTTTTCCAATTGCATTTTTATTTGGATTAGGACAAATCGTTCCTATTAGTTATATTTATGCAACTACTGTTTCAATTACAATTATTATGATTGCCTTTTTTCTTTTTGGAGGTACAATCTTAGAAATTAGAAAAACATCAATGATAAAATCGATGTCTCTTACAAATTTGAGTAAAACAAGAGTATTTTCAATTAATATTTTGATATCATTTTTATTTACTTCAATTGTTATTTTTATTATTACTATTCTTGTTTTTGCTTTTACTTTAAGTGGGATTGATTTTTTAGCAACAGATTGGACCTTTTGATCTGATCAAAAATTCTTATCTTTTTTATCGGGTGATATTTATTGAGAAGATGTAAAATGAGGACTTTACATTTATTCACTTCTTTTAGGAATTATTTTAGCTTATGGATTAGCTTTTCTTTTAATTTCTCTTTCTAAATCAAGTACAACTTTATATCTTTGATCTTTTTTCTATCTCTTGTTATTTATTTTTGGAACATATACTTCAATTCCCAATTTTTTTGTATTTGGAAAAAGTGAAGATGTCCCCGGAATAGAATTTTTATTAGATTTAAGATATATCGCTCCTAATTACTATTCAAATCAAACGATGACAATCGCTCTTTCAAATGATGCAACCTATAATTTTGTAACTGATTTATTGATAGACTCAGGACTTAAACCAGAGCAAGCTCAATTTATTACTGATCATATTTTTAATTCGCTCGGAAATGTTCAAAATTGAGATTGAGATAATTTGATAACTGATGCTCAAACTTTTACAAATGCAACAAGATTAAATGTCGCTGATCAAACTTATTTAAGTGATTTTTTTAATCAATTAAAAGATACAGAAGTAACTTTTTTAGGGAATGAAACTTCATTAATTACTGTTTTTAAAAATGTAGAACCTTTATCAAATTTTCTTAAAACATTATTTACAGAACCGGTTGAAAGATGACTTAAATTTTTTATTGACCCTTTTGTTTTATTTGACATAACTAATAAAACATCGATTATTTATTCATTTACCCCACTTATAATGGTTGTTATATTTCTTGGAATCGGGGTGAGAAGATTTGAATGATCAATCAGATAATAATTATTTAAAAAATGTAAAATATTTGTTTACAACAAGTGAACTTGATAAATTACCAAAAGATGATTTAAAAGAAATTGTAATCGTCGGCAGATCAAATGTCGGTAAGTCTACTTTTATAAATACGATAGGAAATAATAGAAAATTAGCAAAAAAATCTAATAAACCAGGAAAAACAAGAGCGCTTTCATTTTTTAGTGTCGATCAAAAATTTAGATTGGTTGATATTCCTGGATATGGTTATGCAAATGTTAGTAAACAACAATTAAAATTATTTGCTAATTTATTAGAGAAATATTTTAGTGAACGAAAAAATTTAAAATTAGCAATTTTGCTACTAGACATTAGAAGAAAAATTACAAAAGATGATTTATTAATGATCGATTATTTTAAAACAAATCATCTCGATTTTAAAATTATTGGAACAAAATTAGATAAGGTAACGCAGAAAGAAAAAATAGCTTTTTTAAAAAATGTACAAGAAGTATTAAATACAGATAAAGTAATCTTATATTCTGCAGAAAAAAAAACCAATTTAAATGAAATCAAAAAGTTATTTTTAGATTATTTTTAATTGTATAATTTTATTATGGTTAAAACAAAAAAGAGAACAAAACAAAAAAGAGAATTAACATTTGAAGATAAATTTTTTATTTTTAAATTTGTTTTTTTGATTTTTGCAATTATTACTTTGATTTCATTTTTTACCGTTTCTTCAATTAAAATTTCAGATACCGTAAAATTTAATAATAGTATTGAAATTTTTGTTGATCTTGAAACATTGAGCGAAGAGAGTTTTACACCAATTATCTTTATGTTTATATTTTCTTTTGCTTTTGCAATTACTATTTTATTTTTAATCTTTAGTTTCAAAATGAAGCGTTTTCAAAATATTTATTATGGGATTGCAATTGCTGTTGTAATTGTTTTTTTTGTTACGCTCTATTTTTTATATGCAGAAAATTTTTTATATTATGCTAATTTATATCAAAATGATCCAGCATGAGCAATTATAAATTCAATTCCAGGAATTGAAATTGTGGAAAAATATACTGCTGATGATATTGTAATGTTGGTAATTTCATTTATTACTCTAGCTCTTAGTGGGATTTATCTTTTACTTATAAATTCAGTTACGATTTCAAATGAATCTTTAGAGTAAATAATATTTAATTTAAACAAGCAAACTTTATTAAAATGATAATAAAGTTTATAATTTTTTTGTGTCTTTAAAAATTATAAGGAAACAAATTTAAAATTGTGGTTCATTCTTTACGTTTAAAAATTCAAAAAAAGATTAGAACAGTTGATAATATTGATTTAAATATTAATAATAATTTTCCTGATATTAAGATTTTTTCTGGTGGTAGTCATCATAAAATAAAAGTGACAACAATTTACATAAATATCGAAAATTATCAAAATTTAATGCAAAAATTAAAAGAAAAAGATAAATTAAAATTTATTAATCTTTATACTGAAAGTATTTTAAAGATTTTAAATTATTATCAAATTGATAATTTTAATTTCTTCGGAACAGAAATCTATGGATTTATTAATCATTATAAAAATAATAATTTTGAGGAAGGTAATTTGCTTACAGCAGCAATTGAAATAAATAGTTTTTTAAGTAATTTTTCTTTTAAAATTAATTATAAGATTATCTTATCAACAGGAATTGATTTATTATCGATAATTGAAATTAATAAAAGAAAAAAAGCGATTGCGCTTGTAAATGGAACAATTTATCGAGCTAGAGATATTTTTGAAAAAACAACAAAATCCAATCTAATATATTTAAATGAACTTTATGAAAAAAATAATTCAAGTTGATTGGAAAAAATTCCTAGATCACCATGTTCTTATCCAGTAAAAATTGATATTGAAAATTTAAATGAAAAAGTTTTTGAATTAAATTGTATCTTTTCAGATTGGAAGATTAAAAATTAAATAATAAGGCATATAAAATGAATATGAATACAAAAGACAAAAAAAAACCAGTAGCATTAGTTATTTTAGATGGGTATGGGCAAGCTCCTGCAGGAAAAGGAAACGCTGTAAAACTTGCTAAATCACCAAATATCACAAAATGAACAAAAGAATTTCCTAACATTTTAATGAATACGGGAGGAAAATTTGTCGGTCTTCCTGATGGACAGATGGGTAATTCTGAAGTTGGACATATGAATATTGGGGCCGGAAGAGTTGTTTATCAATCTCTTGCACTTATTAATAAAGAAGTTGAAGAAGATAATTTAAAAGATAATAAAGTTCTTTTAAAAGCTATTAATCATGCTAAAAAAAATAATAGCAATTTTCATATTATGGGTCTTTGCTCAAAAGGTGGAGTTCATGCTCATATTGATCATATCATTGCGTTAGCAAAAATTGTTGAGAGTAATGGTGTAAATGTTTACGTACATGCTTTTACAGATGGAAGAGATGTTTCCCCTACATCTTCAAAAGAATCAATTAAAAAAATATATGATGCAAATATTAAAGTTGCTTCAATATCAGGGCGTTATTATGCGATGGATCGCGATAAACGTTGAGAAAGAATTAAACTTGCTTATGATGTAATTAGTAATCGTAAAGGGAAAAGTTTCAATAATATTTTTGATTATATTAATGATCAATATAAACAAAAAATTACTGATGAATTTTTAATTCCTGCTTATAATTCAAATTTTGATGCAAAAATAAAAGACAATGATACTATTTTATTTGCAAATTTTCGTTCCGATCGAGCACGAGAAATGTCACACATGTTAGTTGGATCAAATGAAAAAGTCACAAATTATGATTATAAAGTAAGTGATCGCAGAAATAATATATTTTACGCTACGATGCGTGAATATGCAGGAATAAAAAGTCACGTTCTTTATCCGGCACATCACATGAAACATCTTTTGGGGGAAATCTTAGAAAATCATAAATTGGTGCAGATGAGAGCGGCGGAAACAGAAAAATATCCTCATGTTACTTTCTTTTTGGACGGCCAACAAGAGATACCAAAAAAACATGAAATAAGAGTTTTAGTAAACTCGCCTAAAGTTGCAACTTATGATTTAAAACCCGAAATGTCTGCTTATGAATTAACTGATAAAATTATTGCTAATTCAGAAGATGTTGATGTTTTTATCATAAATTATGCACAGACAGATATGGTAGGACATACCGGCTCAATTCCAGCAGCAATTAAAGCCTGTGAAACAGCTGATAAAATGCTTAAAAAATTATATGATCATATTGTTTTGAAAATGAATGGAATAATGATTATTACTGCTGATCATGGTAATTCTGATGTAATGCTTACAAAAGAAGGAAAACCGATGACCGCTCATTCTTTAAATCCAGTTCTTACTTTGATTACTAGTAAAGATGTAAAATTCAAAGCTAAATTTAAAGATAAAAATAATATTAAAGCAAAGTTAGCTGATTTAGCTCCAACTATGCTTCATCTTTTGGAAATAAAAATTCCAAAAGAAATGACAGGAGAAGTTTTAATTGAAGATTAAAAATTTAATTTGTAATACTAAATTAAAAATAATTTATTATGGATAATAATACTGAAACAAAATTTAATTCCGAAGAAATTAATAATGTAGAACCGAAAATGACTGCAAAAGAAGAGCAGCAATTAAAGTGAAAAAATAGTAATAAGAGATTATGGCCAATTCTGATTTTTTGAATTTGATTTTTGATAATGGGAATTGCACTAGGAATATTAGCAATTGTTTATGCTGTACAGGCAATTCAAGATACCTTTTCGGCCGATGATGGATTAGATGGATTTATTGTTTTCTTACAAAGTCTTTGAGTATTTATTGAAGCGATATTTTATGTTATTATAATTACTTATTCTTCTTATAAGATATATAAATTCTCAGCAATAATTTCTGAAAATAATTATCAAAAACATCGTTTATTTGTTGTTAATAATATTATTAAAGATACAAATCATCAATATTCTAAAAAAGAAATTAAAAAAATATATAAACAAAATAAAAAAGAACGAACAGCACAAAAAGAAAAAGAAAAGCAAGCTAAAAAACAATTAAAAGCACAGAAAAAATTAGCAAAAGCAACAAAAAAAGCCAATAAGAAAAAATGATAATAATGAATATAAAAGCACCTTTTCAAGGTGCTTTTATATTCATCTTGTTTTGAGAAAGCAAGCATATATTAATCAAAGTTTATTTCTAAATTTTGCGATTTTTAATTTATCTTTTAGATAAATATAAACCTGCCACTTATTTTTAAATTTTTCATGAAAAAAGAATAAACTTATAAATCTTGGCTTTGCTGATTTTGATAATCTGTTTTGATATTTTTGATAAAAATTAATACTTTTACTAACATCACTTAAAATTTTATCGATATTTTTATGTTTATAATTTTCACTTTTTCGTACTTGATTTCAAATTGAAGTATAAGAATTTCGATTATAAATATAAAAGGGAATATTAATTTTTTTATGTTTACTATCAAGATCAATAATCATTCCTAAATATTGATCTTGTGAATAAAGCATATTTTCTTTTATTAAATGATGGTGTTTTTTAATTTTTTGAACTGAATAAATTGTATTAAAATTGTAATATCTTAAATTTTTATATTTTCTGTATTTTAATTTATCATTTTTTAATTTATAAAATGGATGAATGATATAATCATAATTATCTAATTGTTTTAACTTAATTACTAATTTTTCTAAAATATTAAATACTAAATAATCATCTGGATCAACTATTTTAATATATTTACTTTTAATATGATTTAAAGAATAAAAAATAGCACCATTTTTTTTTACATTTTTTTTTACATTCAATACATTTACGTTTAAATTTTTAAAATAATCCTTAAATTTATTATCTATAGTATCATCAAAAATTAAAACATCAATTTCTTTTTCAAGTAAGGAATTATCTTTGATATACATAATAAATTTACTAATATAATTTAACTCGATTATACTAGGATTATATATCGAATAGAAAAAAGTTAATGTTTTTAGACTCATTTTAACTAATTGTATCACCAATTCGATAGTGAATATTTTTTTTACTAATGGGAAGAGAACTCTTTAGATCAATAATTTTTTTATCTTGGATTTTTTTATCTTTAATAAGTTTATCAAAGATATTTCAATCTGAACCTATAAAAATAAGATCTGCTTTTTTTAAATCATTTTCAATATCTATCGAAACATTACTAATTTTAATATTTTTATTTACTAATTTTAAATTTAATTTATGAATATTTGGTTCTCAAATTTTAAAATTATATTTTTTTCTGAGTAAATAATTTATTAAAGATTTTGTTGGTGTCTCTGTAAGATCATTGGTCTGTCCTTTAAAAGATATTCCAAGTATTAAAATTTTATCCTCTTTTTTAATCAAATTAAGATATTTTTTATAATTATTTTGTTGATTTGAATTATATTTATCAAGTTGATTTATTAATTTAAAATCCTTTTTTGAATCTATAAGATTAAAGAGAGAACGAGAATCTTTTGGATAACAAGATCCACCATATCCTAATCCTGGATTTTTAACTCTTGATTTAATTTTTAGAAGATCATTTAATATCGGAAGGAGATTTGAAAATTTAATATTGTTTTCTTGTGCTATATTTGCCAATAAATTAGAAATTGTAATTGAAAAAGCATCGAATGAGTTATGAAAAATTTTAATCATAATAGCTTCTTCAATTTTTAAAAAAACAATATTTTTAAATTTTTCAAGTGGAATTAAATTAATAATATCTTCTTTTTTTAAATTATTGGATTTTGTAAATATTATTTTGTGCCCGTTTATATTTTTATCAATATTTTGACCTTGTGAAAGGAATTCTGGTCAGTAATTTAATTTTAAATTAGTAATTTTTTTATGATCATTATAATTTATTGTTGATCTAATTATAATTTTTGCATTCCTTTTATTACTTATAATTTCTTCGCAATAAGAAAATATTTTGTCTGTATACAAAATATTATTTTTACTTATTGATAAATTAATTTTTTTATTTAATTTTGGATTAGTGGGAAGTGCTATTAAAAAAAAATCATATTTTTTAAAATTTGTTTTTTTGATATAACTAATTTTTTCAAAAAAAGATTTATTTTTTTTTAGAAAACTTTCAAGATAAAAATCATCAATTGGATTTTTCTTGTCTTTTCATTTTTGAATTTTTTTATTATCTATATCTAAAATATCTATTTTTTTTATATTTTTATTATTAAGCAACTTTATTGCTGTATAAAATCCAACATATCCTCCACCTATAATTAAAATTTCTTTTTGCAAAAAATTTCTCCTTGAGAATTTAGGTTATTTAAATTTATAATTTTTAATATTTTTAACAATTAAATTATAATAAAATTAATTTTAATATTGTTTAATATATTTTATTAAATGAAAATTATTACTTGATAGGAATATGAAAAAAGCAATTATTTTCCAAAAGGTCGAAGATAAAAATAAATATGATCAATTTATTGAAAATAATAATTCTAACAGTTTAAAAAATTATCAATCTTTTTTAATTTCAGAATTTAACAACAAAAATATTTATAAAATTGGTCTTAATTTAAAAGAACAAGAATTTTCATCTTTTATTTTATTTAATGGTTTTGAATTGGGGTTTGATTATTTTGAAATCAGAAAACATAAAATTTTAAAAATAGATCAAATTGATATTAATATTTATTTTATCGTAAAGAATAAAAATAAATATAATTATTTTTATTCTAATCTTAATAAATTGCCTATTATTTACAAAAATTTAATTGAAAAAAATAAAAGCTTTACTAAAATAGTAAAAAAAGATGATGATACTATATTAGTAAACAAAAATATTTATAGAAATAATGATTTTTCTTTTCAATTTGAAAAATTAAAAATCTTAAAAAGATGTAAAGATTTAAGTAAATTAAAAAAAATAATATATGATAACTCTGGTTTTTATAATTTAGCTAAGAGACAATTTATTAAAATTGACCAAAAATATTTTGAAGATTTTTTAAAGCAAGTAAAAAATAATTATTTTGATGGAAAAGATAATAATTTAAAAATTCAATTAATAAAAATATCTGAAGATAAAGATAAAATATATTATGATTTTTCCCACAACCATGGAAAGTTTTTATTAATCAAAGAAAAAAAAGATAATAAATTTTATTTTGAAACCAATTTTTATTCAAAAACAGGAATTGAAGTTTTAAGATCTGATACTAGATTAAAATCAATTATCTCAAAATTTTCAAATCCGATTGTAAAGAAAAAAACATCAATAAAAAATATATTTTTAGTTTTATTATCATTCATAATTTTAGGAACAACATTATGATTTACATTTGGTGTTTTATATGAAGGCAGTTATACCAATGTATTTAAAATTTTAGGAGCAGGAACAGATAAAGTAGGTTTTTATATTCTTATTCTTAATTTTTTTGTTTCAATCTTTTTTTCGATGTTTTTAATGTTAATTTTTAATTATATCGAGAATAAAAAATTTAATTGAAAAAGTGCAGTTCATTGGTTTTTTGCAGCTCAAATTAGATTTTTTGTTTTGGGACTTACGGGAAATCATATACTTTCTATTTTCTTTTACACTTTATATATAAGTAAAGCAATAAAGATTTCAAAACCTAAAATTGGGGGAATTATTGGGGCTGGATTTATTTTTCGAGGAATAATTCATTTATTATCAGGAGTCGTATTTGTTACTATTGGATTTATTTATTTATTTACTTTTAATATAGGTTCTTATGATATGAATTCATATGTTTATGTTATATTAGCATTATCATTGGGTGGTTTATTTATTTCGACTGGATTTTCAATTTTATCAGGACTTATAATTATAAATGGTAAAATTCATGATTTGTATACTTATCTTTATTTAAAAATAAAATTATTTTTAAATAAAGATACAGATTATTTTCGTTTATTTAATTCAATTGAAAATAAATCTTATGAACTTACAATTAGTTCTAAAAAATGATTAAAAAATAAAAAATTATTGATTAGAACTTCAATTGTTATTTTTATATTTTTTATTTTTGAAGCAATCGAAACAATGATTGCTTATGATTTAACTGTCAATTATGTGAATACAGAACTTATTCCTGATTTATTTCCCAATATTATTAATCAATTCCCTAATTTAACTCCTAATGATTTATATTTAGATACACAATATAATTTCATTGAATTTGCCGGTTTAAGATCTATTGTAAAAAATGCAAATGATTTTTTTCCATTCATTCCTTTTGGATATGTAGAATATATGGTTAATGGTCTTTATAATATTATTTTATGACAAAATATTTATGATATTGCTAGTGCAAATTCAATTCCATTTGATCAAATTATAAATAATTCTACTGCAAATAATTTTGTTGATGCATTTTCGGCATCAACGACTTTTATTACGATGTTTTTTGGAAAATATATGCGTTTAATATTTAGTTTCTTTATTTTTTCATATTTTATATTTAATCAATTTTTCTTGAAAATTATCAGAAATAAAGATGTAAAACAGCAGATTTAATGATATAGTTTATTTAATAGAAAAGAAGAAGAAACGAGAAGAATTTCATTTTTGAAGAATATTTATAATTTTGCTTATTGCTTTTATTTTTGCTTTATTTTTATCTTGAATTATTTATTTTTTTACAACAGAAAACGATACTAATCCTAATTCAGAATTTTTAAATCAAACAAATTCATATATATATTTGGAAGATGATTATAAAAATCCACACGAATATTTAGTAGTTGATTATAAAGATAATAATGATATATTAGTAGAAAAAACTGCTGAATCTCAAAATTCATTTCATCCTTATTATAGAGATGATAAAATTGAATTTACTTGGTTTGATCGTAATGGTGATTCAGAAGTATATTTTTATAATTCTGAAGACAATAATATTAATGTAAATGATAATTATAATGCTATTTATGAGGAACAAAATTCATCAATAAATCATGAATATATTTATAAAGAGGATTTTAATGATAATTATTATTTCATAATAGATAATTTGAATGGTTGAGGAGGATCTGATTCTTCTAATAATGGGGGACTAGGCGATCAATCAATTCAAGAGGTTTCAATTATTAAGCAAAGTACTAATGAACAAAAAATTATAAACATAGCAGAATTATTAAATTATCAAGATGATGATTGATATTATATAGATCAAAATAATGATTATTACCGTACAATAATGTCTTCGAATGATTTATTTCATTTTAATTCAATTGATTATTATCAACAAAATATTTATGTAAATTCACGAACATTAGGAACATTTATGTCAATTAAAGTTTTAGATGATAATGGAAATATTTTAAGTAATCCATCGATAAATTGAATTTATTCAGGGAATTATGACACTTATTATTATTTATATCCTAGTGATGTTGATGGAGATTATTCAATTATTTACGATCAAAATAGAGATAAATATATTGCAAATCCTGATTATGATGCACAAGAAACTTATGACTATCATGCTCAAAATGGGGGATTACAGGATAAATTTATTAATTGAGAAATTAATGGTAATTATTATGCTAGTAATGATTTAGAATCATTAAGAAATATTCAAAATCAAGAAAAAGATCAATTATTTATGGTAGAGCATTGTGTTAAAATTTTAAATTCATATATTGAAGAATTAGGACCTGAAAATTTCTTCTCAGACCCTAATGATTATGATCCTAATGATTTGTATTTTTCAATGTTTGATAACCATGCAGAACGAGGAAATACAAATTTAGAATTGCAAGAATCATTAAATAAGGAAGAATGATATTCACACGATTTAAATTCTTATATGAAAATATTGGAAGTTAATCCAAACAATACAATTTCAAAGACAAATTTAGCACCGATGACAGGAAGAGTATTATTAAATCATCAAACAAGACAAAAATCGCCAACAATTTCCTCACTTATGTTTTTTAATGAAAATAATCATAATTATGTTGCTGTTGATCAAGGAAACGGTCAAAGTGATTTTGCTGATTCTCCATCATTTACAATTTATCAATTTGATAAAATAGACACAAAAATAGAAGATTTTACTTCTTATCAAATTGTATTTAATTATAATGATTTTGATTCAAAAATGATTTATCGTTCTTATCCAATTTGAAAAGAATTAAATGATAATATTTTTGTTAGTTGAAATGGGTAAGATTAAAATTTTATTTTTAAAAATAAGCTAATTGTTAAGCCAACTTTAAATCAAAAAGTATTTTTGCTAAAAGTGTAAGGAATATATTTTTTACTTATTTTTCTATCAATAATAATAAGAAATTTTATAAATTTTCATGTCTTATTAAATCTATTAGTTTTAAAAAAGAAAAGATCATTATAGACATTTCTTACAAAAAATTTATTGGGTTTATCGTTGATAATAATTTTATCTAATCTATCGGTTGATTTTCCTAAAAATTTAACTAAAGAAAAAGAAGCATTATAATATTCAATATCATAATGATCTTTTTTTGATATTGAAACACCTGCTCCAGGATTATTTAAATAAGGAGCAAAATTGGGAAGATAAACATAAATTAAATCATAATATCTTGATTTAATTGCAAGTGCATCATCAGATCATTGTAAAAAGGGAAAATTTCACTTTTCTTCTTGTAATTTTTTTAGAAAATAATTGGGATAAATTGTATTGGGGTTAAAAGAAGTTGGTTTAAAAAATTTTGAATAATCAATATTTTCTAAATTTTCCCAAATTATTTTTTGAATTGTTCGTGCTTTTCTATAAGCATGAATTATAAATGATTTTTCATTTAAATTATCCATTTCAAGTGCAATATAAATTGTTTCGTCTACTAAAATAATATCATCAGGGTCACACATACAAACAAATTTTCCACTAATTTTATCGGCTTTATTGATTACTTGATTAATTCTTTTAAGATTTTTTGTTGCTTTAAAATATGTTAAATTTTCAATTTTCAAAAATTCTTCCTTAATATTACTAAATACTTTTTCTTGGTCAAGATTTGGATTATCAGAAATTAAATAAAAATTTATTAGATTATTTATTTTTTTCGGATACTCTTTTTTTATTTTTTGATTTATTTTATTGAAACTCTTAAGATAATTTTCAAGTTCAGTTTTATCTGGATTATATAAAGTAAGACAGATACTTAAATTAAATTTCATGCTATACCTTGATCTTTCTTTTAAAAATCTGAAGAAGAATAAATTTTAATAAAATTAAATAATTTCATTCTCCTTCTGCATTATCAATTCTACGGAAAATTTTATAAATTTGTTTTGTGTATTTTATTCTTTTAAAAAGAAAAAATTTACTTCCAATCAAAGCATTATGAGTTGTATAAAAATCAAATTTTCTTGGAAAAGATGTATATTTTATTGAATTTATTTCTTTTTTTATTTTTTCTGATAATTTTAAATAATAAAATGTATCAAAAAATAGTTTTTGATAATCTTTTTTTAATTTTTCTTTATTGTGATTAAATTTATTAAAAGAATTAGAAATTCCTTTTCTTTTATTGTAAACATAAAATCAATCATTCTCCATTGTAATAAATAAACAATTTTTATTAGAAAGAGCAATTATTGCAAAAATTGAATCGCTTGATTTTGTTAAATTGATATATTTTTCTTTATATTCTTTAATTACTCTTGTTGAAATTATTGTATTGTAATTTACGGGAACTGTTCTTAATATTTTCATATTAACTTTAGTAACATCTATATTTCTTGTACTATAATATCCCCCATTTATATATCCATGTTTTGTAAGAATAAGATAATCTTTTTCTTTTTTTAATAAAGATAATTTTTTTACAAGTTTTCTAAGATGATGCATTGATATTAAATCATCAGGATCGCAAATTTTAATAAATTCACCTTTAATAATATTTTTATCAATAGCATCTTTTACTATATAAAATTTTCCATAATTTTTATCAAAAATTTTATAATTAGCATTATTTTTCTTAATTAAATTTATAATATTACTATTTATATTAGGATTATCAATTAAAAAGACAAAATCAATATTTTTATCATTTTTTAAATGATTTTTATAATGTATCCAATTTTTTATTTCATAATATTGTGGATCATAAATTGTTACTGCTAATGTAATTATTATTTCTTCATTTATCATATTTATTTAATTTCTAAATTTAGAGCATCATCTACGGTTTGTGTCATCTGTTTGTATTTATATTCTGCTAATCTTCCTAATAAATAAAGATTATTAATTTTTTTTGCTTCATTAATATATTTTTTATGATTTTCTAATTCCTTTTTTGTATAAATTGGGTAACAAGGAATGTTAAATTCTTTTGAGTTTTCATCAAATTTTCCTGGATATTCTTTTCCTATTGTAGTTATTCCTCTTAATTTTTCTAAATTTTGTTGTGATAATTTTTTATATTCAGTAATTCGTGTCATTTTTTCATCAGCAGGGTAATTTGTAATGGCTCTTTTTTGAAAAGAATCGACTTTTACAGTTTCAAATTGAAAATTAATTGATCTATAATCCAATTTTCCAAATTTATAGTTAAACAATTTATCAATCATTCCAGTGTAAATTATAGGTTTTTTGATTTCTTCATTTAATATATAAGTTTTATTATTTATAATTTTTAAAATATTAAAATCAGTATTTAAAATTACTTTAATATTTTTATTGTCAATTATTTTTTTTAAAAATTCTGTATATCCATTATCAGGAACAGCTTGAAATTTATCATTGAAATATCCATCATCATAAGATAAAATTATTGGAACTCTTTTTAAAATATCTTTATCAAGATTTAAAGGATTTTGTCCTCACATTTTAGTACTATAATTTTCAAAAACATTTTTATAAATAAAATTACCAAAATCTTTAATTAAATTATTTTTTGAATTTAAAAGATTAAAAATAAATGTATTTTTAGCTCCATTAAATTCTTTTATTAACGCTTCTTTTATTTCTTCTTTTTTTAATGAAAAAAGAATATCAATTGATTTAAAATTAATTGGTAACGGGACTTCTTCTTCTTCTATTTTTACATTTACTCTGTGTCTGAATTCTTTTCATTTTGAAAAACTTTTTACAAAATTAATTACTTTATCATTGCTACTATGAAAAATGTGCGGACCATATTTATGAATAATAATTCCATTTTGATCTTTAAAATCATAAATATTTCCTCCTATTTGTGGTCTTAATTCAAAAATTAAGATTTTTTTATTAGGATTTTCATTTATTAATTTATTTGCTAAAGTTGCTCCTGATAATCCGCAACCAAAAATAAAATAATCATATTTTGCTAAATTTTTCTGCTCTAAGTTTTTCATTCTAAAATTTTTACCTTTTTAATTTAATTCGTCTGTAAGTACATTTATTATATTTTTCTTTGGATAAAATTTCAATTTTTTTTCAATATTTTTAGTATTAGCAAAAAGAATATCTGGATCACCTTTTCGCTTATTTTCACTTATGACATAATTAATCTTATTTTTTATTACTTTTTCTGCTAATTTTACAATTTCTAAATTACTATATTTATTTTTTGACCCAAGATTAAAAATTTCTGATTTCTGATATTTAAATAAGTAATTTATTGCAAGTAAATGAGCATAAGCTAAATCATCAATATGAATGTAATCTCGAATACAGGTTTTATCTTTTGTATTGTAATTATTACCATAAATAATTAGTTTTTCTTTTTTATTATTTATTACCTCTTTTATTGAAGGAAAAAGATGTGTTACATCACCTCTCGGATTATAAAAAAGATTATTTTCTGTATTTTTTCCCGCAACATTAAAATAACGAAAAATAATACTTTTAATACCATAAATTTCACTTTTAATTATCATTTTTTCATCAATTAATTTTGTTAATCCATATACATTAATTGGATTTTTTAAATCATCTTCTTTTATCGGTATTCTTTTTGGATTTCCATAAACTGCAGCACTTGAAGAAAATATTAAAAATTTAATTTTAAATTTTTCCATCATTTTTAAAATATTAATTGTTCCGCTTACATTTACATCAAAATATTTTAGTGGTTTCTTTTCTGATTCATTTACTTTTGTCATTCCTGCAGTGTGAATAATAATATCTATCTTATTTTCTTGGAAAACATTATTTAATTTATTTAGATCTAAAATATCTATTTTGATAAAATCATAATTATTTTCTTTAAATTTATGTTTAAAACTATTTTCAAGATTATCTATTACGATAACTTTAAAATTATTTTTTAAGAGTAAATTAGTAATATTTTTTCCAATATATCCTAATCCTCCAGTTACCAAAATTGTTTTTTTTTCCATATATAGAAAATTTTACTTTTTTAATAAAAAAGTGTATCATTAATTGATATTGTTTTTCAAAAAATAAACACATAAAACAGTGTTATTTAATTAAAATATATCAACTCCAATATTACAAAAGAAAAAATCATTGTAAAATAGGCTAGAATTTTAAAAATTTAAGGAGTATGAACCTTATGGAAAAGAATAAGGCAATCAAAATTAAACTAAAATCTTATGATGCGAAATTAATAGATATTTCTGCAAAAAAAATTATTAGAGTTTTAAAAGATGCAGGAGCTGAAATTTATGGTCCTGTTCCTTTACCAACAAGAAGAGAAGTTTTTACTGTTTTAAGATCTGTTCATGTTAATAAAGATTCACGTGAACAATTCGAACTTAGAACTCATAAACGACTAATTGGTATTAAAAAAGCAACAACAGAAACAATTGAAAAATTAAATCGAATTGAATTACCGATCGGTGTTTCAATAGAAATTAAGATAGATTAGAAGGTTTGAAATGAAAGGTATTTTAGGCCGTAAATCAGGAATGACAACTGTTTTTTCGGAAGAAGGAAAAGCAATTCCCGTTACTGTTGTCGAAGTAAAACCAAATGTTGTTCTTCAAGTTAAAAAATTAATAAAAGATGGATATAAGTCACTAAAATTAGGAATTGAAGATAAAAAGATTAATAAATCAATTAAAGCAATGATTGGGGAAGCAAAAAAAGCTAACACCAATCCTAAATATTTCATCCATGAAATTAGAGATATGGATGGATTTGAATTAGGTGATTTAATTAAAGGTGACATTTTTAAAAATGGATCATTAGTTGATGTTACTGGAATCTCTAAGGGAAAAGGATTTCAAGGATCAATTAAAAGACATAATCAATCAAGAGGTCCAATGACTCATGGTTCAAAATCTCATCGAGTAACTGGTTCTTCTGGTGATATTAGAAGTACTGTTAAAAAAAGTAAAAAAATGCCAGGACACATGGGTCATCAAAAAACAACTATGCAAAATCTTGAAATTGTTGCTTTTGATGCAAATTTAAATGTTCTTTTAATTAAAGGATCAATTCCTGGACCAAATAAATCTTTTGTTATTGTCAAAGAATCAATTAAAAAAGGACAAAAAAATAATAATCCTGTTAAATTGGTCGATGTAAAAGAAGTCCAAATAAAAAATCATCTTTTTGAAGAAGGAAAAAAAGTTAATGCTAAATTAACTTCTGTAATGTCAATTGATGATATGAAGATGGAAATTGAACAAGCGACAATTAAACATCAAAATGATTTAAAGGAACATAAAAAATTATTGGCACAAGCTGATAAATTAAAAATTAATAAAGCCAAATCTTTAAAAATGTCTAATCAGGAATTAAAAGTTGAAATTGAAAAAATAGAAGCTTTAATTAAATCAAGAGAAGAAAAAGATCAACTTAAAAAAACAGAGGAGCAAAAATAATGGCAACAATTGATGTTTTAAATGTTCTTGGAAAAAAAGTAGATACAGTTGAATTAGCAAATGAAGTATTCAATATTGCTCCTCATCAGCAAGCGATGTACGATTTAATTCTTGTTGAACGTGCTCTAATTAGACAAGGAACTCATAGTACTAAAAATCGTTCTGATGTTTCAGGGGGAGGAAGAAAACCTTGAAAACAAAAAGGAACAGGACGAGCTAGACAAGGTTCAATTCGTTCTCCACAGTGAAGAGGTGGAGGAGTTGTTTTTGGTCCTCAATCTAATAAAAATTATGATCTTAAAATTAATAAAAAAGTTAAAAGACTAGCTTTAAAATCAGGATGATCACAACTTTTAAATGAAAATAAAATTATTGTAGTTGATAATCTAGATTTTAAAACTCCTTCTACAAAAGATTTTAAAATTATGCTTAAAAATCTTGAACTTGAAAAAGAAAAAGTTTTACTTGTTCTTCCTTCAATTGAAGGAAATGAACAAAAAAATACTTATCTTTCAGGGAGAAATATTAAAAATATTTCGATAAATATAAATAGTAATGTGATGCTTAATAAACTTTTAAAAGCAACAAAAATTTTACTTACAAAAGAAGCAATCAAATCAGTTGAGAAAGGACTTATGAATGAAAAAACTTAATATAAATGATGTAATTATAAAACCTTTAATTACAGAAAAAAATTCAAGACTTACCGCTGATCATAGTACTTATGTCTTAGAAGTTCATCCTGATGCAACAAAAGATGATGTAAAAAGAGCAGTTGAATATATTTTTGCAAAATCTAATGCAAAAGTTAAAAAAGTAAATATTGCAAAAGTTAAAAGAAAAGCAAAAAAAATGGGACGTTTTGATGGGTTTAAAAAAGGGTTTAAAAAAGCTTATGTAATTTTAAGTGAAGGTGTTATTCCAATTTATGGTGCAGATGGTGTTGAAAAAGAGAAAAAAAGCGCTAATAAAAAAGGTTTAAAAATTATTGATACTGAAAAATTAATGAAAGAAGCAGAGAAAGATATTAAATAATTAGGTGATTAATATGTCAGAAATTAAAAAATATAAACCAACTTCTCCTGGACGCCGGAATTCATCTGTAATTGATTATAAAAAATCAATTACAAAAACAAAACCTGAAAAATCACTTACGGTAAAAAAAGTAAATAAAGCTGGAAGAAATAATACAGGTAAGATAACTGTAAGACATAAAGGGGGCGGAGTAAAGCAAAAGTATCGAATAATTGATTTTAAACGTAATAAAGACGGAATTTCTGGAAAAGTAGTTTCAATCGAATATGATCCAAATCGTACTTCTTTCATCGCTCTTATTAATTATGTAGATGGTGAAAAAAGATATATTATTGCTCCTGAAAAAATTAAAGTCGGTGACATGATTATTTCTGGAAAAGATGCTGAAATTTCAATCGGAAATGCTCTTCCTTTAGAAAATATTCCTGAAGGAACGGTTGTTCATAATATCGAACTTAAACCTGGAAAAGGTGGAGAGTTTGTTCGTTCAGCCGGATCAAGTGCGCAAGTTTTAGGAAAAGATGAAACTGAAAGATATGTAATTGTTCGTTTAGCATCAGGAGAAATGCGTAAAATTCTTGCTAAGAATCGTGCAACTATCGGTGTGGTTTCAAATTCAGGTCATAATCTTGAAAGAATCGGAAAAGCAGGTCGTAATCGTCATAAAGGTAAAAGACCGACGGTTCGTGGTTCTGTAATGAATCCAAATGATCACCCTCATGGAGGAGGAGAAGGTAAATCTCCAATCGGACGAAAAGCACCGATGACTCCTTGAGGTAAAAAAGCATTAGGTGTTAAAACACGGAAAAAAAATAAACAATCAAATAAATATATTATAAGAACAAGAAAGGGTAAAAAATAATAAAGATTATGAGTCGTTCATTAAAAAAAGGTCCATTCATCGATGATCATCTTGCTAAAAAAGTTGAAAAAGCGATTGAAACAAAAACAAAAAGACCAATTAAAACATGATCACGTAGATCAACAATATTTCCAAATTTTGTTGGCCTAACATTTCAAGTTCACAACGGAAAAGAATTTATTAATGTTTATGTAATTGAAGATATGGTTGGTCATAAATTAGGTGAATTCGCACCAACTCGTAAATTTGGTGGTCATGGCGAAGATAAGAAGAAAAAAAGATAGGAACTTAATGAAATAATGGAAGCAAAAGCACTAGCTAAAAATATTCGTATTTCAGCACAAAAAGCCAATCTTGTCTGTGAACTTATCAGATATAAAAAAGTTGATGAAGCTTTTTCAATTTTAGATACAACAAATAAAAAAGTAGCCCCTTTATTAAAAAAAGTTCTTAATGCAGCAGTTGCGAATGCAACTGAAAATCATGGAATGTTGAATGAAAATTTAATAATCATAAGAGCAGTTGCGAATGAAGGACCGACAATTAAACGTTTTCGTCCTCGTGCAAAAGGACGTGTTGATCAAAAATTAAAAAGAACAGCACATTTAGAGATAGTTTTGTCAGATGATTTTAAATTAAACAAAAATGGTAACAAAATAAATAAAGGAGACAAAAATAATGGGACAAAAAGCTAATCCAAATGGAATGCGTCTTGGAATTGTACGAGATTGAAAATCAAGATATTTTGCAAAAGATAATAAACAATGAACAGAATGAGTTGTAGAAGATCGTAAAATTAGAGATTATTTTGAAAAATACTTTAAAAAATGATCTCTATCAGCAATTGAAATTGAACGGACAAAAAAAGAGATCAAAATTACAATAAATACTTCAAAGCCAGGACTTGTTCTTGGACAAGAAGGGGTAAATATCAAGAGAGTTCAACTTGAAATTGCTAAATTGTTACATAATAATATTCAAAAGAAAAAAATTATCTTGGATGTAAATGAAGTTAAAAAACCTGATCTAGATGCAACAATTATTGCGAATGAAATTGCTAGTCAACTTGAGAATCGTGTTCCCTTTAGAATTGCCCAAAAAAGAGTAATAAGAAGAGTGATGCGAAATGGTGCAAAAGGTATTAAAACGCAAGTTTCTGGTCGTCTAAATGGTGTCGATATGGCTCGAACAGAGGGTTATCTTGAAGGACAAGTTCCTCTACAAACATTGAGATATGATATTGATTATGCTAAAACTAAAGCAAAAACAACTTATGGTATTTTGGGTGTAAAAGTTTGAATTTCAAGAGGTGAAATCTTAAAAAACGGAAAAGAAAGTAATAAAGGTCCGGAAAGAGAACGAAGAGAAAGACCTCCTTTTGATAAAAAAATCGTAAGAAATAGAGAAGAAAGAACAAGAGAAAATCCTATAAAAGGAGCTAGATAAAATGTTAACACCAAAAAAACAAAAATATCGTAAACCACATAAAATTTCTTACGAAGGAAAAGCAAAACGGGGAACAAAAATTTCTTTTGGTAAATATGGATTACAATCACTTGAGGGAAATTATATTACTGAAAGACAGATTGAAGCAGCAAGAATCGCAATCACAAGGTATTTAAAAAGAAATGGAAAAGTTTGAATTAGAATTTTTCCACAATTACCGATTACAAAGAAACCATTAGAAGTTAGAATGGGAAAAGGAAAAGGTAATGTTGATCATTATGCTGCTGTTGTAAAAAAAGGGATGATTCTTTTTGAAGTTGATCAAGTAACAGATGAACAAGCTTTAGAAGCATTGAGATTAGGAATGCATAAACTTCCCGTAAAATGCAAAGTTGTAAAAAAAGGTGAGGAGTTAGAAAATGTATAAGATTGAAGAATTGCGCAAAAAAAATGATCTAGAATTATTAAAATTAGTCTCTGAACTTAAAGGAAAATTAATGGCTTTAAGATTTGAGAATGCAACCGGACAATTAAATGAAACTCATCTTGTAAAGCAAACAAAAAAAGATATCGCAAAAGTTTTTACAATTCTAAATGAAAGAAAACATAATATAAATATCGAAGAAAAAAATTTAGATCACAAAAAAGAAACAAAGACAAAAGTTTCAGAAAAAAACTTAAATAAGAATAAAGGAGAAACTAAATAATGCGAACAAATCGAAGAAAAAATTATCAAGGAATAGTCGTTTCTACTGCAATGGATAAAACAATTACTGTTCAAGTTGATACCTATCGTGCTCATAAACTTTATGGTAAAAGATATAGATATTCTAAAAAATTTCATGTTCATGATCAAAATAATGAAGCAAAAATTGGTGATAAAGTTTTAATTATGGAAACAAAACCTTATTCAAAGACAAAATATTTCCGTTTAGTAAAAATTGTCGAAAAAAAGGACGGTAAATAAAATGATTCAAACAGAAACAAGATTAAAAGTCGCTGATAATAGCGGTGCAAAAGAATTATTAGTTATCCGTAATTTAGGTGGATCTTTGAAAAAATTTTCTTCAATTGGTGATGTTATCGTTGCGACTGTAAAAAAAGCACAACCAAATGGACAGATCAAAAAAGGTCAAATCGTAAAGGCTGTGATCGTAAGAACAAAACATGGTGTTAAAAGATCAACAGGTGAATATTTAAGATTTGATGATAATGCTGCTGTTTTAATTAAAGATAATAAAGAACCAAGAGGAACAAGAATTTTTGGTCCGATTGCAAGAGAGCTTAGAGAAAAAGGTTATCAAAAAATTATCTCTCTTGGACAAGAGGTATTATAGGGGGTTATGATGAAATTAAAAAAAGGCGATCGTGTTATCGTAATCTCAGGTAAAGATAAAGGTAAAACCGGTCTAATTAAGGAAGTTTTTGCAAAAGAAAACAAAGTTATTGTCGAAGATGTAAATGTTCGTACTTTCCATACAAAACCTTCGCAAAAAGATCAAGAGGGTGGAATCTTTAAAAAAGAAGTACCGATTGATGTTTCAAATGTAATGTATGATATCGGAACAAAAAAAGAATCAAAAAGAACTAAAATTGGTTTTAAATATGTTGATGTTCGTGGAAAAAAAATCAAAAAAAGAATTGCTAAGAAAACTGGAGATGAGATTTAATGGCAACAGAAAAGACATTTTTACATCAAGAATACGATGATAAAATTAAAAATGAACTTAAAAAAGAATTGAATTTAAAAACAATAATGGCCGTTCCTCATCTTGAAAAAATTGTTATTAACATGGGTCTTGGAAAAGCTGTAAATGATAAATCAATCGTAACCGAAGCTAAAAATGAATTAGCAATTATCACCGGACAGACACCGATTATTACTTATGCAAAAAAATCAAATGCCTCTTTCAAAATTCGTGAGGGGATGCCGATAGGTTTAAAAGTAACTTTACGTAAAGAAAAAATGTATGATTTTTTGGATAAATTAATTAATTTTGCTCTACCAAGAATCCGAGATTTTCGTGGGCTTAGACCGACTTCATTCGATGGAAGAGGAAATTATACATTAGGAATAAATGAAATTATTATCTTCCCTGAAATCGAGCTTGATAAAGTTAGATTTATGAAAGGGATGGATATTACAATTGTTACTTCAACAAAAGACAATAAAAAAGCTTTTCTATTGCTTAAAAAGTTTAAAATGCCTTTTGCAAAAAAATAATTAAGGAGTTTGTTTATAAAATATGGCTAGAAAAGCACAAATAGCAAAACAAGAAAAAAATGCAAAATTTAAAACACGAGAAAAAAATAGATGCAAAATTTGTGGGCGTACTCACGGATATATGCGTAAATACGGTGTTTGTCGAATTTGCTTTCGTGAAATGGCAGCAAATGGTGAAATTCCCGGTGTTAAAAAATCTTCATGATAAATTAAAAGGAGTATAGAAAAAATGATAAATGATCCTATTGCAGATTTGCTTACAAGAATAAGAAATGCAAATATGCGAAGACATAAATTTGTCGTAGTTCCTTATTCAAAATTAAAGGAACAGATAATTAAAATTTTATTAGATGAAGGATATATTTTAGATTATAAAGTTTTTGGTGACAAAATAAGCGAAAAAAACTTTAAAATTTTTCTAAAATATAAAGGAACAAATCGTGTAATTACTGGGCTTAAAAGAATTTCAAAACCAGGATTAAGAGTTTACAAAGAAGCTGATAAATTACCAGAAGTATTAAATGGATATGGAATAGCAATTATTTCAACATCAAAAGGAATAATGACTTCAAATGCCGCACGAAAAGCAAATTTAGGTGGCGAAATAATGGCTTATATTTGATAAGGAGTATTTATGTCAAGAATTGGAAATCAAAAAATAATTATTCCTGAAAATGTAACTGTTGAATTTGATGGGACTAAGATGATTGTAAAAGGTCCTCTAGGAACTTTAGAAAACACTTTTTTAAGTCCGATCAAGATCAAAAAAGTTGATAATAGAATTACTTTAGAACGAACAAATGAAAATAAAAAAACAAAAATGTTGCATGGAACATATGCTTCTTTAATTGTCGGAATGATTGAGGGAGTTACAAAAGGTTTTGTAAAAGAATTAGAAATTGTCGGAATCGGATATAATGCTACGCATTTACAAAATAAACTGCTTTTTTCATTAGGTTATTCTCATAAAATAGAATTAAAAATTCCAGAAGATATTAAAGTTGAAGTTTTAAAACCAACACAACTTAAAGTTTCAGGAATAGATAAACAAAAAGTTGGGCAATTTGCTGCAAAAATTCGTTTACTGAAAAAACCAGAACCTTATGGAGGGAAAGGAATTCGCTATAAAAATGAAATTGTTGTCCGAAAAGCAGGAAAATCAAGTTCTAAATAGAAAAGAAGCGATTTAAAAATATGGCAAAAAATAAAAAACTAGAATCAAGAAAAAAACGTAAATTACGTGTTCGTAAAAACATTTTTGGAACAGATAAAATTCCTCGTTTAAGTGTTTATAAATCAAATCGAAATATTTATGCTCAACTTATTGATGATTTAACAGGAAAAACACTTGCCAATTCCTCTACAAAGGAACTAAAACTAGATTCAAAAAATATTGATAGTTCTTTTAAGGTTGGAAAAGATCTAGGAAAAAAAGCAAAAGCTTTAAAAATTGAAAGAGTTGTATTTGATCGTAATGGTTATATTTACCATGGTAAAATAAAATCATTAGCTGATGGAGTTCGGAGCGAAAATATTAAAATTTAAATATAGGACATAATATGGAACAAGAAAAAGAAAAAAAATATTTAGCAACAGATAAACAAGAAAAATCAGTTAATGAAGAAGCAAAAAAAATCGAAAAAAAAGATTTAAAAAATAAAGAAAAACCAACTAGTCAAAAAATTGCAGATGATTTCTTACCAGAAAATTTTAATCCTTTTTTAAGACCTGGTGCTAAAAACTATAATAATATTAAAAAAGATAATTTTGAAGAAAGAATTATCAATATTAAAAGAGTTATTAAAGTTACTAAAGGGGGAAGAAGATTTAAATTTTCTGCACTTGTTGTTGTCGGAGATCGAGAAGGAAACGTTGGTTTTGCGATCGCAAAACACATCGAAGTTCCGGAAGCAATAAAAAAAGCATCAAGACTTGCACGAAAAAATTTAACTAAAGTTAAAGTTATCGGAAAAGAAGATACGATTTCACATGAGATAATCGGTCATCATGGAGCAGCAAGGGTTTTACTTAAACCGACACGAGAAGGAAAAGGAATTATCGCTTCTGACGTGGTTCGTTCAGTCGTGGAACTTGCAGGAATTAGAAATATTTATTCAAAAAACTTAGGAACAAATAATCCCCAAAATGTAATTTTGGCAACTTTAGATGGACTTAAGAATTTAAGAACAAAAGAAGAGATCGAAAAATTACATACAAAAGAAGAGATTAAAAGTAGATTTAATATTAAAAAAGGGAAACAACAAAGTAACATCGAAGAAGAAATGAAAGAAGATCTATAATATGAAATTAGAAGAAATGAAATCAACTCCCGGATCAAGAAAAGATACTAAAAGAGTTGGACGTGGAGATAAAACTGCAGGCCGTGGTGAAAATGGACAAAAATCACGTGCTGGATATTCAAAAAAAATAGGATTTGAAGGGGGACAAAATCCTCTTTATAAAAGAATCCCTAAAAGAGGATTTAACAATATCAATCATATTGAATATACTGTTATAAATGTTGATAAATTTGTCAGAATTGAAGGAGACAAGATTACTCCTGAAATTTTAATCGAACACAATATAATTAAATCAAACTATGGTTTTCTTAAAATCCTAGGATATGATAAATTATTAAAAGCCTATACTGTTACTGCACATAAATTTTCTGAAGGCGCAAAAAAAGCAATTGAAGAAGCTGGTGGAAAAGTAGTAATAATTAAAATGGAACGTAGTGAAGAGAATAAAGGACAAAATAACAGAAGAGAACGCGATAATAACAGAAGAGAACAATACGGTAGCAGAGACAATAGAGGAAGCAATCGTGATGGAAATGGAAGAAGTTCATCATACAATCGCGACAATAATAGGGGCAATCGCGATGATAGATTCAAGCGCGATAACAACCGAGATAACAAAGATAATAGAAGAGAAAATAGATCTGAAAACAAAGAAGATTAATAGATAATAAAAAGTAAACAAAAGTAAAAATACCAAGAAAAAATCTTGGTATTTTTTTATTATAATTAGGGTAAGAAAGTTAGATTAAATTTAATTTAAAGGAGGATAATATTGATTTTAAAAAGGTAATTTTTAAATCTAAATTAATATAATATAAAAGATATGTTATTTAATATTCTTTCTTTTTTCACTTATATTTTTATTATTTTTCTTTTTATTATTTCTCTTTTGAAATTATCAAAAAAAAAATTAGAAAATTTTTTAATAAATGAGTAACAATTGTTTTTTTAATGATTTCTATTTTAATAATTTATTTATTTTTATCTAGTCATTTTTGTTTATTAATATTATTAATATTATTCTTGTCGCTTTGTAGTGATTGAATTAAATTTTTATTTTAAATTTATAATTTCTAATCTTTTATTATTAAAACCGGGATAAATCTTACTTATAAGATAATTTATATTTATCTTATAATAATATAGAAAAGGAAGAATGAAAATGAGTGAAAAAAATAATGTATTTTTTTATTCTATTTTAGATAAGGGTATATCTTCAAAAGAAATTTGTTTAAATGTTAATAAAATTTCTTCTAATCAAAATAAAATTGAATGTTTTGAATATGAAGGGGGAGGAATTTGAATTAGAACATTTTCAAATGAAAATGGAGTGAAAAAAAAATTAGAAAGAAAATTGGAAATTAGTTTGGGTGATCCCAAAAATTAAAATGATGGTAAAAGAGAATTTTAATGAAAAATATAATGTAAGTTTTAAAAAAAATGGGTTTCATATAATTTGAAATTTAAATGAAGAAACTATTTTATTATTTGAAAATAAATTGAAAATAAATAATTTAAAATTTATATTTTGTCATATGAAAATATGAAATAAATCTTTTTATGAAAAGCACAAAAAAGATAAATTAAACAAAGATTATAATGAAAATGAAATTTTAAATAATATCGAAAAAAAAATCAAGAGAATTTTAATAAAAAATGATTTTGAAGTTTTAAAAAATTATAATGAATCTTATGCAGAAAAAAGAATTATCTTGAGAGATACTTTTAAATCAAGAGATTCTATAAAAGAATTCCAATATAATCTTATTTTTTCTCATAATATCAATGATAATAAAATTTATATGGTTACACTTTATAAAAAAAATTAGCACATAATAAAAAAATTTTATTATAATGAAATTAGGAATAAAATTCCCGTGTTCTTATTGTATGATAAGAGTTCGTTAATTTAGCAATCGTATCTAGATCTGTTTCAGATTGAGCTATAAAAATACGACAGCACATCTTTTAGAGATGTGTTTTTTATTTCAAATTTATAATTTCTAATCTTTTATTATATTTATCTGTTATCTCTTTTTTTACTTTTTTAGAAGTAATTTTTGCATTTTTTACTTGATCTTTTAATTTAACATTATTTAATATCTTACAATTTTCTGAATCTAATGATATTGATTTAGGATCTAATATTTTAAATCTATCAACATGAATATTAGAAGATTCTTTTCTTGTTGATGAATAATATTTAATATTTCATTGATCATTTGTTTTTGTAGAAGAAAGGGGAATTAAAATTAATTGATTTCCTCTTTTTTGTAGTACAACACAAGGTCTATATTTTCCCTTATTTTTAAATTTTGCCTCAGATAATCATGATCTTTTAAATCAATAAATTGATCATATTTTCAATTCTTTGTAAGATAAATAGGTATCACTGCTATTTTCTTTCATTTTAATCCTCTAATTTAATTACTCTGCATTCTAATTATAAACAAATAGAGCCCTTAATAGGGCTCCTATCCAATTTCAGATTCGACAATAATAGACTAACTTCCATCGGTAGAGTTAATTAACAATTAACTATATTTAGTATATCAAATTAATTATCGAATTTTAATAAACTGAAAATTGCAATAAAATATTAAATATATAAGCAAAATAAAAAAAAGAGGAATTTCTTAGAGGAATTTCTCTTAATAAGAATACTAATTTAATTTTAAATTTGACAACTAAATACTATTCAAATTTATTATACATATTCATTATTTTTTGTTGTTTTTAATTAAAGGGATTTCCTTCACCAATAATAGCAATTATTGCTCAAATAAGTCCTGTTGCTGATAAAGAACCGATAACAGGACCTGTTATTGAAACTCAACTATAATTTCAATTTGTTTTTTTCTTATTCGGAATATTGAATAAAAAATGACAAATTCTTGGAACAAAATCTCTCGTTGGATTTACTGCATAATCTGAAAGTCCACCTAAAGATAAAGCAATTGCAAAAATAATAAAGGCAAGAAATAAAGGTTCAAAGAAATCTATTCCATATCAAATTGATGCAAGAAATGAAGTTATTAATACAAAACTTGCTAAAATTTCAACAGCAAAATTAAATTTATAATCTTTTCTTTCTGGTTTTATGTAAAGTATTTCTGCTGCTAAATCTTTTTTATCATTTTTTTTAAATTGATCTCAATAAATAAATATGATAATTATTGTTCCAAAAAAGGCTCCTAATATTTGAAAAAAGAAGTAATCCAAAAATTGTACAAATGTAATTTGATCTGTTAATCAAGCGGAAAGAGAAAGAATTGGATTAATATTACTACCAGAATAATATGCAATTGAACCACCAACAAAATAAGCAAATGCTCAACCAAAACTATTTATTAATAAACTATTATTTTTGTTATCTTTTTGTTTTAAAGTTGTTCTTGCATTTATTCCTAATCCTAAAATTATAAGAAAAAAAGTTCCAAAAAATTCAGATAAGGCTATTCCCCATCATAACATTTATTTAAGCCTCAATTTAAAAAATATAAAGTAAAAAATTACAATTTATATTATAATGTATTTGTTTTATTTTGTATTTATTGAAAATCGCCCGAGTGGTGGAATGGTAGACACGAAGGATTCAAAATCCTTTAGCTTTGCTGTACGGGTTCAAGTCCCGTTTCGGGCACCATTTTAAAAGTTTTTAAAATATTTTAAATACTTTTAAAATTGTTTTATTTTATAGAGGTAAATTTTGGAAAGCACATGAGCTTGAATTGCTGGTTCGTTTCTTTTATTTTTTAGTGTATCATCTTCAGTTATGATTTTTGTGGGTGTATTTTTTTCAATTTGAGGTTTTAAATACAAAAAAGATACTAATATTGATTTAAGAAAGAAAATTCATGAAGATATAATTAACAATTTTACACTTTTTTTTGAATACTTAAATGATCAAAAAAAAATGAAAGAATCAAGCGTAGATATTAAATTATTAGCATATTTTAAATCTCCAATTACAAGAAAAAAATATCGAGATCGATTGGTCAATCTTAAAAAATTAAATTTTGATCAAAAATTAATTTTTGATCAATTTAGAGATTATAAACAGATAAAAGATGATTTTTATATTCGAAAAAACTTAAGTTTTAATAATTTTGCTTTAAAAAATGAAATTATTAGTGAAAAAATTACTGATCGAAAAGAATTAATTTTTATTCTTGCATTGTTTAATATTGCTTTTTTTACAGAAAGTTTTTCTCTTATTAAAATAACTAATAAGAAATATGAAAAAATATATAAACATATTTACAAAATATGTAAATAATTAGGAGTTTTATGGATAGTTTTTTAGCTTGACTTTCTGGAAGTTTTCTTGTTTTTCTTGGAATACTTACATCAATAATGGCATTTATAGGAATATTTTATACAATTTGAGATTTTAAATATCGTAAGGATTCTAATATTAACTTAAGAAAAGGAACATATGAAGATATTGTAAGAAATTTTTATCTTTTTTTAGAAGGACTTAATGAAAAAGATAAAATGAGGATGTCTAATGCTGATGTTAAATTATTAACATATTTTCGCTCTCCTATTACAAAAAGAAAGTATCGGGATTCTCTTAGAAAGATTAAAAAATTAAATTTTGATCAAAAATTAATCTTTGATCAATTTAAAAATTATGAAATAATTGTTGATGATTTTTATATTCGTAAACATGTAAAATTTAATGATTATGCAATTAAAAATAATATGATTAAAGAAAAAATCACTGATCGAAAAGAATTAATTTTTATTCTTACATTATTTAATATTGCTTTATTTACAGAGACATTATCACTTATAAGTTTAGAAAACAAAAAATACGAAAAAATATATAAATATATCTATAAAATTTGTGGATAAGTATTATAAATTATTTTATAGATGTAAATAGTATGTATTTATAAAGAAAAATTATTTTTATTTTTTCTTTGATACAAAAATAATTTATTAAAGGATTTTAAAAATAATATTAATGTTTATAATAATATAGATAAAAGCGATAATATGAATATATATCAAGCATTGAAAATCTTAAATAAGATATCAAAGAAAATAAAAAATAATTGTTATGAAAGTTTGAAAATTAAATGGATAGCTTTTTCATAAATTCAAATAAAGATTTTTTCAATGCAATTCAAAAAACATTGTGATTTAGATGATTTAGGAAATATGGCTTTAAAGAAAAATATAATTTTTTAAAATGTATTTATTTTTTTATTTAAGAAAATTATTTACTTGAAAAATACTATTATCTTATTTATTAATTTTTTTTGTTTGATATTTATTTTTCTTAGAATTAAATTCTATTTTAGATATTGCAAGTGCAAATGCTGACTCTTGAGATTTAGACACATTAAAGATAACGATTTATTTTTCAATTATAATATTGAATTTAATAAGTTTTGAAATTATTACAATTGAAAATTGAAAAAAAATAAAAATAGTTAATGTAAACAATAAGAGATTAAATTATAGTTATTATTTTTCAATTTACATCGTTTGCTTCTTTTTTGCTTTTGTTGCTATATTTTTATTTTATTTAGTTTCTTGAACTACTTTATATAATGTAAGTACACCCTACATTTTTACATGGTTTAATTACTATATGGGTAATTGTATTCTTCTTTATTTTATTGTTTTTGTTCTTAGTTTAAGATTTAAAATAATTATTTCAGTCTTCTTTTTTCCAATATTTTTCTTTTTATCATTTTTATTCTTTCATCATAATATTGGAGAACATTTTCCATTTTTCTATGATTATAGAAATTTTATTATCGGAATTGAAGCAGGTATATTATTAATATTAATTGCTTTATTTTCTGTAGAAAAGTATCTAAGATATAAATCTTCAGATTAATAATTTATTGTGATAAAAATGATATATGGAGTATATTTTTTACTAAATATAATTTAAAAATAAGAAGGAGAAAAGATGATCAAAAATAATTGATTTTTATTCTTACATTATTTAATATTGCTTTATTTACGGAAACCTTATCACTTATAAGTTTGGATAATAAATATATAAATATATTTATAAAATTTGTGGATAAATATTATAATTTTTTTAACTTATGATAAGTATAAATAATTATTTTAAAGAGTAGAAAAATGGAAATAACAGCAGAAGAGAGAATAAATTTACAAAAAAAATTAAATAATAAAGAAAAATTAAATAATGATGAAATTGAAAAACTTATTAATTTATTAGATCAAACAAAATTAGGTTTAAAACTTTTTTATAGTCAAAAAGAAGAAACAATAAAAGGCAAAAATATTAAAAATTATTATTATTTTTTTGAAGAAATAAATAATCTAGAAATTAAAAATGCCAATAAAAAGAGCAATTTATTAATTGAAGGAGATAATTATTTTGCTTTAAAACATCTTATAAAAATTAATCAAAAAGTTGATATTATTTATATTGATCCTCCATATAATACAAAAAATAAAGATTTTATTTATAATGATATTATTATTTCAAAAGATGATGATTTTAAACATTCAAAATGATTATCTTTTATGAAAAGAAGATTAAAACTTGCACAAAAATTACTTTCTGATAATGGGGTTATTTTTGTTTCGATAGATGATAATGAACAAGCATATTTAAAAGTTTTAATGGATGAAATATTTGGGGAAGAAAATTTTGTTTCAAATATATTTGTTGAATCTAATCCGAGTGGTAGATCAGATTCTAAAGATATTGCTAATTCTGGTGATTATTTATTAATTTATGCAAAAAATAAATTAATAAATGAATTTAATAAAATAATATTTGATCCAAAAGAATCAGATTTAAAGGGATATTCAATACAAAAAGTAGGATCTAATTCTAGAAGAGAAGATAGACCTAATTTATATTATCCAATTTATATAAATTATGAAACTCAAAAAATTTTATTAGATAATTTTGAAAAAAGTATAAAAATTTTTCCAAAATTATCTAATAATGAAGATGGACGTTGAATTTATTCAAAAGAAACTCTTCAAAGTATGATTGAAAAAAATTTAATAGAAATAGTAAAAAATACAAAAAATAAATATATTATAAAGTGACTTGATAAAGAAAAAAAAGAGGGATTGGATTTAAAATTAAAATCTTCTTGACATACAAATGGAATATATTCTCTTTCTAATTCAGTTGCTAAAATACAACTATTATCTATAATTAATTCAAAAGAAGCAGAATCGATGACACCTAAAAATATAGATTTATTAAAATTAATAATTAAATTTTCTTCCTCTAATAAAAATTCTATCATTCTTGATTTTTTTGCTGGATCAGGAACAACCGGACATGCAGTAATGCAATTAAATAAAGAAGATAATGGAAATAGACAATTTATATTAATTGAAAAAGAAAATAACATAGCAAAAGACATTTGTTATGAAAGACTATATAGAATAATTAATGGTAAAGGAACAAAAGGGAAACAAGATTTTAAATGATTAAAAAAAAATAAACCATATTTGAAGGAAAATTTAAAATATATCAAAATTAAATTAGAAGATAAAATTAATGGAAATTATGAAGAAATAGAGAGTAGTAAAGATTTATATAAATCTTCATTTAATATTAGTAATATAAATATTAATGAAATTTCTTAGATTAATATGAAAGATATGAAAAAATTATACTTATTAGATTTTCAAGAAAAATTAATTGAAGAAGCTTTAACAAAATTTTCTTATGATAAAACTTTTATTTTTCAGTCTCCTACAGGAACAGGTAAAACTTTTATATGTGCTAATTTGATTAATAAATTTATTTTAGAAAACGAGAAAAATAATAAAAAATTTGTTTTTTTATTTTTCGCTCCATCTACAGGAAAATTAGATTTTCAAGGATATGAAAAATTTAAAAATTATAAAATAACTGCTAATTTGAAAAAATATGATGTTCATTATCAATTTGATAATAATATTAAAATTGATTACTTTGAAAAAAATACTATTTATTTTTTCGGTTGAGATAAATTAATTAAAATAACTAATAATTTAACAAATAAAGAAACAGAAAAATTAAATTTTTGAGATGTATTAAGAAATACAATTAAAAATAAATTAAATATATTTATTATAATTGATGAACAACATTTAAATAAATTTGCAAAGCAAACAAAAAATTTTCTAAATGATATAAAAAAAATTCTAATTGAAAATAAAAAAGAATCTTTTTATAAATTAGAAATGTCTGCTACTGTTATTAATGATGAAAATGATGAAATAGATGTAAAAATTACATATGATCAAGCAGTAAACGAAGCAATTGTAAAAAAGGAAATTATTATTAATGATGATATTATTTTTCCAGAAGAAACAATTGAAAAAACATTAATTAATAGTGCACTAGAAAAACAAAAATTAATAATTGAAAAATATAGAAACAAAAAATTATTAAATGAAAAGGGTCATTTTCCTTTAATTGTTATTCAAATACCTGATGCTGGAACAAAAAAAGAAAAAGAAATTAATATTAAAAATGTTTCAAAATGAGTAAATGAATTAATTGATAAAAAACATATTGCAATTTATACATCTGAATATAAAAAAACACTTGATAATAAAAAAATTGAACGCCAAGATATTATAGAAAATGATGATATTCATGTATTAATATTTAAACAAGCTATTGCAACTGGTTGAGATATTCCAAGAGCAAATATATGAATAAAATTGCGTTTAAATATGAACGAAAAATTTGAAGTTCAAACTTTAGGAAGAGTTTTACGAAATCAATTTCTTAAATATTTTAATGATCCATTAATAGATAATGCTTATATATATACTTTGGATAGTGAAGTAAAGAGAGAAATAATAGATAATTATCAAAATTTATATAATAAAAAAGAAATTATCAAAAAAAATACTAATATAAATAAAATTGATCAATTTAAAATAATTGATTATAAGGAAAATAGTAATTTTGATAAAAAATTATTTTTTGAAAATATATTATTGAAAAAAATAAAATATATTAAAGAATACTCTTCAATATTTGAAAATATTAGAAATAATGATGAATTATTAAAATGAGAAGGAAGTAAATTGCAAAAGGGAATATTCAATTCCAAAACAGATAAAGATTATCAAAATTTTGATTTTTCCTCTCAACAACAGCAATTAAATTGAATAGAATATAATCTTTATCGTAGATATAAATTATTTGAAGAAAGTGTAAATAATAAAGATATACAGGAATATTTAGAAAAAATTATAAGAATTAAAGGAAAAGAATATAATCAAAATAATTTTATTAAAAAAGCATATAAATATTTTTATGAAAATACATCAGATTGCATTACTTTTAAAAACCAAATTTTAAAAATAATTAATGAAAATAAATATCAAAAAATTGAAAGAGAATTTAATTTTAAAAATAATCTTGAAATGAATGAAATTTATTTAAATAAATTCGAAATGGAAAATGAAAGTTATGATCAAAATAATTTTTATATGTTAAATTTTGAAAAAAATGATTATAAAAAATTTCCCTTTGATTCTATAATTGAAAGAGATTTTTATTCTAAATTTATTAAACCTAAAAATAGAATGGATTTTATAAAAAATTTTAATTATATTCTTTATAATTTTGTTGATCAAAATAATTATTTTTATATAAGCTATCAAGATAAAAATGATGGAAAATTAAGAAAATATTTTCCAGATTTTATTTTATCTACTGATAATAATTTATATATTATTGAAATAAAACAATTAAAGGATAATAAAATTATTTTTGAAAATAGTAGTGCAAAAAAGATCGCAACAGAAAATTTAATAAAAAATAAAGAAATTTTAAAAAACAATGATAAAAATGTTTTTTATGAAACCATTGTTTTAAAAGAAAGAGATTTTAGAGTTTACGGAAAAGATTTATCATTAGAAGATTATTTTAAAAAATATTAAATAAAGATTAAATTTTATATTAAAGATAATTAAGGATAAATAATGATTAAAAATTTTCAAAATGAAAGATTCAATTTTAGTAATTCATATTTATATATCAATAAAAATAATGATGCTATATTAATAGATACTTCTGCATCAGGTGATACAATAATTAATTATTGTATTAATAGAAATATTAAGATTAAATATGTCTTATTAACACATAATCATTTAGATCATGTTATGAATTTAGATAAAATTATTGAAAAATTTAATCCAATAATTTATATTAATCAAAAAGACCTAGAAGGTCTCTTTGATTCTAAAATTAATAGATCATTTTATGCTAATTTAGATTGAAAATTAGATAGTAAAAATAATATTATTTCCTTTGATTCAAGATCTTGTAAAGAAATAGAATTATTAGGAATTAATATTAAAATAATTCCATTTAGTGGACATACAAAAGGATCTACATTTTATCTTTTTGATAATATAGATATTTTTATAGGAGATACAATATTTTTAAGAACAATTGGATTACATGATAAAAAAATAGGAACAGATATTAATAAATTTATTTCTTCTCTTAATTTTATTTATGATTTATGTAAAAAAAATAATTATCTTATTTATCCAGGTCATTATGAAAGTAGTTTTAAAATAAGCGATATTAATCTAAAAATTAATTTAGAATTAAAAGAAATATTAAAATAAAAGAATTATAAATTTGTGAATTTATCTAATGGGATAAATATTAAACCAAATATAATTGCACTACCTAATTCAATTAATTTTATTATTCCATATCCTTTTTTATCAAAGGAAAAATATACAATTCCAGCATGTCCGTCTTGTGAAATGGAATTGGAAATAAGTGCACTTATTCCCCCAAAAGCAACAGCATTATCGCCACCTATTTCTCCTATCATTAAGAGAGTAAAAGCAATTTGGGGACCACAAGTTGGAATTAATCCGACCAAAGCTCCAATTACAACAAGTAAAATTAAATATCATCAATCATTTTTAACAGCATCAATATTATCTTGAATATCATTTATATTTTCATAGATATTTGAATAATATATAATTGCATATATTACTAAATTAACAATAAATAAAGTAATAAATACTCAAGTTAAAATCAAAATCAAATTATAAGAAATATGATTTATTTGATGTTTAATTCCTGTTTTTCCTTTATCATGAATATTTTCTTCAGAATGATCTTCATCATGAGAACTTCTTATAAAATAAATTCTTACAAAATAATAAATAATAATTAATGGTAAAACAATAACTGAAGTTCATTCGATTGCTAATAGGTAATTAGAAAAATTCTCTTTTCCATTTGGAATAAAAGAAGCGATAATTGTAAAAGGAAAGACAAATAAAAATAAAATTGTAAAAAATATTGGAATAATTCAATGATCAATAAAACCAAATACTTCTAATGCTTTTTTTGACTCTTTTTCGTGTGTATGCAATTTTCTTTTTTTTGTCTCTGTTGTTGCATAAAGATTATATTTTTGCTGAATTTTTAGATATTTAACAATATAACCGACAATAATTGCAGAAATATAACTTATTATTGAAATATAAATTAAGAGCAAAGGATCGATTACTATAAGGATAAGAGATACCTCACCCATTGTTGTAATAAAAGCAGCGATCAGAGTTCCGAGTCCTATTTTTCCTTCTTTGAAAAGATTAATTAGAAAAATAGTTCCTCCACATCCAGGAATAAATCCAAAAATTCCTCCAATTAAAACATCACTCTTTTGTTTTTCCTTAATCATTACTTCTCATTTATCTTCAAAAAAGTAATTTAGTAGTTGAAAAACAATGATTGCTAAAAACAATCATCCAAAAATAAAATAAAGTATTTCTCCACTTGTATCAAATAATACACTTGCTAATGAATCCATTTTAGATTAATAAATTATAAAGAAAAAAAGCAAAGTATTTTTTACTAAAATAAAAAACAGTAAATATATATTTACTGTTTAATATTAAATTTTCTAAAAATTAATTTTTGTAAAAAATATAAGCTTTAGATAGAGATAGTAAACCTCCACGATTAGCAAGTCTACCAGTTTCGTCAAGAATTATACTTATAATTTTATCTTGTCCAACCTGATTTATTACATTTAATATTTCTCTTGCTAAAGCATCTCTGTTTCTTCCTTGGGCAACAGCAACTTGTGCCATATCATTTCTCCGTTTCTTTCTTACTACACTAATAATATTTTAACAAACTAATAAGATAATTAAATTTAATAATAATAGTATTATTATTTTTTTGTATTTTTTTCTTTTCTTTAATTTTATATTTTCAAATTAAAATTATATAATAGATTTATAAATTTTATTAAAACTATTTATTAGTATAACAAGGAGAAATTTATTAATGAAAAAAATTGCAATTAACGGATTTGGGAGAATTGGGCGCTTAACTTTTCGTCAATTATTTGGTGAAAAAAATATTGAAATTGTCGCAATCAATGATTTAACAAGTCCTGCAACATTAGCACATCTTTTAAAATATGATTCAGCACATGGTCCATATAAAGTAGATAAAATTACATCAGAATCAGACACAATAATTGTTGATGGTAAAAAAATAAAAATTTTTGCAGAAAGAGATCCAAAAAATCTTCCTTGAAAAGATTTAAAAATTGATTTAGTAATTGAATCAACAGGTTTTTTTACTGATAAAGAAAAAGCACAAGTACATATTGATGCCGGTGCTAAAAAAGTAATCATTTCTGCTCCTGCAAAAGGGGATTTAAAAACTATAGTTTACAATGTAAATCATAAAATTTTAAATAAAAATGATCAAATTATTTCGGCTGCTTCATGTACAACAAATTGTTTGGCGCCGGTTGTAAATGTATTACAAAAAGAATTTGGAATTGTTGGTGGATTTATGACTACTGTTCATGCTTTCACAAATGATCAAAGAACAGCAGATGCACCTCATAGTGATTTAAGACGTGCTCGCGCTGCTTCTGTTAACATTATTCCAACAACAACAGGAGCTGCCTCAGCTTTAGGTCTTGTTATTCCTGAAGTAAAAGGAAAATTAGATGGAAATTCACTTCGTGTTCCTGTAATTACAGGTTCAGTTGTGGATTTATCAGTAACACTTAAAAAACCAGCTTCAGTTGAAAAAATAAATCAAGCGATGAAAAAGGCTAAAAATGAAACATTAGGATATACAGAGGATCCGATTGTATCTTCGGATATTATAAATGAAACACATGGTTCAATTTTTGATGCTTTATCAACAAAACAATTACCAAATAGTAATATGTTTAAAATTGTTGCTTGATATGACAATGAAATGTCTTATGTAAATCAATTAGTAAGAGCAATTAAATATTTTATAAATTTATAATAAAATAATAAAAAAGAGAGAAAACAGCATTTATATAAATGCTGTTTTTTATTTGATATAATAACTTTAAATATTGTATTAACCTATTAAGGTTAATTTATATAAAAAGGAAAATAATGAAGAAAAAAACATTATACGATCTAAAAAATATTAAAGGAAAAATAGCTCTTGTTCGTGTTGATTTTAATGTTCCGATTGAAAATGGAAAAGTAACAAATAATGCAAGAATTATTGCAGCTTTACCAACAATTGAATATTTATTAAAAAATGAAGCAAAAATAGTCCTTTTATCGCATCTTGGAAGAATCAAAAGTGAAGAAGATAAAAAAAGCAAATCTTTAGAAATGGTTGCTAATGAATTTGCAAAAATTTCTTCACATCCAATTACTTTTATTGCAAAAACAAGAGGAAAAGAGATTGAACAAGCGATTAAAAATATGGAAAATGGTTCAATTTTAATGATTGAAAATACTCGTTTCGAAGATCTAAAAGATGGTAATATTGTTAATTTTGAATCAAAAAATAATCCAGAATTAGGAAAATATTGAGCATCTTTAGGTGATTTTTTTGTAAATGATGCTTTTGGAACAGCACATCGCGCTCATGCTTCAAACGTTGGAATCGCAACTTATATTAAAGAATCTGTCGTTGGATTTTTGATTGAAAAGGAAATTAAATTCTTGCATGATGCAGTTTATAATCCTAAAAGACCTTTTATTGCTTTATTGGGTGGTGCAAAAGTATCAGATAAAATTAATGTAATCGATGCTCTTGCTAAAAAAGCAGATAAAGTCATTATTGGAACAGCAATGTGTTATACATTTCATCTTGCAATGGGCAAAAAAATTGGAAAATCACTTGCTGAACCAGAAAAAATAGATCTTGCAAAAGAGTTAATGGCAAAATATAAAGATAAATTAATTATTGCTTCTGATTCTGTTTGTGCTCTTGAATATAAGGATATTAAAGGAAAAGTTTATGAAAATATTCCTGATAATTTAATCGGACTTGATATCGGACCTAAAACAATTAAAACAATTAAAAAAGAATTAAAGGGAGCAAAAACAGTGATATGAAATGGTCCTTTTGGTGTAACTGAATTTAAAAATTATCGAGCAGGTTCAAAAGCAATTGCTGATGAATTGATAAATTTAAAAGGAGCTATTACAATTATTGGTGGCGGAGATTCTGCTGCGATGGCGATGGAAATGGGAATTGAAGATAAAATAAGTCATATCTCAACCGGTGGCGGAGCTTCAATGGAATTTTTAGAAGGAAAAGAATTGCCAGGAATTGCTGCAATCAATAATAAATAAAAAAAGAAGATAGAATATGAAAAGAAAAAAAATAATTATCGGAAATTGAAAAATGTACAATGGACCCGAACAAGGTCACATTTTTCTCCATAAATTAGAAGAAAAATTAAATAATAAAAAGATAAATTGTGATTTTGCAATTGCTGCTCCATTTGTAACATTACCTTATATTATGCCTCATGATCATGGAACAAACAAAGGAATTGAAATTGATCTTTGTGCACAAAATTTTCATTATCAAAATGAAGGCGCATTTACAGGTGAAATTTCATTAGCAATGCTTGAACAATTAGGTGTAAGATACGGAATTGTCGGCCATTCTGAACGTCGTCAATATTTTAATGAAACTAATAAAACAGTTAATCTTAAATTAAAAGCAGCATTGAATTCTTCTATCATTCCTGTAATGGCTTTTGGCGAAACATTAGAAGAATTTGAAAAAAATCAAACAGATGATGTAATTTTAAAACAATTAACAGAAGGATTAAAGGAAATTAACAAAACGCAAATTGAAAGAATAATCTTTGCTTATGAACCGATTTGAGCGATTGGAACAGGAAAAACAGCAACTCCAAAACAAGCACAAAAAACAATAAAGAAAACTCGAGAAATTATTGCTAATATTTATGATCAAAAAACAGCTGAAAAAGTACGAATTCAATATGGTGGTTCTGTAAAAGTAGAAAATATAAAAGAATTGATGGAGCAAAAAGATATTGATGGAGCTTTAGTTGGAGGAGCTTCGGTCGATCCTGATTCATTTTTTAAATTGATCACTTATGATCAAAATTAATTTTGGAAAAATTATATGGAAAAACAACAAAAAGAGCCATTCGATCAAAAAATTTCACAAAATGATCATCGTAAAATTGCAAAAGAATTAAATATTTTTTATATAGATGAAAATATTGGAAAAGGATTTCCAATATGATTAGAAAATGGTGTTAAACTTAAAAAAACAATTCATGATTATATTTATCAAAATGAACAAGAATATAATTTTATTCACGTTGAAACTCCAGAAATAGGACTTTTAAATTTATATAAAAAATCGGGACATTATGATCTTTATAAAGATAATATGTTTCCGATAATGAAATTTAAAGGAGAAGAAGAATTTGTTTTAAGACCGATGGCTTGTCCTCATCATATTATGATTTATAAAAGTAAACCAAGATCATATAAAGAATTACCATTGAGACTTGCAGAACATGTAAATCAATTTAGATTTGAACCTTCTGGATCTTTGCTTGGACTTGAGAGAACAAGAGCGATGGAATTAACAGATTCGCATATTTTTTTACGGGAAGATCAATTGGAAGATGAAATTAAATTAGTATTAGATTTAATTCAAAAAACATTGCAAAAATTCACTATAAATATTGAGCACATTGAACTTTCTCTACGTGATGAAAAAGATCTTAAAAAATATCATGGTGATAAAAATAAATGAGATCATTCAGAAGATATATTAAGAAATTTCTTAATTAAAAATAAAATAAAATTTATCGAAAAAAAAGGTGAGGCCGCTTTTTATGGTCCTAAAATAGATATTCAAATAAAAACATCACTTGGTCATTTGATCACCGTTTCTACGATTCAATTAGATTTTTTTCTTCCTGAAAGATTTGAATTGAAATACTTAGATAGAGATTTGAAGTCTATCAGACCGATTATGATTCATCGAGGATTAATAGGAACATACGAAAGATTTATAGCCGTATTATTAGAACAAACTAAAGGAGATTTTCCTTTTTGATTGGCACCTAATCAAATCGTAATATTACCGATCAATAATAAATTTCATTTAGATTTTGCAAGAAAAATTTATAAAAAATTATTAGATAATAATTTTAGAGTAAAACTTGATCAAGAAAATGAAAGATTAGGATATAAGATTCGTTTTTATCAACAACAAAAATATAAATATCAAATTATAATCGGTGATAAAGAAGTCGATGAAAATAAAGTTTCCTATCGTAAATACGGTGATAAAGAAACTTTTAGTATTAAAATAGAAAGTTTTTTAACTTTAATTAAAAAATAAAAGGATATTGTAAATGGAAAAAATAAAAATTGTATTTTTAGGGAATTCTCATATTTCGCTTGCGGCATTAGAACCTTTAATGAAAGATCAAAGATTTAAAATTATCGCTGTTTTTACAACAATAGATCAAAAAATTGGACGAAATCATTCTAAATTGCTTCCTTCTCCGGTTGCTTTATTTGCTAAAAAAAATCATTTAAATTTAATAAAAACAGCGAATATAAATAAAGACATTGATAAATTAAAAGATCTCGATTTTGATCTTTTAGTTACCTTATCTTTCGGACAAATTCTTGCTCCAGAAGTTTTAAAATTAGCTAAATTAATAAATCTTAATATTCATGCTTCTTTATTACCCAAAGGAAGAGGAGCAAATCCAATTCAACAAGCGATTTTAGAAGGAGAAAAAGAGACTGGATTTAGTTTGATGGAAATGATTGAAGAAATGGATGCTGGTGATTATTTTTATCAAGCAAAAATTAAGATAGCAGATGATGATACTTATTTAAAATTAGAAGAAAAAATAGCTAATCTTATTAAATTAAAAATAACTGATCTTTTAATTAAATATGTTGATCAAAAATTAACAAGAACAAAGCAAGAACAAAATAAAGTAAGTTATTGAGGAAAAATATCTCCTTCATTACAAATAATTGATTTCAATAAATCTACGATTGAAATATATAATAAGATTCGTGCACTAAATCCAAAACCTAAAGCAAAATTTATTTTTAAAAATATAGAAATATTTGTTTTGGAGGCAAAATATAAATTGCTTAAAAAAGAACAAATTAAAGAAAAAATAGGAACTTTTTTAAAAATTGAAAAAGAAGGTATTTTTTTTCAAACAATCGATGGAATAATAATTTTTACAAAAATCATTATTCCAGGTAAAAAAGCTCAATATGTAAGTGAAATTGTAAATGGAAAATCAATTTTTAAAAATTAAATATATTTAATTAATTATTATTTATAATTAAATTTGAAACAATAATTTTTTGAAAAAAGGAAATATTTACTATATTTATTAGCTTAATAAATAATAATTCTAAAAATATAACATTTTAGTAATATTTATAGATAGAATTGCAAAAATAATAATCATATGAAATTTAAAGAATTTACTTTAAAAATTAAATACTTCTTTTCTTCAGGTTTGGGAAAAATTCTTATCTCTTTTTTTCTTATAATTTCAATTTTACTTGTTATTTTACTTCCGATTTTTTTTACAAATTCAAGTAAAGTAAAATCAATTTATGTTTTTGGTTTTGATGCTAATATTACAGGAACCGGAACTAATTTTGATAATTATATCGGTGTTGAAAAAGATTATCAATATTGAAATCATGATATTGTATGGGCACAAAATCAGGAGCAGATGTTAAATGGAATTGAGCAATCATCAAATTCAATTGGTTATCTTGGTAAAAGTGTTAGTGAATTTGATCTTTATGATCCAATTAATAATCCAAATGGAGAATTAAAAGCATTAGAACTTTATACCAATGATATAAATTTAAATAATTCTAATTCATATGAACCTGGATATGTTGATTATAATTCTGATGCTTATCCGATGCTATCTTCATTAAATATTTGATTTCGTGTTCCCGCTTCTGTTGCTCCTATTATCAATAAAAATATTATGTTTAGTAATACAACAGGGATCGATATTGATCAAACAATATGGGGAACAGATTGAATAATTGGATCAGAAGCAAGAACACTTACAGAAGAGCAAGAAGAATATTTTCAAGATTATGTAATTTTGCCTAATTACCTTAAGTATTTTGTCTTTAGTTTTATATTTTTTAATTGGGTTGCTTTTTCTGAACAGGCGCAATTAATAACTGATGATATTGCAAAATCTTATCAACCTGATGATTTTAATCAAGATTATTTATTATCAGATCAAGAATTCGAGCAATATCTTGCAAATTTTGCAAATAATTTAGAATCAATTAATGCTGATTGAACGATTGATAATTTTGTCGATAATAATAGTTCTGATAGTAAAAATTTAAGTTTAATTCTTACTTTAGAAGGATCGGGAACCGTTCAACCGACATTAGATGCTTTAAGTAGAGGACGTGGTGATTATTTAGGTTTTAGTGATTATCTTACAATTTGATTACAAGATTATTATAATGATCAAACTTATTCTTTTGATTTTACACTTACATTAAATAGTCATGATTCTGGACAAGCTTTTGCAATTTCGAATAATGGTGCAAGTCCTAATTCATTTTTAGGAACTCAATCTCGTGGTTACGATATTGATGATGTTACGAGAAAAGAACAAGTTAATTTAAATGAAACTTTAACTTGAGGTTACGATACTATAACCGAAGATGATTTAGATCAAAATGGATTTTATTATCTTCCTGATACAGAAACCGATCAAAATTTAACGCAACCAGTTTATTATACGTTGGCAACAGATCCAATTTTAATTCTTACAGGGAAAAATACTTCTTTTAAAATTGATAGTAATACATATCATCCGAAAGGAATCACACCAGAAGGATTAAAATATATTTATTCTTTTGATGGCAAATCTTGAGAGTGATTATATAAAGCAGAGGCATTAATTGAAACAGAAGAGGATTAATTTTACTTATTTTGTAAATAAAAACAAAAAAGTGAATAAAAAAGTTATTTATTATTTATAATAAATTTGAAAATTAAATATTTATAAATAGTTGTGGAAAAATTTAGCAATAATTTCCTAGAAAAAATAAAGAAATATCAGAAAATAATTATTCATAGACATAAAAGTCCTGATGGTGATGCTTTGGGTAGTCAGTATGGACTTTTTACTTTTTTAAAAATAAATTTTCCTACAAAGAAAATAATGCTAGCACATGAAGATGATTTGAATTGATTAGCAAATTTTTTTAAAAAAGAAAAAAATCCAAGTGAAGATTATTTTAAGGATGCCTTAATTATTATTTGTGATACGGCAAACAAAGAACGAATTGCTAATATTAATTATCAATTGGGAGAAGAAATTATTAAAATTGATCATCATCCCGAAACAGATAATTATGGGGCAAAATTGAAATACGTTGATCAAAATCGATCATCTTGTTCAGAAATTATTTTTGATCTTATTGATACTTTAAAAGAAAAACAAAATTTAAAAATTAATGCGAAAATAGTTAATTATTTGTTTTTAGGAATTTTAACCGATACGGGTCGTTTTGCTTATCCTTCTGTAAATAGTGATACATTTCGAGTTTTAGCAAAAATTTATCAAATAAAGGGTTTTAATGCTAAGGATATTTATAAATTATTAAATACTTTTACAGAAAAAGATCTTAAATATCGTGCTTATGTCATAAATCATTATAAGCAAAAAGATGGTTTTGCTTCTTTTATTAGTAAAAAAAACCTTAGTAAAAAATTCAATTTAAGTAGTGATGAAATTACACATTTTGTCTCAACTTTGATGATAAGTAAGAATACAAATATTGCTCTTTATGCGATTTATGATCGAAAAGAAAAAATTTTTCGTATTTCTTTAAGATCAAAAGAAGTAGCGATTAATAAGATTGCGGAAAAATATGGTGGTGGGGGACATAAATTAGCTTCAGGTGTAAAAATAAAAGATAAAAAAGATTTATTATCTCTTGTTAAAGAATTAGAAAGTTTAAATAGAGATTTAAGAAGATAAATTATGAAATTTAAAGAATTAACTTTAAAAATTAAATATTTTTTTTCCTCAAGTTGAGGTCATATTTTTATTTCAGTTATTATTACAGTTGCGATTTTACTTTTAATTTTTCTTCCAATTGTTCTTGCTGGATCAGGAAAAAAACAATCAATTTTTGTTTATGGTTTTGATGCCAATATTACTGGAACAGGTGAAAAATTTAATAGTTATATCGGTGTTGATGATGATTATGATTCATGAAATCATGATTTAGTTTGAGCACAAAATGAAGAACAGATGTTAACTGGAGTAGAACAATCAAAAAATTCAATTGGATATATCGGCAAAAGTGTTAGTTCATTTGCGATATATGATGAAGATACAAATCCTGATGGTGAGCTAAAGACGTTGGAACTTTGAGTCGATGATACAGATATAGACAATTCAATTCCAAATGAAGGAGAATATGTCGATTATACTTCTGATTTATATCCAATTTTTTCTACATTAAATATTTGATTTCGTGTTCCTGATTATGTTGCTCCTATTATTAATAAAAATATTATGTTTAGTAATACGACAGGAATTGATATTGATCAAACAATATGAGGTACAGATTGAGTGATTGGATCAGAGGCAAGAACACTTACAGAAGAGCAAGATGAATATTTTCAAGATTATGTAATTTCGCCTAATTACCTTAAGTATTTTGTCTTTAGTTTTATATTTTTTAATTGGGTTGCTTTTTCTGAACAAGCACAATTAATAATTGATGGTATTGCAAGATCTTATCAACCCGATGATTTTAATCAAGATTATTTATTATCAGATCAAGAATTTGAGCAATATCTTGCAAATTTTGCAAATAATTTAGAATCAATTAATGCTGATTGAACGATTGATAATTTTGTAAATAATAATAGTGATAATGGAGAAGATGTAACTTTAATTCTTACACTAGAAGGAACAGGAACAAATCAACCGACACTTGATGCACTTACAAATGGGAATGACTCTTATGATGGATTTAGTGATTATCTTACAATTTGATTACAAGATTATTATAATAATCAAGATTATTCTTTTGATTTTACATTGGCTTTAAATAACTACGGTTCAGGTCAAGCCTTTGCGATAAAAAGTAATAATGCAAGTCCGAATGCCTTTTTGGGAAGTCAATCTCGTGGATATGATATTGATGATATTACTAGAACAGAGCAAGTTAATTCAAATAACAGTTTGACTTGAGGTTATGATACGATAACAGAAGCAGATTTAGATTCAGAAGGATTATATTATCTTCCCGATACAGAGACCGATCAAAATCTAACACAACCGATTTATTATACTTTTGCAATCGATCCAATTATAATAATTACAGGTAAAAATACATCATTTGAAACAAATGGTAATACATATCACCCGAAAGGAATCACACCTGAAGGCTTAAGATATGCTTACTCTTTTGATGGAGAATCATGAGAAGAATTATATGTATATAACTTAATTGAAACTGAAGAGGATACTTTTTAGTTAAAATGAGGATAAAATGGATAAAAGTATAATTTATACACAAAAAAAAGCCGCAAAGAAAAATCGTAAAAAAGATAGCTTTTATCGTTCTTTTCTTTTAACTTTATTTCTCTTTACAGCATTTTTTATTGTTTTTACTTTAATTTTTTTATTTGCAGCTAGCATTAATGGATTTATTACACAGCCAGAATTAACTTTAAGTTATTTTTTATTTGGTAATGAATATAATCCTGCTGCTAATCTTTTTGCTGCTGGATTTATGGTTATAAATACATTACTCGTCTCTCTTTTTGCAATTTTAATCGCCGTTCCGATTTCGATTTTTACGGCTGTTTTCATTGCAAGAGTTTTATCAAAAAAATTTGCGACATTTATGTTTGCAATTATTGCAATTTTAGCTGCAATTCCATCTGTTGTATATGGAGCATTTGGAGCAATTGTTATAAATAATGTTGTAACTGGAATATTTAATGTTCAAGCAGGAACGATGTTAACGGTTGTCTTGATGTTAGCATTTATGATTATGCCAACGGTTACACTACTTTCAATTACAGCGATAAATTCTGTTGATCCAAAATTAGAAGAATCAGCATATGCTTTAGGAGCAACAAAAACACAAACTTCTCTTTATGTTACTTTAAAAGCGGCAAAGGGCGGAATTATTGTTGGAATTTTATTAGGAATTGCAAGAGCTTTGGGAGAAGCTACCGCTGTTTCAATGGTCGCTAGCCAGACAAATTTTGGTCCGACATTTAATCTTTTAGGTAATATTCGTTTATTAACAGCGACAATGATGTCACAATGAGGAGAAGGGGGAGCTGGATCGATTGAAAGAGCCTCTTCACTTGCGATGTGTACATTACTTTTTATCGTTGTGATTATTGTATTTAGTGCTCTTAAAATTTTTGAAAGTTATTATTCAATTGAAAGTATTGAAAGACGTAATATCAAAAAAATAAATAAAGAGACAAATTTAAATTTAAATATTCAAAAATATGGAATTGATAATATTTCTGTCAGTGATCAAAAGAAATATCTTGAGGGTCAACTTATCAAGAAATATGAAAAGAAAAAGATTAATCAAAAAAGTTATACGTTAACAAAAGGATTAGATTTTAGCAATACTCTTACAACAAAAAAAATTCGTAATTATAAAAAGAAAAAAGAGATCAAAAATAATGTTATGCTGGGATTATTCGCTTCAATTGGATTTATTCTTTTGGGAGCGATAATTATCTTTTTAATGATCGGTGGATTAGATGCTTTAAATTGAGAGTATCTTACTACGAGAGGAAAATATATTTTTACCGACTCTTCGGGAACGAGTTTTACGGTTGATGGGCTCGCAATTCCATTGATCGGAACGCTCTTTACGATTGTTTTCTCACTTTTAATTGCAATTCCTGTCGGTGTTTTAATTGCGATTTATTTCTCAATTTACTTACAAAGAACAAGTAAACGAGCCAAAGTATTTTCACTGATAATTCAACTTCTATCTTCAATTCCCTCAATTGTTTATGGAATAATTGGTAGTATTATATTTTTACAATTATTAAGATTAGATGATTTACATATTGTCGCTTTTGCTGGTGTTTTTATCATGGCGATTGTTTTATTACCAACAATTGTAAAAACAACAGAACAATCTTTAAATGATGTTAATAAGGGACAAAAAGAAGGATCTTATGCATTAGGGGCAACAAAATATAAAACTTCAACAAAAGTTTTATTAAAACAAGTTTATCCACAGATAATATCAGCAGCTGTAATTGCAACCGGAATCGTTCTTGCTGATTCTGCAATCTTTTTTATTCTTTATGGGACTGCTTTTGATGGTCAAGATGTTGGAGATTGAATAAATAATGGCGGACCCACTTTAGCACTTGAGATGTATTCGATGGCAAGAGGAGGAATTGTTCCTTGAGATCAAGTAAAAGCGATAGGTCTTTTAATTGTTTTTTTAATTGTTATTCTTTCTATTTCTGCTGGATTTGTAAGAGAAAAAAGATTTAAGGAAGTTTTAATTATTTTTATTGGATTTATTTTATTTTTTGTATCTGTTTATTTTGCTTGGAAAGTTATTTTTATTTTGAGTTTAATAATTATTGTTTTTGGAATGATTATTTATCCGATTCTTATTTACATTAATAAGAAATATCATTTTATAAATTTACGGATTTTAATGGAGTAAATAATGAAAGATAAGAATATCTATTATCAAAATTTTACAAAATCAATCGAAGATAAAGTTTCACAGATCGATCTTTTAAAAAAAGAAATCAATTATGAAAAAATTATTCTTGAATTGCATGATTTAAATCAAAATCTTAAAGATTTAAAAACAAACTTAAATCATATTCTTAAACATGATCCTTTAAATGATCAAGAAATTTTAAAAATTGAAAAAGAAATTGCAAAATTAAAAGATTTAAAGACAAAATATCAGGTAAATTTTTTTAATTTAAATAAAAAACAAAAAGAGTTATTCAAAATCTTTGGTAATAATGAAAATTTAATTATTAAAAATGAACAAAGAATTTTATTTTTAAATGAAGAAATTTATAAATTAAGACAAAAAATTAATGCTTTTAATAATTTAAAAGAACTTGCTAAAAATTATCAAGAATCAATCAAGAAACAGCAAAAAATTATTTCAAATCTTAAAAATGATTTAAGTAATATTAAACAACATCAAGAAATTAAAAAATATAATTTAAAACAAGAATTAAAAAAAGCAAAGCTTTATAAAAATGATTTATTGAAGAGTTCAAAATTAAAAGATCAAAATAATAAAAATATTCTAAAAATTGAGCAAAAGATTGAAATTTATAAAAAGTTACGTGATGATTTAAAAAATGAAAATAAGTTTTATCAAAAATTAAACAAGAAAATTGATGAATCTTTAAATCGGCATAAAAATGCAAAAATCGATGATAAATATTCTTTTATTGTTAAGAATTTAAATGTTTGATATGATCAAAAGCACGCTCTTTATGATATCAATATCAATATTCCTAAAAATAAAATAATCGCAATAATTGGACCATCCGGTTGTGGAAAATCAACTTTTTTACGAACTCTTAATCGGATAAATGATAGTATTCCTAAATTTAGAGTAAGAGGAAAAATCATTTTTGATGATGAATATGATATTTATAAATTAAAATCAATTCATAATCCATATAAAAAAATTGAACTTACCGATCTTAGAACAAAAATTGGAATGATTTTTCAACAGCCAAATCCTTTTCCGATGTCGATTCGTAAAAATGTCTCTTTTTCCTTGAAAGTTTCCGGAATTAAAAATAAAATTTTGATCGAAAGATTAATTAAAAAAGCATTAAAACAAGCTAATTTATGAGATGAAGTAAAATCTAATTTAAAAGCAATCGCGACTTCTCTTTCAGGTGGGCAACAGCAAAGGTTATGTATTGCAAGAGCGATTGTTCAACAGCCAGAAGTTTTATTAATGGATGAACCTACTTCGGCTTTAGATCCAAAATCAAGTGCAGCGATTGAAAAATTAATTCTTGAATTAAAAAAAAGTTATACCATCATCATCGTTACACACTCAATGCAGCAAGCGCAACGAGTTTCGGATTATGTCGCTTTTTTTTATCAAGGAAAATTAATTGAATTTCGCAAAACCGATCAATTATTTAATGATCCTAAGGAAAAAGAAACAAAAAATTATTTACAAGGAAAATTTGGTTAATATTTTAAAATATTTTATTTTTATTATTTTTAGTTATAAAATTATTAGTGGAGAGATTATCTTATCACGATAAGATAATAAGATCAGGGGAATTAGTAATAAAATTTGGGATTAATGAAAGTAAATGAATAGTAATATTAAAAAAATATCAGGAATATATAGATTATATTTAGAAGATAAAAATGGAGTAGAATGAAGTTATATTGGTGCATCAAAAAATATTAGCAATCGTTTTAGTGTCCATAAAATGATGATTAGAAAGATGCTTAGAAATAAAGATAATTTATTGCTAAGATCACTACAATCATACACAGTTCCAGCAAAAGGTGCTTCTTATTATAAAATTGCAATCTTTATGATTGATAATAATAAAAAAGTTGCAAATTTAAAAATGGAAGTTTTGGAAGAAAAAGAATTTGAAAGAATTGAAGAAGTAGAAGCGATTGAAATTAGATATATTGAAAAATATAATAGTGAATGAAGGGGATTTAATGGTCCTCATGCTAAGCAATTTAAATATATCCGCTCACTAACAGAGGCGAAGTATCAATATAATAAAATTTTATTTGATCAATATCTTAAATTGAATCCAGATAAAGTAAAAGATAAAAAATTATCTGTAAATGAGTTATTTTCAGATCCAAAGATGATTGAAAAAGTTAAAAAAAGTTTGAAAAAAGGACAATTAAAAAACTTTAAAATCTATGATGAAAAAATCTTAACAATTGAGGATATTTTAAAAAATGAATATAGTCGTCAATTTAAAACAATTGAAAAAAATTTAAAAATGGGTGTTAGTCCTTTTCCAACAATTTGATTTAATTGAAAAAATTTAGATTCATATTTTGAAAAAAATTTTGATTTATATAAAAATTATTGCGATCAGATAATTGAAAAAAAATTAAGAGATTATAACTAATCTTTATGATTAATAATTTATAATAAATTAAGTATTTATTATATTTTATTATATGAAAAAAGAAAATATCCGTAATTTTGCAATTATAGCTCATATTGATCATGGTAAATCAACATTAGCAGATCGAATTTTAGAATTAACTCATGCTGTTTCCGAACGAGAAATCCATAATCAAATGCTTGATACAATGGATCTTGAGAAGGAACGGGGAATAACGATAAAATTAAACGCTGTTCAAATTCCTTATAAATATAAAGATGAAGATTATCAACTTAATTTAATTGATACTCCTGGACATGTTGATTTTACATATGAAGTCTCTCGTTCGCTAGCTGCTTCCGAAGGAGCGATTCTTTTGGTTGATGCAACACAAGGAGTCCAACCACAGACAATTGCTAATCTTTATCTTGCAATTGAAAATAATTTAAAAATAATTCCAGTTATCAATAAAATTGATATGGAAAATGCAGATATTTTAAAAACAAAAAAAGAAATTAAAGAAATTTTAGGAATTGATGCAAGTGATGCATTATTAATATCTGCAAAAACAGGACAAAATGTTGAAAAGGTAATTCTAAAAATAATTGAAGAAATTCCTTTTCCGCAAAATGCAAATGATGATTTACAGTTGAAAGCATTGGTTTTTGACGCCTATTTTGATGTTTATCAAGGAATAATTTTATTTTTAAAAGTTTTTGAAGGACAAATTTATAAGAATCAAAAATTATCATTTATTCAAAGTAAAAAAGATATTGATGTTGTTTCATTAGGAATTAATACTCCAAAAGAACAAATTAAAGATAAATTAACGGCTGGAGAAGTTGGCTGAATTATTACAAATATTAAGGATATTAAAAAAATTGCAATTGGGGATACTCTTACAATAAAAAATAATCCTAATAATATTGAAGCTCTTCCTGGTTATCGACCCTCTAAACCGATGGTTTTTTCTGGTTTTTATCCTTTACAGACAGAAAAATATCAAATATTAGAAGAAGCACTTGATAAAATTTCTTTATCTGATTCATCACTTACATATGAAAAAGAAAATTCTAAAGCTTTAGGATTTGGTTTTAGAGTTGGTTTTTTAGGTTTACTTCATCTTGAAATTATTCAAGAACGAATCGAACGTGAATTTAATGTCGCTGTAATCGCAACGATTCCTTCCGTAATTTATAAATTAATATTAACGGATCGAAAAACAAAATATATTCAAAATCCAGTCGATTTTCCTGATCGTTCTTATATTTCATCAATTGAAGAACCTTATGTAAAAATAATAATTTATTCTCCTGAAAAATATATGGGTAAATTAATGGAATATGTTCATACAAGAAGGGGAATTTATCAAAATTTAGAGATTTATAGTGAAAAAATGAATGCTTTAATTTATCATATTCCTCTTGCTGAAATTGTTTTTGATTTTTTTAATGCTATTAAATCAATTTCCAAGGGTTATGCTTCTTTTGATTATGAACAGATTGGATATCAAAAAGGCGATCTTGTAAAATTAGATTTTTTAGTTGCAAAAGAACAGATAGATGCTTTTTCAAGAATTATTCATCGTGATAGTGCTTATCGAATCGGAAAAGCGATGGTGGAAAAATTAAAAGATATTATTCCAAAGCAAAATTTTGAAATCGCAATTCAAGCAGCGATCGGTGGTAAAATAATCGCTCGTGAAACAATCAAAGCATATCGAAAAGATGTTACGGGATATCTCTACGGAGGAGATGTTTCAAGAAAGAAAAAATTACTTGAAAAGCAAAAAAAAGGAAAGAAAAAAATGAAACAAATCGGTTCAGTAAATCTTCCACAAAATGCTTTTATTGATGTTTTAAAAACAAAGTAAATTAAATAGGGAAAAATAGAAATGAATGATGTAGTACAAAGAATAAAATTATTAGATTTTTTTAGTGATGGATCAATATATAATGTTCCTGTTTATCAAAGAAAATATGTTTGAAAAGAAGATAATATTAAATCACTTTTTGAAGATATTAAAGATTTAACAGATGAAGATAATTTAGAAAATACTTTATATTTAGGAAATATTTTAATTAATAATGATCAAAATAAGAAAACATGAATAGTAGATGGACAACAACGAATAACAACGTTTATTTTATTATTCAAAGCTTTAATTGATGAAATAGAAAGTAAAGTTGATAATTACTCTTATTTATATATAGATAAAGTAAAAAATAAATTAAATAAATTAATATATATGCAAGATTCAAATGAACCAAATATTAGATTAAAAATAAGTGAAAAAGATAATAGAGAAAAATTTGAAAAATTGATTGAAACTAGTGATTATATAAATATTTTTGATAACAATAAAAAAGAATTAGGAAAAATCAAAAGAAAAAACAATACTAATATTTTTTTTAATAATTATTTTTATTTTCGCAAATTAATTAGTGAATTTTTAGAAGAAGAAAATATTGATAAAATTATTGAAATTTTTGAAAATATTTGAATGATTAAAATTAATCTACAAAAAAGTGATAATGAATTAAAAATATTTGAAACGTTAAATTCCAAAGGAACTCCCTTAAATGCAATAGATTTAATTAAAAATATTTATTTTATGAAATTACATGAAATAAAAAAAGAAAAAAATTCCAATAAAGAAAAAATTAAAAAAATCGAAGATGAGATAAAATATTTTTTTGAGGAACTTTTATTTGAAAAAATTTCTAAATGAAATAAAGATAAGAAAAAAAATGTTCTTGAATTTAAAAAATTATTCAAAGAATATATTATTTATAAATCTATAAAATGTGATAAAAAGTATTCTAATTTTAAAGAAATATCTCTCCCAAAAGAAAAAGATGTTCAAGATTTATATTTAAAATTTAAATTATTAATTGAAACAGAATTTAATGATTTTGAAACAGTAGATGATATTTCTAATTCAATCGATGATTTAAATAAATTTTTATTGATTAAAAATATGTTAAAAGAATATAAATTTTCTCCTTTTGAAAATTTTCCTAGAGATTATGAAATTTCTTTTATGATTTTTAATGATTTATATACAGGATCACAATTTTTTCCAATAATAATTCAACTATTAGATAATAAGGAAGAAATAAAATTAAGTAATAGTTATTCAAAAATAGAATGAGCAAGTAATGATTTTACTAATTCTATTTTTTTACTAGAGAAAATGATTATTAGAAGACAATTTGTGGGAAAAGGAACAAGACTTTTAACAAGAACAATTAATAAAATTAGAGTTTCAAATTATAGTGATCTTTATTATGAATTTAGTAAGAAAAATTTTATTCCTAAAGATTATGAATTTAAAGAAGGATTAAATAAAAGCGATGTTTATAATCAAAAAGGCAATGATGTTTTAAGAGGCTTTTTTTGAAGAATGGAATTAAACGAAAGAGGAAATAAAAATACTTATGAGGGAATAAATAATTTAGATAGCAAAAATAAATTAACAATTGAACATATAATGCCACAAACATTAGACTCCAAATGAAAAAAAGATTTAAATTTCGGGGAAATAAATGAAGAAGAATATGAAAAACATTTACATAAATTAGGTAATCTTACAATTACAGCTGATAATAGCAATATAAGTAATAAATCATTTTTAGAAAAGAAAGAAAAATATAAAGAAAGTATATTGGAAATAAATCGTAAAATTGCTGATTATAATAATTGAAATTTTAATAAAATAAATGATCGAACAAAAGATTTAATGGAAAAAGCAATACAAATATGAAATTAGATCTAATAAATTAAAAATTTGAGAATTTCATATATAAAATAATATAATACTTTATATATGAATATTATATAAATATTAAAAATTAGAAGGGGAAAAAATGAAAAAGAAAGTAGTTTTTTTAGGGGTTAATCACGCCGGAACAGTGGCAATTAGCACACTTTTGGATAATAATAGTGAAGATTTTGAAGTTATTGCGATTGAAAAAAATGATAACTGTTCATTTTTAGGTTGTGGAATTGCTCTTTGAATAAGTGATGTTGTAAAAGATCCAGAAGGATTATTTTATTCTTCAAAAGCAAAATTAGAAGAAAAGGGAGCTAAAATTTACTTAAAACATGAAGTTACAAATGTAGATTTTAAAAACAAAAAAGTTTATTTTAAAGATTTAAAAGATGGAAAAAAGTTAGAAGTATATTATGATAAATTAGTTATATCGATTGGATCAAAACCATTTGTACCAAAATTTAAAACATCAAAATTTGAAGATTGAACAAATGTTATTACTGTCAAAACTTATGATAATGCAAAATGGATTATTGATTATTTACAAAGAAAAGATGTTAAAAAAGTTGCAATAATTGGAGCTGGATATATCGGTGTTGAACTTGCTGAAGCGGTTAGAATGTATGGAAAAGATACAATTATGATTGATGCTATGCAAAGAATTTTACAGAGATATTATGACAAAGAATTTACAGATCTTATGACTAAAAGAATGGAAAAAGAGGGAATCAAAATTGAACTCGATGTTTTAGTTCAAGATTTAGAAGGTAAAAATAATAAAGTTACAACAATTAAAACAAATAAAAAAGATATTGTGACTGATTTTGTAATTTTTGCAATTGGAGCATTACCTAATACAGATTTATTTAGAGATAGTGAATTAAAATTTTTAAAAAATGGTGCAATTATTACTAATAAACATCAAGAAACAAATATCAAAGATGTTTATGCAATTGGAGATTGTGCGACTATTTATAATAGTGTAACTAATGAAGTTGATTATATTGCATTAGCCTCAAATGCAGTACGTACAGGAAAATCAGCTGCTTATAATATTTTAGGAAAAGATGAAAAAATTGAAGGAGCACAAGGTTCAAATGCAATTTCAATTTATGGTTTAAATATGGTTTCAACAGGTTTAAATACTGAAGCTGCTAAAAGATTGGGATTTGAAATTGGCGAAAGTTACGTTGAAAGTGAACAAAAACCAGCATTTATGAATGAACCTCATAAAGTAAGATTAAAAGTAGTTTATGATCAAAAAACACGCAGAATTCTTGGTGCGCAAATGTCTTCAACATATGATATTTCAATGGGAATTCATATGTTTTCATTAGCAATCAGTAAAAAAACAACGATTGATGAACTTAAATATTTAGATTTCTTCTTCTTACCACGTTTTAATCAACCATTTAATTACATAAATGATGCTGGATTTAAAGCTAAAAGACAAAATTAATCATTAGCTTGAATTATTAATCCTTTATTTGAGAATTCAACATAGCAAGAATCTTTTAAAATTTCATTTGAAATTAAATTTGTTGCTTGATTTAAGTTGAATTCTTTTTTATTTAAATCATATTTTAAACTTTTTGTTTTTATGATTGTTTTTTCAAATATAAATAAGGAAATATATTTATAATTATTTTTATAAATTTTAATTTTTTGTTCTTTTGAAATTGGAGTTATTTTAAATTTATTTCCAAAAATAATAATTTGATATTTTCTTGCTAAATTAAAAATATTAAATAAATGATCTTTTCTTCCTAAATCTTCATCTACAAAAACTTCAATTTGTTGATTTTTATATCCTAATTTAATTGCATATTTAATTGCTTCTTCAGTATCAACAAAATCACGTTCTTTTGGAAGAATTACGATATTATTTATTTGTTCTTTTTTTTTGAAAAATTTTTTAAAACTATCAAAATCAGAAATATAATATCTATTTTTTAATTCTCTTTTCTTATAAAGAAATTTAGCTCCATATTCTACACCAATAAAGGTTTCATAATTATCATATTTTATTTTATTTATTTTTTTTGTCGTAATTAAACATTTTTTCATTTTAAATTTTTAAGAATTTTTGTAATTAAATTATAATTTAATTACATTAAAGTGTTAAGTGTAATTAAAAAGTTAGGAAGAAATAAATGAAGAAAATACTAATTTTAAATGTAGGCAGTTCGTCTTGTAAATTTCAATTATTTACAAGCGATCTTGAATTACTTGGAAAAGGACTTATAGATAGAATTGGAATAGAAAATACATCATTTGAGTATCAAGATTCAAAAGGTAAAAAAATTTCTAAAAAAGATTTTTTTTTACATAAAGATTTAGGAATTAAATTACAAGAGTTTATTGAAGATAATAAAATTTGTGATTTTAATGATCTTTACTTAATGGTTCATCGAATTGTAATGGGAGCAGAACTCTTTCCACAAAATATTATTGTTAAAGATTTTAAGATAATCGAAAAAATTGAATCGTTAACTCCACTTGCTCCTTTGCATCAACCTTATAATGTAATTGCATTAAAAAAATTTTTTAAAACACATCAAGAAATTAAACATGTTGCTGTTTTTGATACGACTTTTCATTCAACTATTCCTGAAAAAAATTTTATTTTTCCAATCCCTCATCAATTTTACAAAGAATATAAAATTAGAAGATATGGGGCCCATGGAACAAGTCATCAATATATTACAGAGCAAGTAAAAAAAATCTTGCAAAAAGAAGAAGTTACTTTTATAAATTTTCATCTTGGAAATGGAGCTAGTGCTTGCTTAATAAAAGATTCAAAATCTTATGATACATCGATGGGTCTTACTCCTCTTGGAGGTTTAATGATGGGAACAAGAAGTGGAGATCTTGACCCTTCAATCGCTTTTTATTTAATTAATCAAAAAAAATTAAGTGCAATTGAGGTAGAGAATATATTTATTAAAAAATCAGGACTTTTGGGAGTATATGGAAAATCACCCGATATGCGAGATGTTATTTTAGGTGAAAAAAAGGGCGATAAAAGAGCTATTTTAGCAAGAGAAATATTTACCAAACGAATCAATGATTATCTTGCAATTTATTTAAATGAGGTAAAAAAAATTGATGCAATTTGTTTTACAGGGGGAATAGGAGAAAATGATCACGATCTCATTAGAAAAGTTTTTAAAAATTTTAATCTTAGAAAGATTAATTTAATCGATGAATTTAATCGTAATTTAGAAATTGCTTTAATTTCAAAAAAAGATTCAGAAATTCCTATTTATATCATTAAAACAAATGAGGAATTACAAATGGCAAAAATTGCACAACATTTATTAGCAAAAGATAAATAAAAGGAGAAAATATGATTCAAGAAAGAATAAATTTTTCATATTTAAAAGAAAGAATAAAAAAATACAAAAAAGAAATTATCATATTATCAACAGATAATGATAAAAGATTTTTTGCTGCAAAAAAAATAATTGAAAATACATTTCCAAATTTAAAGTATTTAAAAATAGATGATATTTTTATTAAAAATTATAATTTAGAACAAAAAAAAGAACTTTTAAATCTTTATAAAGATTTGCGAAAAAATAAAGAAGATCCAAAAGTATTAGAAAAAAATTTTAATAATCCTAATTATTTTGCAAATCTTTTATTAAAGATTGATAAAGCTGATGGAATTTGCTCAGGAGTAACTCATCCTACGGCTGATATTTTAAGACCCAGCTTTCAAATTTTAAAAACAAAAGATAAAAATATTCCAGTTTCATCTTTTATGTGGCTTTCTCGAATCAATACAAAAGATTTATTTTTTGCTGATATTTCTGTAAATTTAAATCCAAGTAAAGAAGAACTTGCAAATATCGCTATGCAAACAGCTGATTCTATTTTAAAGTTATTTCAAATTGAACCAATAATTGCAATGCTTTCATTTTCAACTCTAGGATCAGGCGGTAATGATCCACTTATTTTAAAAATTCGGGAAGCAACTGAGATTGTAAAAAGAAATAGTAAATATAAAGTTATCGGAGAAATTCAATGAGACGCAGCTTGAGATCAAGAAATATTTAAATTAAAAGTAAAAAACCAGCATTTTTTAAAATTACCAAATGTTTTTATTTTTCCTGATTTAAATAATGGTAATATAGGTTATAAAATTGCTTCTACTTTGGGTAATTTTAAAGCAGTTGGACCTATTTTACAAAATATAACAAAACCAGTCAATGATCTAAGTCGAGGAGCTAAAGTAGAAGAGATTGTTGATTTAGTGATTATTACGGCTTTACAAGTAATTAATAATAATTAAGGGAGCAAATTAAATAATTTAATATGGCAAAAGCAATAAAAGCACCAAAAATGGGAAATACTGTAGAATCAATAATTCTTGGTGATATAAAGGTAAAAATTGGAGATATTGTAAAAATTGGAGATATCTTATTTGAATATGAAACAGATAAATCTACTACTGAATTTAAATCAGAAGATAGTGGCGAAGTTTTAAAGATATTTTATGAAGCGGGAGATGAAGTTAAAGTTTTAGAACCGATTCTTATTATCGGTAAAAAAGGTGATGATATTTCTGAATGAGAAAAAAAATTGCAAAAAGAAGATATAAAATCTTCTGATAAAAATGATTCAAAAAAGATTGATCAAACTAAAATAAATTCTTCAAATGAAGATAATTCAAAAATAGAAAATACAGTTTTAAAAGAACAGATAAAAGGGGATAAAATTTTTGTAACTCCACGTGCAAAAATGATTGCGAAATCACTAGATGTTGATATTAAAAATATAAAAAATGTTTCTGGTGTTGAGAATCGAGCTATGGAGGAAGATGTTTTAAAAACTTATTATAGCGAGGATGAAAAAGAAGGTATAAAACCAGAGTTTGTTCATACTGAATTTACACCAGTAAGAAAAGCTATTGCAACATCGATGGAAAACTCATTGCAACATGGAGCACAATTAACATTAATGGCACCTTTTGATGCAACAAATCTTTTAAAAGTACGTTCTATTATCAAAAATAAAGTTGAAAATAAAGAAAATGTTGCTGATTCTTCAATTAATGATATTGTTGTTTATGTTCTTGCAAGAACTCTTGTTGATTTTCCTCATATAAATTCTTTAATTGGTCCAGATTATTATGATGCTTATAATATTGCTCATATTTCTGTTGCTGTTGATGCACCAAAAGGATTATTTGTTCCTGTTGTAAAAAATGCTTCAGAGATATCAATTGCAGAACTTACAGCGAAAACAAAAGAACTGATTATAAAAACAAAAGAAGGTAAATTATCCCCCAAAGATCAAAGAGGAGGAACATTTACAATTAGTAATTTAGGTCTTTCTGGTGTTAGTGGATTTACACCAATTTTAAATCCGCCCCAATCTGCAATTTTAGGATTCGGCTCACCAATTAAGCGTTTAAAAATGATTAAAAATGGAATAGTTGAATATAATGAAATTACATTATCACTTACAATGGATCATCGTCCTTTTGATGGTGCCAAAGGAGCTGAATTTTTAAAAGAATTAATTAAAAGATTACAAAATATCTCATATGATGAGATTAAATAGAAAGGTTATAGAAAAATGTTTGATTTAATTATTTTAGGTGGAGGTCCTGGTGGATATGAGCTTGCTTATAATGCATCAAAAAAAGGACTTAAGACAGCTATAATAGAAAAAAGTAGATTTGGAGGAACGTGCGTTACAGTTGGTTGTATTCCTTCTAAAGCTTTTTTACATGCAGAAAAAGTTTTTTCAGAAGCAAAAGAAGGAAGAGATATCGGTATTAACTTAAATTCAATTACTTTTGATCAAAAACAACTAGTAAAATATAAAGATCAAAAAGTTGCTTTTTTAACACAGGCAGCTGAAATGAAAGTAAAAAGATCAGGAGCAAAAATATATAAAGGATTTGGTAAAATTATTCCTTCTTCAAAAGCACAAGATTTTAAAATTAGTATTGATGATAAAGAGATTATCCAATCTAAAAATCTTGTAATTGCAACAGGATCAGAGATTTTATATCCTCCAATAAAAGGACTTAATAAAAATGATGTAAATGTAATAGATTCTACTAAAGCATTAGCACTTCTTGAACTTCCTAAAAAACTTGTAATTATGGGTGGAGGGGTAATCGGTCTTGAACTTGGAACATTTTTTGCAGGAATCGGATCAGAGGTATCGATTGTTGAATTAGCATCAAAAATAGCAGGTCCTTTTGATCGTGAAATATCTGTAAAATTACAACAAGAATTAGAAAAAAATAAAAATATTAAATTTTTATTAGGACATAAAATTATTGAAATTTTAAAAAATGAAGCTATTTTAATTGATCAAAATGATAAAAAAATAAATCTTCCTTTCGACAAAATTCTTGTTGCGGCAGGAAGAAAACCACAAATCGAAGGATTTGGATTAGAAGATATTAAAGTATATATTGAACGAGGAGCTATTGTTACCGATGAAAATTTAAAAACTAATATTCCTGGTTTATATGCAATTGGTGATGTAAATGGTAAATCAATGTTAGCTCATACCGCTTATCGAGAAGGAGAAGTTGTCCTTGAAAATATTCTTGGTAATAAAATAAAAATTGATTACGATAAAATACCATCAGTAATTTATTGCACACCTGAAGTTGGAGAGATCGGACTTAATGAAGAAAAAGCAAGGGGATTAGGAATTGAAATAAAAGTTAAAAAAATTCCAATGTTATATTCTGGAAGATTTGTAATTGAATCAGGAAATTTAACAGGAAAAAATTTTGATGGTTTGCTTAAAATTGTTCTTAAAAAAGATACAGAGGAAATAATAGGAATTTCCTTATTGGGAAATTACTCATCAGAGATTATTAATCTTGCATCAATTTTAATTACTAGAAGATATAACCCAAAATATCTAAAAGATGTTGTTTTTGCTCATCCCACAGTCGGTGAAATTATTAAAACAGCAATTATTGAATAAGATAGAAGGAACAAATTATGGTTAAAAAGTTATTTATTGATCCAAAAAATGTTTATATTAAAAAAGAAACAGAACTTGGAAAGATTTTAGAATTTCAATATCAAGGAACACTAGCTGATGAAATTAGAGACAAAAAATTAACTAAAGATGATGCTTTAGAAATTTTAAAAGAGATGATTTGAATTAGAGTAAGTGAAGAATTCTTAGATACAATAAAAATAAAAGGTGAATGAAAAGGTTTACCTTATCAGTACAATGGACCGGCTCATATGGCGACAGGACAAGAAGGAGCTGTTGTTGGTTTACATTGATTATTGGAAAAAGATGATTTTATCTTTGGAACACATCGAAATCATGCGGAAGTTATCTCAAAAGGATTATCGTCAATTTATAAAATGAGCGATCAAGAATTAGAAGAGATAATGAAAAACTATAATGAAGGAAAAATTTTAGAAGCCGTTAATAAAACTACTTATAAATTTAAAAATATAAAAGAAAAAGCAGTGTTTTTCTTCATGTATGGATTTCTTTCTGAAATTTGAGGAATGAAACAAGGATTTAACTTAGGTCTTGCTGGGTCAATGCATCTTTTTTTCACTCCTTTTGGAATATATCCGAATAATGCGATCGTCGGTGCATCTGCTTCACTTGCTTTAGGGGCGGCCATATTTAAATTAACACAGAAAAAAAATGGAATTTCAATTGCAAATATCGGTGATGGAGGGGTTTCAACCGGACCTTTTTGAGAGACTTTGAATTTTGCAACTATGGATCAATATAAAGAATTATGAAATTCTCCTTATAATAAACGTCCACCTTTTATGATTAATTTAATGAATAACCAATATGGAATGGGAGGACAGACCGTCGGGGAAACGATGGGATATAAAATTCCTGCTCGAATTGGCGCAGGACTTAACCCAAATAATATGTTTTCAGAGCGAGTTAATGGACAAGATGTTCTTGCAACAATCGATTTAATGCGTCGGAAAAAAATAATTGTTGAAAAAGGTGATGGTCCTGTTTTAAATGAAATTGTTACCTATCGTTATAATGGACATTCTTCAGGGGATTTAGAATCATATCGTACTCCAGAAGAGATAATTGCTTGAAAAAAATTTGATCCAATTAATTTATTTGCAAAACAATTAATTGAGAATAATATTATAAAAGATGATTTAGAAATTAAAAAAATCAGAGAAGAAATTGAAAGTTTTTATTATCAAATTTATAAATTATCAATTGATCGAAAAATAACAAATGAATTAGATTGAGAAAATAATAATCAAGTTTTAGATAATTTAATGTTTTCACGCAAAAAATTTACTTATACAAAAGAAAAAGATGTCGAAGTTTTAATTAAAAAAGAACAAAATCCACGTGTACAGAGAATTTTAAGAAGAGAACGTTATGCAATTGATAAAAATGGAAAACAATTATCAAAAATGAAATCTTATCAGATAAGAGATGGAATTTTTGAAGCTATTTTAGATCACTATTATAAAGAACCAACTTTTGCAGGATGGGGAGAAGAATTAAGAGATTGAGGAGGAGCTTATGGAGTCTATAATGGACTTACAGAATCACTTCCTTATCATCGTCTATTTAATTCACCGATTGCTGAGGCTGCTATAGTTGGAACAGCATGTGGTTATGCAATTGCAGGTGGACAAGCGATTGTTGAATTAGAGTATTTTGATTTTCTTTTTCGAGCAGGAGATGAACTTTCTAATCAACTTTCAAAATGAAGAGCGATGTCAGGAGGTCAACTTAAATTGCCGGTTGTTGTAAGAACAAATATCGGAAGTCAATACGGTGTTCAACATTCGCAAGACTATACTTCAGTATTGGCGTCAATTACAGGAATAAATTTGGTTGCTCCTGTTACCCCTTATGATGCAAAAGGACTTATGAATACAGCTTTAAATTCAGAAGATCCAACATTTTTCATTGAAACACAAAAACTTTATGATAAAGGTGAGTTTTTTGTAAAAGAAGGAGTGCCAAAAGAATATTATGAAATTCCTTTTGGAAAAGGAGTAATAAGAGAAGTGGGAGATGATTTAACAATTGTTACTTTGGGAGCAGCACTTTATACTGCACTTGATGCAGCAAAGATTTTAAAAGAAAAATATAATATAAATTCAGAAGTTATCGATATGCGATCTGCTGTTCCTTTTGATTATGATATTATTATCGATTCTGTTAAAAAAACAGGAAAGATAATTTTGATAAATGAAGGATTTGAAAGAATGAATTTTATGAAAGCCGTTTCAGCAAATCTAACAGAATTTGCCTTCAATTATCTTGATGCTCCTCCAGCAGTATTAGGGGCAAGAAATTGAATTATGCCAGGGGCAGATTATGAAAAATATATCTATCCACAGGTTGATGATATTCTTTCGACAATTGATGGTAAAATTATTAAATTAAAAGATTATCAAGCTAAAAAAATAAATACACCGGTTGAATATAAACGAAGAGCAAAATATGGTGTTTAATTACAAATTAAACAAGAAAAGAGAAAAAAGAAGTGAAATATATTTTATCAAAAACAAATAATCCTTATTTTAATTTAGCAGCAGAAGAATATATTATTAATAATTTAAATGAAGATTTATTTTATGTTTATGTAAACAAACCATCTGTAATCATCGGTAAAAATCAAGATCCAATTAATGAAACAAATATTGAATATTTAAAGGATAATAATATCTTACTTGTAAGAAGAATTTCCGGCGGAGGAGCTGTTTATCAAGACTTAGGAAATGTAAATTATTCTTTCGTCTTAAAAGGAAAAGCAAAAGATATCTATAAATTTGAAGAATATAGTCGCCCAATTGTAAATTTTTTAAAAAATAAATTACATCTAAATGCTGAATTTGGGGGTCGAAACGATATTTCAATTAACGATAAAAAAATTTCAGGGATCGCTCAATTTGTTAGTAATAATAATTTAATTTTTCATGGAACTTTAATTTTTAATGTTGATTTTAGTAATGTAAATAAAATATTGACACCAAATTATGACAAGATTCTTTCAAAAGGTGTTAAATCAATCCAAAAAAGAGTCGGAAATATTTATGATGAATTATTGCAAAAAATTACAAAAGAGGAGTTTATTGGTCTTTTAATTGACAATATTTCAGATGATAAGGAATACAAATTTACAGTAGAACAATTAAAAGAAATTAATAAAATAGCAAAAATAAAAGAAGATAAAATTAAGTTTCTATTAGAAAATAGAAATGAATATAAATATAAAAAAAGCGAATATATTTCAGGATTTGGAACGATTCAAATTTATTTTAATTTAGAAGCGGGAAAAATTATTCAATTTGAGATCTTCGGAGAGTATTTTTCAAAACATAATACAGATGATATAAAAAATAAATTTATCGGTAAATTGTACGATCAAAATATAATTAGAGATATTGTTTATTCAATAGATGATTTTGAAAATTATTTTTATAATTTAAATCGCGACAAATTAATTTCTTTAATTATGATGTAATTACTTATTTTTATTATTTTCGATAATGGAAGAGACAAAAATAAGATTAAGCGAAAAAATAAATCAAAAAGCAATTTTGTTTCTTTATTCAAAATTGATTATATTGATTATTTTTTTGGTAATAAGTGTTGTTTTTTTACTATCTTTCTATCAATTTTTCTTTTCGGAAGGAATAATTAAAGGAAAAAATTTTGCCGAATGAAAAGAAAATAGTAGCGAATGAATTATTTATTTTTGATTTGGTTTAAGTTTTATCTCTGCTTTTGTTGGGATATTGGGAGATATATTTTTACATCGTAATAATAAAAGATGTTTTATTTTTTATTTTATCTTTATTTTTAGTTATTTTTTGAGTTGTCTTATTTTATTTTTATGATTTGAAGCGATTGAACAGATAATTGTATTTTTTTTAGTCTTATTCGCTTATTTAAATTGAGGCAAAAAAAATAACGAAAAAGAAAAAATTTCTTCTGCAAATAAATATTTAATAATTTTTCTCCTCTTGTTTTTAATTTTATTTACTTTTATTTTTGGAGCACTGATTAAATATTTATTAGATGATACAAATTTTGCTGATCAAGGAGCTTATTTGGATGCTTTTGTGACTTTAAGTTTTTTAATAGGATGATTTTTACTTATCAAAAAATATATTGAAGCGTATTTTTTTTATTTTTTATCTACGGTTGCAGCAATTATCTTATCAATTGATTATCATACTTGAATTTATTTATTTAGTAATTTCTTCTATATTTTTCTTTATTTTTTAGGAATAAATAATTGATTTTCAATTCAAAAAAAGAATCAATTAAGTTAAGATATTTTTATTTAATAAAAAATTAGCAAAAAGTATTGACTTTTGCTAATTAATGTATTATCATATTAGCAGAGTAGATTGTTGTTTGCTAAGGAGGTGAATATTATAGAAGATCGGAAATTTAAAATCTTATTATCAATAGTTGATGAATATATAAATACAGGGAATGCAATTTCATCAGATTTAATCTTTACAAAATATCCTGATTTAAATATTTCATCAGCGACAATTCGAAATGAAATGGTTAAGCTTGAAAATGAGAGATATATTGAAAAAGCTTATAAATCAGCGGGAAGAATTCCCACTACTAAAGGTTATAAATTTTACATTGAAAATTTTTCAATTGATGATTATTCACTTACAACTATTCGTGATAAAATAGATAAAATATTTTCAAAAAGATCAATAAATATTGAAGAAATGATTGAAGGTGCTTTGAAAATTATTAATAAAGCGACAAATACTTTTTTGATAACGAAAGAAGAAAATAATAATTATTTTGTTGAGGATTTAAAACTTTACAAAATAAATAAAAAAAAAGCGATGATAGTTGCGGTTTCTTCTTCAGGAAAACTTTATAATGAAGAAATAAACATTGAAAATTTTTCTTTTAAAAATATTGAAAACTCTTTTAAAATAATTTCGCAAAGGCTTATTGGAACAAGAATTAGTGAAGTTAAGGAAAAGTCATCTTTAATTTCTGAACTTGTAATTAAAAAATTACGATTCGTAGAAGAAAAATTTAAAGTCTTTATTGAAAATTTAATTATGAGTTTATTTCCAAATGAAGAAAAATACTACGGAATTAATTCACTTGTTAATGTTTCAACTTTAAAAGAAAAAGCACAATTAGAAAAAATTTTTGAAATGATCGAAAATAAAACAATTTGAGATCTTTTAGATTCTCATTCGGAGACATTAATAAAAAATAAGGAAAAAAATTTAACAATTTCATTTGATTTTGATCAATTAAAAGATATCTCTATTATTAGTAAAATTTTAAAATTGGATAATAATGATTTTAAAAAGGTAACAATAATTGGTCCTAAAAATCAAGATTATAAAAAGATCTTAGCAATGATTAATATTCTAGATGAAAATATTAAAAATTAAAAACAAAACAAAATGAAAAATGATGAGCAAAATTTAGAAAAGACAATTCAAACTGAAAATGATACTCCGCATTATAAAAATTTTAAAGCGGAAAAAACAGAATTAAAATCAGCGAAGAGTGAAAGAAAAATAAAATCACTGCAAAAAAACTTAGATGAATTACAATTTAAAAATTTAAGTTTACTCGCTGAAATGGAAAATTTAAAAAAAAGATTGGAAAAAGAGCGCAAAGAAATTATTAATTTTAGTAATGTCGCCCTTTTACAAGAATTAATCCCTACAATTGATATGTTTAAAAAAGCACTTAGTGCAAAAAATATTTCTCCTGAGATAAAAAATTGATTGTTAGGATTTGAAATGATTAAAAATAATTTTGATCAAATCTTAGAAGCGATCGGTGTTAAAAAAATCGAAGTAAAAGTCGGCGATGAATATAATCCTAAATATCATGAAGCAATTGATGCAAAATATTCAGACAAGATTGCAAAAGATTATATTTTAGAAGTAAATCAAACTGGATATTTATTAAATGATCGTTTGATTCGTCCAGCTTCTGTTGTTGTCTCAAAAGGAATTGAACTGACAGAAGAAAGAGAAATTAAGGAATAATAATAAATTATTAAATTATCTACATTAATAAAAAAGAACAGGAAAATATATAAATATGGCTAAAAAAATAATAGGTATTGATTTAGGAACAACAAATTCTGTTGTTGCTATTATGGATGGAACTAAAACAACAGTATTAGAAAATCCAGAAGGAAATAGAACAACTCCTTCAATTGTTGCTTTCAAAGGTGAACAAATAATCGTCGGTGATGCAGCAAAAAGACAAGCAATCACAAATCCAAATACAATAATTTCAATCAAACGTTTAATGGGTACAGATAAAAAAATTAATGTAAATGGTAAAGAATATAAACCAGAACAAATTTCAGCGATGATTCTTTCTTACTTAAAAGAATATGCAGAAAAAAAATTAGGTGAAAAAATTGAAGATGCAGTAATTACTGTTCCTGCTTATTTTAATGATGCTGAAAGAACAGCAACAAAAAATGCAGGAAAAATTGCGGGATTAAATGTTGAAAGAATTATCAATGAACCGACAGCAGCAGCACTTGCTTATGGGCTTGATAAAAAAGATAAAACAGAAAAAATTCTTGTTTATGATCTTGGAGGAGGAACATTTGATGTTTCAATTCTTGAACTATCAGAAGGAACATTTGAGGTTTTATCTACCGCTGGTAATAATCGCTTAGGTGGAGATGATTTTGATAAAGTAATTATTGATTTCATTTTAGAAGATTTCAAAAAAACATATGGAATTGATCTTGAAAAAGATAAAATGGCAATGCAAAGATTAAAAGATGCTGCTGAAAAAGCAAAAAAAGATCTTTCTGGAGTATTGGAAACAAATATTTCATTACCATTTATCTCTTCTGGTGATTCAGGTCCAATTCATTATGAAACAAAAATAACACGTGCACAATTTGAAAAAATTTCTGATCATTTATTACAAAAAACACTTGAACCTTTAAGAAAAGCAATTAAAGATTCTAAATTAAATATAAATGAAATTGATGAGGTTTTAATGGTCGGTGGATCTACAAGAATTCCTTCAGTAAAAGCACTTGTTGAAAAAGAATTAAATAAGAAATCAAATACATCAATTAATCCTGATGAAGTTGTAGCAATTGGAGCTTCAATTCAAGCTGGAGTTTTAGCAGGGAATGTAAAAGATCTTTTATTATTAGATGTAACTCCACTTTCATTAGGAATTGAAACACTTGGTGGAGTAATGACAAAATTAATTGATCGTAATACAACAATTCCTACATCAAAATCACAAGTATTTTCAACTGCAGATAATAATCAACCACAAGTTGATATAAATATTTTGCAAGGGGAAAGATCAATGGCATTTGATAATAAATCATTAGGAAGATTTACTCTTTCAGGAATTGAACCTGCTCCAAGAGGAATTCCACAGATTGAAGTTACTTTTTCAATCGATGCAAATGGAATTGTCTCTGTAAAAGCAAAAGATAAAAAAACAAATAAAGAGCAATCTATTACTATTTCAAATAGCGGATCACTTTCAGAACAAGAAATCGATCAAATGATTAAAGAAGCTGAAATTAATCGTGAAAAAGATGAAAAATTAAAAGAAGAAGTTCAAACAATCAATGAATCACAAACGCTTGTAAATGAATTAGAAAAAACATTAAATGATTCTGAAAAAAATAAACAATTTACAGATCAACAAAAAGAAGAAGCGAAAAATCAATTAGATCAATTTAAAAAATTAATTGAAGAAAAAAATATTACTGAACTTAAAGCTAGATTAGATCAAATTCGTCAACTTTCAGCTCAATTTGAAAATATGCAAAATATGAATTTCAATAATCAAGATTCAAAGGTAGAAGATAATCCAGAAAATAAAAAAGAAACAAATAACGAAGAAGAAGTTATTGATGTAAAGGAAGAAAAATAATAAGTTAAAATTATTTTAATTTTAGACAAAAAATATTATTGAAAGTTAATTATGAATTTACTAAATCAACTAAAAAATCGCAAAGCAACAAAAGCATATAATTCTACTGAAAAAATAGATCAAAAAACATTAAAATATATTTTTGAATTTATTAATACTGCTCCTACTTCAATGGGAGTTGAACATTGAAGATTGATTGATATAAAAGATAAAGATTTACGAAAAAGAATTCTTCCTGGTTTTATGGAAGGAAATAAGCAAAAATTTCTTGATAGTTCCGATGCTTTAATTTTTATTACAAAAAATAAAACATGGTTTTTAAATCCAAAAAACCAAGCAAAATTAACTGATCTTATCAGAAGAAAAAGCGAAGCGTTTGTAAAAGAATTCAAATTAAAATCATCTGAAGGAGAAATTTTAGAAAAAATTAATCTTGAAATCGAATCTTTAAGAACTGGAAAAAATCTTAATGTTTTGGTAGATGATATTACTGAATGATCAAAAAGACAGGCTTATATTGCACTAGGTTATGCTTTAGTTGCTGCAAGTTCAAAAGATATTCACTCAACACCGATGGAAGGATTTACAATCGATCTAACAAAATTACTAATTAAAGAAAATTTAATTTCCGAAGATGAATCGGTAGCAGTTTGTCTTTTAATGGGTTATATAGACGATACAAAACATCCAACAATTGGAAAAGGACAAATTCGTATTGATATTAAGGAAAAATTTATAATTAAATAAAAAAATGGCGACAAAAAGAGATTATTATGAAATTTTAGGTGTAAGAAAAGATGCATCAGAGGAAGAAATTAAAAAATCATATCGAAAATTAGCGATGAAATATCATCCTGATCGTAATTTAACGGATCAAAAAGTAGCAGAAAGTAAATTTAAGGAAATAAATGAAGCAAAAGAAATTTTGCTTGATAAAAATAAACGAAAAATTTATGATAATTATGGTCATGCCGGCATTAATGGCGGACAAGCTGGAGGAGGATTTTCAGGTTTTCAAGGAGCTAATTTTAATCCAGATGATTTAAATTCAATTTTTGATGATTTCTTCGGTGGTAATCCTTTTGGTGGTTTTGCTGGATTTTCAGGTGGTTTTGCAAATGCAAGACAAAAAGGAGCAAGTATAGTTCAACAGATTTCAATTGATATAAAAGATGCTTTTACAGGTAAAAAAATAAAATTAAGATTACGTAACGGTCAGATTAAAGAGATTGATATTCCAGCCGGAATAAGCGAAGATACTACTTTAAGACTTACTAATGAAGGTAAACCAGGGATAAATGGTGGACCAAATGGTGATTTATTATTAAAATTTTATATTGTTAATAATACAAAATTTGTTCGTAAAAATAATGATTTATTTTATACGCTCGATATAAATTATCTTGATTTATTGATCAAAAAAAATTATCAGATAGATGGAATAGATGGTGAGAAAATTGTCTTTTTAATTCCTGAATTTTCAAATCCAAAATCATTAATAAGAATAAAAAATAAAGGATTTACAATTCTAAGAGGAAGAGGAAGAGGGAATCTTTATATTCAATTAAATTTGAAAATGCCTAAAAAAATTACCCGCACAGGTCGCAAAAATATTGAAAATTTACAAAATGAAATAAGATATTAAAGTGTGCTATAATTCTTTTGTTAATTCAAATTGAATTAAAGGTTGATTAAATGTCGTATTTTAAAAATATTTTTTATAGTAAAAAAAGAAAAAGAGAAATTCTTGAATTACTTGCACTAGAAGAAACAAAAGAAGTAGATTTTGATTGAAAAAAAGAGATAAAATTGAGTGATATTGATAAGCAATTAGAAAATGAAATCTTGAGCTTAAATATAAACGATAGTGAAAAATAAACTATCGTTTTTTATTATCTTTTTTATAATCTATTCAATAGATTCCAATATTTTCGAGTAAAGTAATAAACGAAGTTGTAAGAGTTCAAGGATAAAATCCTGCTCCTAATTTATCATAATCTGTTAATTCATAGGCAATTAATTGTCCACTTCAAAAACAAAAAGCGATTGTAAATAGGATATTTACAATTAATCTTACTCTTCTTATATGTTCTAAATTTGTACTATAATCTAAAATTATTGATCATCTTTTATATAAAATAATTGCAGAAAAAGTTAAACTTGCTCACGAAGCAATCTCACCCTTTTCAAATATTCAAGGATTATTAAAACTTTGTGATAATTGAATTAAAAATCAAAATAAAACTAAAATAGTAGAAATAATAGCAATTGGTAATTCAATTCTTATTATTTCTTTTTTTCTTTTTCCTTCAATATTTTCAAATTTAAAATTTCTTTCATTCGGAATAATTAAAAATCATCTTTCGATAAAAAACAAAGTATTTAAACTAAATCAAGCTCAATACGTATTGTTCATTCCAATATTTAAAATATCGTCCGGAAGAAAAAGAATTATTGTTCAAAAGAAAAAACCGATTGTAAATAGAATTGCCATTACTATTCTATATACAAACCGGTCTTTATTAATTATTTTAGACATAAGACTATAACTTAGATAATTGTAATAAAAAATTTAGTTTTTTATATTTTTTGTTAATTCTTTTTTTGCAATATCTGCAAGTGAAGAGAATTCTTTTGGACTATTCAAAGCAATATCTGCAAGCATCTTACGGTCAAGATCAATCTCCGCCTTCTTAAGTCCATTTATGAATTGAGAATAAGATAATCCATTTATTCTTGCAGCAGCATTAATTCTTTTAATTCAAATTTTACGAAATTCTCTTTTTACTTGTTTACGATCACGAAAAGCATATTCATTTGATTTACGAATCTGTTCTTTTGCTGATTTAAAACCAATACTTTTATGTCCGTAGTACCCTTTTGCTTGCTTTATTATCTTACGATGTCTTCTATGCTTAGTTACAGCTGATTTTGCTCTTGCCATTTTCTATATTAGATCCTTATATCTTTTTTTATCAGCATCGGACATATTAGTACCTTTTCGAGCTTGTCTTTTATTCTTTGTTGATTTATTTGCAAAAAGATGTGAAGTTTTTGCTTTTCCTCTTTTTATTGAGCCTGATTTTCTCACCTTGATTCTCTTATTGAGAGAACTTTTTGATTTCTGTTTAGGCATTAGTATTCTCCTTATTTATTTTTTTTTAATAGGTGATAAGTAAGCATCATAAAATCTTCCATATAATTGAGGTTTTTTATCAACTTGTGCAATATCTGCTAAGTCCTCAATGAATTGATTCATTTTTGCAAAACCAATATCCTTGCTTACGATTTGTCTTCCTTTAAAAGCTAAAGAAATTTTAATATTATTTCCTTTTTCAATAAATTTACGAGCAGATTTTACTTTTACTAGTAAATCATTCATTCCAATATTTGCACTTATTCTAATTTCTTTTTGATCAATAGTTTTGGAATTTCTTTTATTTTCTTGTTCTCGTTTTTTTCTTTCGTAACGAAATTTTCCATAGTCAATAATTTTGGCAACAGGAACTTCGCCATTTTTAGAAATTATTACAAGATCAAGTTCTTCTTGTACAGATTTATTTAGAGCTTCTTGTCTACTTAAAATACCAATTTTTTTTCCGTCACTACCAATTACCAAAATTCTTTTAAAACCATATGGAATTCTTTCGTTTATTAAATCTTGGTGACTATCGCGTTGACGTCCTTGATATCTCTTTTTGATTCTAATTGCTATTTTAAACCTCCGCAAATAATTCTTGATGAATTATTCTTAAATTTTATTTTTATTACCTAAAATGAAAAATAGTAAATTATTATCATATACCTATTCTTTTTAGGTGAAAGAAGTATCTTTTCTTTAATTAAAACAATATTATTTTAACATTTTTATTATTTTTATTATTTTTTATTTTTTAGTGTTAACTATAGTTAACACCATTTTTAATTGCCAGTTTTGTAAAAGATGTTATAATTTAAAAGTACAGTCAGCAAACATTATTTTAATTTATTAAAAAATAACCTAAGTTTTACAAGTAGATAAGCTGTGAATTTGAAAGTATTAATATTTTTTAAAATTAAAAGAAATGTTTTTATAATTTAAAAATTTTATAACTAATTAAATGATTGTATCTTAAAAAAATAATAAGAAAAGAGGTATTATTTTGTCTAGATATACAGGTCCAAATAATAAAAAAGCAAGAAGATATAAATATTCAATTCTTGAAAATAATAAAGAATTTTTAAAAGGAAAGAAAAAAACTTCAATTCCTGGACAACATGGGGCTAAAAACCAAAAATTATCAAACTATGGTGAACACCTTTATGAAAAACAAAAAGTTCGTTATATGTATGGTTTAAGTGAAAAACAAATGCAAAGAACATTTGAAAAAGCAACAAAAATGAAAGGTGTTTTGGGAGAAAATTTCTTATTTTTATTAGAATCTCGTTTAGATAATTTAATTTACCGTATGGGATTTGCATCTACAAGAAGACAGGCTAGACAGCTTGTAAATCATGGGCATGTTCGTGTAAATGATCATAAAGTTGATATTCCTTCTTATGTTGTAAATCCTGGAAGTAAAATTGAATTAAAAGAAAAAAGTAAAAAATTAGATTTTATTAAAGGTAATTTAGAAATTACAAGAATTGCTCCTTTTGTAAAAGTTGATTCAAAAAATTTAAGTGGTGAATATTTACGTTTACCGAAAAGAAATGAAATTTCTGGTCAACTTAATGAATCGCTTGTTGTTGAATTTTACAACCGTTAAAATTAGGAGATTTTATTATGCGTACAAAAATTTTATTACAATGTTCAAAATGTAACAATTTAAATTACTTAATTGATAAGAACAAAACAAAACATCCTGAAAAAGAAGAATATAGAAAATTTTGCAAAAAGTGTAATCAATACACAATCCATAAAGAAAAAACAAAATTAAAATAATTTTTATATACTAATATTAATAATTTATTATATTGAAAACAAAAAAAAATAAAAATATTGATGATAAACTTAAAAAAAAGAATTCTTCTTTTCTTTTAAGTTTTTTTATTGATTATTTTAAACCATCAACCTATGTTAATTCAATTTTAGATATCGATCTTGATGAATTAAAAAATCAAGGAATTAAATTAATTATCTGTGATCTCGATAATACTTTGGTTCCTCATTTTCGTAAATTTCCAACAAATTCTTCGATTAAATTTATTGAAAATGTAAAAGATCATCAATTTAAATTTGTCATAATTTCAAATAACACCGAAAAAAGAGTTAAGTTTTTTGCAGAAAAATTAGGAATCAAAGAAGATTATATTGCGAATGCAAAAAAACCTTTTCCAAAAAAAACAAAGAAATTTCTTGAAGAAAAATTTCAAGGAAAATATAAAAATTCAGAAATTGTAATAATTGGAGATATGATTATTACCGATATTTTTGTCGCTAATATTTTAAGAATAAATTCAATTTTGGTTCCTCCTCTTTTAGAACCTGAAAAATTTATGAATAAAATTTTAAGTTTTACAGAAAAAAAGGTTTTTAAGCGATTATCAAGGGAAAATTTAATTACAACAAAACCAAATTATCAAAATAATGATAATTTAGACAAATACGAATTATTATAATTAAAATTTACAAGAAAGGAAAGTGGTATTTGATGAATAATAATATTAAAAAAATAAATATTAATTGAATTGAAATTATTCTTTTTCTTTTTTGCACAATTCTTTCTAGTTATTTTATTTTTACAAATATTGATACAAATGAGTGAGATACATATTTAATTTATGCTGATATCTTTATTGGAGTTATTGCTGCGCTTGCTTTATCAAAAAGATATCGTTATGCTTGAATTCTTTTATTAATAGATGCATGTTTTTATGGTTCGGTAATGTTTGCAACAGGAAATTATTCTCTTGGAATTGTAAATGTTATTGTTATTCCAATTATTCTTATATTGACCGGTCTTAATTGAAAAAGAGAAGGATTTACAGATAAAAATTTAGTAAAAACAAGAAAATTAAATTTTTGACAAGGTTTATTTATTGTTAGCTTAATTATAATTATTGCAATAGGATTTGCTTCGTTCTCTGCTTATGTTGTAATAGATTTAATTGGAAAAGATGATGTACCAACTTATCAAATTGCGTTAGATGCATTTAGTGCTTCGATTGCGGTTATTGCTTATATTTTTTCAATGATGCGTTATCGAGAAACATTTTTTCTTTATACATCATTAAATATTGTTAAAATCATAATGTTTTCCTTAATTTTATTTGCATTTACAGAACCAGAAGGTTCAGATAAAACGACATTAATTATTTCCTTAATTATTGCAATTACTTATTTCTTTAATGCCTTGTATGGATTTTTTATGTGAAATAAAGGAAGTAAAGAAGTTTCTTCAGGAGATATTTAATAATTTTTTAAATTAAAAATAAATTTTATTTTTGATAAAATAAGTTTATTAGACAGTGAATAATTAAATTAAAAATGGAAAGAATAAAATTTACAATCAACGATAGAAAACAAGTATGAAATAGTGATCCAAAATGTACAGGTAAAAAAAGCTGTAAAGATCAATTTGGAAGAATGATTAAAGAAGATCATTATAATCGAAGAAGTCAATATGGTTGAACTATTGATCATGTTATTCCGATCGCTCGTGATGGGACAAATGATTTAAGTAATTTACAACCATTGCATTGACAATCGAATTTGGATAAAAATGATTCTCCTCATTTTTCTAAAAGGATTTAAAATTTATTATGGATGATTTTAAAAATCTTGAAATAACTTTTTTCAATAATGTTTTAAATAAAAAAATTTTATTTAAAAAAAATAAAGAAAAACTTTATCAATTATTAAATGAAATTACAAAAGAATTGAATCTCAAAAATCAATTTGTTGTTTCTCTTAATATTGTTAAAGGTAAAAAAATGCAGATTTTAAATTATAAATATCGTAATGTTGATAAAACAACAGATGTTTTATCTTTTCCACAGAATGAATTATTTGCTAATATTTATGATTTGGGCGATATATTTATTAACGGCGAATTACTAGAAGAACAAGCTAAGTCAATTGGTTCTGATCAAGATACAGAATTTTTGTTTTTATTTATGCATGGTTTGTTACATCTTATCGGGTATGACCATATTAATATAGAAGATGAAAAGAAAATGATAAATCGACAAAAGGAAATTTTTAAAAAATTAAAAATTAGATAAAATGATTAATTGATTTAAGCGTCTTTATCGTAAATTTATAAATGCTTTACATGGTTTTTGGGTAATTATTAAAGAAGAGAATTCACTTTGAATTCACTTTTTTGTCTCTTTTATTGTAATAATATTTGGACTTATATTTGAACTTTCTACGATTGAATGAGCGATCATTGTGACAATGATCGGACTTGTAATTGGATTTGAAATTTTTAATACTGCAATTGAATATCTTGTTGATATTGTCTCTTTTGAATACAATGTAAAAGCAAAAAAAATTAAAGATGTTGCAGCAATGGCAACACTTTTTATTACATTAACTGCCATAATTGTCGGTCTTATAATATTTATTCCTGCAATTCAAGATAGTTTTACTGATGATCCAGTACAAAATATGCAAATGTCTTATTTGCTACTAAAATATAAAATATAAGGAATTTAAATAATTAAATGGAAGAAAAAAAATCCGGATTTGTTACAATAGTTGGAAAAACAAATTCAGGTAAATCGACTCTTATCAATACAATTATTGATCAAAAAATTGCAATTGCAACACATCGTAAAAATACAACAAGAAATCAAATTAGAGGAATTTATACTAAAGATAATTTACAAATTGTTTTTATTGATACACCAGGTTTTTTAAATAAAGATAAAAATACAAAATTAGATATAGAAATGAAAAAAAGAATAATTCAATCTTTATCGGGTGTTGATATTATTCTATTTTTAATTCCATTTTGAGAAAAATTGGATAAAGATTACTTAGAAAAAATTTCACTTTTAAATTCGAAAAAAAATCAAATTTCATCGAAAAAATATTGTTTAATTTCAAAAATTGATTTAATTAAAAAAAGTAAGAATAATAATCTTTATGAATTAGTTCAATCAATTTCTCAACTTGATTTTTTTGATAAAATAATACCAATTTCTTCTCTTAAAGGCTATAACATTGATCTTTTATTAGATGAGATTAAAAAAGATCTTACTGATAATATTTTTTATTATGATTCAAAAGATCAAACTGGAATAAATGATGAATTTTATATTTCAGAAATTATAAGAGAAAAAGTTTTGCTTTTTTTGAATAATGAAGTTCCACATAATATTTTTGTAAAGACAATTACATTAGAAAGAAAAAAAGATTTAATTTTGATTGAAGCGGAAATTATTGTAAATCGTGATTCACTTAAAAAAATTGTAATTGGAAGAAATGGACAAAAACTAAAACAAATTGGTGAAAAAGCAAGAAAAAATCTTGAAAAATACTTTAAAAATGAAAAAATTTATTTAAATTTAATTGTAAAAGTGAAAAAAAATTGACAAAATAAGGAATCAATTATTAAGGATATTTAAAATGTATAAAAAGGAAATTTTATATTTGTACTACATTAAAGAATATAAAGAATATGAAGCAATGCTTTATTTTTTAAGGCCTTCTGGACAAAAAATAACATTAAGAGCAAAAGGATTTTTTAAAGAAGAATCAAAAAATATTCATCGTTTTAAAATTAATACATTTATTAAAACAGAATATTTTTCAAGTCCACTTAATGATTATGGAATTTTAAAAACAGGAGAAAAAATGACTTTTAATTATATTAAAAAAGAAAGTCATTTAAACTTATTAAATTTATTTAATAAGTTATTAATTTTAACAGAAGGAGATTTAAATAAACAATTTTACAATACAATATATTATATTTTTACTAATTTTGATGTTGGAATTTTAAATTGAAATTTAAATCTTTTTTATTTACTTACACAGATATTAATTGCAAAAGATGTTTATATTGAATTAAAAAAATGTGTAATTTGTAATCGTAATTCTGAAATTTCTTCTTTTTCTTTTGATGAGGGTGGGCTTGTATGCAAAAGACATTTAAATCAAAATATTAAGATAATGAATGCAGATTTAATTAAAAAAATTATTTTTCTATTTAAAACTAAAAGTTTAAAAAGATTAAATAATATTTCATTAACTTTTGCAGAAGAGAAAATTTTACTTTCCTTATATGCAAGTTTTTTTAATGATGTTTTAGGATACAAAATTAATTTTTATAGATAATTAAATAAATTTATAATTAATTTTGTAGTTTATGGAAGAAAAAAAGCAAAGCAAAATATTAAAAAAACAAAAAATAATTTGAATTTTGATTTTTATATCTTCAGGAATTGGAGTTTTATTATCATTAATTGGAACGATTACAGAAACATATACTGTTTATTATAAATATTATTATCTTTTCCTTACTTTTTGAACAAATTGAACGGTATTTATTTATTATGGCTTTATTTTTTCTTTTTTGATATTCAAAAGAAAAAATTTATTACAAAAAATTACAAATATTAAATTAAGATTTGCGATTAATTCATATTTAGTATTTGTTTTCTTTGCTGTTTTATTTTTATTTATTCCAATTTATTTTTTTTCTTGGATAAATGTCATTAATTTTGATGCCTTTCCTGATTATGTTGGTTCTACTTGATATAGTGGAAAAACAGAACCAATTATTGTTCCTGGTCTTGAAACATTTATTTTACATTTTGTAACACCAATTCTTTTAATTATCGATTTTAGTTTTATGACAAAAAAAGAACAACAAAAATTAAATTCAGGTAAATTTACGAAAAAATTTAATTATTTACTTTTAATTTCAATTTATTTACTTTTTTATTTATTCTTTGTTGAAATGATGGCTTTTATTTTACCACAAGTCTATATTGGGGATGATCCGGGACAGCAAATTAATTATGATTATTTTAGAATCTATCCTTATACGATTTTAAGTTATCAATATTTTCCAGTCTATGGACTTGTTCTCTTTATTTTTTATCTTACTTTTTTATATTTTTTAATTTATATATTATTTAGAGGAAGAATACAAAATTGGTTTTCAAAATTAATTCACAAGCGAGGAAAAAATGAATAAAAAAATGGATGATTTAATAGCATTTTTAAAAAATAGAGGATTTGTTTATCCTAGTTCAAGTATTTATGGAGGACTTGCAAATACATGAGATTTTGGTCCCTTGGGAGCGATGATCAAAATAAATTTAAAAAATTATTTTAATCATTTTTTTATAGATGAACAAGAAAATAATTACTATTTTGACTCATCAATTATTTTAAATCCTAAAGTATGAGAAGTATCAGGACATCTTAAAAAATTTAATGATTATATAATAACATGCTTAAATGATAATAAAATTTATCGTGCTGATGAACTTATGGAAGAGTACACAGATTATATTTTTGAAGATTTAACTTTATTAGAAGCGGAAAAAATAATTCAAGAACAAATTAAATTAAAAAAATATCAAGATAAAACTCGCTGATCAAAAATTTCTAATTTTAATCTTATGTTTAAAACAAATTATTCAAAAACAGATAATAAAATAAATGATGTTTATTTTAGACCAGAAACAGCACAAGGAATTTTTATTAATTTTAAAAATATTTGTGATTCAATGAACTTAAAATTACCATTTGGGATCGGTCAAATTGGAAAATCTTTTCGAAATGAAATTACTCCAAAAAATTTTATCTTTCGAACAAAAGAATTTGAGCAGATGGAATTAGAATATTTTACTTATCAAAAACAGGCAACAAAAGATTTTGAAAAATATTTAAAATTAATTGATGTTTTTTTATTAAATTTAGGATTTAAAAATGATGATTTTAGTAAAAATAATATAGCAAAAAATAAATTAGCTCATTATTCAAAAAAAACAATTGATTATGAATATAATTTTTCATTTGGTAAAAAAGAATTGCTAGGGATTGCAAATCGTGGTAATTTTGATTTAGAAAAACATCAACAGATATCAAAAGAACGTTTACAATATTTTGATACAAAAGAAAATAAATGAATTACTCCTAATATTATTGAAGTTTCGATCGGAATAGAAAGATTGTTATTGGCTATTTTTGATAATTTATATGTAAAAGAAGAAGAAAGAAATATTTTAAAATTACCTTTTTTTCTTGCTCCTTATAAAATTGCAATCTGTCCGCTTACAGATAAACTCAATCAAGAAGGAGAAAAATTATTAAAAGAACTAAAGAAAATAAATTTAGGACCTATTATTTTACAAACAGGAGGAACGATTGGAAAACGTTATCGTAAGCATGATGAAATTGGAACTTTTTTCATTATTACGATTGATTTTGAGACATTAAAGGATAATAAAATAACAATAAGAGAAAGAGATACTAAAAAACAAGAAAGAATTGAAATTTCAAAAATAAAAGATTATATAAAAACAAAAATTAATCTCTAATTAAAATTATGGAAAGAACTTTAGATCAATTAATCGGGAAAATTACAGACGATTTGAATATTGAAGATGTAATTAGTCATTATATTACAGTTGAAAGAAAAGGTAATAGTGCGGTCGCTATTTGTCCTTTTCATCAAGACAGTAATCCTTCTCTATCGATTTCAAATGCAAAGAAAATTTTTAAATGTTTTGTCTGTAATGTTGGTGGAAATGCAATTACTTTTGTACAAAAATATAAGAAAGTAAGTTTTATTGAAGCGATTAAAATTATTGCTGATGATTTTAATTTAAATTGAAAAGATTACTTTACAAATTCAAAATCAGTGGTTGAAAATCCTAAAATAAAGGAAATTAAAAAAATTAATTTAGAAACTCTGAATTTTTATAAATATAATCTAAGGATCGAAATTGAAAAAAATTCTCACTTAAAAAATTATTTAAATAAGCGAAAATTAACAGATGATTTATTAGAAACATTTTCAATTGGTTGAGCAAAAAATGATAATAGTTTAAAAGATTTTTTACTTAAAAAAGATTTTAAAGAGGAAGAAATATTAAGAGCAAGTCTTGTAAAAAATAAAGACGGAAGATTGAATGATCTTTTTTTTCAACGTTTAATATTTCCAATTATTGACCAAGATAATCAAATTTTGGGATTTTCTGGTCGCATTATTAATAACAATAATTCGATAAAATATCTAAATTCAAGTGAAAATTTACTCTTCAATAAAGGAAAGATTCTTTACAATCTTAATAATGCAACAGAAGAAATATTATTCAAAAATAATGTTATTATTGTTGAAGGATTTATGGATGTTATTTCCTTTTTTAAAATTAATATTAAAAATGTTGTTGCCTCAATGGGAACAGCTTTTAATATAAATCATATTGAAAAATTAAAAAAATTAACAAAAAATTTCACACTCGCTTTTGATAATGATCAAGCGGGAATTGAAACGACAATTAAGACTTATAATATTTTAAAAAGACATAATATTAATCTATCAATAATTAATTTGTCTGATGATGGAAAAGATATCGATGAAATTATTAGCAAAAATAATAAAATAAATCAATCTTATTTTGAAGATAGAAAAATTAGTTTTCTTGATTTTTATTATCAAAAAGTAATTGAAAAATTGACATTAGAATCAATTCAAGAAAATAAATTAAGAGAAATGCTAGAAATAATCTTATCTTCAAAAGATTTTATTAAAAAAGAGATTATATTAAACAAAGTAAAAGTTAAATTTGGTGATGATTTAATAAATAATTTTACTAATAAAATTAAATTAAATCCAGAAAGAAAAATCTTTTTTGAAAATAATTTAACAAATAAAAATAATCAAAATGATGTCAATATTTTATATATTAATAAAAATTTGAATAAATTTGAAAAAAAATTTGATCAAGAAGAATTTAAATTATTGATCAATTGTTTTTTATCTCCTATTTTATTTGATACTTTAATTAAAAATCATTTTGTCTTTGTAAATGAAATTTATATGAAAATATTTAATTTGGTAATTCAAAACAAAGAATTAATTAATGGATTTGACAAAACAAAGACTTTTTTTAATGATTTATTAATTAATAGTGAAAATGATGATTTTAAAAAAATTGTTAATAATTTAATTTTTAATTATCAAGAATTTAATAAAAATGAGAATTTGTTAAAAGAATTAGCGAATATAAATATAGAGAATCAGATCAAAAATTTGGCTTATAAATGGAGAATATTAGGTAAAGAGAATTATAAGAAAAACTTTATAGAAACAGATACTACAAATGATAATGATGAAAAATTTGATTATTTAATTGAGAGACTTAAGACCTTTTAAGTTTTTTATTGCTTGTTTTTCCTTTTTGGTTTGTGTTTTTTAGTATAATAAAAGTATTACATTTTTATTTATTGAAGGAAATTAATTAATATTTATTGGAATAAAATATGACTGATAAAAAAGTTAAAAAAGGTAAAATTACCAAAAAAGTCGCAAACAAGATGACTAAAAAGGAATTACGAGAGCATTTAGATTATAACAATATAAAATATGGTTCTAATGATTCAAAAGACGATCTAATTGAGTATTCAACAAAAATTGCCTATTATCGAAACAAAAATATTTCGATAAGCAACGAAGATGAGCAAAGTGAAGAGAATTTTATTAATCAAAGTGAGAAATTAAATACAAAACTTTATGATGAGTATAAAACAATTTTTAATGCATTAGAAAAATTAAAAAAAAGATTAAAGAAAGATCATTTAACACAAAATGAAATTTATAATTTTTTAGATAAAAATAAAATAAATCTTGATGAAAAAGAAACAAATGATTTTTTTGAATTATTAATTGAAAGAGGAGTTATCGGTCGAGAAACAGAAGATGATAAAACGCTTGAAATTGATGATTTTTTTGATGAAAATACAGAAGAAATAACAGAAGAAAGAATAAATTATTCTGATAGTGAATTAAATAATAATTTAAGTGAACCTAATGATCATATTAAATGATATATGCGTTGAGTTGGAAAATATGGTGATCTTTTAACCTCCGATCAAGAGATTGAGCTTTTAAAACAAATGGAAAATGGGCTTAAAAAGAACGCAAGTAAAGAAGAACAAATTGAAGGTGAAGAAGCGCGAAAAAGAATTATAAATCATAATTTAAGGTTAGTAATTAATATTGCTAAGAAATATAAAGGAAGAGGACTTCCATTCGCTGATTTAATTTCAGAAGGTAACAATGGCTTAATAAGAGCAATCAATAAGTTTGAATATAAAAAGGGTTATAAAATATCAACTTATGCAACTTGATGAATAAGACAAGCGATTACACGCGCAATTGCTGATCAAGCTCGTTCAGTTCGAATTCCTGTTCATATGGTTGAAACAATCAATAAATTATCTAAAATTACAAGAGAATTAACACAAGAATATGGAAGAAAACCAACTGATAAAGAAATTTCGAAAGCAATGAATAATGAAATTTCACCTGATAAAATAAATCAAATCAGACTTTTAAATATCGATCCTTCTTCTCTTGATAAATCAATTGGTTCTGATGGAGAATCTTTTTTATATGATTTTATCGAAGATAAAAGAGTAATTGCTCCTGACGATTATGCAAAAAGTAAAGAAATCATTCATAAAATAAATGAAATATTACCAAAATATCTTAATAAACGAGAAATTGAAGTAATAATGTTAAGAAATGGTTTAATAAAGGGTTCAGAAGAAATTAATCAACGCAAAACATTAGAAGAGATCGGCGAAATGTTTGGTGTTACGAGAGAAAGAATTAGACAGATTGAATCAAAAGCGATGAAGAAATTAAAAGATAAAGCAAAAAAAGATCTTGAACATTTTAAGGAATATTAGTGTTAAAAGAGAGAATTTTACAGATTGCTAATTATATCGGGAAAAATGCTAAAGTTTTAGATATTGGAACAGATCATGGTTATATTCCTCTTTATTTATTAAAAAATAATATAACAGATAAAATTACAGCGACAGATATCAATGCAAAACCACTTTTACAGGCAAAAAATATTCTTTCTGAATATAAAGATCTTGAAACTTTAAATTTTATTAAAAGTGATGGATTTATAAGTGTTCCCGATATTAATTCTTATAACTATATAATAATTGCTGGACTCGGAGGAAAAACAATCGAATTTATCTTAAAAAATTATAAAGATAAAGCAAATCTTATCCTTAATCCAACAAATAATGAAGGAAATTTAAGAAAGTTTTTATTCGAAAATAAATTTAAAATCGAAGATGAAAAATTGATATTTGAAAATAATATTTATTCAATTATTATAAAGGCTAAGAAACAAGATAAAAATCTAAAATATAATAAAAAAGATCTAATATTAGGTCCAATTTTAATAAAAAAAAACAATAAATTAATTAGTGAATATTATTATAAAAAGGGAATCTATTATCAAAATATTTTTCTTAAAAGTAAAAAAGAGGAACATAAAGAATTAGCTAAGATATATTTAAGTAATAATTTAGTAAAGTAATATGGAAATTGAAAAAATAATAAATATAATTGAAAAAAAGTATCAAAAAGAAAATGGAATGAAAGAAGATTTTCTTGGTTTACAGATTAAAGGCAAAAAAGAAATTAAAAATATTTTATTAACGCTTGATTTTACAAATGATTTTTTAGAGGAAATAAAAAATTATAAAATAGATTTAATAATCTCTCATCATCCTTTATTTTTTGGTGAAAAAGCAAAGCTTTTACAAAATGATTCAATTTTAAAAGCAAAATATCAATTCTTAAAAAAAGAACAAATAAATTTTTATGCATTACATACAAATATTGATTTTAATTTAGATTCAATTCCTCATTATCAAGCAAAAAAATTGAATTGTAAAAATATTAAATTAATTGATGATAATAGAGCTATAAGCTGTGAACTTGAAAATGAGACTAATTTCTTAGATTTTATAAAATTAGTTCGTAAAAATTTAGATTTATTAAATGATCCTTTTAAAACAAATTTATTTTTCGAAAATAAGGAAATGATTAAAAAAATAATCATTGTTTCAGGTGCCGGAGGAGATATCTTAGAAAGAGTAAAAGAGAGTAATGTTTTATATATAATCGGTGAATTAAAACATCATCATTGAATTTATGCTTCAGATCATCAACTTAATATTCTTGAAATTGGTCATCAAAGTGAAAAAATATTTGTTGATTTAGTAGAAAATTTTCTTTTCGAAAATTTGAAAACAAACTTAAAAATTTATAAAATATATGAGAATAAATATCATAATTGTTAATTATATTTAAGGTCTTATCACCTAAATTTTGATAATATATAATTATAATAAGTTTCTTATTATAATTATTATGTATGAATGAAAAAGATAAAGTACTTCATCTAAAAGCAAAGCAAGAACTTTTGCAAATGAAAAAGAATGAAAAAGATTTTTCATCTATTTTAGTGATGAAAAAAATAGACGAGAAGGATAATAATTCAAATAATAATCAAGGCCCATTATTTGATAGTAATAATTATCTAATCGTTTATTAAATTTATTTAGATTAGTGTGATAAAAGAAATTTTTACAAATCGAAAAATACTAAAGAGAATATTATATACATTAATATTCATTTTACTTTTTCGATTGGGAACACTTATTACAATTCCTGGCGTTACACTATCAGATCAAGATTTTGCAGGAGATACAAATTCACAATTCCTCTCTCTACTTAATATTATCGGTGGAGGTGGTTTATTAACTTTTTCAATCTTCGCACTAGGTGTAACCCCTTATATTACAGCTTCAATTATTATTCAACTTCTATCTTCGGATGTGATTCCTTATCTTACAAGACTTAATAAACAAGGAGAAAAAGGAAGAATAAAAATAGAGAAAATCACAAGAATAGTTACAATTTTCATCGCTATTATTCAAGCATTTGCAATTGTTCTTGCGATGAATTCTTCTGGCTTTATTGAACAAGGGACATTATTTAATTCAGAATGAGCGATGATTTTATTCGCTGTTCTTGTGATGGTAACTGGGTCGATGGTCTCAATCTGGATAGCTGATCAAATCACAATGAAAGGAGTGGGGAATGGAACTTCACTTCTTATTGCAACAGGAATTGTAGCAAGAATTCCTTATAAATTTGAAAATATTTGAGGATCTTTTATAAATGATGATTCATTTATTTTTACTGGTTTTATGCTTGTTTTATTTTATCTTGCAATCGCTTTAATGTTTGTTTTTTTACTTTCATTTTTTGAAATTTCAGAGCGAAGAATTCCAATTCAACAAACAGGGAAAGGACTTAATTTAGAAAGTGATAAACAGACTTATCTTCCTTTAAAAATTAATCCTGCTGGAGTTGTTCCTGTAATTTTTGCATCTGCAATCATTACGCTTCCACCAACAATTGCACAATTTTTTCCTGATTCTGGTTTCAAAGAATGAGTAATTATTAATTTTTCACTTACTTCTGCTTTAGGGTTAACGTTGTATGGCCTTTTAATAATCGCCTTTACTTATTTTTATTCGCAAATTAATATAAATCCGGAAGAGACAGCGAAAAATTTTCAAAAATCATCGACATTTATTGTCGGAGTAAAACCGGGAAAAGAGACTGAAACATATCTTACTAAAACTGTTAATTCTGTTGCAACATATGGGGCTTTTTTACTGGCCTTTATCGCTGTCTTGCCGTTTATTTTAACTTTTTTTGGCGTCTCCCAATCGGCCGCACTTGGAGGAACCGGACTTATAATTTTAGTATCGGTCGGAATAGACACAACCGATCAAATAAAATCAAGAATTCTTGCTGAAAGAACAAAAGCACAGGCTAAAACTAAAGCAAAAGTCGATAAATCTTATAAAATTAAAAAAGAGACAGAAAATAAAAAAAATAGAAAAAACGAAGATGATTGATCATTATAAAAAAAGGAAAAACATGATTTATATATTTTTAGGTGCCCCAGGAACCGGAAAAGGAACTGTATCCTATCTTTTAAATAAAAAAAATAATTATAAACATATCTCAACAGGAAATATTTTTCGTGATTTAGTTAAGAAAAACACAAAATTAGGAAAAAAAGTCCGAGAGATTTTAAAAAAAGGGGAATTAATCAATAATGAACTTACTTTTAAAGTTTTATTAGAAGAAATTGAAAAATATAATCTTAAAAAAGAAAATATTATTTTAGATGGATATCCTCGTAATATCGAACAAGCAGAAATATTATTCGAATATTTTAATAGGTATCATAAAGATCTTAAAATCTCTGCTATTAATTTTGAATTGAGAAATAAAATTATTATTGAAAGATTAACAAATAGATTAATTTGTCCTTTTTGTGGAAAGATTTATCATAAAACTTTTCCTGAATTAAAACCAAAAAAAGAATGATATTGTGATGATGATAAAACTAAATTAATCACACGTGAAGATGACAAAATTAAAAGTATTAAAAAAAGATTAGTTATTTATGATGAAAAAACAAAACCACTAATCGAATACTTTTCAGAAAAAGGAATCTTAATTGAATTAGATGTAAATGATACACCAAATAATATATATGAAAAGGTTTTAAAAATATGTCAAAATTAAAGACAATTGAAGAAATAAAAGATTTAGAAATTGCTGGTAAAATTGTTGAAAAAGTTTTTATTGCTGTGCAAGAAAAATTAAAAGCAGGCATTACTTCGCTTGAACTCGATAAATTAGCTTACGATATTATTATTAAAAATAAAGCAACTCCATTATTTTTAAATCATCAAGGATTTCCAAATACAATATGTGCTTCTCCTAATAATGTTGTGGTGCATGGAATTCCTAATAATAAAAAATTAGTAGAAGGAGATATTATTACAATCGATGTCGGTGCAAAATATAATAAAATGTGTGTTGATGCCGCAAGAACATTTGCTGTGGGCAATATTTCAAAGAAAGATCAAGAATTGATCTCGTTAACTGATGAAGCTTTAAATTTGGCAATAGCAGAGATCAAACCAAATAAAACAATCGGTGATATCGCAAATGTAATTGAAACATTTTTTAATAAGCATAAAAAATATAGTATTTCAGAGCAATATGTCGGTCATTTTATCGGCGAAAAATTATGAGAAGAACCGATATTTCCAAATAAAGGAATAAGGGGAACAGGTTTAAGATTACAAAAAGGAATGACTTTTTGTATTGAACCAGTTATAATAGTGGGGAAAGATCAATTATTTGTTGATCCATTCGATGATTGAACAGTATATACAAAACATAACGGGAAAGCTTGTCATATTGAGCATACAATCTTAGTAACAGAAAAAGGAGCAAAAATTATAATTTAAAACATGGAAGAGTTTATTGTCAAAGGCTATATAGATGCAATTTTACCAAAAGGTGAATTTCGTGTACGATTAGAAGAAAATAATCATCTTGTACACTGTCGTCCATCTGGCAAGATCAGAACAAATTACATAAAAATGGTAAATGGAGATCGAGTAATGGTAAGAATTACACCTTATGATCTAACAAAAGGGGTAATTATTTATCGAGGATGATCAAAATAATTTGATCTATTTATCTCTATTTATCTATAGATAAATAATAGGATTATTTATTTATTATGATAAAATAATAATGTATGTTGATCTAAACATACATTTTTTATTAAAACTATATTAGTGGTTGATGATAACTGGCTAAATAAATTTATCCAACTATTAATATAAAGTTTTAAAAATGGAGGCATAAGATGAAAGTTAGAAGTTCTGTCAAGCCAATTTGTAACCAATGCCAAGTTATTAAAAGAAAAGGGAAGTTACAAGTTATTTGTAAAAATCCAAAGCATCGTCAACGCCAAGGATAAAGATAGGAAGAAAGGTAATAAATGGCTCGTATTTTAAATATAGAGATTCCTGACAATAAAGCAGTTAGGGTTTCGCTTACATATATTTTTGGAATCGGAATGTCAACTGGAAAGAAAATTTGTCTTGAAGCAAATATTGATCCAGAAAAGAAAGTAAAAGATTTAACAGAAGAGGAATTAAGAAAAATTCGTAAGGAAGCAGCAAAATATATTACAGAAGGTGATTTAAGAAGAGAAATCCAATTAAACATTAAACGTTTAATGGAGATTAAAACTTATCGTGGAATGAGACATCGTCAGGGACTACCTGTACGTGGGCAATCTTCAAAACAAAATGCAAGAACACGTAAAGGTCCTCGTAAAACTGTTGCTAATAAAAAGAAAGTTAAAAAATAGATAGGAGAATATTTTATAGAATGGCTCAAGCAAAAAAAGTTACAAAACGAAAAAAAATTAAGAAAAATATTCCTTCTGCAATTGCAAATATTCATTCAACATTTAATAATACAATTATTACAATAACTGATGCAAAAGGTGACACAATCTGTTGATCCTCAGCAGGAGCGATCGGTTTTAAAGGTGCTAAAAAATCAACACCTTATGCAGCACAACTTGTCGCTCAAGCTGTTACAAAATCAGCGATTGATAATGGTGTAAAAACATTATCTGTTCGAATAAAAGGAGTTGGTCCTGGAAAAGATTCTGCTTTAAGACAATTCCAAGCTTCAAACATTGAGGTTTCTGATATTAAAAATGTAACACCAATTCCTCATAATGGTGTAAAAAAACCAAAAAAATTACGGAGAAGATAGTAAGGAAAAAAATGGAAAAATTTTTAAAACCAACTTTTAAAAAAATTATTAAAAATGAAGAACAAAAGCATAATTCTAATATTGCAATTTTTACGGTTGAAAAATTAGAACCTGGTTTTGGTAATACAATTGGTGTTGCTTTAAGAAGAACAATTTTATCATCAATTCCTGGTGCTGCTTCTTTTGCAATTAATCTTGAGGGTGTAAATCATGAATTTCAAGCATTTTCAGATACATATGAAGATGTTGTTGAAATTGTTTTAAATTTAAAAAATTTAATAATTGAAGTTGACGAAAATTTAATTGATATTGATGATGTTTATAAATTTAATATAAATCAAAGAGAAAAAATAATTACTGCTGCCGATATTGAAGTACCAAATGGATTTAAAATTATTAATAAAGATTTAATAATTGCAAATATGATTGAAAAAGCAAAAATGAATATGATAATTTATGTTATTTATTCAAAAGGCTTTAAAACATTTGAGGAAAATCGTTTATTTATTAAAGATAAATTAGGTGGAATAAGTAATGTTATTGCAATTGATTCTAATTTTTCACCGATTGAAAGAGTTAATATTAGAGTTGATGATGTTAACCCAGGAGAATCAAAAGTCTTTGAAAGATTGACGTTAGAAGTTGAGACAAAAGGAAATATCTTACCTGAAAAAGTTGTCGGTGCTGCCGGATCAATTTTAAAAAATTATTTTAGATCTTTTGATGAATTGCATGAAGTTGATCTTACAAAAAATTTTGTAGAAGAGATTGAAGAAGAAGAGATTGATTCACAATTACAAGCTTCGATTGAAACATTAAATCTTTCAGTAAGATCAGAAAATGCATTAAAGGCAACAGGAATATTAACGATTGAAGAACTTATTGATCGTCCTGTTTCTGCATTACAGACAATTAAAAATTTAGGTGACAAATCTAAAAATGAAATTATCCAATCTGTTCAAGATCTTGGTCTTTCATTTAAATCAGAATAGAAAGGAATTTATTTAGATTTAAGATGGCTAATAAAAACCCTGCGCAAAGACAATCGAACGTTCATGATTTTGCAAGAACTGAAAGAATTGAAAGAAATCAACTTACAGATCTTGTCATTAACGAAAAATTAATTACAAATCATGCAAAAGCAAAAAATTTACAGAAGAAAATGGATCGTTTAATTACAATCGCAAAAAAAGATGATGTAAATGCAAGAAGAAGAGTAGCTAAAGTTTTACGTAACGTAAAAGTAACAGTAAATAAGAAAGAAAAAACTGTAATTCAAAAACTATTCGAAGATATTGCACCTAAATATAAAAATCGTAACGGTGGATATACAAGAGTTTTAAAATATGGAAATAGAAAAGGTGATAACTCTCCTGTTTCTATTATTCTATTTACATAATAATTAAAAAATAGCTTGTTTTATAATAAAATCCCTTTTTAAAAAGGGATTTTTGTTTTTAACAAGATTAATTTTTTTCAATATCAATTAAATTTTGCTTTTGGTTTATTAAATTAATTTTATTTAAAACTATTTCACTGCTTTTATCAATTTTTTTATAATCATTATCAAATGCTTTATTTAATAATTTAATTCCTTTTTCAGTATTATTATAGAAATTTTGAATATTTCCTATTAAAATTCTCATATCTTTTTTAAAAATATCAACATCTTTTAATAATTCTAAATTAAAAGAAATGGTATTAATAGTTCTTAAAAATTGAATGAATGTTGTTGGTGAAGATATATATATATTTAATTTTTGGGCTTCGTTAAAAAAATCATAATCTTCACTAATTTTTTCATAAATATATTCATTTTGTAAAACTAATATACCAAAAATATTTGTAATTTTTTTATCTAAATATTTTGTTGATATTTCTTTTGCTCTTTTTAAAACATTTGATTTATATTTTTGGTCGATAATAGGTTCTTGATTTAAATCAAGATTAGGTTCAATAAATTTACTATCAATAGGAATTCAATTATCGGTTTCTTTTGCACGAACGGCAAATTCGACAATTCCTGTTCCAACTTTTAAATTAAAAGTATATAAATTTAAATTACTTATAGAATTTTGAATTATCTCTTTTAAACGAATTTCTGCAATTTTTCCTTTACTTGCTGGAGAACCTTTAAATAGTTTTGTTAAATTTTCAGTATTTTCAGTATTTTTGTTGATTTTTTCTGAAAATAAATCTAATTTATTATTCATTTCTTTATTAATATCTTTTTGATTAATTAAATCTTGATTTAATCTTTCCTTATCTCTATCAATTAAAGCAATTTTGCTTTTTAAATCATTAATTTCCTTTTCTAATTTTTCCTTTTGTTCTTTTAAAATATCAATTGTTTCAATTTTTTGATTTCAAATTGTTTTTGCTTCAATATAATTTTCATTTATTTTATTATAACTTTCAATTAAATTTTTATTTTCGCCTTTAATTTCTATAAATTTATCATAATAATTTTCTGTTTGTGATTCTTTATTTAAATCATTTAAAATTTTATATAGTATTTTTTTATTATTAAAAATTCTATATAAGATTGATTTATCTAAGTAATTGTTAATTTCATCTATTATTTCTTTTTTATTCATTTAAATCTTCCTTTTTATAAGTATAAAATATTTTGAATTATAGTTATAATTTTTAAAAATAATTAAAAATGATTAATTTGATTGTATTAATATAAAAAAACCGCTCATTTAAGAACGATTTTTTTATTGTTTTATTGTTCTAATAATTCACCATATAATATTCTATTATGACTTCTAGAACCAGGAATATCATTATGATCTTCAAAATAAATTAATTCTCCACAATCACAACGATACTCACAATTCCCTATTCTTTCTCCATAATTATCATGTTCATATTCTAATTTGCAATTTCAATTTTCTTATTCTTCATTATTTACTAGATTTATTATAAATTATCTGTAAGAATTGTAATATTTTTATGCATTAGCAATAATTTAAGAAAGAAAAAATCATTCTTATCTTCAATTTTATTGATGATATTTTTCTTATCTTCTCCCAATATTAAAAGATATATATTTTCACTTTTTTCGAAGATATCTTTTATTCCTAATGTGATTGCTAATTGAGGATGATTTTTTTGATCTTTAAATCTATCTTTAATTAAAATATCAGATAACCCAATAATTTTAGTACGATTAATTAGTTTTCCTTTAATGCTATTAAAAGATATTTCGAAATCATTATCAAGATATAATAAAGTAAAATTAAATTTAAAAATACTATCTAAAAGCTGATTATAAGAAGAAACATCTTTTGGATAATAAAAATTTTCTTTTTTAAGATCTATTTTTTTAATTAAATTATTATCAATAATTTGATTAAGAGATTCTATTCTATTTTTTTCTGAATTTATATATTCACTTAAAGTAAATATTTTACTTTCGACAAAACTTATTGTTTTATTATGATATTTTTCAACAATTTTTTGATAAAGATCAATTAAATTTTGATCAGAAGGGATAAGAAAAGAAGGATTTTCCTGCTCTTTTATTAAATTTATAATTTGATTAGAAATAAGATTTAAAATTTCTGTTCTATTTTTTCTTATTATTTTCATTTGCTTTTTGATTTTAATATTAAAATTTTACTTTAATATCTATTTTTCTTCTTCTTTATTTTCTTCCAATTCTTCTCCATTTATATAAACTTTTTTAATTTTAAATTTTTTTCGATCTAAAATTAAAATATCGGCATCGTATCCACGGCTTAATTTACCTTTATTTAAATTTAAAAGTTTTGCAGCATTTGTTGATGTTGCGAGCACACATTCTCTAAGTGATGCTCCAAGATGATGTCAATATTTAAATGCATTTAGCATCGTATGAACAGACCCTACAATTTCACCTTTATTATTATAAACAGCTTGATCTTTTTTTTCAAAATAGCGATTAAAAATAACATATTCGCCATTTTTTAATCCTTTCACCGGTAAAGAATCAGTAATTAAAATTAAATATTTTGCATTCTTTTTTTTATATATTTTTTTTGATTCTTTTAAATTATGATGAATTCTATCATTTATAAATTCAATATAAAGATCATTGCTTTTTAAAGCATATTTTGCAAGACTATCTTGTTTTTCACCCATTTTAATCATTTCATGATTAAAATGGGTAATTCCATCAACCGCTTTTCCCATTATGTCTTTTTTTTCTGCTTTTGTATGTCCAGCAAATATTTTAACTCCATTAGATTTTAAAATATCTATTATCTCTTGACTCGCGTCTTTTGGATCAATTGTCATAATTTTAATTGTATTAATAAAATTTTTAAAATAACGATCAATATTATAAATAGTTAATTTTCTTACAGTTAATCTATCAAAAAAACTTCCAAGTTTATTTTCATCAATAAAAGGACCTTCAATATTTCATCCCAAAAAATTAGCACCATCTACTTTTTCTCCGATTAAATTAGAAAGATTTTTAAAAGAATTTCTTAAACTTTGTACATCTAATGTTGGTAACGTTCCAGTTACACTAGTTACTCCCTCTTTAATAGCAATATCTTTTAGATATTTTAAAACATTTTCCTCTTTTCCATTTAATCAATCAAATCCATAACCCCCATAAGTATGAATATCAATGAATCCCGGAATAACTAAAAAATCATCAGCGTATTCCATTTTTTTTAAGAATCTAGTACTCATAATTTTACCATTATCAATTATTATTTTAATTTTTCTGTTTTTATAATCATAACCTGTAATTGTTTTTTTCATCTAAATAAATTTCCACCTTGTTTTTTTGAATTATTTACTTAATTTTTATAAATTATAATATAAATTTTGTATATAATCTTTTTGCTTCTTATGATTTAATTTTTAAAATAATTTATTATTTTGAAAATTTGGATTAAGAAAAAATATTGGAGAGAGAAATGATCGAAAAATATAATCATTTATCAATTGAAAAAAAATGACAAAATTATTGAGAAAAAAATAACATTTTCTATACTAATTTGAATACAAATAAGAAAAAATATTATGTATTAGATATGTTTCCTTATCCATCTGGATCAGGATTACATGTCGGTCATCCAGAAGGATATACAGCAACAGACATTATCGCTCGAATGAAAAAGATGCAAGGATATGAAGTTTTACATCCAATCGGTTTTGATGCTTTTGGATTACCTGCTGAGCAATATGCAATTAAAACAGGAAATTCGCCTGCAAAATTTACAGAAAAAAATATCATTAATTTTAGAATCCAATTAAAAAAATTAGCTTTTGCTTTTGACTGAAAAAAAGAAGTTAATACAACCGATAGAAATTATTTTAAAATCACACAGATAATTTTTGCAAGACTTTATAAAAATGGATTAGCAGAACTTAAAGAAATTGAAGTCAACTGATCTCCCTCGTTAAATACAGTCCTTGCAAATGAAGAGATAATTTTAAATAAAGAAGGAAAAAGAGTAGCAGAACGTGATGATCTTCCTGTTTATAAAAAAAAGATGCAACAGTGAGTTTTAAAAATCACTAAATATGCTGATCGATTATTTAAAGGTTTGGATAAGTTAAACTGACCTGAATCTGTAAAAAATTTACAAAAAAATTGAATTTATTTAAAAGATCATAATAATAATTTTACAGATAAATTGCATTTGAAAGATTGAATATTTGCAAGACAACGATATTGAGGAGAACCTTTTCCAATTATTCACTTTGAAAATGGTGAAATTTACTTAATTCCAGAAGAAGAATATCCAATTAAATTACCAGAGATCAAAAATTATCATTTTTCACAAGATGGTAAACCTGCTCTTAGTCATGCTAAAAATTGAATAAATGTTGAAATTAATGGAAAAAAAGGAATAAGAGATTTAAATACAATGCCTCAATGAGCTGGTTCTTGTTGATATTATATTGCTTATTTATTGAAACAAGATAATGGAACATATCTTGATATTGATAGTAATAAAGCAAAAGAATTAATCGATAAGTGATTACCGGTTGATCTTTATATTGGCGGGCAAGAACATGCTGTTTTACATTTATTATATGCTAGATTTTGACATCTATTTTTATATGATTTAAAAATAACTTCAATTGAGGAACCATTCATTCGCTTGTTTAATCAAGGAATGATTTTAGGTCCTGATGGACAAAAAATGTCTAAATCAAAAGGAAATGTAATAAATCCTGATCAAATAATTGAAAAATATGGAGCAGATACATTAAGACTTTATCTAATGTTTATGGGTCCTTTGGATGAAAAAAAAGCTTGATCTGATAAATCAATCAATGGAATTTATAATTGATTACAACGAGTATATCGTTTATTTATTGTAGAAGGTAATTTAAAAATTGTTGAGAATCCTAATTATCAATTAAAAATTAATTTTAATAAGTTATTAGATAAAATTGAAAAAGATTTTACAAATTTAAAATTTAATACCGCAATTTCACAAATGATGATATTTATAAATTTTCTTTATAAAGAAAGAGAAATTACAAAGAAAATAACTCTTTCTTTTTTACAAATTTTATCTTGTTATGCCCCTCATATTGCAGAAGAAATTGCTTTTTTAAAAGAGAAAAAAATTATTAATTTTTTTACTAAATCTTGACCTAAAAAATATACAATAGAGGAGAAAAGAGGAAATAGAATTTACATTGTGCAAATAAATGGTAAATTTAGAGGTAAAATCTTAGAAATTAATGATCTAGATATTAGAGATGATGGTAAATTAAGAGAATATTTAAATAGAAATTTTAAAAAATACTTACAAAATAAAATTAATTATAGATTGAAAATAATTAAAGATAAAATTATCTTAATAGAATTTTAAAAAAGTATTATAATAATTCTACAAATTTCCTAATTAATATTTTAATTAGGAAAGGGATAAAAAACAAAAAAGGATGTAATATAACAAACAATGAAATTTGTCTACTTTTCTTTAACCGGAAATACAAAAAAAATAGCTGAAAAATTAAATTTATTCCCAATTGAAGAGATTAAAAAAAATTTAATAATCGATGATAAATACATCCTTATTGCTTCTTCAGTTGGGTTTGGTCAAATTCAACCAGAAGTTAAATCTTTTTTAGAAAGCAATAGTGAAAAAATGATCGGTGTAATTGGATCAGGAAATAGAAATTGAGGTCAAAGTTATTGTAAAGCAGCAAAAACAATTTCAAAGGATTATGATGTTAAATATTTTGCAAGTATTGAATTAGCAGGAACAAATAATCAGATTGAAGAATGCAAAAAAAATATTTTGGAGTTTTTGGATAATGGAAATTAATTATCATGAGCATTTAATCGATATAAAATTAAATAATCAAATCAAAGTAAAAGATAAAACAGATTTTTATCAATTAGAAAAAGATAAGATTGCAAGAGATATTTTCCTTGCAAATTTTTATAAAGATTATCAATTTAGTGAAAATGGTTATCAAAAAATTAAAGAATTAGTAGATCTTAAACTTTATAATCCACTTGTTTTAAAATGATATTCAGAAAAAGAAATTAATGATTTATATGATTTTCTTCTCGGTAAAAATCATCTTTTTGATTCATATATGGCAGCAAAAAAATTTCTAAATGAATATACGTTAAAATCAACTGATAAAAATATAAATTATGAAGACTATATTGATCGTGTTTTAATTTTAGCTTTATATCTTGGTCGCGGTAATTATAAAATTGCAAATGAAATTGCAACAGAAGTTATAAGTGGACGTTACCAACCTGCAACACCGACAATGCAAGATGCAGGTAGAATAAATTCAGGTGAGATGATTTCTTGTTTTTTATTAGAAATGGATGATACTCTAAATTCAATCAATTATATTTTAGGAACTTCAATGCATCTTTCAAAAATTGGGGGTGGTGTCGCTATTAATCTTTCTAAAATTCGTTCAAGAGGTTCTTCTCTAAGGGGAGTTAGAAATATCACAGCAGGAGTAATGCCAATTTTAAAATTATTAGAAGATGGTTTTTCATTTGCAAATAAATTAGATCAAAGAAACGGAGCGGGAGCGGCTTATTTAAATATTTTTCATAAAGATGTAATGGAATTTTTAGATACTAAAAAAATTAATGCAGATGAAAAACATCGAATTCAATTTCTTTCTTTAGGACTTATTGTAAGTGATAAAGTATTTGAACTCGCAAGAGAGAATAAAATAATGGCGATATTTTCTCCTTATGATGTCAAAAAATATTATCAAAAAGATTTAGATGATCTTGATATCAATAAATATTATCAAACTCTATTGGAAGATAAAAGAATAAATAAAGATTATATCTCTGCTCGTAAATTACTTTTAAAAATTGCTAAAACACAACTTGAATCTGGTTATCCTTATATTATTTATAAAGATAATGCAAATAGAGTTCATCCTTTAAAAAATATTGGACAAATTAAAATGAGTAATTTATGTACAGAGATATTTCAATTACAAGAGACATCGATTATCAATAATTATGATCAGAAAGATCAAATTAAAAGAGATGTATTATGTAATTTAGGTTCTTTAAATATTGCAAAAATTATGGAACATAAAGATATTGAATATACGGTATCAATTGCGATGGAAGCATTGACATCTGTTGTTGAATTGTCGGATTTAAAATTTGCTCCTGGAATAAATAAAGCAAACAAAGAATTACACGCCGTTGGATTGGGAGCTTTAAATTTACATGGTTATCTTGCTAAAAATAGAATTAGATATGAATCTGATGAAGCACGTGAATTTGCTAGTGTTTTTTTTAGTGCTGTAAATTTTTATTCAATTAAAAAATCTATGGAGATTGCAAAAAGAGAAAATGCAACTTTTATTGATTTTGATAAATCTGAATATGCAAATGGTAATTATTTTAAAAAATATTTTACAAAAGAATTTTTACCGAAAGATTTAAAAATAAAAGAACTTTTTCAAGGTATTAAATTACCACAAATTGAAGATTGAAAAAAATTAGCAGAGGATGTAAAAAAATACGGTCTTTATCATGGATATAGATTAGCAATTGCTCCTAATCAATCGACAGCTTATATCGCAAATGCCACTCCTTCGGTGATGCCTATTACTTCAATAATTGAAGCAAGAACATATGCAAATTCTGTAACTTATTATCCAATGCCTTATCTTAAAAGAGATAATATTTTATTTTATAAAACAGCTTATAATATGGATCAGAAAAAAATTATCGATATGGTAGCAACTATTCAAGAACATATTGATCAAGGAATTTCAACAATTCTTTATGTTGATAGCTCTATTTCAACAAAAGATCTTGCTAAATTATATATTTATGCAAATAGAAAAGGTTTAAAAGCTCTATATTATACGCGAACAAAAAATTTAAAAATTGAGGAGTGTGAATCTTGCCATGCTTAATAAAAAAGAAAAAGCAATAAAAGCAATTAATTGAAATAAAATAGATAATAATTTTGTGAAATTATTTTGAGATCAAAATATTAGACAATTTTGAGTTGATGAAGAAATTTCTTTAGTAGAAGATCGAAAACATTGAGATAAATTAACAAAAGAGCAAAAAGATACTTATGAAAAAATCTTAGCTGGACTTACTTTACTAGACACAGAACAAGGTGGAGTGGGGATGCCACTAATATTAGATAAAATTGAAGATTTACATGTAAAAGCGGTTTTTGCTTTTATGGGAGCGATGGAACAGATGCATGCAAAATCTTATTCTACTATTTTTTCTACATTTTCAAGCTCTGAAAAAATAAGTGAACTTTTTGATTGAGTTGAGAAAAATAAATATTTACAATATAAAGTTAAGAAAATTGATAAATATTATCGTAAAATTAATAATGAGGAAGAATTATATTTTGCTCTTATAACTTCTGTTCTTCTTGAAACATTTTTGTTTTATTCAGGATTTTTTTATCCATTGTGATTTTCAGGACAAGGAAAATTAGTCGGTTCAGGAGAAATTATTAATCTCATTATTCGTGATGAATCTGTTCATGGAACATTTGTTGGTTTAATCGCGCAAAATATCTTTAAAAAATTTGATCAAGAAACAAAAGAAAAATTGCGTAAAAAAGTCTATGATTTAATGTTAGATCTTTATCAAAATGAATTTGAATATACAAAAGAACTTTATGATAAAGTTAATTTAACAGATGATGTAATTAAATTTATTCAATATAATGCTGATAAGGCTTTGATGAATTTTGGTTTTGATCCTTATTTTAATATAGAAGATAAAGATATAAATCCAATTATTTTAAATGGATTAGATACCGAAACAAAAACACATGATTTTTTTTCCACTAAGGGTAATGGATATATAAAACCGATTATTCATGAAGAATTAAGCGATGAAGATTTTGAAGATTTTTAATAAGATTTAAAGTTAGTATAAAGATGAAAAATGAAAGTAGAAAAGAATTCAATAATTAATATTAATATGTATCAAAATTTTGATAAATTATTTTTCTTATTTTTTAAGAAAATGGTTTCTTCTTATTGATTTTATTTGTTAATAATTCTTGTTCCTTTTTTATTTGATTTCTCTTTTCTTACTCAAACTCCCGTTTTTTTAGTAATAGATAGTACTTTTGCTTTTGCTTTAATACTAAATACTTTACTTTTTTATGGAATTTTATTTTTTAATTTTAGAAAATCACATTTTTATAAAACAGTAAATTTAGAATTTAATAATAAGAAAAGTTTGATTTATCTTCCAATATTTCTTAATTTAATAATAGTCGCTATATTTACAATTTTCTTTTCAATTTTGTTTTTTTATATTTTTATGAATACAAGTTGACTTGTTTTTCAAACTTGAAGCAATACTGAAAATTATTTTTATAGTGTAAAAAGTATCAAAGATTTTCGATGAGGACTTTTAATTTATTATTTTTTAATTATTTTTATAATCACTTTTGTATTGGCTTTTTTACTACAAAATTTAAGCAAAAATTTGAGTTCATTTTTAATATTTTCATTGTTTGTAATTGTAATTGTAATTCTTTTTTCTGGCACTTATGGAATAGTATCAGCTTTTGATACACCAAGATCAAATAATAGTGATAAATTATTATATAGTTATAATCAAGATACACAAGTTTTAAGTTTTAAACCATATTATAATCGTAATGATCCTGAATTTATCGAAAAAAGATTTTTTAAAGATTTTTCTATTTTTAGATTTTTTCAAACTTTAAATCCTTATTATTACATTACAGCTTGAGGTCAATTTGATATTTTTATTGATTTTTATCGTACAACTTCAATTATTCTTCCTGGAATCGATCCGATAATTATTATTCAAAATGATCCAAGTACATGAGTTAAATACAATTATGAGATGTTTTCATTTACAAATTGATTATGATCTTCTTATATTTTTTGTCCCTATATATTTATTATATTTTATGGATTTTTAGGAATATTTTTGAAAAAAAGGAATGAAAGTGAATAATCATATAGAAAAAAAGAAAAGAAATTTTTTACAAGATAATTATGTTTTAGAATTAACGTTTTTTTATTTTAAAAAAATTATTTTCTCATATTGATTTTATTTAGGAGTAATATTAATTCCTTTTTTATTTTGTCTCTGTTTTTTAACACAATTACCATCATTTTTATTGGTAGATAGTACAATAGCTTTTCCTTTGATATTTAATATTTTGTTTTTTTATGGAATCATCTTTTTCAACTTTCGTAGATCACATTTTTATATCTTGGTTAACCAAAAATTTAATAATAAAAAAATTATGATTTATCTTCCGATATTTTTTAATTTGATAATAATTGCTTTTCTTACCTTCGTTTTTTCGCTTTTTTTTATTTTTCTTTTTGAAAAATTAGATTGATTAGCCCTCGAAGATTGAAGTTATGCTGATAGCTATTATTATCAAATTAGTAAAATTGTAGATTATCGATGAGGACTTTTAATTTATTATATTACGATCACATTTTTAGTTACCTTTATGATTGCGATTTTATTGCAAACTTTAAGTTTAAAATTTAATTCTTATCTTTTGTTAACAATTATTTTGCTTATTTTAATTATATTTTTCTCAGGGACCGTAAATTTTACAACTTTTGTTAATCCTTATTCGAATCATTCTGATAATCTTTTATATAGCTATAATCAAGATACACATGTTTTAACTTTTAAACCATATTTTGATAAAAATGATCCCAATTTAGCCGGAAAGAGTTTCTTTAGTAATTTCTCAATTCGTAAATTCTTGCAAATGATAAATCCTTATTATTACATTACAACATGAGGACAATTTGATATTTTTATCGAACATTATCGAACTACAACATTGGTTCTTGATGGTATTGATCCAAACAATGGAAATCAAATTATTATAGATGAAACTGACCCAAGTACATGAGTACAATATCATTATGTAATGTTTTCATTTACAAATTGATTATGATCATCTTATATATTTTCTCCTTATATATTTATCTTATTTTATGTTTTTTTAGTAATATTTATAGATAAACGAAGAAAAAATGAATACTAAAAAAGAAAATAAGAATTATTTACAAGATAATTTAATTTTTGAACTAACAATTTTTTATTTTAAAAAAATTGTTAGTTCGTATTGATTTTATTTAGGGATAATATTAATCCCTTTTTTGTTTTGTTTATTTTTTTTAACGCAATTACCGGCTTTTTTAACAATAGATAGTGTTATTTCATCTCCAATAATATTCAATACTTTCTTTTTTTATGGAATTATCTTTTTTAATTTTCGTAGATCACATTTTTATATCTTAGTTAACCAAAAATTTAATAATAAAAAAATTATGATTTATCTTCCGATATTTTTTAATTTGATAATAATCGCTTTTCTTACTTTTCTTTTTTCTTTACTTTTTATCTTTATTTTTGAAAAATTAGATTGATTAATATTTAGTGATTGAAGTTATTCGAATAATTATTTTTATCAAGTTAGGAAAATCGTAGACTATCGATGAGGACTTTTAATTTATTATATTTCTCTTACATTTTTAATTACTTTTATTCTTGCTTTTTTATTACAAACTTTAAGTAAAAAATTTAGTTCTTATTTTTTATTAGTAATGATTATTTTTATTTTAGTCAGTGTTTTTTCCGGAACATTGAAAATTACATCAACTTTTATTACTCCTCCTGACAATAGTTCTTTATATAGCTATAACCAAGATACACAAGTCTTAACTTTTAAACCATATTTTGATCGTAAAAATCCTGAGTACCATAAAAAATTCTTCGATGATTTTTCTTTTCGTAGTTTTTTAGAGATGATAAATCCTTATTATTACATTACAACATGAGGACAATTTGATATTTTTATCGAACATTATCGAACTACAACATTAGTTCTTGGCGAAAATCAAATTATTATAGATGAAGTCGATCCGACTACATGAGTACAATATCATTATATAATGTTTTCATTTGTGAGCTTATTTTGATCTTCTCTTATATTTTCTCCTTACATATTTATTTTGTTTTATGGATTTTTGGGAATTTTTATTACCAATAAGAAAAAAAAATATAATGAATAAATATAATTGAAAAACTATTTAAATTAAAATATTAAATAGTTTTTTATTTTAAACATTTTAATTTATTTAGATATAATTTTTTTATATGAAAAAATTAAATTCAAATCAGATTAGAGAATTATGAATTGATTTTTTTAAAGAAAAAAATCATTTATTAATTTCTCCTTCTTCCTTAATTCCAAAAGATGATAATTCTTTATTATGAATAAATTCTGGAGTTGCAACTTTAAAGAAATATTTTAGTGCAGAAAAAAAACCGCCAAGCAAAAGACTTGTAAATTATCAAAGATCAATCCGAACAGGAGATATTGATAAAATCGGTATAACTGCTCGTCACCAAACTTTTTTTGAAATGCTTGGTAATTTTTCAATCGGCGACTATTTCAAAAAAGAAGCTATTGATTATGCTTATGAATTACTTTTTTCGAAAAAATATTTTGCTTTTGCAAAAGAAAATATTTATATTACTGTTTATGAAAAAGATCAAGAAGCTTATGATTTTTGATTAAAAAAAGGAATTTTAAAAAATCATCTTTTTAAAATGGGAAGAGAAACTAATTTTTGGGATGTCGGGAAAGGTCCTTGTGGTCCATCAACAGAAATATTTTACGATCGAGGTAAAAAATATGATTTGAGAGAATCTAATACTTTAATTAAAGATGATATTGAAAATGATCGTTTTATTGAAATTTGAAATATTGTTTTTTCCGAGTTTAATAATGATGGAAATAATAATTATCAAGAATTACCACAAAAAAATATTGATACCGGCGCAGGTCTTGAAAGATTAACGATGATTTTTCAAAATACTCCAACTAATTTTGAAACTGATATTTTTAAAAATATTATTGAGGAATTAGAAAAATTATCTTCTTATCAATATCTTTGAGATTACCATTCAACAAAACTTTTAAAAGAAAATAAAAAACAAGCAGAAATAAATAGTGATTTCAAAAAAATAGCGGATTTTTCTCGTGCTATTATTTTTATGCTAGCTGATCAAGCTAATTTTAGTTCTAATGGAAGAGGATATGTAATTCGAAGATTGTTAAGAGAATCAATAATTATAGCTGAACAATTAGGAATAAATTTTAATTTTTTTGAAAAAATTGTTCCGATCATCTGCAAAAATGAAGAAAAAATTTATCCACATTTAATTTTAAATCAAGCAAAAATTTTGAATTTAATAATTTTAGAAAGTATTAAATTCAATAAAACGTATATCCAAGCTTCAAATATGCTTTTAAAATATAAAAATGAAAATAAATTAGATACTAAACAAATTTTTAAATTGCATGAAACTTATGGATTACCATTAAATTTAAGTTATATAAAAAAAATAGCTGAAAAATATCAAATAAATATTGACTATGAAAAATTATTAATTTTAAATCAAGAGTTTAAATTAAAATCAAAACAAAATATTAATTTTACAAAAGGAATGGAAATTCAGAAAAAAATTTTTCCTCATTTAAAAGAAACAATTTTTTTGGGTTATACAAATTATAAGAAAAGCCTTAAAGCAAAAGTTATTGCGATTGAAGAAAATTATTTAGTATGTGATAAAACAATTTTTTATCCTACTTCGGGAGGACAAGAATCTGATCTTGGAACAATTGATATGATAAATGTTCTTTCCGTTTTTAAAACAGAAAATGATTTAATTGTTCATCTATTAGAAGAGAATCCTTTTAAAGTCGGACAGCAAGTAGAATTAAAAATTGATTTGTTAAGAAGAAAAGAATTAACACATAATCATTCAGCAACACATTTACTTTTTAAAGCACTAGAGATTGTTTTATTACAGGATTTAAAGCAAGCGGGTTCAAAAGTTGATCATGGTTATTTAAGATTTGATTTTTCCTACCAAAAAGAGATTACAAAAGAAAATTTATTGCAAGCAGAAAATTTAGCAAACGATTGAATTAAAAAAGGTTTCAAATCTGAAATTAAAACTTTAGAATTAAAAGATGCTTTAAAATTAAATCCTAGTTATCTTGAAGGTAAAAATTATAAAGATTATGTTCGTGTCGTAAAATTGAATGATCAGACAATCGATCTCTGTGGAGGGACACACGTTGATAATATTAAGGAAATTGAAAAGCTAAAAATTATAAAACTAGAAAAAAAAGGATCAGGAGTTTATCGTTTACAAGCAATTACAGGAATTTTAAATATAAAAAAATATCTCGAAAATGAAAATAAAGACAAATTTCTTAAAATAGTAAATCCCTTAATTAAAAATATTGATAATATAATTTTAGAAAATGAAAATATTTTAAATAAAGATAAAATTATTTTATTAAATAATTTAAAAGTTAAATTAAATAATTTAGATTTTGATAATAAAGAATTTGAGCAAATTTTACAAAAATTAATTGATGAAAGTAAGGAATTATTTAATATAATATCTAATCAAAAAAATGATAATTTAAGATTGATTTTAAAAAATCTGCTTGCTAAAAAAGATGATATTATTTATTCTTTAATTGATAAAATTGATCAAAAAAAATTAATTACAATTACTTTAAAATTAATAAATGAAAGTAATAACAAAAATAAAACTCTTTTCCTTGCTCAGATTGATCAAAAAAAATATACTTTATTTGTATTTATTGGAAAAGAAGCAAAATTTAAAGATAAAATATTTTCTTTACAAAATAGATTAAATCAAATTAATTTAAGAGGAGGAGGAAAGAATCAATTGTATATTTTTGGAGGAAAAATAAACGATGCAAAAAAAATTAAAAATATAATTAATTCTTTTTTAGAGGAAAAATAATATGCGAAAATTAGCGATTGATCTTGGCGAAAAAAGTCTTGGTGTGTGTATTAGTGACCAAGAGAATATTATTGCAATTCCAATTAAAAATTATTTCTTTGAAAGATTTAATTTTAAAGAAGCGGTTGCTCTTGTTTTAAAACTTTTAGATAAATATCAAGATATTGATACTATTATTATCGGTTATCCAAGAAGAACCGATAATAAAAAAAGTGATGCAACATTTAATGTTGAAAGATTTCTTGAAATATTTGAAACAAAAATAGATAGTAAAATAAAAATAGTTCTTTTTGATGAAAGATTTACTACCAAAAGAGCAGAGGAATTAATTAAGGAAAAGAAATTAGATATCAAAAAAAATAAAGATCTTTTTGCGGCATACTTAATTTTAAGTGATTATTTACTTCAGAAAGTTTAATATTATGGATACAGCAACAGCGTTAGTTATATCATTGATAGTAATTTCAGTTTTGACAATATTAATTTTAATAGTTGTAAATGTAAGGATATTTTTAATAAGAAAAAAATATAGTACAAAAAAAGATAATATTGATATAGATTCTAAAAATTTAAAAGAAAATAAAAAAGATAACTTAAATATTGAAAAAAATAGTATTATAAATAAAAATATTGATAATCAATTTATCCTTAAAGAAGAAAAAGATTATTATGATTACTTTAATTTATTATCATTAAATGATTTAAAAAAAGCTTTAATAAATTTAGAAATAAATTTTAATGAAGAAAAGTCAAAAGAGGAACTTATTTTCCTTTTATTAGAAAAATTAAAAGATGCTGAAAATGAAAAAAGACAATAAAATTATTTTAATATCTGGTGGAACAGCCTCGGGAAAAAGCAAAATTTCAATATCTCTTGCTGCTATTTTTTTGAAAAAGAAAATAAATATATCCTTTCTTAGCATTGATAATTATTATTACGATCAAAAAGAAATTAAAGAAATTTTTAAAGTTAATGATCTTAGAAAAATTAATTTTGATGATCCAAATACAATTAATTGAAAAGAATTTAATAGTGATTTAAAAAAAATATTTGCTGGTGAAGATTTAGAAAGAAAAATTTATAATTTTGAAACTTGCAATTACGATTTAGAAAAAACTTTTAAAATAGAACCGACTGAATATATTATTATCGAAGGAATATTTGCTTTCTTCAATCAGAATTTAATCAAAAAAGCTTATAAGAAAATTTATATTGAAGCAGATAGTGATTTACGATTGATAAGAAGATATAAAAGAGATCGTGATTATCGAAATAAAACTTTATTTAATTGTAACGATTTTATCGATAGATGAGAGCAACAAATATATCCGATGTTTAAAAAATATCTTGAAAAAGATCGAAATAAAGCAGATTATATAATTTTGAATAATAGCGAGAGACAAATTGATATTGATAAAAAAGCACAAGAAATTTTTAATTTACTAAATAATGATAATTAAATTAAATTAAATAAACTTTATCTTTTAAATAATGATATTATTTATATGTTAATTTTTTTTAGGCCTTTTGATTAAAAAAAATATTGATAGGGAAAATTATGAATAAAAAAAGAGAAGATTTGAATGTTGGAAAAGACATGACAGGTGAAAAAATCTTATTAACAAGAACCGGATATGAAGACAAAAAAAATCGTCTAAAAGAATTAGTAAATGTAATTCGTCCACAAATTTTAAAAGAATTAAGTGCGGCAAGAGAACAAGGCGATTTAAGTGAAAATGCAGATTATGATACTGCAAAAAATAAACAGGCTAAAATAGAAGCTGAAATTTATGAATTAGAAGACATATTATCAAAAGCAAAAATAGTCGATATTAAAAAAAGTGAATATATTCAATTGGGATCAATCGTTGAATATCAAAAAGAAAGTGAAAAAAAGACAAGAAAAGTGCAAATTGTAGGTTCAATTGAAGCTAATTCACTTTTAAATATTCCTCAGATCGGTAATGATTCTCCTTTTGCAAAATCATTACTAAATCAAAAAAAAGGAAATAAAGTAACTGTTATTACTCCTATTGGTAATTACGAAATTAAAATTATTTCTGTAAAAAATTAATTTAAATAATTTAAAATTATTATTTTTTGAGTTTAAATTAAGATAAAATTAATTTAAGTTTAAAAATTCACTGAAGAAATTTTAAATTATTTATTAATTTAAATTAACTTACAACAACCACTCCTTTAGGTTTTAAAAGCAAAGCTACCAAAAAGGGTGAGTCTTTGGAGGAAGAAATGTTGAAATACGCAATAATAAAAACAGGCGGAAAACAGATTAAAGTAAACGTTGGTTCTGCAATTTGAGTTGAAAAACTAAATTCAGAAGTTGGAAATGAATATTTTTTTACAGATGTACTTGCAATTTATGATGGAAATAGTTTAATAGCAGGAACACCAAAAATTGATGCTAAAATTAAAGCTAGAGTTCAAAAACAAGGAAAGAATAAGAAACTTATCATTTTTCGAACAAAGCAAAAATCAAATTGAAAAAGAAAACAAGGCCATCGACAACCATATACAAGGCTTTTAGTAGAAGAAATTATTTATAAAAATAAAGTTATTGATAAGTATGTTGATCCAAGTTTAACTAATAAAAATTTATTAGAAAAAGATACGCATAAAGATAACAAAGAAACAAAAGAATTAAAAAGTAATAATTTAAAAAATGATAAATTGATCAAAGCAAATGATCAAATAAACAAATAAAAATGATTTTAATAAATTTTGAAACTAATAAAAATAAAGAATTTATTAAATTTAATATCAAAGGGCACGCAGATAATGACAATAATGATTTCAATAATAAGCTTATTTGCGCCGGATGCTCTGCTATCGTATTTGGGATTATTAATAGTTTAAATCAATTAGATAAAAATAATCATAAAATCTTGATTAAAGATAATTTAATAATAATAAAGATTTTGAAAATAACAGAGGAAAATCAAATTTTATTAAAAGGATTATATTATTCTCTTGTTACAATTAGAAATCAAGATAAAAATAATATTAAAATGCAAACAGAAAGGCAGATATAATAAAATGCTTAAATTAAAATATAAATTAGATTTACAATTTTTTGCTCATAAAAAGGGAGCGGGTTCTTCTAAAAATGGAAGAGATTCTCATAGTCAAAGATTAGGACAAAAATTATCTGATGGACAAATTGCAAAAAGCGGAGCGATAATTTATCGCCAACGTGGTACAAAAGTTCATCCTGGATTAAATGTTAAAAAGGGAAAAGATGATACGTTATTTGCAATTATTAATGGAATTGTAAAATACCAAAGAAAAGATAATAAATTGATTGTTAATGTAGTTCCAATAACAGAAGGCGGTGAAAAAAAAGGATAGAATTAAAAATTTACTATTCTTTAAGATAAAATGTTAGAAAATTCTTTTTCCGAAGACAATGATTCGTTTTCGGATAATCTTTTTTTAATTTTAAAAGAAAAAAACGAAATAGAAATAAATTCAAAAATTAATACAGATAGTGATATTCTTACTGATAAAAATAAATCCGATAACACTATAATATATCTTGATCAAGAACCAAAAGATGAAAAAAAAGAAAAAAAGAAAAAAAAATTTACTTTACAATCTATTATCATCGTAATTTCTTTATTATTTATTTTTATCTTTCTTACTTGAGTTGTTCCTCATGATTCTTGATGAGATTATCAAGAACAAAATATTTATATTTTTCAAAATTATTTTATCGATCAAGGTACATTAAATGATTTTGTTAATACATTAATTGAAACCGGAAATCTGCCAGAAGGATTTAATATAAATCAGTTTCTTATTAATAATGGTTATCAAGAACAACTAGATCAAATTATATCTGACAGTGATAATTTCTCAGCAATCGCTCCCAAAGATGGATTTTATGGTCTTTATGATATCTTTCTTTTGATAGCGGGAGGATTTTTACAAGCTTTTCCAATTATTCTTTATTTATTTGCATTGGGAGCTTTTATTGAAGTTGTAATTCAAACTAAAACTTTTGATGCGATGATTGGATCATTACTTTATAAATTAAAAGCAAAACAAATTTATATTGTCCCAATCTTATTTATTTCCTTTTCTGCTTTTGGAACAATATGGGGAATGCAAGAGGAATCTCTTGCTTATTATTCAATCATAACTCCATTAATGGTTTTGATAGGATTTGAACCGATAGTTGCCGTAATGATTATGATGGTCGGTAATACAACAGGGATGGCGGCTTCGGTAATAAATCCGTTTGCAACAGGAATTGCTTCTGATGCTGTCGGAATTTCATCCGGAACATTATTTTTCTTCCGTCTTTCCTATTGATTTATAATCACAGCAATTGGAACCTTCTTCGTAACTTTTTTTGCTTTAAAAACAAGAAAAGATCCTAAAAAAATTGAAGAAGATATGCATAATAATGAAATTAAAAAAATTGAACAAAACTTAGAGACCGATCTACAAAATTACAATAAAATGAATCGAAAACAATTTTATTCTTTAATTGTTTTCGTCGTTATTATTTTTATTATGATTTTAGGATTTATTCCTTGAGTTGATCTTTTGGGATTAGATGAGCAAACTTATATTGATAACTGGAATAATTTCTTCCAAAATTATTTCTTTGTTTTTTCAACAATCATAACTCCTTTTGGTCTATGAGGTTTTTATGAAACAGCCGGATTATTCTTTTTTGGAATATTTTTATTAATATTAATTAATCGATTAAAAGTAAAAGATTGATCAAAATATGTTTTTGATGGAATGAAAGGAATGATAAGTCTTGTTGTCGTAATTGCGATCGCTCGTGCCGTTTCAATCGTAATTATTTATTCAGGACTGATATACACATTTATAAATCCAGATTCAATTCCCGGACAAAATAATCTTTATCTTTATTACTTGATAATGTTTTTATTATTCTTTGCTTTTTCAATGATCATTCCTTCTACAAGTTCACTCGCTGTGCTTTGATTTCCAATCATCGCCCAAGCATTTAATATTACAAGCGGAAGTTCACCTGATCCTAATACGATTCAAATTCTTGGAGGAACGGTATTTATGTTTGTAATTGCAGAAGGAATTGCAAATATGATTACCCCAACTCAAGCTGTTGTTCTTACTTCGCTTGATTCGGCCGGAGTTTCATATAAAGAATATATAAAATCAATTTATCCTTATGTTTCAATTCTTTTTGTTTTAACTTTAATACTTGTAATTCCCGTTCTCACCGTAATATAAAAACAAAAAAATACATTTTTTCTTTTTTTAATTAAAAAAAGGCAAAAATATTTTATATTTTATTTATTTGTTATAATGTTATTTGTATTTAAGATAAATAGTAATTTTAAAAGTTAAAAAACTCTTTTGTTAGAGTACACAAAAAAAAGGAAAAATAAATTTTATGGCTGAAAGTAAAAAACCAATCAGAAAAATAAAAATAGGAATCATTGGAGCTGGAGGCGGAGGAACAAATGCCATTGCCAATAATGCACATAAATTTGTACCTTTTGATGTTAGTTTCTTAGCAATAAATACAGATATTCAAGCATTAGAAAAACAGAAAAAAGGTTCAAAAAAAGATAACTCAAAATTTTTTGAACGTAAATTAATAGGACGTCGTTTAACAAGAGGTCTAGGAGCGGGTTCAAATCCTGATATTGGATGAAAAGCAGCAGCCGAAGATCGTGAATGAATTGAAAAATGATTATCTGATAAAAAACTTGTTTTCATCGCAACTGGAATGGGTGGAGGATCAGGAACCGGAGCAGGACCATATATCGCAAGACTTGCGAAAAATATGGGAATTTTAACTATCGGTGTTTCAACACTACCATTTCTTTTTGAAGGAAAAGAAAGAATGGATAATGCTTTGACAGGTTTAAAAACAATGGAAAAATACGCTGATCTTTCTATTGTTATTAATAATAACGATTTATTTAAAAAACATTCTTCAGATACAGTTGAACATACATTTGTAAAAGCTGATAAATATTTAGGAGATGGAATTATTACTGTTTTAAATTTATTGCTTGAAGATGCTTTAATTAATCTTGATCTTGCTGATATTCGTAAAGTTGTAAAAGATTCAGGGGGCGGATTTATTAATATTGCTTTTGCAAAAGGAATTGACGAAAGTGGATTAGATAGTAATAAAGAAAAATTTGAAAAAGCAATTTCTAGTTTATTTGATCTTACCTTTATTCCTTCTGATGTAAAAACAGCGACAAAAGCATTGTTAAGTATTTCAGGTTCACCTAATATTTTAAAAATGGAATATGTTAGATTTATTGTTAATAAAATATTGGCAACTGTAAGTCATGATTTAGATATTATATTTGGTGTTACAAATAATCCAGCATTAGAAGATAATGTTAAAATTTCTCTTATATTGACAGGAATGGATAAAATCGTTCTTACTGATGATGTAAAAGATATAGAAGAAAAATATTTTGCAAATTAAGAAAATAAGATAAAAAGTTAATGACTTCATTAACTTTTTATTATTATTCTAGAAGAAAAAAAGTTATTTTATTAAAATAATTGCGTGATATAATAGATATTATGAATTGAAATATAACAAAACTGGAAAATTTTGTTCAAACAAAAGTTGGAGTTGATTGACAAAATGTATGAGAAAACAATATGGCAATATTAATTGCTTTAATCGTATTGGTTTCTTTTTTTTTGTTGTTCTTAATTTTATTATTTATTATATTTTACAAAAATCGTAAATTGAGAAAAAAAATAATTAATGGCCAAGTAAACTCAAAATCATCTCAATCAAAAACTAAAGGTAAAGATAAAAAAACAAAACTTTCTAAAAAAGAAAAACAAAAATTAGAAAGACAAAAAATTGAACAGGAAGAAGCAAAAGCTTCGTTATTAGAAGATGAAACGCTTGGAGAAAATTCACAAATTATCGAAAAAGCTAAGAATCTTGGAATAGAAAATCCAACACAATATTCTATTAATCGTCTTGAGCAATTAATTATGTTAAAGGAAATGAAAGAAGAAAGAATGCCTTCTGAAATTTCTGAAAACAAGAAAAATGAAATTACTGTAATTAATCCTGTAAAAGTAGAAAAAACTTTTGAAAATGACCAAAATCTTGAATTAATAAAAGAAGAAGCAAAAGCAAAAATTATTGAAACAGAAGATAATGAAGTAGAAATTACAAGTGATAAAAAAGAAAAAGTTATTGAAGATGCTAATAATAATGTAATGAAAGAAGATTCAGAACAATTCAGAATTGAAAAAGCAAAAATAAAATTAGAACAAGAAAAATTAGATATTGAAAGAAAACGTTTAGAATTAGCAAAACAACAAGCAGAAAATGAATCATTAAATAAATTTGCTCAAAATGATAATAACGTTAATAATTTACAGGAAACAAAAGAAGTTAATATTGATAATTTAGAATCAAGAAAAGAAGAATTAGAACAATTAAAAAAAGAGCGTGAATTGATATATCTTCTCAAAAATGAAAGAGATTCTCTCAAAAATGAGCTTAATGGATTAAAAAATGAAAAAGATAATTTAGTTAAAAAGAATCGTCGTTTTCATGATAGCGAATTAGATGAAGAAGAAAATCATTTAAGATATTTAAAAATGATGCGTGAAAAAAACGAGCTTGAACGTCTTAAAAGAGAGAATGAAGAATTAAATCGTTTGAGATATCAAAGAGAAAATTATTATGACAATAATTTTTATCAAAATCAAAATAATAGTAATAGCAAAGACAAATATTCAGTAAATGATGATTATTATTTTAAACACGCACTTGATCATGAATTTGAAAGCTTAAAAAAAATGCAAGAAGAAAATTTGAAATTAGCAAGACAAAATTCAGAACAAATTGCAAGACAACAGCTTGAACGAGAAATTGAAGAAAAATATAAAGAAAAATATGGAGTAATGCAAAATAATTTGAATAATCAATCGTTTAATAAAAATGATCGAATTGAAAATATTCTTCTTTCGGTCGAATCCGAAATTGAAAAACTTGCAAGAAAAGTAAGTAAGATTGAAAATGAAATTAAAGATGAAAGTGAATATCTAAAAGAAAATAGCAGAAGTAAAAGAAATAAAAGATTTGATAATTATGATGAAGATGATGAAATAATTAAAACAATCCAACAAGAATTAAATGAGATTAATGATATTTTAAGCAAAAAGAAAAAATAATATCTAAAATTTAGACATCATAATTGTCTATTTTTATTTTATAAATTTCCAAGGGATATATATATTATTATGACAAATAAAGATAAACTTGATAATGAAAAATTACTAAATCATCTTAAAGAAATTAAAGATTTACTAAAGATAATTTTAGAAAACAATAATTTTGAAAAAAATCCAAACTATAATTTAAAAATTATAGTTTACACAATTGAAAAATCTATTCATCAATTTTTAAAAATTGAAAATTTAGAAGATCTTTTAGAGCAAGAAAAAGAGATTAAAAGATGCATTACTGATGCAACAAGTTTATTTTATTTTTATTTTCTTGATTCTAATATGATCGATAAAAATCAATTATTAGAATCAAACTTTTTTAAAACAAGAATAAATAAAATAAAAGAAAAAACAACAAAGCAAGCAGAAGAAATTAGCTTACAGATAACAGAAATTACGCAATTAAAAGAAAAATTAAAAAAAATAGAATTCAATTATAAAAAAAATAAAAAAATTGAAGAAGAGTTTCCGCTTTTAGAAAAAAAACTTTTTGATCTTGAAAATAAATATCAAAAAAATAAGAATACTCTTAAAAAAACAAGAGCAATACAAAAAACTTTAAAAATTGAAAATAATGAATTAAAAAAAATTATTAAAATTTTAAAAGAAAATGAAAAAGAAGCAAAAGAAGTAAAAACAACAAATCATAAAAAAGAGAAAAAAGTAGCAACAGGTAATGTTAAATTAAAAGTTGATATTAATAGAAAAACAGAAAGAGCTATTGAAAAAAATCAAACTAATGAAGATAACAGAAAAAACAATTAATCAAATAAGAGATTGAATAAAGAATGAAACAGAAAGAGCACATGCAAATGGGGTCTGTATTGCAATTTCGGGGGGGATAGATAGTGCTGTCTGCGCTGGATTAGCAAAACTCGCTTTTCCCAATAATACTGATGGAATTTTTTTTGATATCGATTCTTCTCCTCAATCCTTAGATAATTTCAAATCTATTGTTAAATCATTAAACATCAATCACAAAATCATAAATCTTAAAAATAGTTTTAATTCTATTTTAAAAGATTTAAATTTTATAAAAGAAAATGATCTTGTAGCACAAGGTAATATTAAATCAAGATTGAGAATGAATGCTTTATATGCTTATGCAAATATTAAAAATTATTTAGTAATCGGAACATCAAATTATTCGGAAATATATTTAGGATACTTTACAAAATGAGGTGATGGTGCTGCTGATATATATCCTATTGCAAAATTTAAAAAATCAGAAATTTATCAACTAGCATCATTTTTTAATTTAGATCAAAAAGTAATTATACAAAAACCAACAGCTGATCTTTGATGTGGACAGACCGATGAAAAAGAATTAGGATTTAAATACAGCGATCTTGAAAGATATTTTGCAAATGATGCTAATTTAGATCAAAAGATAATCAAAAAAATAAATACCTGCCATAAAAATAGCGAACATAAAAGAAGTGCAAATTTAAATAGTTTTAATTTTTAATTTACTTTCCTCATACTTTAAATTTTATCTGATCACGATTGGAAAATTTTTGATCTAAATATTTATTTCCATTTAAAAGATAACTTCCTTTAATTAAAATTTTATTATTAAAAAAACTATTTATATTTAATATTAAATCATCTAAATTAGAATTAATTTTAAAGTTATTTTCTTTTTGGATAAAAAAATCATTTAAATCTTGATCAAATTTTAATTGTTTTTTTACAAAAGTTTTATCCTTAAGTTCCCCTACTCCAACCCCTAAGAAATTAATATTTTTTTCTTGATAATAATTATCAAATAACTTAATTACATTAGAATAAATAATTTCAAATTGATCTTCATATTGATCCAAGAGAATTCTCTTGCTCTGAATCTTGCGTAGAAGAATTGATTTTTCAATCGTATCTTCAGTATTAACAAAACTTTTTTTATCTTTGGTAACAAGAAATACAACTCTTGCTGTAAGATTTCGATAATTAAGCTTACCTACAGCTTTAATTGTAAGGTTTTTTAATTCATCAATAAGAACTTCATAATCAGAAATTGAATCCTTAAATGTTTTATGAACAGAAATAGATTTTAATTCTTCTTTTTTGATCTTTAGATTATCTTTTCCGATTCCATTCGCTTCATAAATTAAAAGATCTAAGTTTTTTCCAATTGCATTTCGTAATATAGGATATTGATCTTTTTTTTCTAATTTTGCAAGGTCTTCGATTTTTGTTAAATTTAATTCTCTAAATTTACGCTCTGTTTGTAATCCAATTCCATGAAATTCTCCAATTGGGAGTGGTCATAATTTTTCTTTTATTTCATTTTGATAGATAGAATAAATGCCAAATGGTTTTTTTATTTTTGATGCTATTTTAGCAAGAATTTTACGATTTGAAATTCCAATTGAAACTGTTATTTTAAGATCAATAAAGATCTTATTTTGAATTTTCTTAGCTCAAAAAAAAGCATCTTGATCGCTTCTGATTAATTTTGTAATATCAACAAAACATTCATCAATCGATGAAATCTCTAAAATATTAGAAAAGCTATTTATAATTTTGAATATTTTTTCTGAATAAGAAATATAATCATCAAAATTTGGTTCAATTAATATCAAATGAGGACAAATTTTTAATGCTTTAAAAATTGGCTGTCCAGAGTAAACATTATACTTACGAGCAATATAATTGCAAGTACTTATTACTCCTTTTCCTTCAATTTTATTTCCAATTGCAATTGCTTTATTTTTATATTTAGGATTTTTTAATTCTTCTACTTGTGCAAAAAATGCATCAACATCGATTGTTAAAATTGTTTTTTCCATAATGAATCTTAATTGCTTTTATAAATTATAAATAATTTATAATACTACTAATATGAAATATATCATTCAATCAGAAAGTTTTTTTATTAAAAAAGAAGAAGTTGAAAAAATTATTAAATTCATAAATATCAAAAAGGAACAAATTTTTATTTTTGATTATGCTGAAAATCAATTTTTAGAATCTTTGAATCAATATTTAAGTACTTCAATTTTTGGGGAGAAAAAATTAGTTATCCTTAATAATTGTCTTTTTTTAGAAAAAAAAATCTTAGATAAAAATCTTATTAAAAAATTAGAAATTATTATAAATACAAATATTGAAAATTATTTAATATTTAAAAACAATAATTTTAGTAAGAATAATAAATTATTAAATGAAGCAATAAAAAGTAAAAAAATTGAATTAATAACAAAGGAAAAACCAAGTCGTTTTGAAATTACTAATTTTTTAAAAAATGAAATCAAAAAGAATAATTTTTTTTTAGATTCATACACAATTAAAAAAATATTAAGATATACAAAATATGATTATGATATTTTAAAAAATGAATTAGAAAAATTTTTTTTATCAAAAAAAGAATTAAATCAGAAAAATATTGATCAAATTATTTATGATTATGTCGGTGAAAATATTTTTCAATTATATGATGCTTTGCTTGAAAAAAATACTTTTAATTTAAATAATATTTTAAATTCTTTAAGAATTAAAAATATTTCTCCTATTTTCATTATTGAGTATTTAATAAAAGAATTACAATATTTACTTTTGATAAAAAATTATAATAATTTAAATTTAAAAGAAAAGACTTCTTTTTTAGAATTAAAATTAAATAGTTATAGATTAAAAAAGATGTACGATAATGCAAATATCTATAATTATGAATATATTGAAAATATTATTATTAAACTTATAAAAGCTTTAATTCTTTTTAAATCAAATTCAAGCTCATCGACCTATCAATTATTTATTTCTAAAATTGTTCTTATTTCCTCTCAATTATAATTTCTGTAAATCTTCTTAGAAATTCAATATTTGCAAGATAAGTAAAAATAATGATTGGAATCACATTTTCAAGATCCTTATCTCTTATTTTGTTAGTATGAGCATAACTTGCTTTATTTCTAAAAGAAGATAAATATAAAGTATTTTTAAAATTATTTTTAATAATTTCAATTAATTGCTTTTCTGCAGGCAGATTTAACTTTAAATTCTCTAGTTCTATTTTTTCTAAAATTAATTTTACCTTATCATACATATTGCTTTTATTTGTAATTTTGTCCTTTAATTTCAATCTATAAATAAATAGATTTAATTCTTTTTCTAAAAGAGTATGAATATAAGTAAGAGACATTTTATATTCTTTTTTATTATAAAATTCAATAAATTTATAAAAATCTTTTTCCTTTCTTAAAATTAAATTAATTGGATTATTAATAAGTAAATTATTAGCTAATACTTTTAATTGAATATTTTGATATTCCTTTATATCATTAATTATTTTTATTTCTCAATTACTCTTTCCTTTATAAATTACAGGAATTTCTGAATCAACGAGATGTTCGGAGTGAGTGGTATAAATTAATTTACAATTATTATTAGTTACAATTTTTTTGAAATAATTTAATAATTTAATTTGAGCGGAGGAATGTAAAAATGTATTCGGTTCATCTATTAAAATTAATCTTTTAGAAAATGTTTCACCTATTGATAATTTCATAAGAATAATTGAAGTTAATCCATCACTACTCTCTTCTAATTGAAAATTTCCTTTTTTGTTATTTTTATTACTTATTATTAAAGAAAATTTTCCTTCCTTTCGATCTAATAAAATAAGTTTTACAATATATTTTATATTTTTAAGATCATTTCAATTGTCAAATAAAAAATTCCCAATTGCTTTTTCAATTTTCTCAATCTTATAATCTAATTCAATATTATTATAGATATAAAAATTTACGATAAAATCTTTATATCCTATATTTGTTAAAATCTGTCGAAAGACTTTATTTTTAAGAAAGAATTGATTTTCTAAAAAATCTTTCTTTACGGTTTTGTCAAAATAAAATACTTTAAAACGATTTTTTTCGTAAATATTTTTATAAAAATATTTGGAATCGACAATTTCTTCTGGAAAAAATCTTATATACTCCTCTTTTTCTTCATCTCAACTTACATTTATTTCAAATTCTGTTAATTTTTCTCAATTAATTTTACTTTTTTGATATGTTTCATCAAATTTCTTTTGATGCTTTTCATTTAAGTATTTTTCAATTTTTTTATTTTTAGTTTGCTCAATCAATCTCATTTCTTCAAAATAATAATTAAAAAACTTATTTTGATCTTCTTGATCTAATTTATAATAAAAACTTACGTTTTGTAATTTTTCTTCATTCTTACGAAGTCTTTTAATTTTTAAAGTTTCAAAAAAATATATTGCTTCTAAAATATTTGTCTTTCCAATGTTATTTAAACCGATGATACTTATTAGATTCTTATATTTTTCAAAATTTATTTCTAAATTTTCTATATTTTTAAATTTCTTAATATGAATTTTCGCTAGTTTCATCTTTCCCTTCTTGAAATTATTCTTTGCAATATTAAACCCTTGTACGATATAATTTTCTCATTTTATAAGAAAAAGGATAAAAAATCTAACAACACAAATTGCTAGATTTTTATTTTTTGATAATCCTTTTTTATATTTCCAATTTTTTTCTTTTGTTTAATTCAATCATTGCAAATATAGATGCTGCAGAAAGTTCGCTAATTAAATATACTCACATTCAATCTGTATAATTAATTGGACTAGAAGAAATTAAAATTCCTGAATTTATTCCTACTGATTGTGCAATCGCTGGACCGATTAATCTTGCGGGATTTAAAGCGATATTATTTGTTCTTAATCCCAAAGTAACAGCCAATCATACAATAAGACCGATCACAATTGGTCTCATGTTATGACTTACTTTTTTTTGTCAATAAAAAACACTTGCAAGTAAAGCATATGTATAAACAAATTCTAAAATCATACTTGACATAACAAATATTCCTTGTCCTCCATTAAAATCATTATATGATTTAGATAAAATTGGATTATCATATCACACACCTGATCCAAGATTATTAAAATCATAATGTCTGACAAGTGGACTAATAGCATCTAAATTTGAAGTATTATTATCTGTTAAAACAGCTAAACCTAAGGCTGTAAATCCAGCCATTATTCCACCTGCAAATTGAATATTTATTTTTGCAAGTCCGATTGGTAATTTATCATTTCCCTTTGCAATTTCTGCAATCGTAACAGCAGGATTTAAATTTACTGATATATACCTCAAAACATAAACAATAAATACGATAAATCCTGCTACTCAAAGTGCTTTCATAATCATTAAAGTTCAAATATATCCTCATCAATTATTCATACTATCAAAACCAACAGATGAAGGAAGAATGATTCAAAGTGTTAATAAATATGTCCCAATTAATTCTGCTAATAAAATTGTCTTTCAATTACGATATTTTTTATTAATTGCAATTAAATCTCAATAATTTTTTCTTTTATTTTTATTGCTATTATTATCATCTTTAACTACTGTTTTACTCATTATAAAAAATGCCTTTCTTTAACCTAATTTAATAAAAATCAATATATAAGTATAATTTTACACAATTTTAGCAATAAGTATTCTGATATTAATAATATGTTTATATTAATATATAATATAAATAATTGAATTTATTTAGCAAAATGGATATATTTTTAGGATTACTCCTATATTCTACTATAGCTTATCTTGTTGGATCAATGAATGCAGGACAATTAATTTCTAGGTATAAAAAAGTTGATTTAGGTAAGATAGGTTCAAAAAATTATGGAGCAACAAACGCCGGAAGAACATTTGGAAAAGGAGCATTTATACTCGTTTTTCTTTTTGATTTTCTAAAAGCTTTTTTAGTTGCGATTGTTTTTACAGAATTATCTGCAAATTTAAATTATAATGGCGATGATAATATTTTTAATGCCGTAGAAGATTATATTGCGATTGCGGTTTTTTTTGTTGTAATAGGACATGTATGGCCTATTTGATTTAAATTTAAAGGCGGAAAAGGGGTTGCAACTACTTTTGGTTTTATGCTTGCAATAAATTGAATTTTCTGTGGAATTGGAGGAATAGTATTTTTAATATTATTTTTTAGTACAAAACATAAAGTTACCATTGCTTCTCTTGGGGCAGTATTTTCAATTGCTTTTTTAGGTACATTTAATCCTTATTTAAGTGATGGTTGACCATTATTTATATGATCACAAACAACAACTGCTGTTGTTATTTTATGATTTTCTTTCATCCTTATAGTTTATAGACATCGTGGAAATTTAATTCTTCTTTATAATGAATATAAAAAGCATAAAATTGATAAGGAAAATCAAAAAGCAACAAAAAAATAAATTTTGATTATAAAAGTCTTTAAAATTGTTATAAATTAAAAAATCAAGAAAAGAAATTATGAATAATATAAGCGTAAAAGAAAAAACTAATATTGAAAAAACAGAAAAAAACAGTATAAATAATTCTTGAAAAAAATTTAAAAATTTTTGAAAAAGTAAATCAGGAACATTTTTAATTTTACTTTTAACATGATTTGGAATTTTTTATTTTTTAATTTTAGGAAAATATACAAATCATTATTTTGGTGAAGCTTTTCTATGTACAAATCTTGAATGATTTTCAATTGTCTGTTTAGTATTTGTAAGTATTTTATTTTTCTTAATAATACTATGATTAATAGATACATGAAAAAATAATGATGGGAATAAGAGAAAATCGATTCTTATTACATACGGAGCAATTTATGTTGCAACATTTGTTTTATTATCATTACAAGTATTATTAGCAATTACTTTTGCTAATACATTATTTAAAAATACAATAGATCCAAATGCAGATTTTGCTATATTTTTACAATTATTTCAAAATGAGGGGGCTAAAGTTGCTGTTAATTATCTTTTAATTCTTGATAATTTAGATATTTTTAACAACCTATTTTCAAGTTTATGAATTATAAGTATTATTATTATTTTATTATTTGGATTATTATTTTATTATCGAAAATTAAAAATTAAAAATGAAATAAAATATAAATATACCGTAAATGCAACTTTAATTTTGGCTTTTATTTCAATGACTTTTTCTTTTCAAGGGTTACAAGGATTGGGAACTTTTGGTTTAAATTCTGCCAATATTAAATTTATTGATATTCCTGGATTACAAGATCAAATAAATAATAATATCCCTGGACCATTCACTGTAAATTTCACAGATGCAATTGCACCCAAAAGCAAATGATTAGGAGCAAATAATAATATCCCATCATATCTTCTGCTGTTAGTTTGAGTGTTTGTTTTTTTACTTACTTTCTACTATTGAGTTTACAATGTTTTTTACAAAAATCTTGAAGATCAAAATAAAATAAATAAAAGAATCAATTTTGTTTTTAATTTATTTATTGTTTTAATCTTGGCCAATTTAATTTTATTTTATTCATTAGACAAATTTATTATTTATCCAATTTCTCGTAATCAAATTGAAGCAAATGGTGGTCCTATTTCAGTTACACGAGAAAATTTTGTAATTAATATTCAAATTGATAATCGGGGAATAAATCCTGGATTATATAACAGTGGAATTCCAATTTTATTATCAAATGATTATAAAACAAATTCATATTATTTATCAATGTTTATCTTAAATCCAGCAACAATTTTATTTATTTGATTAACTTTTAGATTCTATTATAAAAAAAATCAGAAAAATTAATATTTAGTAATAAATTAAATATGTGCTTAGGAGAAATGAAAACAAATATCTCTATCTTTTAATATATTTTTTAATTCTTTTTTACATTTATTTTTTAAAAATAACAATAATTTTCTTTTTATTATCCTTTATTTTTGGTATCCACTATAGATTTAAATATGGTGGATATTTTTTTATAATTTTTTATATTCTGATTTTTTTCCATTTACTAATATTAAATTATTTATTAAATAATTTAATATTAAATTTAAATTATCATCATCAAGCAGAAGTAATAAAATCTTATTCTAAATCATGTTTTGTAAAAGAAGATCAAGAAATATATTTTGTAATATTTAATGATTATTGTACAGATCTAATCCCTCATACCATTATAAATTTTGATTGTTATTATTATCAAATGGAAGATAAATATGATTCATTTAGTTATTTTTTACTTACTAAACATACCATTAATTATGGATATGCAAATGATTATCAAATAAAAACATTACCAAATAAAACATTTCGCAATTTTATTTATTTAAAATTAGTAAATAAAGAAAATATCTATAGTCAATTAACACTTCTTTTTGTTTATAAAAAAGAAACAATTTATAATCAACAAATTGCTGATTTATTTGAAAAATTAGGAATAAGTTTTTTAATTATAATTTCAGGATTTCATGTTCTTTTAATAATAAATATAAATAATTACTTATTGAAAAAATTATTTACAAAGGAAATTTTTGTAACTTTAATTTTAATAATAATAAGCTCATATTATCTTTATTTTTTTTATTTTCCAGTTACTGGATTAAAGGCACAAATTAATTATTTTATTAGCAAGAATAATAAAATAAAAAAAGGAAAATTTAATTCTCTTGCACTTACAGGTCTAATATTATTAATTTATAATCCATTACTTTTATTACAAACAGGATTAATTCTTTCTTTTTTAATTTCATTTACATATAAAATTTTTGATAAAAGAAAAAATAAAATTTTGTCTTTTATTTTCTTAAATATATTTATTTTTTTAATTGCATTTCCTTTTGTAATCAATTGAGAAGGATATGATAATCTTTTTGCTCCAATAATCTGTCTAATTTTAAATCCTATAATAAAATATATTTATTTTATTATTTTTATTTCAATTTTTTTACCCTTTACTTGAGATATATTTCAATATATATTTATTCCTCTTTTTACGATTCTTTTTCTTTTAAAAGATCTTTATTTATTAATTTATCTTAATTATTTTAATTTCTATCAAATAATTATTTATGAAATATTAATATTTAATTTCATTTTTGTTGTAAAAAAAATATTTGCGATATAATTAAAAACATTAAAAGAGTTAAGTATGATAAATAAAAAAATAATAAATGAAAAACAAGATATTTTAATTATAGGATCTTATTGATATAAGATATTAGAAATGCTTGCTATTTTGCTACATGTAGCAGTATTAATTTTGAGTTTTCTATCGATTACAGAGATTTTAACGGTATCAAATGAAAATATTAATCATGGACTTGAAATTTCTACTTTTATTGTAATTGTATTAATTATTATTCAAACTTTTTTAGTGATGCCAATCACAAAAAGAAGATATATTAAAAAAAATCTTAAAAGTTTTTGGGGAACAAATTTAATTACAACAAAAGTAAATATACCTCTTAAAATTAAAGCAAATGCAGATTTATATGGAAAAATTCTTGAACATGAAGAAACAATTAGACATGAATTAATTAAAGTAAAATGAAAATCAAAAAGACTCTTAACAAGTAATATAAATATTGAAATTAAATATCAAAAAAGTTATATTAAATTTTTGATAAATTATATTATTATCGATGTAAAAAATGAAAAAATAAGAATTGATGCTAAACTTTTAGATTTAAAAAGTAAAAAAATAATTCTTCATCGCGACTTTATATTTACTTTTTATATTGATAAAAAAATTGCACATTGATCAGGTATTTTTCCTCAACATCCATTATTTGGGGAATGAATTTGACCAAAAGAAGAAAAAAATTAATATTCTTCAATTAATGTTTTAAAAGTAATATCAACTGGCAAATTATATTTGTAACTTTCATTTTCATAAAAATAATCAATTCCGATTATTTGATAACTAGTATCAGAATTTAATTCTTTTAATTCAACATCTCAATTTTGATCAATTAAAACTTCTTGATATGTATCATCACTAAAATTTACTTTTACTTTTCGTTGATCTGAAGTAAAGTAACTAATATTTAAATTACTTCCTAAAACCACATCTAAATTAAAAATAGCATTATTTATTCCTGTTTCCTCCAATTCTAAATTAGAAATAAGATAATCACTTATTGAGATAATTGGAGTAAAATTAAAGTAAATTGTATCAATTTGAACTTTTGTAAATACATATTTTGTTCCTATTTCAATATTATTTATTTCAAAACTATAAATATCATCAATAGGAGAAGAATCATCTTCCAAATAAGTTAAATCATACAAATTATTATACTGATCAAATAATGATATCTCTGGAATATTATTTGCATCAAAAATATTTCAATAATCATTTAAAGTAATATTTAAATCAAATCCATGATTTTGATTATTTATTATTTCAAGATCAGAAATTTGAAAACTTTTTGATTCAAAAATAGAATTAGGAATAATAAAATTAGGACAAGGAGCAATTCCTGCTTCTCCATATTCATTACTTCCTCACATATAAAGTCTATCTCCATATCCATCTCAATTTTGATCAATAATCACACTTGCATATGTTTTTCCAATCGAATAATTTAAAATATTACCATTCCAACTATCAGAATAAGGAAATATCGCAGTAGGATAATTAATATAACTTTGATTTAAATTACCTATTCCAGCTTGTCCATACTCATTATCTCCTCACATATACAATGTATCGGCATAACCATCTAAATCAGTATCTATAGTAACACCAGAATTTTTATTATTAGTTTCAAAATTAATTAAATTACCACTAATTGAGGTAACAATAGCGGGAATTGGAATTATAATATTATCATTTGCAAGCACACCATTTACATTTGTTCCCCACATATAGAGGGTGTCACCATAATTATCTAAATCAGAATCAACAATTATTCCCGAACTATAAATTGATGTTGAAACATCTAAAATATTTCCTAGAAATTGATCAGAAGTGATTGGTTCTGTAATTTTTGGATAAGCTTGATCTATAAATTTAGACTCATTTTGTCCTAATTGACAAAAAGCATTACTCCCTCACATATACAATGTATCGGCATATCCATCAAGATCAGTATCAATTGTAAGTGCAGAATCATTTTGTCCTAATTCAAGATCAATTAAATTACCATTTCAATCACCATTTTCAGGGACGATAATTGTAGGAGTATTTAAAGATATATCTGTTCCGTTACCTAATTGTTTATTATTATTTTCTCCTCACATATACAATGTATCAGCGTATCCATCAAGATCAGTATCAATAATTACACTAGAAAAATTTCCTTCCAAAGATAAATCAATAATATTTCCTTTTCAATTAATATAATTTTTTGGTGTTATTTTTACAGGATAAAAAAAATAATTAATTGAACTTCCATTTCCTATTTGACCATAATCATTACTTCCTCACATATATAATGTATCAGCGTAACCATTATAATCTGTATCAACAGTAACTCCACTATGTTCTTCTCCTAATTCAAGATCAATTAAATTACCATTTCAATCACTATTATGAGGAAAAATTTCAATAGGTCCAGAATCTGCATTATTTGTCGTTCCATTACCTATCTGTCCTTTATTATTTTTTCCTCACATATAAAGACTATCTCCATATCCATCAAGATCTGTATCTAAGATTTCTCCTGAAAAATAAGTAGAATCTTCTTGGTCAATTATAAAATCATAATCAGAATTAATTTCCTTTTTAAAATTATTAAAATTATTTAGATTTAAATTATTTATAAAAAATGTAGGAATAAAAAGTAATGTAATTGGTAATAGTAACTTTTTAGTAAATTTCATTTTATTAATCCCTTATAATTAATAAATTAATTATAGCACCATAATTTAAAATTAAAATTTTGAGAACAATATAATTTAAATAATAAATTATTAAAGGATGCTAAGAAAGATCTTAATTAAGCAAAATAAAAAATAAATTTTATCTTCTTTTTTATTTACATCGCTCTTAAAAATATTAATTTTCATGAAGAAAAAGATCCTTTTGGATCTTTTTCTCTTTTATTCTGTTTTTGTAAATATTTCTAAATCTTGTGTTATTTCAACTTCTTTTTTTGCATGATAATATTTTTTATATATATAAATTGCTGTTACTAATATTAATAACAATAATAACAAACCAACGATAATTGAAGTTATCAAAATATAATTAATGTATTTATCAGTTTGTATTATTTGAGGTTCAGCAAACATCTGCGCTCCAGTTCCATCATCATAAAAACTAATACCAACAAAATTATAATTAGTTTTTTCATTTAAATCTGTTATTTCAAATGTAGCATATCCTCTTTGCACTGTGTTATCAAGTTTTAAATTATCTTGATCTTCTACTCAACTATCTTGTACGTATTGACTTTCATATACATCATTATTATTGTCTACCAAAACAACATTTTCAATATTTTTAACCGAACCATCTTGATCAAAAACAATATTATCGATCTCTACAGTAAATTTTAATGATTCTTGTTGAACACTATCTATACTAAAAGTATTATTAAGATCATAAAAAACAGGAGTTTCATTATCTGTAGAAAATGATAAATTTAAATCATTTAAACTATATTTATAATTATTATCTTCATAAAAATAATCAATATTTGTAATTAAATAATTTTCTTGAGGTTCTAAATCTTGTAGCAATATTTGTTGATTTTGATTAATTTCAGTTACTTCTTGATAGCTACCATTTTGATCTTGATAATTTATTCTAACTTGTAATTGTTGTTCGGTAAAATTTGAAATATCAAATCTAATTCTATTATCAATTGTAAGATTAACCAAAACCTCTGTTGAGCTAATATTTTTTTCAAAAATATTAGCATCAATAATTTGATAATCATTTGAAATTTTATTTTCACCTATATTGAATATTTTATCAATAGAAAAATCGTTATTTTGATCATTAATTAAAATTTGATCAAAATCATATTGAACTCCTGTTTTAAGATCATTTATTTTAAAACTATAAAAATCATCTTCTGGATTTGAATTACTGTCAATATAAGTTGTTGAATAAATATTATTTTGATCTTGTAATTTTAAAGTTGGAATATTATTTTGATTAAAAATATCACTTGGATCATTTAAGGTAATATCTACTCACATCTGATGATCATTTTGATTATAAATTTGATAATCTTGTAATTTAAAGTTTTTCAAATTAAAATCATTTTGATCAGGAGTTAATAAATCTTCACCAATTGTTCCAATTCCTAATTGACCATAATCATTATTTCCTCATACATAAAGATTATCACCTAATCCATCGTTATTGGTGTCTATTAACACAGAACTTGAATTTCCACTTAAATCTAAATTAATTACATTACCATTTAAATCAAATTCCTCTCCACTTTGATTTAAAGGTGAAGTTGGAATACTTACTTCACCCTTATTATTATTTCCTTCTGTTTTACTATTATTACCAATTTGGCCATAATTATTATCACCTCAAAGATAAATTTTATCTCCTAGATGATCATCATCTGTATCGATTGCGACTGAACTATTTAATCCAGAAAGAGAAAATGAAGTAATATCTCCTCCTCAATTTTGATCAGGACCGAATGAGATTAAAGGTAAGAGAGTATCAGAATCTAATTGTAAATTTCCTAATTGATTAAAATAATTATCTCCCCACATATATAATGTATCAGCATATCCGTCATAATTTGAATCAACAGCAGCACCTGAATGATAAGAACCTAATTCAAGATCAATTAAATTACCTTCTCAACTTGAACTATCTTTTGGAATAATAATTGTTGGAGTAGTAACATCAAGATTACGTTCTCCATTTCCAATTTGGCCGTAATCATTATTCCCCCACATATATAATGTATCAGCATATCCGTCTAGATCAGTATCAATAATTATACCTGTATGATTTCCTTCGGTTTCAAAATCAATAATATTTCCCCCTCAATTGGATTGTCCTTTAGGAGTAATTAAAGTTGGTTCTAAGATTGTATTTTCTTTATTTCCATCACCTATTTGTCCATCTTGATTATTTCCCCACATATATAATGTATCAGCATATCCGTCATAATTTGAATCAACAGTAACACCAGAATAATTATTAGATAATTCTAATTCAATAATATCTCCTGCTCAATTAAAATCAACAAGAATTGGAATCGCACTTTTACTAGTGATATTTTTATCAACTGCTAATTGTTGATAATCATTATCACCTCAAAGATATAATTGATCACTTTTACCATTATTATCTGAATCAAAAACAACACCAGAATGAGTACCACTAGTTTCTAAATCATAAAAACCACCAGTTCCATAAGTAAATGTATCTATTTTTTGTGGAGAGGAAACAAATTGATCAACTTGATTATTTATTCCCAATTGACCATATTCATTATCACCTCACATATAAATAGTATCTGCATATCCATCAAGATCTTGATCTACTAAAGTCCCCGAAGAAGCTTCATAAATTTGATCAGAATCTTCTCCATAAACTTGCTGTCCATTTGCTTGTGTAATAATATTTCCGACCTCTTGATCAATATTATTTGTTTTATTTTTATTATTTAAATCAATAAAATTAACATTAAAAATACCAATAAATGTTAATAAACTAATAAATATAGTAAAAACTTTAAAATTGAAAAATTTATATTTTTTCATCACTCATTGAATTTAAACCCTTTATTTAAATTAAAAATTAACTCTTTTAATGAGAAAATTATAACAATAAAATTTAAAAAATTTTAAAAGTTGAATATTTAATAATTAAAAAAAGGAGAATATTTTTAATTTTTTAAAAAATTAAAATTTAAAAACTTAAAAAATCCTTATATATATCCATTTTTTAATATAATTTTTTCAGAGTGTTTTGATTAGTTGGTATTCATGAGTTGTTTAACCCTAATAACACCAAATGTTTTCATATTAAATTGTTTTGATTAGTTGGTATTCATGAGTTGTTTAACCCAAAAATATTTTCTTTGAAGATTATGGTGACGTTTTGATTAACTGGTATTTATGAGTTTTTTAACCCATTTCATTTAATAGTGAAATTATTTATACTTATCGATGATTAGATGGTTTAAGAAAATTAATATCAACAGGAAATGCAAATTTAAAACAACAAGGTGATCATAAATATAAAAATATAATAGGAGAATGGCCTAGAATAGGAATCACAAAAGCACAAGATTTAAAACTTGTAAATATTACAAGATTAGGAAAATTAGAAGGATAATTTTGTAAAATAAAAATATAGGGTTAATTCCCTATATTTTTTTATTAAAATTTACTTATTTTTTAAGTTCTTGATATTTTTTAAATACATATTCTGCAATTGCTGGTGAACTTGATAAACCAGGAGATTGAATTCCTGCCACGTGAAAAAAATTATCTACCTCTTGGCTTTGGTCGATAAAAAAATCATTTGTTAATTCATTAATTGATCTTGATCCTGCAGTAACAGAAACAACACGATCAAGATTTATTTTTGAATTAATTTTCTTTCCTATTTTTCGCACATATTTTAATCCTTCTTCAGTTACCAAATGAATATTATCTTTTGGAACATTATCTTCTGCATTTGGTCCAACAAGCACTCTTCCATCTAAAAGAGAAGCAACTATTACTCCTTTTCCATGTTTGGAAGGAGTAAGGAAAAAAACATCATTTGTTGCAAATTTATGTTCACTTTGATCTAAAATAAGATATTGTCCTCTTCTTGTTTTTATTTTAAATAAAGGATTTTTTTCAACAAGTCTTGCGATTTCTTCTGCTCTTACTCCACTTGCATTGATAATATATTTTGCATTTATAATACGATTTTCATCGCTTTTTATGATTCAATTTGTTTTACTTTTTTCAATACTTATTACTTTAAAATTAAGATGATATTTCAATCCTAATTCTTTTGCTTTTGTAAAAATAAAATTACCAAACTCATGAGGATCTATAATTTTAGAGGTAGTAACTTGAAGTGCTTTTAAAATTCTTCTATTAAGAAAAGGATTTATTTTAAAAAGCTCCTCTGCTTCAATAATTTTCATACTACTTTTTTCAAGACCATTCTTAATTCCCTGTTCATATAATTTATGTAATTCTTCTATTTCATCTTTTGTAAAAGCTAAAATATAAGAATTTGCATTTTCTCAATGAAATTGTGCATTCTTATTTAAATATTTTTTTTCAAAAAGATGACGACCTTGAACATTAAATTTTGCTTTAAGAGTTCCGGGAGTTGCATCAAACCCACTATGAATTACTCCACTATTGTGAGAAGATGTTTCAAGCATTACTTCATTATTTTTTTCAAGTAAACAGATATTCTTGATATTTTTTTGTAAAAATTGTTCTGCAATTGTTAATCCAATCACTCCTCCACCTATGATGACAACATCATATGTTTTTGCTTCGTTCATAAATTTTCCTTTATTTATTTCACTCAAGTGCTAATTTTACAGATTCTTTTCAATTTTTAATAATTTCAGATCTATGTGATGGATCACCCATTGGTTTATATACTTTTTTATATTTAAGTAATCTATCAAGTTCTTGTTGATTTTTTCAAATACCAACTTTAAGTCCTGCAAGAAATGCAGCTCCTAATGCTGTAATTTCAGTTGATTCAGGATTATATAATCTTGAATCTAAAATATCGGCTTGAAGTTGCATTAATTTTTCGGTTTTTGATACTCCTCCATCGATAGACATTTTAATTATTTTTTTTTGATAATCTTCTTGGAATGCTTTGTAAATATCATAAGTTTGAAAAGCAATTGATGCAGCAGTTGCTCTTATGATATCTCCTCTATTTACCCCTCTTGTCAATCCTGTAATAAGTCCTCTTGCTCGTGTATTTCAATAAGGAGAACCAACTCCAACAAAATAAGGAACAACAGTAACGCCTTTTGCATCATAATCATCTTTTAAATAATAATCAATTTGTCCATATTCTTGAATTAAATGTAATTCATCTTTAATTCATTTTAAAGCATTTCCTGCAATATAAATAGAACCTTCAAGTGCATAAGTAACTTTTCCGTTTAAACCTAATGCAATTGTAGTAAGCAATCCATTTTTTGAACGGACAACTTTTTCTCCTGTATTTAACATTAAAAATGCTCCAGTACCATAAGTACCTTTTAATTCACCTATTTTACTACGATGGCCAAAAAGTGATGATTGTTGATCACCAATTAAAGAATAAATTGGAATCCCTTTGAAAGCATCAATTTCAGTTACGCCAAAATCATCAGAAGAATTTTTAACTTCTGGTAATATTTTTTCAGGAATATTAAATAATTTTAATAATTCTTGATCTCATTTTAAATCAATAATATTAAAAAGTAATGTTCTTGAAGCATTTGTATAATCAGTAAAAAAAGATTTACCATTTGTTAATTTTCAGGTAAGTCAAGTATCAATTGTTCCTGCTAAAATTTCCCCTTTATTAGCACGATCTCTTAATCCTTTTACATTATCTAATAATCATTTAATTTTGGTTCCAGAAAAGTAAGGATCCAATACAAGTCCTGTTTTTTCTTTAATCATTTCAACTGTTTTTGTATCTTTTTGTAATGATTCACAATAATCTGAAGTTCTTTTATCTTGTCAAACAATCGCATTATGAACAGGCATTCCTGTTTTTTTATCTCATATTACAATCGTTTCTCTTTGGTTTGTAATTCCAATCGCTCCAATATGGCTAATATTTAAATGAGCTTTTTGAATTGCTTGAATCACAACTGCAATTTGATTTGCATAAATTTCATTTGCATCGTGTTCTACTCAACCTGGTTTTGGAAAATATTGTGTAAATTCATTTTGACCAATTGAAACTATTTTTGCATTTTTATCAAGAATAACAGCACGTGTTGATGTTGTTCCTGAATCCAAAGCTAAAATATATTTTGTGTTTTTTTCCATTTTTTCTTTCTATTCTTTCTTTTTTTATTTTCTACTGATATCTTAAAAATATAAATAAATTAAAATGCAACTAACATTAATTCAAAAATTCCAACCGCAAGCATTGATCCAAATAGAGGACCTAAAATTGGAACTCATGAATATTCTCAATTGCTTGTTCCTTTGTTAGGAATTGGAATAATTGTGTGTACCAATCTTGGCATTATATCTCTTGCTGGATTAATTGCATATCCAGTAAGTCCCCCTAATGTTAATCCAATACCTAAAACTATTAATCCTGCAAATAGAGGTCCATAAATTCATGAAACATCCACTTCAGTAATTGTTAGTAAAGGCAGCACTAAAACTGATGTTGCAAAAAATTCTGTTGCAAAATTTCTATATCATTTTTTAATTGCTGGTGTAGTATGAAATGTTCCTGCGATTGCGCTTTTATCTTCTGTTTCTTTAAAGTGATCTCAAAATAAAAAAGCAACTGTTAAAGCACCTAAAAATGCTCCTACAATTTCCCCACAGAAATAAATCATTGCTTCCTGTGTATTAATAAAATCTTCTGTTCACATCGCTAATGTAACAGCGGGGTTTAAATGACCTCCCGAATAATAAGCTGCAGCAGCTCCGATCATAACTCCCATTCCTCAACCGAAAGATATTACAATTCAGCCAGAATTATGTGAATATGTTTTTTTTAAATTGACACTGGCATTAACACCGCATCCAATTAATATTAAAAGAAATGTTCCTATCATTTCTGATAGGAATATTCCACCTAAATTTAAATCCATTTTTTTTAATTTCCCTTTCAAAATATATTATATACATTAAATTTTTAAAAAAGCAAAAAAATATTTTTTTTTAAAATATCATAAAAAATGCCTTTAAAAATTTAATTTATACTAAATATTTTATTTTTCTCATTTTTTAAAAAAGAAAAATCGAATAGTGATTAATTTGTATATACAAGTTCAAAAAAAGAATTTAAATATTTTAATTATTAATAAAATTTTAATATAAGGGTAAATTAATTAAAAGTAGAATGTCTTCAAATGCTAAGAAAATAAAATATGATTTAGAAGCGCAAAAATTATTAGATTATTTAGGGGAAAATAATATAATTTCTGCTTCTCATTGTCAAACAAGATTAAGACTTGTTTTAAAAAATCCCGAACTTGCAAATATTAAAGAAATTGATAAATTAGATTCAGTAAAAGGAACTTTTACTCAATCTGGACAATTTCAAATTATTATCGGAACAGATGTTGCAGATTTTTATAAATATTTTTTAAAATATGCAAAAATAACAAAATCTACAAAAGAAGAAACAAAAATTGCAGCAAAAAAACAAGCAAATAAATTTCAAAAAATAATGACTGTTTTTTCGGAAATATTTATTCCTTTAATTCCTGTTATTGTTGCAGGGGGTTTAATACTTGCTTTTAGAAATTTGCTTGAACTAGATTGAACTGGAGATGGTGGATCAGCGATAAATAATAGCACTTTTGCTAAACATTTAGATGATTGATTATGATTACCAGCTCAAGCGGTATTTTGATATCTTCCTGTTCATGTTTGCTGATCAATGTTTCAAAGAGCAAATAAACCAGGTGCATTAGGAATAACAATTGGAATAATGCTTATTGCCCCAGGAACATTGGTAAATATGTATAGTGTTTCTGATGCTTTAGGAAATATATATATTGAACCTTTTTATTATGATCAAGCACATAATATATATCTTAATTTAAATCAAATTCCAACAGGAACCGAATATTATATCGGTGGAGGGGGAGTTTATTCGGCTACTCAAATTCTTCAATTTAATCAAATTCATCAACTTGTAGATTTTACTTCAATTGATCCCTCTGATCCTAATCAAGAATTAATGATTGATATTTTAAATCAGGCTGGATTAATAAATTCTTATGAAGTGACAACTATTTTTCAGGCGATTGATGCATTGGATGCATCTTATTTTACTGATTATTGACCGCTAGCTATATCTTATATTGGACAAATAATCCCCGCATTACTTGTTGGCTGATTCGCTGTTTGATTCTATGGATTTATTGAAAAACATACAATATCTTCCGTAAGATATGTCTGACCTCCATTTATCACAATTCTTATAACACAAATTATTGCTCTTGGTTTAATTGGGCCTATTGGAGCTATAATCGGATGAGCAATTTCAATTAGTTTTGAGTGAGCCTTTACACAACCTGTTGCAAAATATTTCTTTGGTCCTTTATTTGGTTTATTATATCCTGTTCTTGTTATTACCGGACTACATCAAACTTTAAATGCTGTAATGTTGCAATTAACAACAACAGGTGCTAATTTTATATTCCCAATGCTAGCATTATCAAATATGGCTCAAGGAGCTGCTGTTTTTGCTGTTGTTTGGATGCTTAAAAAAGATGCCAAAATGCGCGAACAAGGAAATGCCGCCGCAATAACTTGTTGATTAGGTGTAACAGAACCAGCGATGTATGGAATAAATTTAAGATTTATGTTCCCTTTTGCAGCCGCAATGATCGGATCAGCAATTGCATCAACTTTTGATGTTGCTTTTGGAATAACTGCAAATGGAATTGGAATGGGAGGAATTCTTGGATTTTTAAATGTCGATAATAGTTCCTTAAATGCGGCATGAGCAGCATGACCAATTTATATTTTAATTATGATAGGAACTGTAATATGAACATTTTTTATTACAATTCTTTTTTCTAAAAAATCACATTGATTTGCAAAACTATCAACTGAAAGTTGAACTGATTATATTAAAGATGTAGAAGAAAATTTAGCAAAAAATATTGAAAATATTGAAAAATATAAATATAAAAATATATTCAATGATGAAAAACAAAAACACTATCAAGAATATGAAAAATTAATAAAAGACATTTCATTACTCAAAGTAACACAATTTGAAATTAAGGATAATATTAAATTATTTAAAAAGGATAAATTAACAAAAGAATTAATAAAAGCAAAAAGTGAAATTAGCAAAAATAAAAAAATACTAGAACAAAAAAAGGCAAAAATTAATAAAATAAAAAAAATACAAGAAAAGGAAAATAAAGCAATTAAAAAAACAGAAAAAAAACAAAAATAATGAAAAAAGAAGATCTCATTGTATATGAAATTTATGTAAAATCTTTTAAAGATTCAAATAACGATGGAATAGGTGATTTAAATGGTATTAAAGAAAAATTACCTTATCTTAAAAAATTAGGAATAAATTATATTTGATTAACTCCAATTTATCAAACTTTAAATATTGATAACGGTTATGATATTAAAAATTATTATAAAATAAATTCCGATTATGGAACAATGAAGGATTTTAAAAATTTAATAAAAGAAGCAAAAAAGCACAATATAAATATTATGCTTGATATGGTTTTAAATCATACTTCTACGAGTCATAAATGATTTAAAAAAGCCCTAAAAGGAAATAAAAAATATCAAAATTACTACTTTTTTGAAAAAAATATTAATGATAAACCACCTACAAATTGACAATCTAAATTTGGTGGAAGTGCTTGAAAATACTTAGATGATTTAAATTTATGGTATTTACATTTATTTTCAACTGAACAAGCCGATCTTAATTGAGAAAATAATGAAGTTAGAAAAGAAATACTTAAAATTATAAATTTTTGATTAAAAAAAGGAATAAAGGGATTAAGATTTGATGTAATAAATTTAATTTCAAAACCAATTAAAAAACCTTGAAAAAATAATTTGGAATCAATAAATGAAAATAAATCTTATACCGATGGTGAAAATATTCATAAATATTTAAAAGAATTAAATGAAAAAAGTTTTTCAAAATATCAAAATATATTTACCGTTGGTGAATTATCATCAACCGATTTTAAACATTTTGCAGATTATTCAAATTATAAAAACCATGAATTAGATATGGGGTTTATGTTTTATCATTTAAAAACAGATTATATAAATGGTGAGAAATGATCTAAAAATAAACAAAAGAATTTAAAAGAATTTAAAGAAATTATTATTGACTGACAATCTTATCAACAAAAACATCATGGTTGAATCGCAAATTTTCTTTCAAATCACGATCAACCTCGTCATATTTCTCGTTTTGGTAATGATAAAAATTATCACTACCAATCCGCTACTTGCTTTGCAATTTGTTATTTTTTTCTAAGAGGAACACCTTTTATTTTTTATGGAGAAGAAATTGGACAGACAAATTTATATAATACAAAAATAGAAGAATTTAATGATTTAGAAACACTTAATGCTTATAAAAAATTACAAAAAGAAGGATTAAAAGAAAAAGAAATCTTAGAAATAATTAATCAAAAATCACGTGATAATGGAAGAAGTCCTTTTGCTTGAAATAATCAAAAATATTTTGGTTTTTCAAAAAATAAACCTTGATTAAATTATAAAAATATTTATAATATTACACTTGAAAATGATTTAAAAAATAAAAATTCAATATTTAAGTTTTATCAAGAAATAATAAATTTAAGAAAAGATAATAAAATTTTTAGAACAGGAAAAATTAGGTTTTTAGATAATATTAATGATAATTTATTTATTTATGAAAGATATGATCGAACAAAAAAATTCTTAATAATTTTAAATTTAAGTGATAAAAAACAAGATTTTACTCTTGAAAATAAAGGTAAAATAATATTAAACAACTATAAGAATTTAAATGATGATTATTTAAATCCCTATCAAGCAATTATTTTTGAAGACTAAAATTATTATTTAAATCAACTTAATAATTCTCCACCTGATTTTGTGTATTTTGGTTTTAAAGTGTTCATAATTTTCCCCTTTAAAAAAGTCTTAAATAAGCTTTTTCAATAAAATTATAGCACTGATATTTAAATAACAAAAAAAACGATTATAAAGAAATAACTGATGATTTTATTAAAAATAGATTATCTTATATCTTATTAGATTTAGATTTTACTGAAAATAAATATTTAGGTCCCTTTAATTTTAAAATTGAAAATGAAAAATTAAGAGATCAATTATTTTTTAAATTAAATGAAATTAAATTTGATAATTATAAAAAATATAAAAATTATTTATTAAATCAAATAAAATAAAAAAGAGTCATTTTACTAAAATGACTCTTTTCAGGATTTGTTAAGAGGGTTACCTGAGTACCCTTAGATATTCGAAGCAATCTAGTTACTTCTAAACCATTATCTTGATTAGTTGGTATTCATGAGTTATTTAAATTTTGAGTTGATTTGATTGGTATTCATAAATTGTTTAAAACTACCAAGTAATTCACTTTTGTTATACTTATTTTTTGATAAAAAATATCTTTTAAAGATTTTCTTTATCTTTATTTTTCTTTTTGAAACTCAATCTTTTTAAACTAGCAGCGATGATTACAGCCATTGTATCATTTATTGCCATCGCAATCGCCCCAATTGAAGGAACTAAAATCCCACTAAGAGCAAGAGGAATTAAAATTAAATTATAAATACTTGCAACGATAAGACCAATATAGATTGTTTTTAAAGTTTTGCTCGAGATATCTAAGGCCTCATTGATTAATTTTAAATCATCATTTCTAATTGTAATATCACTTGATTGTAATGCTAGTGCAGAACCCGAACCTAAAGAAATTCCCAAATTACTTGTTTCAAGTGCGATAGAATCATTTATTCCATCACCAACAAAACCAACAGTATGACCTTCTTTTTTTAGTTTTTCAACAATTTCTGCTTTTTCAGAAGGGAGAGTTTGATAAAATACATTTTCTTCTAAAATTCCAACTTTTCTTGCAATTTTATAAGCAACTTTTTTTTGATCGCCTGTAATCATATATATTGCAATATTTTTCTTTTTCAGAGAATTTATTACATTATAAGCATCTTCTCTAATTTCATCTTCAAGTTCAAGATAACCAATTATTTTTTCTTTTGTAAAAAGATAAATAATAAGTTCATTGCTTGATACAAAAACTTTTTGATCTACTCTAGTTAAAATATTTTTTGCAAAATTTCAAGAACCTAAATAGTAAGTTTGATCTTCATATTTTGCTTTCAATCCATTTCCAACGACATTTTGTGTTTTTAAATTTAATCTATCTTTAAATTGATTTTGGTAATTTAAAACAATTGATTTTGCAATTGGATGATTTGAATAAAGTTCCATTGAATAAATTAAATTTAAATATTTAGTAGAAAGATTGGTTTTTTTAACAGCTAATTTTCCCGTTGTAATCGTTCCCGTTTTATCAAAAGCAATCGTATCTATTACTTCTTTTTTTTCAAATGGTCTTTTAGAATTAAAGATAATTTCTTTCTTTAAAGCGACTCCATTTGCGACAAGGATTGAAAGAGGTGTAATCATTGCAAAAGAGCAAGGACAAGCAACAACAAAAACCGTAACCATTACTAATAATCCATCTTGTCATCCAGAAAAAATTGATCAAAATGTTAATGCTAAAAATCCTAACACCAAAACAACCGGAACTAAAAAAATTACAACTTTATCAGCAATTTTTTGATAATCAGATTTAGCTTCTTTTGCTTTTAATATTCCTTGATGAATTTTATTTATAAGTGAATCTTCTAAGCGATATTTTACTTTTATTTTTAAATATTGATTAGATATTGTTCCTCCATAAACATCACTATTTTTTCTTTTTTTTACAAGATTTGTTTCGCCTGTAAAAGAAGCCTCATTTATTAATGCTTCTCCTTCCAATACCATTCCATCAACCGGGATTGTCTCTCCGGGATAACAAATTATAATATCATTAACTTTTAGATCAACGGTCGCAATTCTTTCTTCTTTATTATTTCTCAAAATAACCGCCTCATCAACAAATAAATCATTAATTGCAGTAATTTCATGTATTGTTTTTTCTGTAACATAAAACTCAATCATTCTTCCAATATAAATAATTACCGAAACTTCAACAAAAGCTGCAAATAAAATAAATAAAGTATCACTAGTACCATTTATATTCGTAATAAGTCAATCATTTGCTTTCAATTCATTAAAATTTATTCCAATCGCACAGATTGAAAAAATATAAGAGGTAAAAGCAGATATTGTAACTAAAAGATCATCAGAAATTATTTTCTTGAATATATCTTTAATTGAATTTACTAAATATTCATAACTAATTAAGATTAAAATTATTGTTGATAATGAAAATTGTCATCAGATATTTACAAATATATCTGGTAATAAATTTGAATCAGGATAAAAGACTACAAAAAATTCAGTTCAAAAGAAAATAATTAGAAAAATAATTCCGATAATAAGTTTAAATAAATGAAATTTTAAAATATCAAAAGATATTATTTTTTTCTTTTTTTCTTTTTTAATATTTTCCATTTTATTAATTTAATTCTAATATATTTTAAAAAGAACTATATAATTTTAAAAATTCTCTTTCTAATTGATTATAATTTTGACTTTTTAAATAAGTATTTTTAAAATTTTCAGCCATCAAGATTTTGTTATGAGAAGACATTTTAAAATCATTAAGATCATATTTTCGTAAAACATTTTGATCTAAATATCATTCAATCGCTCTTTTTGCAAGAACATAAATTAAATGATTTGATTTACGATTAACTTCATTATCATGATCAATAATCGCTCGCGCTGTAAGAAAATGATTTAATTGCGCAATTGCATCAAAATTAATATTTGCAATTCCTCCTGTATCAACTATTATTAAATCTTTTATTTTATTTTTTTTGGCAATAGATTCGATAATCAATCGATCACTTATTCCTTCTACAAATAAAATCTTTTTTCTTATCTTTTCACCCGTATATTCTGTTAATTCTTGTATTAAATTAGGTCTTTTATTTTTTTCAAAGTGATCGACCATATAAAAAACATCAAGATTTTTTGTATCAAAATTATTTATTGCATGAACGATTATTTTAGGAGAAATTGTCGAAAAAAAAGTTTGTCCTGCATGTTTATAAGAAAAATTTAAGATTTTTTTCATCTTAGATTCAGAAAGAAGTTTTTCAATTTTAAGAAAAACAATTACATTATCTTTTAAATAATTAATACGATCTTTTTTTGAATCAAGATTATTAATAATACTTTCAATTTGTTCTTTTGTTTCGAAAATAGTAATTTTTATTTTGTTTAAAAGTAGTAAATTTTTACTATATTTATAATCGATCATTCCTTCTTTTGTTAATTTAATATAAGTATCTTTTCTTGAATTAAAAAAAGTTATTTTTAATAGACATTTATTAAAATTTGTATTGCTACTATTTAATAAATCTTTATAAAAATATTTTTCTTCGATTCGATGTTTTTTACGAACATCTTTTATTAATTTAATAATTTCAATTACATCCAATCCTCCAGCATCATTATTAATCCCAAAAATAAGATTATTTTTTTTAAAGCGAAAGTGATTATCTATTCATGGTCCAAGATAATGAATAGTAATCGTTTTTATATACAAACGTTGCATTTATTTACATCCTCAATTAATAAATATATTTTTACTCAATAAATTCTGCTTGTTCTAAAATAATTGTTCTCGTTCTTCTTAAATCAATCTTACCACGAATAATAATTCCGATACCTATTTTTAATTTTGCTTCAATTACTTTAAATTGGTTAGGTCAAATCGTAATTGAAATTTTATTTTTATTGTCTTTTATTTCAATAAAAGACATCTCTTGTAATCTCTTAGTTTTAATTTTTCGAATAGAATTTATCACTCCGAAAACTTTTACTAACTTATCTTGTTCATTCTCTATTTCTGATATTGTTAATAAATTTTCTTTTTGTTTTACTGTTAATTTATTTTGATATTTAATAAAATCATTTGCTTCCAATAAAAATCCAAGTGCTTCTTTTTCAAATTTTTGATAATTTTCTTTTTCTGCTTCTTTTAAAATTGGTTTCTCAGAAACAATTGAATAATCAATTTTATAAGAATTATCTTTTTTAATTAAAACCAATTTAGCATACTCTAAAATTAAATCAAGATTATTGAGCATTGTGTTTCTTGTTAAATTAAAATTATCTAAGGCTCCTCCTTTTATTAAAAATTCAAGTTGTTTTCTTGATAATTTTAATTTTTGTGTGCGAACTACAAAATCAATAAAATCTTGATATATCCCTTCTTTTCTTTCTTTTAAAAGATCATTGATCGTTTGCTTTCCTAATTCATTTATTACTTCTAATGCAAGAAAAATTTGATTATCTTTTAAAAAATAATTGTAATTTAAGTTATTTATATCGGGATAACTAATTTTAATTTTAAAAAACTGTGCTTCTTCGATATATTGAATTGTTTTATTATCATTGCCAATTGCTTGATTTAATAAACAAACAATGAATTCTTGTGGAAAATATGTTTTTAAATAAGCTAATCAATAAGTAATGAACGAATAAGAGACAGCATGTGATCTATTAAAACCATAGAGAGCAAATTCAAAAATAAGATCATATATTTTGATCGCATCTTCTTTTATAAAATTATTGTTTATTGCTCCATTTATAAAATCATTTTTTAATAAATTTAATTCATCACTATTTTTTTTTGAAATTGCTTTTCTTAATAAATCAGCTTTTGCAAGTGAAAAATTTGCTATCTTCTGAGCAATTTCCATAATTTGTTCTTGATAAATAATAATCCCATATGTTTTTTTTAAAATTGATTCTAATTGCGGAACAAGATAAGTTATTTTTTCAATCTGATGTTTTCTTTTAATATAGTGATCGATTTGTTTCATTGGCCCGGGACGAAATAATGAAATAGTAGCGACAATATCTTCAAATTCTGTTGGTTTAATTTTTATTAAAACATCACTCATTCCTATCGATTCAAGTTGGAATATTCCTAATGTTTTACCTTGCGATAATAATTTGAAAACATTTTGGTCTTGGTAATTTATTTTTTTTAAGTCTATTTCTTTATTTTTGCTCTCTTTTATTAAATTAAGAATTTTTTTTAAGAAAGTAAGATTTCTTAATCCTAAAAGATCCATTTTTAATAATTGATTTTCTTCAAGATAATTCATTGAATATTGTGTTTGATTATAATCTTTACTATACCCAGCTTGAATTGGAACTAAATTAGAAATCTTTTGGTGAGAAATTACGATTCCAGCAGCATGAGTTGAAAATTGACGTGGTAATCCTTCAATTTCTTTTGCTATTTCATACCCTTTTTTAAAATTATGATTTTCTTCAATTGCATATTTAAAATTTTTATTATGATCATATGATTGTTGTAAAGTAATACGATCATCTAAAAGTTTTGTGATTTTATTTGCTTCTGCAGGCGAAATTTTAAGAAAACGAAAAATATCTTTGAGTGACATTTTTGCCTTCAAGGATTGAAATGTAATAATTTGCGCAAAATAATCACTTCCATATTTATCTCTAAGATATAAAAATAATTCATCTCTTCTTTCATCTTCAATATCAATATCAATATCAGGAAAGGTGATTCTTGCTGGATTTAAAAATCTTTCAAAATAAAGATTTGATTTAATAGGATCAGCAAGTGTAATATTTAAAAGAAATGAAACGATTGATCCGGAAGAAGAACCTCTTCCAGGACCGACGTAGATATCTTTTTTTCTTGCATATCTAATTAAATCAAAAACAATTAAAAAATAATTTGTAAATCCTGTTTTTTTAATTACTGAAAACTCATACTCAACTCTCTCTTGATAAATGTTTTTATGTTGAGAGGCATATTTGCTTTTTTTAAAATAATTTTTAAGATTAATTGTTAGTAAATAATAAAGATATTGATCTTGATTTTTAAATTTAGAATCAATTTCAAAATCAGGTAATTTAAATTTTTTTGAAAAATCAAATTTTAAATCTATTTTTTTGATAATATTTTGATATTTTATAAAAATATCATTACCATATTTTTCAATAAATTCATCTGATTGTAATAATTTATCAATTTTTTCAGGTAATTTTTTGTTACCTATTTTAGCAAAAATTTCTAATGCTTCAGATTGCTCATTTTTTAAAAAAAGATGCTGAGGAAAATTTTGATAATCAGCTAAAATAATTAAATCACTATCTTTAAGATACTTTTCAATATTTAATTCTTTTTTTGTATTAATAAGTGAAGAAATTTTTATCAATTTATAATAACCTGATAGATTCTTGGCAAACAAAATAATTTGTAGAGAACTTATTTCAAGACCAACAATTGCTTTTAAATTATTTTTATCACATGCTTTAATAAAAGGATAAATAAGATACATCGTATCCTTTTCAATTAAGCAAGCATTTTCATAATTATTTTTAAGAGAAAAATCAATAATATCATCTAATTTTAAAAGTGATGTAAAAAAATTAAAAGATGATTTTGTAATTAAATTTAAATTTAGTTGTTGTTTCATTTCATAAATTATACTTATAAATTTAAGTTTAAAAAAGCAATTACATAAATGTAATTGCTTTTGATAAATTATTCTTTTTTGATTCTATTTTATTTCTTTATTTAACAAATCATATTTTTCTTTTGTTTTTCGATATGTATTATATCTTATGAAAAATATAACAACAATTGTGATTAATAAAATAAGGATAACAATTGAAAAAGCAATGATTCCTCAAAAATAACCAGAACTCATTTTTGTTGTCGCGCTAATTCCTGATTCACCATTTTCATTTAAAAGTTGAATTTCATTATTTCCATCACCATCACTAAATGGAATTCAAATACCAGGATTATTACTATCTTCATATCATCCAAAAATTGAATAAATCTCATATTTCGTACTTGAATCTAAAGAAGAAGCATTAAAAACAAGATTATATGTATCATTTTCATTATCGATTACTTGATCAAGAGTAATATTTGCATTGTCTGGAAAAGATGGATTTGGATAAGCGTTTTGATCGGTTGAAAAAGCAAAGGTAACGTCCCCATTAATATCGGTTGGAAAAAAATCATCAGGAATATATAAAACAGTAAATTTAATATTTGTTCTTCCTATTTCATTAATTTGTGCTGTGTAAACATTTTGATCAGCTGTTATATTTATTAAATTTTCAGTTTTAGGTTTTTCTGTAAAATAATCATTTTGATTTAATTTTCCTGAATTTAAAAAACCAAATAAAGAAAATAAAATTGCAAAACTGAAGAAATAAGAAAAAAATTTATTTTTTATCATCAAAATTGAATATCTCCCTTATTTATATTTTATATCATTAATTAAATTTGTTGTTAATTCATTTAATATTCTTACAACTAAATTTGCTGTTAATTGTGCATCTTTTAAATCAATAATAGAATTATGAGAATGCATGTAACGAGAAGGAATTGAAATTGTCATAGTCACAATACCATCTTTTGTAAGATGAATTGTCCCTGCATCTGTTCCTCCACCTGTAAGTGAATCAATCGTATAATTAATCTTATTTTTTTCTGCAATTTTTTTAATTTTTTTAAATAAATTTGGATTTGCTAGTACTGAACTATCAAATAAAGATAGAGCAGGTCCTGATCCTAATTTAGTATCATTAAAAATAAGTCCAGGAGTGTCATTTGCAATCGTAACATCGATTGCAAATGCAATATCAGGTGTTCATTTATAAGCACTTGTTTTTGCTCCGCGAAGTCCGACTTCTTCTTGTGAAGAGCAGATAAAAATAACAGTAGCATCAAGATTTTGTGTTGAAATTTGTTGCATAATTTCAATTCCTGTTGCGATTGAAATTCGATTATCAAAGGCTTTACCAATTAATCGATCATTTAAAATTTTATGAACATCTGTTTGAAAAGGAACAACTTGATCGCCGATATTTATTCCAAGTTTTAAAACCTCTTCTTTATTTTTTGCACCGATATCAATAAATAAGTTTTTAATTGGTAAAACTTTTTGTGCTTCTTCTCTTGTCAGTAAATGTGGAGGTTTTGAACCGACAACACCGATAATATTTTTATTATCTTCTGTAATTATTCGTAATAATTGTGCTAAGATAACATGACTTCATCAACCACCGATTGGAGAAAAATTTAAGAATCCATCTTTTGTAATGTTTGTGATCATAAATCCAACTTCATCCATATGTGTTGTAAAAGAAATTATCGGTCCTCCTTTTTTTCCTTCTTTTATAAAAGCTATTGAACCTAATCCATCACGTTCAATTTTTAAATTTTTAAGATCTTTTAATTCTTCTTTAAGATATTTAGCAATCTCTTCTTCTCTTGATGAAATACCGTTTAAATTTGATAATTTAATCGCATTTTTAATAAGTCTTTCACTTACTTTTATTTTAATATCTTGATTTTTTTCAGCTTTATTTAAATTTTTTTCCATTTTAATCTTTTTAATATTTAAAGTTTAAAAAAACTTTCTAAGTAGTCACCCACTCCTCCTTCATCATTTGTTAAGTTTGTAACATCTTTTGCATGCGATTTTACAAGATCACTTGCATTTTTCATCGCAACACCGACATTTGCTGCTTCTAACATTTCAAGATCATTTTCACCATCACCAAAAGCGATTGTGTTTGCGACTGGAATATTATAATAAGAAGCAATAAATTGTAATGCGCTCCCTTTTGTAATTGATTTTGTATTAACCTCTAAATAAAGAAAATTCTTTCCATCCAAAGTATCTCAATATCTAAATAAAAATGTTTCTGCATATTTTCTTTTTAATTCAACTAGTAGATTATATTTATTAAAATTTTTTGTTGGTTCTAATTTAAAAATAAGTGATTGAGGATTGATAGGTAAAGAAAAATCTTTACTTATTTCAATTACTTTAGGTCCATAATGAATATGGAATTTATTTAAAAAATCTTTATCTTTTGCATCTAAAATATATGTTGTTTCATAACATTCAATCACAAAGTTTTTATAAAATTTTTTGATACTTGTTCTATTTAATAATCCATCAAAATATTTTCGATTCATCGCTGAAGTATAAGGAATAAATCCTTCATCATTTGGATTATGAATTGAAGCCCCATTATAATTTGCGACAACTGTTCTTAAACCGATTTTTTTATATATTTCTTCTGTATCTCTTCATGGTCTTCCGGTTACAATTGCAACTTTATGACCTTTATTAATTAATTTTTTTAAAACTAAGATATTTTTTTTACTGATATCGTAATTTGGAATATTTTTTAAAAGATCTTCTTTAGAGGGAGTTTTTAATAAAGTTCCATCAAGATCAACCGTAATCAATCAATAAGGACTTTGAACTACTGTTGGATTTATAAAATATTTTTCTTGTTTATAACCAGTGTTTTTATTAACCATATTTACCTTTTTATAAAATAAGACCTATCTTATCTTTAATTTTATCTAAATTTTTATTTGCTTCTTTTTTTAAGTATTTTAAATTATAATTTAAAATTTCTATTAATTTATCATCATTTAAATTATGATAATTTTTTTGAATTTTTGCTAATAAATTACAAACTTGATCGGCAACAATCTCTTTAAATTTGCGATAGTCAGTTAAATTTTTAAATTCTTGCTCTGCTTTTTTTAGAGAAATATTTTTAATCGTACTATAAATTACAAGTAAATTTGAAACTCCTGCTTTTTTTTCTAAATCATAATATATTTTATTTTCAGAATCTGTAAGAGCTCCTAAAATTTTTCTTTTTACCTCTAAAAGGTCATCTAATAAATAAATTGTATTATCTTTATTTTGATCTGATTTAGACATCTTTTGTTTAGGATTTTTAAGCGCCATAATTTTTGCACCTTCTTTAAGATCTGCAATTTTTGCTTCTACCAATTTAATATCTGTATCATAATTATTATTTAATTTTAAAATTAAATCTCTAGTAAACTCAAGATGTTGTTTTTGATCATTTCCGACGATAACATAATCTGGATTAAAAAGAATAATATCAGCAGCCATCAAAATTGGATAAAACAAAATTCCGGTTGGAATTTTAAAAGTTGAATTTGCTTGTTTTGTTGCTTTATCTTTATATTGTGTCATTCTTTCTAATTGACCAATCGTAGTCATTGTTGACAAAATATAAAATAATTCATTAACTTTCTCAATCTGTGATTGTAAATAAATTTTTGTTTTTTTAGGATCAATTCCGATTGCAATATATAATTTTAAATTTTCTTTTACATTTCTAAGTAATTCTGCTTTTGTAATTGGGATCGTAAGAGCATGTAAATTTGCAATAAAAATAATTACTTCATTATTTTTGTCCTCTTGTAATTTTAAAAGCTTACTGAGTGAACCAATATAATTTCCTAATGTTAATCTTCCGGTCGATGTTAAACCCGAAAATAAGCGTTTCTTTTCCATAAATTAACCTTCTTGCTAAAATTTTTTATATTTTAAAAATTACAATTTAATACAATCGGAATAACTATTGGTGATGTTTTACGTTTTTGATAAATTTCTTCGCGAACTGAATTACGAATAATTTCCTTAATTCCATTAAATGTTATTCTCTCTCTACTAGCATAATAGAGATCAAGATTACTTTTAACTGTATTTTCAATTTGAGTAATAAAATTTTTATTTTTTTGTTGATTTATTGTTCCATAACTTGTCAGTTCTGGACTTATAATTATTTTATTTTCTTTTGAATTAATACCGACAGTAATCGTAATTACACCGAATTCACTCATTGAATTTCGATCAGTAATAACTTTTGATGATTGACCTTTTAAATTTGTATCATCGATGTAAATATCATCGGTTGGGACATAATCATCCAATGTAACTCTACCATGATAAACTTTTAATTTTCTTCCATTTGGAATAATAAAAGTATTTTCTTTTTTAATTCCCGCTGCAATTGCTGTTTTTGTATGTTTTACTTGCATTACAGTTTCTCCATGAATTGCAAAGAAATAAAATGGTTTTAGAAGATTAAGCATTAATAATTGTTCTTGCATTCCTCCATGTCCAGAAGCATGAACACCTGGATAATTATGATTATTAATTAATTTAACACCTTTTTTAATTAAGTTATTTACCACTTTTTCAATGTTTTCATAATTTCCTGGAATTTCACTTGAGGCAAAAACAATTGTGTCTCTTTCATTCAAATGAATATCTTTATGTCTTCCATCCGACATTTTTGTAAGTGCTGCTGTTGGTTCACCTTGTGTTCCGGTCGAGATAATAAAAAGTTCATTTTCTTTATATTTACTCATATCTCTTGCATCAACAATTACATCTTCATCAAGATTAATATATTTAATCTTACGAGAAATTTTAATAATTTTATCCATTGAATAACCAAAAACAACAATTTTACGTTTATATTTAATTGCAATTTTGATAAGTTCACGAACTCTAAATACATTCGACGCAAAGGTAACGGCGATAATTCTTCCTTTTGTTCTACTCACAATATTATCAATATTTCTCGCAACTACTTTTTCTGAAACAGAAAATTTTTCTGATTGTGCATTTGTCGAATCAGATAATAATAAAGTTACTCCTTCGTTTCCATATGAAGCCATTTTATAAAGATCGGCTTTTGCACCAACTGGTGTAAAATCAAATTTAAAATCAGCTGTAGTGACAACTGTTCCGTGTCTTGATCTAAATCTAATACCATAACAATCAGGAATAGAGTGATTCACATTAAAGAAATCAATTTTAAAATTTAAAGTTTTAATTACTGATTTATTATTAATAATATCTATTTTTTGTCTAGGAACTTGTCTTTCGCTTAATTTTGATCAAATAAGATTAGCAGCAATTCTTCCTGCATAAATCTTTGGAATTGAAACCGAACTTAAAAGATGAGGTATTGAGCCAATATGATCTTCATGTCCATGTGTAATTATTAATCCTTTGATTCTTTTTTGATTTTTTTCTAATCATTCAAAAGATGGTATTACACCTTCAACACTGATTTCAGCAGCGAACATAATCCCTGAATCTACGATTCAAAGTTCATTTCCCTGCTCAACAATATACATATTTTTTCCAACTTCACCTAATCCACCAAGTGCATATACATACATCGGTGGTATTTTTTTAATATTCAACTGGAATGATTCGTTTTTATCCTCATCATTCATTTTAAAACTCCTTTATTTTGTTTATTTATAAATTATTATTACAATTTAACCGCTTTTTTATCAGTTAAAACAAATGGTTGTAATTTGTTTATTCTATCATAAAACAAAATTCCCAAAAGATGATCTATTTCATGCTGCAAAACAATTGCTGTTAACCCTTTTGCATCAATTTCTATTTCACGATCCGTAAAGTAATCAATTGCAACAATTTTAATTCCGTAACTTCTTAAAACATATCCAGGATGATTAGCACGAACAGAAAGACATCCTTCTCCTCCTGCAAGATAAGCTTTTTTATCTGTATATTGAATAACCTTTGGATTTACAAGTGCAAATTCTTCTGATTCCTTACCAAAATCACTTGGAACGTGAACGAAAAGCATTTTTTTCGGATATCCTAATTGAATTGCACTAATTCCATAAGCTGGTCTTAATTCTCTTTTATCATCTTGATCACGATTTGGATCGATTGAACTACGTACGTAATCAATCATCTGATGCATAATAAACTTATCTTCCTTTGAAAGTGGATAAGGAACATCAAAAGAAATTTCACGTAACTTAGGATTAGAATCATCAATGATATTTTTAATTGAGATTCGATCTTCTTGCTTAATTTTTACTTTGTTTTGTTGTACCATAATATAATAAATCTTTTTATAGTATTAAATTATTATAAATATAATTAATATTATAAAGAAAAAGTAATAAATTTAAAATTCTTCTTGATATTCAATTGTAAAAAAAGTATCTTTTACAGTAATAATATCACCTTTTTTTAAACCTGCTTCTTTTAATTTTGAGATTATCCCTTTACTTTTAAATTTGCTGATTATTCTTAAATAATTTTCATAAGTTGTAAGAGGAATTCTATTAGCTCAATATTTTGGATATTTTCCATCGATAATTCAAGAATTATCTTTTTTTGCAATTGAAAAATCTAAATTTGGTTCTTCATATTTATGATAAATAAATTCTTTTGTTTTTTCTTCTAAAATTAAATCAGCTTCATCTTGCTCAATTTTTTTTATTTCTTTAAGTTTTTCTGAAATCTCTCTTAATAAAAGATCCAAACCTTGATGTTTAATTGCACTAATAAAGAAAATTTTTTGATTATCAAATAAATTTTTAATTACCTTTTTTTCTTCATTATTCAAAAGATCTTCTTTTGTAATCACAATAATTTCAGGAATTGTTGATAAATTTTTGGAATAAGAAGAGAGTTCTTTACGAATCAATTGATAATTTTTGATTAAATCTTTTTGATCGCTTGCAATTAAATGTAATAAAAGTCTAGTTCTTGTAAGATGTTTTAAAAATTCAATTCCCATTCCCTTATTTTGACTTGCTCCTGCAATTAATCCTGGTAAATCTGTAATTACAAAGCTATAATTTTTATATTTTACAACACCTAATTGTGGTTTTAACGTTGTAAATTGATAATTTGCAATCTTCGGTTTAGCATTTGAAATTACTGAAATTAATGTTGATTTACCAGCGTTTGGTAATCCTAATAAACCAACATCTGCAAGTAGTTTTAAATTTAAAACAACTTCAATAAAATCTGTTTTCTCTCCTTTTTCATAAATTGTAGGGGCATTATTTTTTGAAGATTTAAAAGAAGCATTTCCCCTTCCACCTTTTCCACCTTTTATCGCAATAAATAATTGATTATCATAAGTAATATCAATTATTTTTTCATCATTGATAATAATTTCTGTTCCGATCGGAACAGAAATGAAAAGATCAACTCCATTTTTTCCGGTCATATTTTTAATATCACCATTTTGTCCATTTTCAGCACGATAAATTGATCTTCCTTTAAAATTTAATAATGTATTTAAATTTGTTGTTCCTTTAAAGTAAATTGAACCTCCGTTACCTCCATTACCACCTGAAGGTCCTCCTCTTTCAACATATTTTTCCCGATGAAAAGCAAGTTTTCCATCTCCGCCATTTCCGGCTTTTATTTTAATTTTAGCTTCATCTATAAAAGTTATATTTTTCATTATTTAGTATCTTAATTTAAATATTTTATTAATCCTAAAGCAACAATAGCTGCTGTTTCTGTTCTTAAAATATTTTCTCCTATTGAAAGCAATGTTGCTTCCTTTAATTTAAATAAACCGATTTCTTCTTCACTTCATCCACCTTCGGGACCGATAAAAACAAATATTCTCTTAAAATTATTAAAAACATCTAAATAATTTCTAATATGATCTTTAATCGGATCGGCTTTTTCATAAAAAACTAATAATAAATCTTGATCTTTAAATTCAATCTCATTGAATGAATTTATATAAGAAATTTGCGGAAGATCAATTCTATTAGCTTGTTCAGATGCTTCCTTTATTATTTCTTTAAAATGTGAATCTTTTTTAAAAATATTTTGAATTAAAACATTTGAATGAATAGTTTTTCAAAGATAAATATGATCAACACCGATCTCTGTTCCTTTTTGCAAAATAATTGATAATTTTTTGTTTTTTGGAATTCCTTGTACTAAAATTAATTCTTTTTTAAAATCTTGATTTTTTTGTTTACGAATTATTTCTTTTTTTAAAACAATCTGATTATCAATCAAATTACAAAGATATTCTTTTTGATTTTGAATCACAACAAAATCTTCATTTCTTTTGATTCGCAAAACTTTTGTTAATTGATGAATAATTTTTTTTGATGGTTTTATTTTATTATTTTCAAATTTTTGTTCAATAAAAAAACGGTGCATAATTTATAACTTCTAATCTTTTTAATTATTTAATCAAAAAAATTATAAATTATTTTTAATTCTTTTTATTTTTTTGTTGATTACTATTTTTATATTGATTTTTTGTAATTTTTTTATGAATTGTTTTTGGACTATATTCTTCTGTTTTAATTGTTTTATCAATTTTACTTATTTCAGAATCAGAAAGATTATCTCAATTTTCAAATGTATACTCAATTTTTTCAGCTGACCGTTTGTTGTAAACATAATTCAAATAATAAAAAGCAAGAATAGCAATAAATAATAAAAGAAATACTAGTAATAAGACATATGCAAAAACAGGAAAAGAAGAGATATTTCCAGAAATGAATGTTGCGGTTGTATCGATTGCAAATGATTCTGCTTGTTCTACTCCAATCACATTGGGTTGAGAAACTGTAAGACTAAAATTATTATAAATTGCTTCTTCATCTAAATTTTGAACCTCGTATTCATAAGTTTGACTTAAAGAACTAGCAGTACCTTCAATTAATTTTACATAAGTTGTATCTAAGCTAACTTCTTTTGTTTCATTATCGATAAGTTCAGTCGCATTCAATGTCATAATTTCATCTGATTCAAAATTATAATCGCCCGTTGTTAAAAATGAAACAATAAAATAAAAACTTGTATCTGTATCATCTTCTTCATTTTGAATAATTTCAAAATTATCTTTTTGCTTCATTACAGGAGAACTCATTGTTGTATAAGTCATATAATTAACATTTTGCTCAATAAGTTGATTATTTTGATTGTACATACCTACATTACTAAATTTAATTAATGAATTTGAACTTTCATTACTTAAATCAATTTCAAAATAATAACTTAAAATATCATTTTCATTATTGTTAATACCTTTAAAATTTAAATCATAAGAAGAATTAGTTATTAAAACATTATTGATTTCTACTTCTAAATCAATTTCATTTAAAGAACGATCGGTATTCATTTTTATATTATTTAATTTAAATTCTAAGGAATTTGGATTTTGAGTAACAATCTCTCCTTTTCCAGAAAAATTAATGTCTTCTACTTTATCAATTCAATTATAAGTTGTAACTTGATAATAAGTTATTTCACCATCCGTAACTATTAATTTAATTAAATATTGGAGGTTATCATTTGTTGTTACTAAATAAACATCAGGTAATTCTGTTTCCGCGAAATTTATGATTTCTTTTTGATAAATTGGTGATGTATATCCATCTATTGAAGTTTCTTCAATTTCAGTAAGTAAATTAAAATCAATAATTTTTAATGAAATTTCAGAAAAATCATCAATATTTGTAATATAAAGATTATTGTCATAATTTAAAGTATTTGTAATATAAATATCTGTTGTATTAAAATGATTTTCTTTAATTGAATAAGAAGAAACATCATAATTATTATCAGTAAAAAATTTATCAAAAGTAAAAAGATAATTTTGAAAATAATATATTTGATAAAAATTTCGATCAGTTTGAATGATCAAATGATTATGATCAGAAGTACCATTAGATCTTTCAAGGTAAATTTTTAAAGCCGGCCCACTAATTGGACTAATATTTTTACTCTGTCCTAAAATGTTATCTTCAGTTGAAATTAATGAATTATAAAGATAATAATAGGATTGATCAATATCATAAGCATAAGAATATATAATTAAAGGTTGATCCAAAATATCTTGATCTTTATTTACATCAAAAATATCTGTTCCATATTGATAAATTGCTCCTTGATCAGTTGTAGCAAAAAGATAGTTATCAGTCATTGTAAAATTAATCATTTTTCCTGCATTTAAATAACTAAAATCTTGATACAAATTATTATCTTGATCATATTGATAAAGAATTTGATTATAAATAATATCACCATTCGAAAATAAAATGATAAATTGATTATTTAAATAACCAAAATCAACAATTTCTGTTCCGATTACTTCTGATGGAAGGACAAAATAAGAATAATCATAATAATTATAATCTGTAAGATAAGTTATAAATAAATTGTCGTCTGCTTGTAAATAAAAAGTTGTATTTCAATTATTTCATGAATTCATTTCAAAATTTACATCATAAGTAATTGAAGAGGCGTTTTTATTCATTTTTTGAAGTGAGTAAAATTGACGATCTATTTCTTTTGCAACTCAATTATTAGAATTATCAGAACTTACTTGCAAAGTTAAATCATAATCATTTTCATAAACAATTTTATTTATAGGATCAAAATAAAAAGATTGATTCAGACCTACCAATAATTGATCTATATTAGTTTGATTATTGTTGTATTTTTCAAAATAATCATCATTATTTTGTGAATAGAAGTTAGTATTACTTCCACTTGCAAAAATCCCCAATACAAGTATTATTAAAGAAAAAATATTAAAAACAAACTTTTTCATTAAGTCAATTGATTAAAACTCCAATTTTATATATATGAAATACTTTTAATCTTCATTCTTAAAAAATCAACATAATAATTTAAATAATAAACTATTTTAAAGAAATTAAAAAATTATTTTTTATCTTTATGAAAAATATTTTTAAATCATTTTTTGAAATCAGATAACATATCTTTTCATAATTTTTTTTGATTTTTCAAACGATTTTTTGATTTTTCTTTAAAACTCATTTCCTTATATTTACTATATGCAATAAATTGTTTTTCAGTTCTTTTTTGATCTTCAATGTAATTTGTAAACGGAATTTTATTATTATAAGCATATTTATAAAATTCTTTATATTTTTTATTTTTAGAGACATTTTTTCTTGTATTTCAGCGATTAAAAAAGTATGTTATAAAAATAGCGGCTATAAAAATAATAATTGAAATAGTTTTTAAAATAATCGCATCTTCATTTTGAGAAATAAATAATCCATCAATTAAAGAATAAGCGAGTGAGGTAACAGATAACAAAATCATAAATACAGAAAAAAACGCACAAATCATAAATCCTTTTTGTTTTTCTGTATCTACTTTATTTGTAAATCTATTAGAAATTGCGCCGATAATAATAAAAGAATACATTACAAAATTTGTAAGTGTAAATAAATTAGACATATAATCTGTCATTCCGATCAGGGAATCATTTGTCGAAACAACTAAGATGAAAATTCCATCAAGTATTCGCATAATAAATAAACCAACAAGCGTATAAATAAACATTTTTATTCCTGCACGTGTCGGTATTCCTTTATAATTTCGCCTAATCATTAATCCTTCTCGATCAACAATTTCATCAAGATTTGAACTATCTGATAATGTTCACATTGAAGATAATGAGTAACCAAATACAGCAGTTGTGATTGAAATCATAAGAATAACTGTAATAATTATTTGAATATCTTTTCCTAAAGTTTCTAATCCAAATTTAGCAAAAATAGCAACAATGATTCCGTTTATTTCATAATTACCATTTGCCCCATTTCCTTCTCCCAATAAAAAGGAAGAAAGGGAAAATAAAAGATAAATTGCAGTAATAAAGAAAACAGAAATAATTAAAGCTCTTTTATATGTTTTTGGACTTTTAGCTTCATTAGATAATGAAGCAGCAAATAAAAATCCATCAAAGGCGAATAAAATTGCAGGAAGAATTAATAATAAATGATAAAAAGCATTTTCATGTAACCCAGTATTTACAGAAGAATTGGGATCAAAAGCCCCATCATTTATAAGCGTATTATCATAACTTCCATTTAAACCAATTGAAACAAATAATAAAATCAACAAAAAAATTAATGGTAAAATTTTTGCAATTGTTCCAAATGATTGAATCGCCTCCCCTGGTTTAACGGTAAAAGTTGTGATTGAAAAAGCAAGAACAATAACAAGAAGAGCGATAATTGAAATTATAAAAAATCAAGCTACTTCGCTTCCTCCGGTTCCATTAGGATAAAAAATAAAATAAAATTCATTCCCAACAAAAATTGATTCCGATGCCATAATCAATGGAAAATAAACAAAAAGAAAATATCCTCCGATAAGCTTAGAAGTTTTTTCTCCTCAAAGATATCTACTCCAAGCTGTAAAGGTTCCTTGTTCATTTTTTTTATTTGTTATTGAAACAATTTCAATAAAAGCAACAAGCATCGCAAGAACAATAAGTCCACCGATAACTCAACCTATTGTAGAAAGAATAATAGATTGTGATTGCTCCATTAAGGAAGCATTTTTTACATAAATTCCCGATCCAATTACTGTTCCAACAATAATTGCAATCAAAGTAAGAAGTCCATATCGATTAGAATTGGATTCTGATTTTTTTGTCGTTTTTGCACCCACGTATCTTTCCTTTATATTTTAATAATTATCGTCGATTATTTTTTTACAGTTTTTACAAATATCAAAAGAAATTTCTTTTTTATTAAATAACTTTCAACATCTAGCACATTTAATTCCCTCAATAAATTTCTCTGCTGATATTTTTAATTTTAAATCAATTTTAATTTCAATCTCTCCGACCATTAATCAATCCTTTAATTCTTTTTTATTAAATCTCTTCAAGTTATTCGGCAATCAAAGATTAATTTTAGCTTCTTGTGAACGACTTATAATTTTATTTAATCTTAATTTTTCAATCTCTTTATTGACTTCACTCTTAATTAAATTAAATTCACTTCATGTTTTATCATCAGTATCAATTATTGGGGTTAAAATAAAATTTGGATATTTAGTTTTAAAAATTGAGATATTGTCATCATTTCAAAAACTTTGATATGCTTCTTCAATTGTAACAGGAATAATTGAAGCGAAATTATAAATTATATAATCAAAAATTTGTTTTAAAATATATTGTGATTCTGTTCTTTTTTTAGAATCTTTTCCTTCAATATAGACAATATCTTTTACATAATCAAGATAATATGAAATTGCTCCTGTATTAAGTTGATTGATAATTTCTTTTACTTTAAAATAATAATTATAATTTTGATTATTTTGATTAATTTTAAGTTGTGATTTTTTTAATTCATCAAAAATCATCTTTGAAATAAAAGATAATTCTTTTTCTTTGACAATATAATTTTTTTCAAAATCATTTAAATTACCCAAAAGGAAACGAATTGTATTTCTAATTTTACGATAATCAATTGTAACTTGATTTAAAATTTCATGACTATATTTTAAATTTGAAAAATAATCATTTTCAACAATTCATAATCTTAAAATATCAATTCCATTTTTATCAACAATATCAATTGGCGAAATTCCATTATTAAGAGATTTAGACATTTTATTATTATTATTATCTACAACAAATCCATGTGTAAAAATATTTTTATAAGGGGCTCTTCCATTTTTAATGAAACTTGTAATTAGAGATGAATTAAATCAACCTCGATATTGATCATTACCTTCAAGATATAAATCTGCTTGATTATTTCCCAAAACAAAATTATGACTTGAACCAGAATCAAATCAAACATCAAGAATATCAGTCTCTTTTTTCATATTCTGATGATACTTAATTTCTTTTGGTAAGATATCTTTTAAATCTTTTTTATATCAACCTATTTTACCTTCTTTTTTAAAAAGATTTAAAATATTTTGTTGTAGTTTAAGTGATTTAATCACATTACCATTCTGATCATAAATAATTGGAATCGGCACTCCTCAAATTCGTTGTCTAGAAATACATCAGTCTTCTCTATTTTCAATCATTTTAGATAAACGATTTTTTCCTCAATCAGGATATCATCCTACATTATTTAATTCATTTATTAATTCTTTTTTAATTTTATGAATTGAAACAAATCATTGTTTTGTAGCGCGATAAATTAATGGTTCTTTTGTTCTTCAATCGATTGGAATAGAATGTTCTATTATTTCTTTAGCGATAAGATTATTATTTTTAATTAAATCAGCAATTATTTCTTTATTTGCCTTCTGGTAAAAAAGATCATCATATTTTCCTGAATTTATCATTTTACCAATTTGATTTATTACGACAATTATTGGAAGATTATTTTTCTTTACAATTAAATAATCATCAAGGCCATGACCACCAGCAGTATGGACAAGACCGGTTCCATCATCAGTTGTAACATGATCACCGATAATTAAGATTGATTTATTATTATTTAATGGATTTATAAGTTCTTGATTAAGATATTTATTTAAATCTATATTTTTAATTACCTTTAATTCTTGTTCTCATTTTTTACTTAACAATCCAATTAAATTTTTTGCAATAACTATTTTTTTATTTTTAAATTCTGAAATAACATATTCTATTTTTTTATTAAAAGCAATTGCAACGTTAGCCGTCAAACTTCACGGAGTTGTTGTTCAAATTACAAAATAAAGATCTTCATTTTTTAATTTAAAGGGAACATAAATTGCTTCTTCTTTTATTTTTTTATATTCAACTTCAGCTTCCGCTAAAGCTGTATTTGAAGATCATGATCAATAAACAGGTTTAAAATCACGATAAACAAAGCCTTTATTAAACATATCAAAAAATATCTCTAATTCTTTTACTTCATAAAATTTATTTAAAGTAAGATATTTTTCTTTAAAATCTGTATAAAGAGCAAATTTTCTAAATTGATCTTGCTGTCTTTTAACTTGATCAAGCGCAAATTTATAGTAAACACTTAAAAATAATTTATCATTTTGTTGATCTTTTTTTAAAAATCCCTTTTTTAAAACAGCAATTTCAATCGGAAGACCATGTGTATCTCATCCTAATTTTCATTCAACATCTTTTCCTAAAAGTAAATTATGACGAATAACGATATCTTTTAAAACTTTATTTACCGAATGACCTAAATGTAAATCACCATTTGCATAAGGAGGACCATCATGTAAAATAAATTTATTATTATTTTTAGAATCATTATTATTAAAATTTAAATTTTTTTCTCAGAATAAAATAAATTTATCATCTTTTTTTGATAAATTACCTCGCATTTCAAAATCTGTCTTTGGCATCAATAAAGTATCTTTATAATTTATCTTTTTCTTGTCCATATTTAAATCTAAAAATTAACTAAACAAAGTTTGATAATTAAATCAGTTAACTTGTAAGTATTTTAATTATAAAATAATTGCCACTTTTTTTATAATTAAATTGCTATTAATATTATTAGTAATATTGGTAAAAAAAATCACAACTTTAAAGAATGAAAAAAGAAAAAAATTATTTAGAAAAATTTATAGAAATTTTTGAAAAAGAAGAAAGCAATTTTTATTTTATAACAGGACATGCCGGGACAGGAAAAACAACTCTTTTAATAAATTTAAAAGAATATTTTAAAAAAAGAAAATTAAATGCTGTCTTTACTTCTTCAACAGGAATATCAGCAACAATATTTGAAGGGACAACTTTAAATTATTATTTGGGTAATTTATTTTATGATCAAAAAGAACATTTTCCAATTATCACAGGAAGAAATAATCGAAGATGAAAAATAAAAGCAAAACAGATAAAAAATACAGATATTTTAGTAATTGATGAAATATCAATGATAAAAAGTGATTTTTTTGAATTAATTAATCTTTTATTACAAAAAGGAAAAGGAAATAACAAAATTTTTGGAGGAATAAAAATTATTATGTTTGGTGATTTTTTACAACTTCCTCCAATTATAAAAAATTGACAAAATGAATTATTAAATGAAAAATGAATTTTCAATTCTGAACTTTGAAATAAATTAGATATTAAATTAATAAAATTAACAAAAAATTTTCGCCAGAATGATAAAGTATATCTTGAAAATTTAAAAAAAATTCGTATTGGTAATTTTGATGAAAAAGTAAAAAATTATTTTGCTAATTTTGAAGATAAAAAAAGTAAAAATATTGATCAAATAACAAAATTAGTATCAAACAATCTTCAAGCCGAAAAAATAAATAATCAAAATTTAGAAAAACTAGAAGGAAAAGAATATTTTTACAAAGGAACTTTTTTACTTTCTGAAGGAATAAATGAAAATATTATTGAAGAATATAAAAAAGAACTTACAATCATTCCTGAAAAATTAATTCTTAAAATAGGGGCAAAAGTAATGTCTCTTATTAACAAAAAAGAAGATAAGATTGTAAATGGTTCAATTGGAATAATTACTTTTTTAAGTAAAAAAGAAATAAAAGTAAAATGATTAGATCAAAACGAAACATCTGTTAGTTTTCATAATTGAACAAAAGTTAATGAAAAAGGAGAAACGATTTGTACGTTTACACAAATCCCTTTAAAATTATGTTATGCAATTACAATTCATAAATCACAAGGAATGACTTTAAGTGAGTTATTAATTGATTGTAAAAATATTTTTGCTGATGGTCAACTTTACACCGCTCTTTCAAGAATAAAAGATCCAAAAAATATGTATATTTTAAATTTTGACCAAAAATATATTAAAGCGAATAGGGAAGCAATAAAATTTTATGAACAAGGAAATTGAATTGAATTCTAAAAAAGAAAAATGATTAATTGCTATTGATATTGATCGAACTTTAATTCCTGATCAAGAAATTAATCAAGAAACAAATTCTATAAAATCTGAAAATTATATCTTAGATGGAGAAATTAAAATTTTAGATAGATTAATTAGACAAGGACACAAAGTTGTAATTGCAACAGGAAGAAGTCTAAAATCTGCAGAAGAATTATTTAATAATATTAAACTAAATATTATTCTTTCCAATTTTAATGGTTGTCACATATCTATTCCAAATAAAAATAAGATTCTTTTAGATACAAAAATGAATCTTAATAGTTTAAAAAAAATTGCAAAAGATAAAATATTAAATGATATTAAATATAATTTAGTATTTAAATATTTAGATTATGTCAGAATGGATAATTTTAATGATGAATTAGTTTTTGATTTATATAATAATTTTAGTAATTTTAAAATTAAAAAACTTGATATTAAAAATATAAAAGATGAACCAATTAGTGCATATATGCATTTAAAAATAAAAGAAAATATTAATTTAGATAAAATATTAAAAAATCTCAATAAAAAATATGGGAACGAATTAAATTTATGATTTTGAAGAGATAAAATTGGTGATTCAATCGTTTTAGAAATAAATAATAAAAAATATAATAAATGAAGTTCTATTTTATTTATTGCTGATAAATATAAAATAAAAAAAGAAAATATTATTACAATTGGTGATAACTTAAATGATTATGAGATGATTAAAAATGCAAACCATGGTGTTGCAATGATAAATGGATTAGACGAAATAAAAGAAATAGCAAATTATATTACAAAGTATGATAATAATAATGGTGGCGTTAGTCATTTTTTAAATAATTTTTTTGAAAAAAAAGATATTTAAAATCGAAAGAATAAATATGGAAAAATATTATGGATTTATTATTATTCCTTTATTAGGAATTATTTCAATGAATAGCAAAATTAAATCTAAAAATAAAAAAAATAAATCATAGATATTTAAAAATGAAATTAATTATTTTATAATAAATTTAGATAATTTTAATAATATTCATTATATATTTATATATAATGAATGGTAATTTTAATACATAAATGAATACAATATTAATTTATGATTATAGAAAAATAATAATAATAATAAAAGGAAAAAGATGATAATTGGAAATTATAAAATTTTAGGAAAAAAATATCATACAGAAAATTATGTTTCAATAATTAATCCTTCTTTACAAAAAGAATATGCAAAAGTTTATGCTTTAAATAAAGATACAGTTGATAAAATTTATCAATTTGCAGAAGAAAAGCAAAAAAAATGAGAGAAAAAAACAATTTCAGAAAGAGCAGTTTATCTTAAAAAATGAGCAAACTTAATTGAAAAAAATAAAGAAAAATTAGCAAATTTAATCGTAAAGGAAGTAGCTAAAAATTATAAAGATTCAGTAAGTGAAATTGAAAGATCAATTGAATATATAAGATATACAATTGAGGAAATGTATAGAATTGAGATAAAAGCAAAAACAAGTGAACAATTTTATAATGGTGATAAAAGTAAAATTGCCTTAATTGAAAGAAAACCTTATGGCGTAGTTTTGGTAATTAGTCCTTTTAATTTTCCAATGAATCTTTCCATTTCTAAAATTGCTCCCGCTTTAATAAGTGGAAATGTCTGTGTTTTTAAACCGGCAACACAAGGAAGCTATTTTGCAATTGAACTTATTAAATTATGAGAACAAACAGGAGTAGAAGAAGGAATTATAAATTTAGTAACTGGAAGAGGAAGAGAAATAAGTGATTATCTTGTAACTCATCCTTTAATTAATTTTATAAATTTCACCGGAAGTACAAATGTAGGAAAAGATATCGCAAAAAAAGCAGGCATGATTCCTTTAATTATGGAACTTGGAGGAAAAGATGCTGCAATAATTCTAGATGATTGTGATCTTGAAAATGCAACTAACGAAATTATAAATGGTGCTTTTAGTTATTCTGGACAAAGATGTACTGCTATTAAAAGAGTTTTTGTTAGCAAAAAAAATAAAAATAATTTAGAAAAAATATTAACTGAAAAAATAAAAAAATTAAAGATAGGCCTTCCTGAAACAAATACTGATATTACTCCGTTAATTGATCAATCATCATTAAAATATCAAAAGGAGTTAATATCTTCCTTAAATAAAAAAGCTAAAATTCTAATTGGAAATAAAGAAGATATTAATAAAAATATCTTCTATCCTACTCTTATTACAGATGTAATTGAAACTGATCAATTAGCACAAGAAGAACAGTTTGGTCCTATTTTACCAATTATCATTTATGATAATTTTGATCATTTGATAAAAATGCATAATAATTCTCAATTTGGATTGCAAGTTTCAATTTTTGGAAAAGATATTAATAATTTATTTTATCTTGCAAATAAGCTTGAAGTTGGAACTGTAAATTTCAATAAAAAAAGTCAACGTGGTCCTGATAATTTTCCTTTTATTGGTTATAAAGATTCAGGTCTTGGAACACAAGGAATAAGAAATTCAATCCTATCTATGACCAAAGAAAAAGTAATAGTATTAAATATATAAATATATATTGAAAAACTTTTTAAATATCTCATTTTTTTATATTATCAAAAGAAAAAGGAGATTTTTCTTTATAATTTTTTACTAAATAACTTCTTGGATAATGATCAATTATATATTTAATATAAGGAATTAAACTTTTGTTATATCCTTTTGCATTTAACTCATTATCTTTATTATTAGGAAAATAATGTTTTTTTATTCAATTTTCCTCATCATCATAAATATTATTATTCTTAATAAATTCATTTGAAATTTGCAAAGAATAATATATATAATAAGCTCCATTTCCTGTAATTTTTCCATCTTTATTTAAATAGGTTTTGTAATATTTAAAATTTAAATTTTTTATTTCCTCCAAAATTTTTTTTAGTAAAGCTTGAGATCCAAAATAATCGTCTATATTTATTAATGTTTCTATTTTTGTAAAATAATAATCATATATTTTTTTTAAATTTTTATTTTTATTAAATTTTTCTTCTAAAATTTTTGAATTTGATATTAAACTATTGGAATTAATAAAAGAAAATTTTGCTATTTTAATATCAAAAAAGAAATCACATATAAAAATATAATTTGCAATTAATGATTCAGTAAAACTTTTAAATTTTTCTTTTAAAAATTGATCAGCATTATCATATTTATAAAATTCAAAATAAAAAGAATTTATATTTTTTTCATCTGGAAAAGGATTATGATAATATGTTCCTCTTAATGAATTTAAATTCTCCATATTTTTTTTAAATTTTGGTATTAAATTTTTATTTTCTTTGCCATATTCACTTAAGTATTTTTCATATACTCTATTAGCAAGATATAAAAAATTAGGTGTTTTTGATTGATTGTTTTTATATTTTTTATAATCATTTTCTTCCCTAATTTCTAATATAGAAATAAAAAGAAAAGTATAAGCTCTATGAATTTCACTAATAAAAAAAACGAATGAAAAATTATTTTTCATATCATTATAATTGTTAATTGAAGAATATAAGTTTTCTAATATTAATTCTTTATAAAATTTTTTATCTTCTATCATTTTTTTTAAAATAATTAATTAATAAATTAATTATAATATTTAAAATTTGAAAAAGCAATTTAATAAATCTTTTGATAAAATTACTTTATGAAAAAGAAAGAAAAATTTATGGAAATTTTAGAGAAAATTAATTTAAACAAAGTTAATTTAGATGATAATTTTTTCGATTCTTTAAAAAAAGATTATCAAGATTTTGAAAGATGATTTTTAAAAAAGAAATCAGAAAATTTAGAAGTATATGTTAAATTTGATAATAATAAAAAAATAAAGATATTTTTAATGTTGCAAATTAAAAATGAAATTGAAGAAGACATATTACCATTGCAAAAACAAATTAAAAGAATAAAGATATCTACATTTAAAATAGATGAAAAATACAAATCTCAAAGATTCTCTGAAGCTTTAATTAATATTATTTTTACAGTAATGGATGAAGAAAATGTGGATGAATGTTATGTTAGTTTATTTAAAGAAAAACAAGATAATCTATATAAAATTTTGCTTTCTTGGGGTTTTATAGAAACAGGATTTAAAAATAAAGAAATTATTTTAACTAAATTTAAAAATAAATCTACAAATTCAATTAAAAGTGATTATAGATGATATTTTAGGAAAGAAGTTTTTAAAAATTATAAAAATTCAAATTATTATTTACTTCCTTTTGAAACTGAGTATCATGACAAATTATTCCCAGAGAATAAATTATGAAAAACTTCAAATAAAGCAAAAGAATTTGATATTTCTTCAATAAGTATTACTAAAACATATCTTTCAAAAACACCATATATAAAAATTCCTGAAAAAGGAGATTTTTTATTGGAATATAGAAAAAGCGATATTCCTCAAAAAATTTTTAGATCTGTTATAACGGGAGTGGGAATTATAACAGAAGTAATTAATGGAAAAAATATGAAACTAGAAGAATGATTAAAAATTGTAGGAAATACATCCGTTTTTACATCAGACGAATTAAAAAAAGAATTTACTTCTAATAGAAAAATAATTATTAAATTTTTACATATATTTTCATTTGGTGAAAAAAATAATATTAACTATCAATTTTTAGAAGATAATAATATGTGAAAAAAAGGAGATTATTTACCTTCTCATCCAATGGAAAATAAAATTAAAATAATTAATTTAATTTTGGAAAAATGAAAATCAAAATGAAAATATTAATGTCCATTCATCTTGAACACATCGAAAATATTAAAAATAAAATTAAGAAATTTGAATTTAGAAAAGTAGAAGCAAAAAAGTGAAATGAAAAAGAAATTATTCTTTTATATGTTACTTTTCCTATATCAAAGATTATTGGATCAATTAAAATAAAAAAAGTTCATATTGATACACCAGAAAAAATATGAACCTTAACAAAAGAATATGCAGGAATTAATGAAGAATTTTATTATAAATATTATAAAAATAAAAATAAAGCAATTGCATATGAAATTGAATATTTTAGGGAATTTAAAAAACCAAAAAAACTATCTGATTTTAAATTATCATATCCTCCTCAATCTTTTGTTTATATAAATTAAAAATTTAATCAAATCATCTAATAGGATAATTTCCATCAGAAAGTTCTAATTTATTGTTTACAATTAATCCTAGAATTTTATCACTTTTATATAATTTATAAGCATCATCTGCAAGTTCCTCTGCAGATTTTCTTATTGCTCGATCTTTATATTCTTTTATTTTGTCTTCAGTTAATTTTGTTTTTACTAAAGATCGATCATTAAATTCACTTTCTGTTGCTCCTGGAGCCAAAACTTTTACTTTTATTTTCTTATTTAATCTTTGTAATTGTTTTGCTACACTTTCAGTTCAGGACGCAACATAAATTTTGGAAGCAGAATAGCTTATAGCTGCAGAAAAAACACTATACCCTGCAGTAGATGATACATTTATTAATTGCACATCATTATCTAAATTATCTTTAATAAACATGATTGAAAGTATTGTAAGAGATTTAATATTTAAATCAAGCATTTTTTCAATCTTTTCAATATTTGAATCTCAAGCTAAATTAACATCTCCAAATCCCGCATTATTTATAAATGTTTCAATTTGATATTTTTTGATGTTTTTATAAAATTTTTTAACTTTTTGAAGATTTGATAAATCAACCGTAAATACAATAATTTTTATTTTATATTTATTTTCTAAATCTTTTTTTAAAATACTTAACAAATTTGTTCTTCTTGCAACAATTATTAAATTATATCCTTTTTGTGCAAATCTTTCCGCTAGTGCTCTTCCAATTCCAGAACTTGCACCTGTTATTAATGTATATTTCATTTTCTATTATCTCCTCATATTAATTTTTATAAAAAATATATATTTTTAATAATACTATTCCAATAAATCAAATCATTTATTTTTTAATTTAAATTTATTAGTAAAAGGGTTTACAATTCCAATTACTCTATCACTTTGATAAAGTTGATATGCAAAATAGGCTAAATCTTCTGATGTTTTTGCAGTCTGTTTAACTCTTTCTTTTGATTTTTCTTGTGCTTCTTTATCTATTTTAGATTTATTATAAGCTCTTATTAAAAATTCTGATTCAGTTGCTGCAGGAGCTAAGATTTTTACTTTAATTTTAGCATTTTGTTTTTTTAAAAATCTTGATATTCCTTCTGTAAATGTAGAAACATAAAATTTGCTAGCAGAATAAGAAATTCCTGTTGGTAAAATAAAATATCCAACTGCAGAAGAAACATTTATAATCTGTGCTTCTTTATTTAAATTATCTTTAATAAAAAGAATTGTAAGATCTGTAAGTGCTTTGATATTAAGATCGATCATTTTATTAATTTTTTCAAGATTTGAATCTCAAGGATTATTAATATCGCCAAATCCTGCATTATTTACTAAAAGTTCAACGTCATATTTTTTTATATCTTGGTAAAATTTATAAACATTTTCTGTAATTGCAAGATCATAAATAAAAACAATTACTTTTATTTGATACTTTTTTTCAAGATCATTTTTTAAATTCTCTAATAATTCTTTTCTTCTTGCAACAATAATAATATTATGTCCTTTTTCTGCAAAATAAGTGGCAATCGCTTTTCCAATTCCAGAACTTGCTCCAGTTACTGTTATATATCTCATTTTCTTCTCCTTTTATATTTAAATTATATAATTTAAATATAAAATAAATATCTTAAACAAATAATTTATTTGTAATTTCTTTAATTAATTTTGTTTATTAATGAATATTAATTTTAATTATCAAAAATTAGAAAATAATATAAATAAAAATATTATAGATGATATATGCTTTAGAAAATTATCAAATAATTCAATTAAAGAATCTAAATTTGAAGGAGAATACCCAATATATTCTGCTAATAAGAAAATCTTAGGGAAAATTAAAAAGTATGATTTTATTAATTTTATAGCGATTTCAAAAGATGGAACAATAGGAAATCCTTTTTACATTAAAAATAAAGGATCTATTATTAATACACTAGAATATATTTTTCCTAAAAATAATATAGATATAAAATATCTTTTTTATTTATTACAAACAATAAATTTTAAAAAATATGAAGTTGGTTCTACTATTAAACATATTTATTTTAATGAATGAAAAAAGGAAAAAATAAAATTAATAGATATAAATAAACAAAAATTAGTAGGTAATTTTTTTAATAAAATAGATCAATTAATAGCGAATAGTAATTTATTAATTAAATTAATTGATGATTATAAAAAAAGTTTTTTAAATACTATATTTAAAAACTAAATATTTAATTAAGATTTGCTATAATTAATCATTATAAATATATTTAAAGATTAATTTTATATTTTAAGAAGATTAAATAAATGAAAATAGAATACGAATCAGTATTAGAAAATAATTTAATAGAAAAATTAATAAATTTAGGTTATCAATACATAAAAATAAAAAATAATAATGATCTAAAATTAAATCTAAAAAAACAAATTGAAAAATTTAATAATATTAAATTAAAAGAACAAGATTTTAATAAAATTTACAATTATTTAAATCGTGGTGATATTTTTAAAAGAGCAATTATTTTAAGGGAAGAAACAAATTTTACACTAGATAATGGTAATATCATTAGATTTTTTGATAATAAATTTTGTAAAAATTACTTCCAAGTCGCAAATCAAATAAAAATTAATAGCAATAAAATACAAAGATATGATGTAACTTTATTTATTAATGGTTTTCCTCTTGTTCAAATAGAACTTAAGAAAAAAGGAATTAATTTAGAAGAAGCTTTCAAACAGTGTCATAGATACAAAATGAATTTTAATGAAATGTTTAAATTTATTCAAATTTTTATCATTTCAAATGGTTCTGAAACTAAATATTTTGCAACAAATAATAAAAATGAAGACCATAAAGAAAATAATTATAAATTTTCCTTTAATTGAACAGATCAAGATAATAAATCTATAAATTTTTTATTAAAAAATATAAATAAAAAAGAATCTTTTTGTAATGCTTTTTTAAATCCTTGTCACTTATCTAATATGATCTTTAAATATATGGTAATTCAAAAAGAAAGTGAAGAAATAAAAATTTTAAGACCATATCAATTCTATGCTATAAAAAAAATTTTAGAAAAAATTAAAATTAATTCTAACAAGAGTAAAAATAATTTACATGGTGGATATATTTGACATACAACAGGTTCAGGTAAAACTTTAACTTCTTTTAAAACTGTACAACTTATTAGAGATGAAATTTTAGATATTAAAAAAATTCTTTTTGTTGTTGATCGAAAAGATTTAGATTCTCAAACTACTAGTCAATTTAATGATTTTGCAAGAATAAAAGGAGAAATTAAATCCGTATTAACAACCAATGATTTACAAAAAGAATTATTTAATGATAAAAGAGAAATAATTATTACAACGATTCAAAAATTAAATAAATTATTAAAAGAAGATAGTTATATTGTAAAAAATAATTCTTTGAAAAATGAAAAAGTCGTAATGGTTTTTGATGAAGCTCATCGTAGTCAATCTGGTGAAATTAGTGCAAATATATCTAATTATTTTAATAATCTTCAAATATTTGGATTTACAGGAACACCAATTTTTAAAATTAACAATATAAATAATCGAACAACAGAAGAAGTATTTGGAAAAGAATTGCACCATTATACAATTTATAATGCAATAAATGATAAAAATGTTCTTGGATTTTCTGTTGAATATTTTAAAACATTTGATCAAAAAAAGGGTCAATTAGAATTAGAAGAATCTGAAAAAATTATTGAAGATAAAGATTTAAATAAAGAAGAAATTTGAAATAATCAAACTAGAATTAAATTAATTGTAGAAAAAATATTTGAGATGCATAATAAAAAAACACATAAAAAAAATTTTAATGCTTTACTAGTAACATCTAGTATTAATATGCTTAAAATTTATTATGATTTTTTTTCAAAAATAAATCAAAAATTATCAAAAGATAAAAAAATAAAAGTTAGTGCAATATTTTCATTAGATAAAGAAGAAAGAATTAATTCTAATTTAAATAAAGAAAATTTTCTTAAAGAAATAGTAAAAAATTTTAATGTAAACACAGAAAATAAAATTGATCTTAAAAATGAGCATTGATATGATGTATATCGAAAAAAATTACTTAATAATTTTAGAAATAATAAGAATATTGATATTGTAATTGTTGTAAATATGCTTACAACAGGTTTTGATTCTCAACTTTTAAATACAGTATATGTAGATAAAAATTTACAATATCATACTTTAATTCAAACTTTTTCAAGAGCAAATAGAATTTATGATGATTTAAAAGATACAGGACAAATAATTTCTTTTAGACCAATTAGAAAAAATGTAGAAGAAGCAATCAAATTATTTGCTGATACAAATGCAGATACAAGAGTATTGAAAAAAAGTTATGAGGCTTATTTAAAAGACTTTAATAATTTAATTAATCAATTAAATAAAAAATACCAAAATTATGATCAAATTTTATCTTTTAAAAACCCTTCTGATAAAATTGAATTTATTGAATTATTTAAAGAAATAATAACAAATTTTAATATGTTACAAAGTTTCACAGTTTTTAAAAATGATGATTTAAATATTGAAAAACAACCATTTGAAGAACTTAAAAATACTTATTCCACTTTTTATAAAGAACAAAGAGAAGATAAAGAAAAAATAAGTGGGTTAAGTGAAATTAATTTTAAAATAGAATTATTGGGATATGAAAAAATAGATTCATTATATATTGAAAAATGTTTAAAAGAAATAAATCAAAATTATAAAGATAAAAATCATTATATTAAAAATTTAGAAAAATTAACAGAGGATATTAAAAAATCAAATTATTCACAAAAATTAATTGATTTGATAACTGATTTTATAAATAAAACAATTGAAGATATTATCAATAAAAACGAAATCATAAATATTACAATTAATAATTTATTAAATAATTTAGAAAATAAAAGATCTGAAATGATTAAAAAATTAATTTCAGAAGAAAATCTTAATGAACAACATATTTATAATGTCGCTGATCAATATCAAATTAATGAAAATATTAATATAAGAGAATTAAGAAAAGCAATTTTACCATTACGAGGAAAAGAAAGAATTAAAAAACAAAAAAAGATAAGTGAAAAATTAATTGATATTTTTAATTGAACACAAATATAATTTTAGGAGCAAAATGAAAAAAGAAGAATTAAATGCAAAATTATGAAATATAGCCAATAAATTAAGAGGAAGAATGGATGCAAATGAATTTAAAAAATATATTCTTGGTTTTATATTTTTTAAATATATTTCCACAAATTTAGAAAATTATTATAGAGAAGAAGAATTTAGCTTAGCTGATTTAGATCAAGAAGTAAAAGAAGATGTAATAGATCAATTAGGCTATTTTATTAATCCTAATCATTTTTATTCAAAAATAATTGAAAATATTAAAAATAAAAAAAATATTGATAATTTAAATATTCTATTATCAGATACATTTAAGGAAATTGAAAATTCTACTTCTGAAAAAAGTCGAGATGATTTTTCCGGACTTTTTGATGAATTAGATTTAAATGATAAAAAATTAGGGGATACACAATTAGAAATAAATCAACTAATTGCAAAAATTATGCTTGAATTAGAATATTTTGAGATTAGTAGAGAAAATAATGATTTCTTAGGGGATTCTTATGAATATTTAATTTCTAAATTTGCAAGTGATGCAGGGAAAAAAGGAGGAGAATTTTATACTCCAATTGAAGTAGGCAAAACAATTGCTAAAATAGTAGCTACTTCAAAAAAAGCAAAAGAAGCAAATGTAATATATGATCCTACTTGTGGTTCTGGTTCATTATTAATTCGTGCATATAATGAAATTAAAAATATCGTAAAAAATGAAAGCAATAATTTAAAAAAAGAAATACCCACAATTATTCAAGGACAAGAGTTAAATCATACTACATATAATCTAGCAAGAATGAATATGATTTTACATGGTTTTAATTACGGAAAATTTAAAATAAAACAAGGAGATACTTTAAAAAATGATAAATTTAAGCAAAATAAAAAATTTGATATTATTGTTGCAAATCCTCCATTTGGAACAAAATGAGATCCAAAAGAAAAAGATTATCAAATAGATGATCGCTTTGCAATATTTGATGCACTAGCGCCAACTTCTCGGGCTGAATTTGCTTTTATACAACATATGCTTTATCACTTAAGTGAAGATGGTATAATGGCAACTGTATTACCGCATGGTATTTTATTTAGAGGGGGAGCGGAAGAAAAAATAAGAAGACAAATAATTGAAAATTATAATTGATTTGATGCAATAATTAGTTTACCATCAAATTTATTTTTTGGAGCAGGAATACCAGCAATAATTGCAGTATTTAAAAAATGTAGAGAAAACAATAAAAGTATTTTATTTATTGATGCATCAAAAGAATTCGAAAAGGTAAAAAATAAAAATAAATTAAGAGATCAAGATATTTTAAAAATTGTTGATACATATAAAAACAAAAAAGAAATCGAAAAATATTCAAGAAATGTAAATATAAATGAAATTAAGAAAAATGATTTTAATTTAAATATATCTAGATATATTGATAACTTTGAAGAAGAAACTTATAGACCAATAGAGGAAATTAAAAGAGATATTTTTGAAGCAGAACAAAAAGAAATTGAATTAAAAAAAGAACTTCAAGAATTAGAAAAAAGAATATTAGAAGAGATTTTACAATAATTAATTAAAAATTATTATAAGATATTTAAAATTAAAACAATTTATAAAAAATCTACTTTAAAACATCATTAATTAATTAAAAAATGTAATATATTTTTTAATTAATTAATGAATTTTGTATTTTTTTGAATTTACTATTCCAATTATATAATCACTATTATAAAGTTTAAAAAAATAATCAACAATTTTTTTAATTAATTTCTGCTTATTTTTTATTTATAATTTTATTTTCATATTTTTTCTTTAAATCAATATTTTTATCATAAAAATCTTGATTCACAAAATTTAAATATTTTTCATTATATTTAAATTTATCAGTCTTAATTTTTTGTGTTTTTTCTTCTTCTATTATTTTCTTTGTATTTTTAATTAAAATATCAATTTCATCAAGACTTTTTGATGTTTGTCTATCTATTATTAAAGTAAAATAAATTGCAATCAATGAAATTATTGAAGCAAACAAAAATTCAATGAATACAGCTCAATCTTGTGTTTCGCTAGGTTTAAAAATTGTAAGCAATAAAATTAAAATTATTATTCAAACTATAATAAATTGTCACCATAATCTTCAAAGAAAATATTTTTTAAATTTTTCTCTTATTAATTTTCTATGCTCAAGTCTTTTCAATCTTATAATTTCATGTTGTTTATTTCTTTTTATTTTATTATTATTCATAATTTTTAATCTTCTAATAATTTTAAGAAAAAAGGTTTATTGTTTTTAAAATAATTAATTATATCTTCATTCTTAATTTTAAAATACAATTGACTTCCACTACTTTCATAATTTTTTAATCAAGGATCAGTTTTATAGCTTTCTTCAGTTAATCTAATTGTAGGAAAATTTTTTAAAAGAAAATAGGCCATTTCAAATATAACTAGTTTTCTTTCATCATCTACTTTGAAATAAAAAAGAAAATCATCTTCGTTTGTAATAAAAATATTTCCTAAAATAGGTCCATTTTCAAATGCATATCAATTTAGTTTTGTCTTTTTACTTTTATTAATAATAAAAGATTTTAATATCTCTTCTTCATTACTTCATAACTCATATTTTTTATTTGTATTTATTGAAAATCCTAAAATAAAATATATTAATTTATATATATAAAATTTATTATAATTTTTCTCATTTAGCAATAACATATAATTTTTTATATCTTCAAATAAATAATAAATTTTATGTAAAATAATTTGATCTGGATCGTTAATTTTTTTTAATTCCTCATTTTCTTTAATTTCAAAATTATTTTCTTTTTTAAATTTGTTTATTCATAAATTAAAATTTTTTTGATCAAAATTATTTAATTTTTTCTCTGTTAAATATTTATTTATAAAAAATAATTCTCTATTGCCTCCATTTTTTTGATAATATTTTTGATAATATTTTTTTAATTTTAAAAATTCAATCTTTCTAATTCAAGAAAAAAATTCAATCTCTTTATTCTCATTTTCCATCTTAAAATATGAATCGCTCCTTAATTAAATAAAATAATTATATAAAATTAATTTTAACATTTTTAATATATTAAAATATTTTAAAAATGTTAATTTAATATTTATTTTTTAAAAAATAAAAAAGAACATTATTATTGTTCTTTTAAAATATTTTTTATCTTACAATTTGTAATTTGATAATTTTATTTGTGGTTTTTATTGATATGATCTTTAATTTCTTCTTTGCATTTAGTACAATTTGCTTTGCAATTTTTATCTATACAATCTTTGCATGGTTTGCATTTATCTTGACAAGCTGTTTTTTCACACTCTTTGCATGATTTGCATTTATCGCAATCACAATCTTTTCCATGCATTTTACATTCCTTGCATTTATCATTGCAATTGCTCATAAGACAATCTTTACATGTTTTGCATTCATTACTACAATTTTTATTTTTGCATTCTTTGCAATTTTTACATGCTTCACTTTCAAAATGTTCATGTTCATTTTTAGATTTATTTTTTTTACCAAATAGATTTCACATATTTCGATTCCTCTCGTCGATTCAATTAAATTATATAATATAGCATAGAAATAAAAATATAATATATATTATTTATAAATTAATGAATTTTAAAATAATTATTTAACAGCTTAATTTTATCTTCTTTTGAATCTACTATTCCAATTATATAATCACTTTCATAAAGTTCAAAAAAATAAGCAATTATTTTTTCAATTGATTTTTGCTTATTTTTTTTATTAATAATTATCTTCTCTTTTTCTTCTTTTGATATATTTGAATAATTTAACATTTCATTCAACAATTCACTTTCTGTAGATGAAGGAGCAAATAATTTTATTTTTAATTTATAATTTTTTTCTTTAATAATTTTAGCTACTCCTTCACTAAATGTAGATACAAAAAATTTACTACTAGAATAAATTAATTCATCTAATAATATTTCAAATCCTACTGTAGAAGAAATATTTATTAATGTTTTATTTTTATTTAAATTATCTTTTATAAATAAAATTGAAAAAAATATTAAAGTTTTAATATTAAGATCAATTAATTTTGAAATTCTTTTAAGATTAGAATCTCATGGATCATTATGTTCACCAATTCCAGCATTATTAATAAATGTTTTAATATTAAATTTTTTAATTTCATTATAAAATTTAATAACATTATCCTCAATTGATAAATCATAAGCATAAATTAAGACTTTTATCTTATATTTAGTTTCTAATTCAATTTTGATGTTTTTTAATAATTCTTTTCTTCTTGCGACAATAATTATATTTTGTTTTCTTTTTGCAAATTGATATGCAATTCCTTTTCCTATTCCAGAACTTGCACCAGTAATTAATATATATTCCATTTTCTATTCTCCATTTTATATTTAAATTATAAAATTTAAATATAAAATAAATCTTAATTAAGAAAATCTTAAATAATTATTTTTTTTTATTATTTTTTTTTGATGAATTAGATTTGAAAGGATTTGAAATTTTAAAAGATGCTGTTCTTTTGATTTTTAAAATTCTTAATTCTTCTGTATTTAAATCCTTAATTTCAATATTTTCTTGTTCTATTTTAGGAGAATTTTTATCTTTTGATATTTCCTTTGTTTTTAAATCATTTCTTTTTTTGTTCTTTAAATTTAAATTTTTATCATTTATTATTTTTTCTTCTGGTTTTTCTTGTGTTGTTTTTTTATTTATTCTATTTTTTTTATTTTTTGCTTTGTTTTTAATTTTTTGTTTTTGATTATAATTAACAAAAATTGAAATAGATTTTGCATTACTATTTTGTTTTAATTTTTCTACAATTTCTGTAACTATTTTATTGATATCAACAAATTTATCATTTAATTTCTCAATACTTATTTTTTGCTTATCATTTATTTTTTCATTACTTTCTTTTTTTTCAGTAACTTCTAAATCTTTTGTATTATTATCTTGTATAGAATCATCAATTATTTTTTCTTTATGATCTAATTTTTCATTACTTTCTTTTTTTTCAGTAACTTCTAAATCTTTTGGATGATTATCTTGTATAGAATCATCAATTATTTCGATTAAAGGATAAATTTTTGCGTTTGCTTCTTTTTTATTATTATCATTTATTTTTTTATCATTTTTTTTATGTTGTTTTGCTTTTTTCTTATTTATTTTTTTTTCTTCGTTATAATCAATAACAAGAGAAACAGATTTTATATTTTTTTTTCTTGTTTCTCTTATAAGTTTTGATATTCTTTTATTACTATCAATGAGATCATCAATAATAATGGTATTTTTTGATAATTTTTTATTTTCTTTTTTTACCATTTTTATTTGCTTTTTTAGGAGAATTTTTAATTTCTACGTATTCTTCTTCTTCTGTAATAAAAAATTCTAAATCCTTTTGATTTTTTTGATTATATTTTTTAATTGGTTTATTATTGGAATTTACTTTTCTTACTCTATTTTTTTTGCTATCTACTTTTTTTTTTTACTAATTTCTTTGATATCTTTTTTTATACCTTTATTTTCTTGATCTATTTTTTGTACAATTTTAGATAACTCTGTAATCTCTTTAGTTAATTTATCAGTTTTATTATTTCTTCTTTTTGATTTTTTTGTTGGTTTAGAATTATTTGTATTATTTAATTCTTGGACCATTTTAGATAATTCTGTAATCTCTTCTTTTAATTCTTTTGTATCATCGACTTTTTTATTTACTTTTTTTCTTTTTTGTTGAACATTACCTTCTTGGCCGATTCCTTGAATATTAATTTTTATATCTTTATTTTCTTGATCTATTTTTTGTACAATTTTAGATAACTCTGCAATTTCCTCTGTTAATTTTTTTGTATCATCATTTTTTTTATATGTTCTTCTTCTTGCTGGTGATTTATTTTGTTTAACATTATTAGCTGCAACAGCATTATTAGGTTCAACATTTTTATTTTCTTGTTGATTTACTTCTACTGTTTCTTTTCTTTTTATTTTTTCTTTATGAGAATTTCCTTTAAATAATAAGCAGATTAATACTATTAATATTAGTAATAATATTATTATAAGAGCGACTCATCATCATAATGGAAAACAACAATCATCACTAGTTGCACTTGTATGAACTTCCCCATTATCTATAGGTGTAAATGTTCCATTTTGATTAGGACTTATGCCGTTGAATTGATAATCAGTATCTGGTACTAAATCATTTACTTGAAAAGAAAATTGATATTTTTTTGTTCCAACTTCTGTTCCGCTTCCTTGATCAATAGCGGTTGCTGATACATATTCTGAATGATAAGTATTGTGATTACTATCTTTTAAATAAAGACCGTCTGTTTGATCAAAATTAGAAAATAATGGTTCACTACCTACAGTTCCTGTTAAAAGTAAGTCATCTAAACTAATTTTATATTGAAATGATGTAGGTGCAACACTAGTAACTGCAAAAGTGCTACCAAGAACTACTGGGTCTATATATCCATCATCAGGTATTATTACATCCATCGGAGGATCTAAAATAACTACATCAGAATCAGCATAATTTAAAGGTTGTTCAAAGTTAGCTTCACTAGGTTGTTCGAAGCTAGCTCCATTAAATAAATATTCTCCTGCAAGAAGTCCATTTACTTCATAAGTCATTATATAATCAGAAGTATTACTATAATCACCATTTCTATAAAATTCTTTTGTAACAAAAGTTGATTCATAAATATATCCATCTTGATCAACTAATCATAAACCATCATTTACATCATAATTTGTGAAATTTGTATTATCAGAATTAGAAATTAAATTATCTATTTCAATCGTATATTGAAATGAATTTGAAGTTATTGTTTCATCTAATACTAGACTTGTTGCGGATTGAATTGTTGGTTGAACAGATTGAGTTTTAAATCTTGCAGCAGACTGTTCAATTTGATATTTATAACTTCCATTTTCATAAAAATATTCAATTGAATCTATCTGATAATTTGTTTCTGCTTTTAAATTTGTTAATTCAATTTCTACCGAACTAATAATTTCAAATTTTTGCTTAAATATTAAACTATTAAGTGTAAATTCTTGATTATAAGAATTATTTTGATCAAGATCAGTATAATTTACTTTTACTTTTAATTGTTCATTTGTATAATCACTAAAATCTACATTATCATTTTCACTTAAATTTAAGGAAATTGTAGCTGTTTGTTCTGTTACTGATTCTATAGAATAATCTGAAATAATATAATCAGTTATAAGATCCTCTGTAATAGGAGAAGTAACATCATTAATTATTATTTCTGTAAAATAATAATGTGTTCCTCGCTCAATTCCATTTACTTGATAATAATATTGATCATTAGGAATATCTGAATTTGAAGAAATAAAAGTTGTTGTATAATTAACATTTCCACTATCTACTAATAAAACAGTTGGATTGCTATTTACTACATTACTGTAATCATATAATCTTAAATCAATAAATAATTGATTATCATCATAAATAAAATCTAGACTAGCAATAGAAGCAGAATCACTAGAATAAATAACAACAAAATATAATTGATCAATATTACTATTACTTCCATTTCCTAATTGCCCATATTCATCGTTTCCAGATGCATAAAAGCTATCAATAAGATCATCATTATTATTATCAGTAATTACACCAGTACTACTAAATCCATTTGACAATGAATAAATAGATCCAGGTCAAGATGATTGACCTTCAGGGTAAATAATTGTTGGAGTAGAAATATCACTTGTTGATCCTGCTCCAAGTTGACCATTACCATTTTGCCCTCACATATAAAGTAGATCTCCTGATCCATTTAAATCAGAGTCTATTATTACACCAGAGGTATAACTTCCTTTTTCAAATTGAAGAATATTTCCTCCTCAACTTCCTGAACTAGGAGTAATTATTTTTGGAGAATATCTAATTATGTTTGTTCCGTCCCCAAGTTGACCATAATTATTTTGTCCTCAACTATAAATTAAATCTCCTATTCCATCTGAATCAGTATCTATTAATAAACCAGAATTAAAAAATCCGAGTGTAAGATCTATAATATCACCATCTCAACTACCAGATTGTGGATTAACTATTGTAGGATACTGTGAATATTGATATGATGCTCCTAATCCAAGTTCTCCATAACTATTATCTCCTCACATATATAACATATCTGCAAGACCATCATAATTACTATCGACAGTTACTCCACCAAATCGAGAACCTAATTTTAAATCAATGATATTCCCACCTCAATCATTATCTTCAGGAGCAATTATTTCAGGATATAAAATTGCATTATCATCTTTAGGTGAAATTTCATAATCAGTGTTTTCACCTCAACCATAAACTAAATCACCATATCCATCATAATCAGTATCAATTAAAACAGCTGTATTTGCATACATTAATGAAAAATTTATGATATTTCCATCTCAAGTTGTGCTTCCTTCTGGTGTAATAACTTGAGGAGTTGTGATTGATCCGGTTGTTTCTCCATTTCCAATTTCACCACGATAATTACTACCTCATAAATAAAGTGTATCTGCATAACCATCATAATTACTATCAACAGTAGCACCACTAAATAATTGTGCGATTTCTAAATTAATTATATCTCCCCCTCAACTACTTTGTCCTTGAGGCGTAATTTCTACAGGTGAAAATTTATCTGTAGCTGTCCCATCTCCTATTTGATAGTTATTATTTTGTCCTCACATATAAATAGTGTCACCATTTTGATCACCATTAGTGTCGACAACTGCTCCATTTGTATTACCATCTGCTGAAAATTCTAAATCTACGATTGATTCGATTTCTAAATCTGAATAGTTTTTTGATTTTAAAAATTTAAAACTACTATTTATTGATCCAAACATAATTAATATTGGAAAAATAATAAGTGTAATAAAGAATTTTTTCATACCCTAAAAATAATTAATTTAATTTACATTCCCATTTTTCAAAATTATATCAACTTTTAAAAAAATAAAATAAAATATTTAAAAAAATAAAATATATTTAAATTATTTTCTAAAATTATATTTTATAAATATAAAAATTTTTTTCATTAATAAAAAAATCATAAATTATATTTAAAATAAATTAATATATCCCTCCAATAAAGTTATATTTTGCTTAAATTTATAAATTACAAAAAATAATTAAAAAAATAAAATAGATATTTTTATTTTATTTTTTATTATAATTAGAAATAAGATAATGGATTTTTAGAATATCAAAATTTGATAAATAATTATCTATATTTAGAGTTAAATTAGAGACATGCAGAAATGCTTCATTTTTAGTGTAAAAAAATGTTAATTAATATTAAATAAAAATAATTTTAAAAAATAATATATAGGGTAAATTAAATTATGGAAAAAGAAAATGAGTTAAATTTTAAGGAAAATGAATCTGATAAAAGTGATTTTGTAGAAGAAACAGAAAAAATTACAGCATCAATTACTGATTCTGCTCATGTACAAACAGTAAATCCTGTTACTGAAGGGGGAGGATTTCAACAAGAAGTAAATGAAAATGTTACACAAAGTATTAATTCTATTATAAGTGGTGGAACTAAAATAAAAACTATTACATCATCTATTAATACTATTAGTTCTACTTTAGAAGGTGGAACAACACAACAACAAGTAAACGAAAAAAATAAACAAAACATTGATAATTTAAATAGTGAATTTAATGATGTTGTTAACGGTAATACTTCAATAAAAACTATTACTTCTTCTATTGAAACAATTAACTCTACTTTAGAAGGTGGGACAACACAACAAAAAGTAAATGAAAAAAATAAACAAAACATTGATGATTTAAATGATTCTATTACCGAAATTGATGATAAAATTGATAATTTGGATTTAGATTTAGATATAAATACTGCAAAAGTTAATGCCACTAATTTTTCTTTAGAAAATGGTGAAACACAACAAGAAATTAATATAAAAAATAAAGTTAATTTTGATTCATTAAATTCAGAAATTTCTGATATTAGTGATAAGATGGAATCTTTTGGAGAAGCTAATACTACTTCTTCTATTAGTGCTGTTGATACTACTTTAGAAGGTGGAATAAATCAAAAAGAAATAAATGAAGCTAATAAGAAAGATATAGATAGTATAAATACTTTAGTTGATGATATTAGTTCTAAAATTGATGATCACGATATAAAAACTAATACAGAAAATGTATCTACTGTTGATAGTTTTTTTGAAGGTGGACCAAATCAAAAAGAAGTAAATGAAGCTAATAAAAAAAATATTTTTACATTAAATGCAGAAGTAATTAAAGTTAATTCAGAAATCAATGAAATTAATGACAAGATTGATTGTCTTGATTGTGGTTGTGATTCTGGTTGTGATTGTGATGATATTACAACTTCAACTATCAATACTGCAGATTCTACTAATGAAGGTGGATCAACACAAGAAATTGTAAATAAAAATAATAAAGTAGCGATCGATGCTAATAAAGAAGCAATTGATAATTTAAATGATGAATTTGATACATTAAATACTGAAGTTGATGGTATTATCAATAATGGAGTTCCATCTGGAAATACCGGAACAATTGATACAGCAAATGCAAGTGCAGAAGGTGGAGCAACACAAAAAGAGGTAAATGAAGCTAATAAAACAGCGATTGATACTTTAAATGATGAATTTGATACATTAAATACTGAGGTTGATGATCTTATTAGTAATGGAGTTCCATCTGGAAATACCGGAACAATTGATACAGCAAATGCAAGTGCTGAAGGTGGATCAACACAAAAAGAAGTAAATGAAGCTAATAAGGAAGCAATTGATAATTTAAATGATGAAGTTAGTGGCATTCTTGATGGAAATACTTCTGATGTTCCTACTGCAAATCCAACAGCTGAAGGGGGAGCAAATCAAGAAATTGTAAATAAAAATAATAAAGCAGCGATTGATAATTTAAATGATGAATTTGATACATTAAATACTGAAGTTGATGACCTTATCAGTAATGGAGTTCCGGCAGGAAATACCGGAACAATTGATACAGCAAATGCAAGTGCAGAAGGTGGATCAACACAAAAAGAAGTAAATGAGGCTAATAAGGAAGCAATTGATAATTTAAATGATGAAGTTAGTGGCATTCTTGATGGAGATACTTCTGATGTTCCTACTGCAAATCCGACAGCTGAAGGAGGAGCAAATCAAGAAATTGTAAATAAAAACAATAAAGCAGCGATTGATAATTTAAATGATGAATTTGATACATTAAATACTGAAGTTGATGATCTTATTAATAATGGAGTTCCAGCAGGGAATACTGATACTGTTGATACTGTAGATCCTGCTAAAGAAGGTGGATCAACACAAAAAGAAGTAAATGAAGCTAATAAAGAAGCAATTGATAATTTAAATGATGAAGTAGATGGTATTCTTGATGGAGATACTTCTGATGTTCCTACTGCAAATCCGACAGCTGAAGGGGGAGCAAATCAAGAAATTGTAAATAAAAATAATAAAGCAGCAATTGATACTTTAAATGATGAAGTTGATACATTAAATACTGAAGTTGATGACCTTATTAATAATGGAGTTCCATCTGGAAATACTGCAGTAATTGATACTGCTAGTCCATCAACTGAAGGTGGAACAACACAACAAGAAGTAAATGAAGCTAATAAGGAAGCGATTGATAATTTAAATGATGAAGTTAGTGGCATTCTTGATGGAGATACTTCTGATGTTCCTACTGCAAATCCGACAGCTGAAGGGGGAGCAAATCAACAAGAAGTAAATGAAGCTAATAAAGAAGCTATCGATAATTTAAATGATGAAGTTGATGACCTTATTAATAATGGAACACCAGCAGGAAATACTGCTACTGTTGATACTGTAGATCCTACCAAAGAAGGTGGTTCAAATCAACAAGAAGTAAATGAAGCTAATAAGGAAGCAATCGATACTTTAAATGATGAAGTTGATGGTATTCTTGATGGAGATACTTCTGATGTTCCTACTGCAAATCCGACAGCTGAAGGTGGAACAAATCAAGAAATTGTAAATAAAAATAATAAAGCAGCAATTGATACTTTAAATGATGAAGTTG